>NZ_CP146350.1:0-661250 GCF_037055355.1 Streptomyces sp. DG1A-41 | reverse complement strand
GAGGTGAGCGCCGCCGATGTGGCCGCCCGCGTATCCGGCGGGCCCCGGCTCGTCGTCCTCGACGACGACCCGACCGGCACCCAGACCGTCGCCGACGTCCCTGTCCTGACCACCTGGACGGTGGACGACCTGCGCTGGGCGCTGCGCCAGGACAGCGCCGCCTTCTTCGTCCTCACCAACACCCGCAGCCTGTCGCCGAAGGACGCCGCCATCCGCAACCGCGAGGTGGTCCGCGCCCTGCACACGGCGTCGGCGGCCGAGGACACCGGTTACGTCCTGGCCAGCCGCGGCGACTCGACCCTGCGCGGTCACTTCCCGCTGGAGACCGACGTCCTGGCCCAGGAGCTCACCGACCTGGGCGTCGGCGCCCCGGACGGCGTCGTACTGGTCCCCGCCTACATCGAGGCGGGCCGGCTCACCGTCGGCTCGAGCCACTGGATGCGGACGGCCGGCGGCCTGCTGCCGGTCGGCGAGAGCGAGTTCGCCCGCGACGCCACCTTCGGCTACCGGAACTCCTCCCTGCCCGAGTGGGTCGAGGAGAAGACGGACGGACGGGTGCCCGCGGACGAGGTCCTGCGCATCACCCTCGACGACCTGCGCGGCGGCGGCCCGGCACACACGGCGCGGCTGCTGTCCTCGCTGCGCGACGGACGTACGGCCGTGGTCGACGCGGTGTGCGACGACGATCTTCGGGTGCTGGCCCTGGCCCTCGCCCAGGCGGAGGAGAGCGGCGTCCGGCTGCTGTACCGGGTCGGGCCGTCCTTCGTCAGGGCCCGCGCCGGACAGGCCGGGCGGGCACCACTCACTCCCGCGGCACTGCGCCCGCTGCGCGGGGACGCGCCCCATGGGCTGATCGCCGTGGGGTCCCATGTGTCGCTCACGACACGGCAGTTGGACCGGCTGCGGGAGCGGGGCGGGATCGCCGAGTACGAGCTGGACGTGGCCCTCCTGCTCGACGAGGAGCGGCGCGACGCCCACGTTGCCGAGGTCGCGGCCGCGGCGGCCGGTGCGCTGGACTCGGCCGACGCCGTGATCCGCACCTCTCGCGCTCTGGTGACCGGTGCCGACGCGGACGACAGCCTGGCGATCTCCCGCCGGATCTCTGCCGCGCTCGTGGAGGCCGTGCGCCTGGTCGACGCCACCCGGCGGCCCGCCTTCGTCGTGGCCAAGGGCGGCATCACCTCCAGCGACACCGCCACCCACGGCCTTCAGATCCGCCGTGCCTGGGCCCGGGGCACGCTGCTGCCGGGCATCGTCTCGCTCTGGGAGCCCGTGGACGGCCCCGCCGCCGGCATCCCCTACATCGTCTTCGCCGGGAACGTCGGCGGTGCCGACGCGCTCGCCGATGCTGTCGACCTGCTCAGGAGCGCCTGATGCTGCTCCACGGTACCGATGCCCTGAAAGAGGCCGCGGCCGCCGGCCACGCCCTGCCCGGGTTCGTCGCCTACAACCTGGAGACGGTCCAGGGCATCACGGCCGCCGCCGAAGCCGCCGAAGCCGCCGGACTGCCCGTCCTGATCCAGGCGGGCTCCAGCCCCTTCAAGCACGCCGGGCGCGAGACCTTGATGCGACTGGCGCTGGACGCCGCCGCACGTTCCGCCGCCCCGCTCGGTGTGCACCTCGACCACAGCCGGGACCTGGACGAGATCACCGCCTGCCTCGATGCGGGCTACACCTCCGTCATGGTCGACGGCTCCCATCTGCCCTTCGCCGAGAACATCGCGCTGACGAAGGAGGCGGTCCGCCGGGCCCGCGACCACGGCGCCTGGGTGGAGGCCGAACTCGGTGCCCTCCCCGGCGACGAGGACGTCTCCACCGACGCTGTCGCGTCGTCAGGGGCGATGACCGATCCGGTGCAGGCGGGCGAGTTCGTTGCCGCGACGGGCGTGGACGCGCTCGCCGTGGCCGTCGGCAACGTCCACGGCTTCACCAAGGATTCCGCCCGCCTCGACCTGGACCGGTTGGCCGCGATCCACGAGGCCGTCCCGGTACCGCTCGTCCTGCACGGCGCCAGTGGTCTGCCCGTCGAGGAGCTGCACGGAGCCCTCGCGCGTGGCGTCGCCAAGGTCAACGTCAACGCCGAACTGCGCCGCGCCTACTTGGAGGGCGTCCGCGTGACCCTCCCGTCCGCGCTGCCCGGCTCCGACGTCGTCTCCCTGTGGGCGGCCGGCCGCGACGCCGTCCGGGACGCCGCTCTGGACGTCATCGGCCACCTCACCCCGCGCGTCGAGGAAGCAAACGCGTGACCTCGGCCCAGCTCCGCCGACCACCACCCACGCAGTACTGCCGTACGGCACGAGACCGCCCCACGGCCGCCCACAGCATCGCACCACCCACGCGAGCCGCCCCGAGAGCCGCCGGCCCTGCGCCATCCCCACGCAGCAGCCGCGTCGGCGCGCATTCCCTCCTCACCTGCCAGGGCTCTCCCCACCCCCGGCAGCCAACCCGCTCCCCACCTCTCCTTCCCCAGGAGGACGAAGATGTCTCCGTACCCCCGTCCCCATACGGCCGTCATAGGCCTGGGCGCCATGGGCCTCCCCATGGCGCACCGCCTGGCGGGCGAACTGCCCGTCTCCGTGTACGACATCGCCGCCGACCGGCGCGCAGCCCTGGCCGCCGAGGGCGCCCGAGACGCGGCGTCCCCGGCCGAGGCCGCCCGTGACGCCGATGTCGTCGTGCTCGCCGTACGCGACCAGGCACAGGTCGAGGACGCGCTGTTCGGCGAGAACGGCGCCGCTGAAGCGCTGCGCCCTGGCTCGGTCGTGATCCTCACCAGCACGGTCGGACCGGAGGCGGCACGCACCACCGCCCTGCGGCTCGCCGAGCGCGGTGTGCTCACTGTGGACGCGCCCGTCAGCGGCGGCCCGGTCCGGGCCGGCGAGGGCGATCTGCTGATCGTCGTCGGCGCCGAAGAAGTGGCCTTGAAGACGGCACGGCCGGTCCTCGACCTGCTCGCCTCGACACTCACGGTCGTGGGCCCGCGCAGCGGTGACGGCCAGGCGATGAAGGCCGTCAACCAGCTGCTGGCCGGCGTGCACATCGCGGCCGCGGCCGAGGCGATCGCGCTCGCCCGCGGGCTCGGGCTCGACCCGGGCACGGTCGTGGACAGCCTCAAGCACGGCGCCGCCGGCTCCTTCATGTTCGCCGACCGCGGGCCGCGCATGGTTCAGACGTACGACGACGGACCCGGCCCCGAGGTCAAGTCGCGCCTCGACATCTTCGTCAAGGACATGGGCATCGTCACCGGCATCGCCAAGGACGCCCACGTCCCGGTGCCCCTGGCCGCCGCGGCCGAACAGCTCTACCTGCTCGGCGAGCGCGCCGGACTCGGCGCCTGCGACGACTCCTCCGTCGTCACCGTCCTGTCTCCCCGGACCCGGGAAGGAGAGGCACGATGAGCCACACCGCTCTCCTCGTCATCGCGGTCGCCGGAGTCGCGGCCCTGCTCCTGCTCATCCTCAGAGCCAAGGTCCAGCCCTTCGTCGCCCTCGTCGTGGTCAGCATCGGCGTCGCGCTGGCCGCGGGCGTGCCGGCCGCCGACCTGGTGAAGACCATCGAGGACGGCATGGGCTCCACCCTGGGACACATCGCCACCATCATCGCGCTGGGCGCCATGATCGGCCGGATCGTCGAACTCTCCGGAGGCGCCCACGCGTTCGCGCACCACCTCATCGAGAGGTTCGGCTCCCGGCGCACCCCGCTCGCCCTGACCGTCGCCGGGTTCGTCCTGGGCATCCCGGTCTTCTTCGAGGTCGGCCTGATCATCCTGATGCCGATCGCGTACGGCGTCGCCCGCGCCTCCCGCAAGCCGCTGCTCGTCTACGCGCTGCCCATGGGTGCCGCGATGCTCACCGTGCACGCCTTCCTGCCGCCGCACCCCGGCGCGGTCGCGGTCGTCGAGACGATCGGCGCCAGCCAGGGCCTGGTGCTGCTGATGGGCATCCCCGTCACGGCCGTCGTCGTCCTGCTCGGTTATCTCGCATCCCGTCGCCTCACCCGCCGCGAGTACCCGATGGACCCGGCGGTGTACGCCGAGGTGTACGGGGAGACGAGCACGGACGTGGGCACGACCGGCCCGGCGGGGACAGCGGGCGGAACGCCAGGCGGAACATCGGGCGACGGCGGGCAGGCCACAGCGGTGCTGACCAAGCCCGCCGACACGGTCACGGACGTCCGGCCGCCGTCCTTCGGCATCGTCCTGACGCTGATCGTCACCCCGATCCTGCTGATCCTCCTCGGCACCATCGGCCAGAACACGCTCACCGAGGGCTCCACCCTTCGAGCCGTACTCACCGTCCTGGGCGCCCCGATGGTGGCACTGCTCATCGATGTCGCCCTGTGCGGCTACTTCCTGGGCGCCCGCCGCGGCTGGAACCACGCACGCATCGCCGAGGTCATGGGCTCCGCGCTGCCGCCTGTCGCGATGGTGATCCTGGTAGCGGGCGCGGGCGGTGTCTTCGGCAAGGTCCTGGTCGCCAGCGGCGTCGGCGACGTGATCGCCGGCGTCCTGGAGCGCACCGGCCTGCCCGTGCTGCTGCTGGCCTTCCTCACCTCACTCGCCATGCGCGCTGCCCAGGGCTCGGCGACCGTCGCCCTCATCACCACCGCCGGCATCCTCACCCCCCTGCTGCACCGCGCCGACCTGTCCACCGGTCAGCTGTCGCTGGTGGCGCTGGCGATGGGCGGGGGAGCCCTCGCGCTGTCCCACATCAACGACGCCGGGTACTGGATGTTCACCAAGCTCGCCGGTCTCGACGTCGCGGCGGGACTGCGCACATGGACCGTCCTGACGACCGTCATGGGATGCGCGGGCTTCGCCCTCACCGCTGCCCTGTGGCCGCTGGTCTGACCTGGCACGCGGACACACGGAGCTGCCCGTCCGGGCCTCACCGGCCTGGACGGGCAGCTTCGACGTGGATCCCGGATCAGGATGTGAATCCCCGATCAGGACGTTCCCGATCACACAGAGATCACCCGGCCGGCCAGGCCCGGGGTGCCGGGGAGCGGGGTGAGCGCGGGGCGGCCGTCCAGGACTGCTTCGACGTTGCGGGCGGCGAGTTCCACCATCGCCGCGCGGGTCGCCTCGGTTGCCGAGCCCACATGCGGCAGCACCACCAGGTGCGGTTCGCCGAGCAGGGGGTCGGAGGGGTCCGTACGCGGCTCGTCGGTCATGACGTCCAGTCCCGCCGAGTGGAGATCCCCGCCGCGCAGCGCTGTGAGGAGGGCTTGCTCGTCGACGACCCCTCCGCGGCCGGTGTTGACCAGGGTCGCGGTCGGTTTCATCAAGGCGAGTTCGGCCGCGCCGATCATGCCCTCGGTCTCCTTGGTCAGCGGCGTGTGGACGGACACCACGTCGCTGGTGCGCAGCAGTTCGTCGAACGGCACCCAGCGGGACAGCTCGTCGTCCTCCTTGCGCCGCGGGTGGTGGTGCTGTACGCGCATTCCGAATCCGACGGCTCTGCGGGCGAGGGCGCGGGCGATCTGGCCGTAGCCGATCAGCCCGAGGGTGGCGTTGTGCACGTCGAGGCCGAGGAAGGCGTCCATGCGGAAGGCGCCCCATGCGCCGCGACGCAGCGCGTCCACGGCGGAGGGAATGCGGCGCCTGGCCATCAGGATCAGCGTCATCGCCACGTCGGCGGTGGTGTCCGCCAGCACGTTGGGCGTGTGCGTGACGACGATGCCGCGCTGGGCGGCGGCCGCCACGTCGACGCCGTCGTAGCCCATCGATGCGAGGGCGACGACCCGCAGGTCCGGTCCTGCCGCGTCGAGCAACGCGGCGTCGACCCGGTCGCTGCCGAGCACCAGCAGACCGTCGCAGCCCTTGGCCACTCGGGCCAGTTCGTCGGCAGACGGCGGGTGCGTTCCCGTCCAGTCGACGACGTCGAAGCGGGCGGCGAGGCGCTCGACGCCGGCGCCCGGCAGGCCGGTGCGGCTGACGGCCACGCGGGGACGGTGGGCGGGGGCGACGGACATGATCGACTCCGTTCGGTAGTGGGGGTGGGGCAGGCAGCGGGGAACAGCCCCGGCGTCGCGTCAGGCCCCGCCGAAGTCGAGCAGGACCTTGCAGGAGCGGGCGGGGTCGGCCGCGAGTCCGAACCCCTCCAGGGCATCCGCCACCGGGAGTACGGACGTGACCACCGGCTCGACGGGGAGGCGGCCGTCGGCCAACGCCCGCAGGACCTCGTCGAGTTCGTCGTCGAAGCGGAAGGAACCGACGAGTCGCAGCTCCCGCGTGATCAGGGCGTTCGCGGCCACCGGCGTGTCGCCGGGAGGCAGCAGGCCGAGGCCGACCACGAGCCCGCCGCGGTCGACTCCGTACACGCACGTGCGCAGTCCGGCCGGGTTGCCCGAGGACTCGATGGCGATGTCCGCGGCGAGTTCCTGCAGCCCGCCTTCGGCGCCGGAGCCGACCCGCACGGTCGACGTGGCTCCCACCTGCTCGGCGACGGCCAGCGGAGCCTCGTGCACGTCGGTCACCGTGATCTCGGCCGCGCCCGCCGCCCGCAGCGCGGCGACCACCAGGCAGCCGATGGGACCCGCACCGGTGACCAGGACACGCTTGCCGCGTACGTCGCCCGCCTGCCGTACGGCGTGCCAGGCGACCGCGGCCGGCTCGGCCACCGCGGCCAGCCGCGGGTCCAGACCCTCGGGCAGGGGAAGCACACGCTCGGCGGGTACGACGAGGATGTCGGCGAAGCCGCCCTGCACATGGGGGTTCCGGGCCGCGCTGCCGAGATAGCCGGTGTCGAGGCAGGTGTTGCGCCGCCGGGCGAGGCACTGCCGGCACCTGCCGCAGGACGCCAGCGGGTGCACGGCCACCGGTGTGCCCGGCGGCGGCGCCTGCGTGCCGGGGCCCGCCTCGCGTACCCGGCCCACGACCTCGTGGCCCAGGACCAGGGGTTCGCGCAGCCGGAACTCGCCGACCGCGCCGTGGCGCCAGTAGTGCAGATCGGAGCCGCAGATCCCGCCATACCGGATCTCGACGGCGACCTCGCCGGGGCCCGGCGCCGGTACCGGTCGTTCCTCCAGGCGCAGGTCGCCCGCACCGTGCGCGACCACGGCTCGCATCGTCGCTGAGTCCCTGTCGTTCATGTCCTCGTCCCGCTCTCTGCCGAACGGCTCGGCTGGCTCAAGTTGGTTGTGCAGGTGGGGGGGCGGTGTGTCAGACCACTGCGGTCAGACCGCCGTCGACGGCGATCACCTGGCCGTTGACGAAGTCCGACGCCGGTGCCGCGAGCCACACCAGCGTGCCGACCAGGTCCTCGACCGATGCCCAGCGGCCCGCGGGGGTGCGGCCCCTGATCCACGAGTCGAAGGCGGGGTCGCCCACCAGCGGGCGGGTCAGCTCCGTGACCACATAGCCGGGGGCGAGGGCGTTGACGGTGAGGCCCGAGCCGGCCCACTCCGCGCACATGCTGCGCGTCAGCATGGCCAGGCCGCCCTTGGAGGCGGCGTAGGCCGCGATGCCGGGCCGGGCCAGCCAGGTCTGCACGGAGCAGATGTTGACGATCTTTCCGTGGCCGCGCTCGACCATTCCGGCGGCGACCGTCCTGCCCACCAGGAAGGCGCTGGTGAGGTTGGTGTGCAGGACACGTTCGAAGGTCCGGGCCGAGACCTCCAGCATGGGTTCGCGGTGCTGCACTCCGGTGTTGTTGACGAGGATGTCCAAGGGGCCGATGCCGTCCTCGATCTCCTGGACCGCGCGTGTTACGGCGCTTTCGTCGGTGACGTCGAAGGCCGCTGTGTGCACCTTGGCGCCGGTGCGTTCGGCCAGCTCCTTCCGGGCGCGCTGCAGCGCGCCGGTGTCGCGGCCGTTGAGGACGAGTTCGGCCCCGGCCTCGGCGAGGCCGGCGGCGAGGGCCGCACCGATGCCCTTGCTGGAGCCGGTCACCAGGGCGCGGCGGCCGGCGAGATCGAACAGGGCGGGAGCTTTCACGGCCGTACCTCCAGGGGAGCGTAGTAGTGCATCAGCGCGGCGTTGTCGGCGTCGCCGTGTCCGGCCGCGGCGAGCCAGCGGTGCAGTTCGGCGACGGCAGTGGTGACGGGCAGTGGCACACCGGCCGAGCGCGCGTAGTCGCGGGCGGCCTCCAGGTCTTTGACCATGTTGCTGACGCGTCCGGTGGGGGAGAGGTCGGCGTCGGCGAACTTGACGAAGAACTCCTGGAGCAGCGCCGAGTCGGCCCTGCCTCCGCTGAGCGCGGTGAGCACCTGCCGGGGCGGCAGGCCGGCTGCCCGTACCAGGGCGGCCGCTTCGGCGAGCGCAGCGAATCCGACGCCGACCAGCACCTGGTTCACGGACTTCACCAACTGACCGGAGCCGACGGGGCCGAGGTGCGTCAGCCGGGAGGCCAGGGCGCCGAGAACGGGCAGGGCGCGTTCGACGTGCTCCTCCTCGCCGCCGAGCATGAGCGTCAGCTCACCGCGTTCGGCGCCCGGTGCGCCGCCCGACAGCGGGGCGTCGACCCAGCCGGCGCCCAGTTTGGCGGCGCGTTCGGCGAGCTCGTGGGTGCGTCCTGGGTCGATGCTCGACATGTCGATGACGAGCACGCCGTCCGGGGCCGTGCTCAGCACTCCGTCCGGTCCGAAGACCACCTGCTCCACGATGTCGGCGGTATTGAGGGAGAGGACCACCACTCCCGACGCGGCGAGCAGAGCGGGCGACTCGGCCGTGGCGGCCCCGTCCCGCGCGAGTCCGGCCGCGGCCTCCGGCCGGATGTCGTAGACGCACACCGCGCGCTCGCGCCTGAGGAACCGGCGGGCGATCGCGGAGCCCATGACTCCGAGCCCTGCGACGCCTACCTCCATCTGTCCTGACACCTGACCTCCTGAACCAAATGCTGTACTGAGGACAACATACTGGACTGAAGGGTTAGCGATGGGCAAGATAAGCGGCGTGATGGAAGAAGAGAGCTTGACTTCCGGACAGCATATTGGTTTGGGTGCCGCATGCTGTTACGGTCCCCGTCGTCCCCAGATGAACGGCGTGTGACACGTCCGTAAGACGGAAGGGCGGCATCCATGACGGTGCCCACGACGAGATCCTCCCGGCCCGCCGAAGGCGACAGCACCCACAAGAACCCGGGGTTGCGCCGCGCACTCTTCACGAGCTCGGTGGGCAGCGCCCTCGAGTACTACGACTTCGCCATCTACGGCACCGCCTCGGCGCTGGTGTTCAAGCACCTCTTCTTCCCGGGACTCGGCGACGCGGTCGGGCTCGTCGCCATCTTCGCCACCTATGCGGTCGGCTTCTTCGCCCGCCCTCTCGGCGGCCTCTTCTTCGGTTCGCTCGGCGACCGGCACGGCCGCAAGACGGTGCTGGTCGTCACCGTCGCCCTGATGGGCGGGTCCTCCTTCGCCATCGGGCTGCTGCCCACCTACCACACAGCGGGTGTCTGGAGCCCGATCCTGCTGATGCTGCTCAGGCTGTTGCAGGGCTTCGGCGCCGGAGCCGAACAGGCGGGCGCCTCCACCCTGATGGCCGAGTACGCCCCACCGGGCAGACGCGGCTACTACGCCGCTCTCCCCTTCGTCGGCATCCAGGTCGGCATGCTGCTCGCCACCGCCCTGTTCATCCCCCTGGCGCAGCTCGACGACGACGTCCTGTTCGGCTGGGCGTGGCGGATGCCGTTCCTGCTGAGCGCGGTGCTGATCCTGGTCGCCGTCTACATCCGGCTGAAGCTGGAGGAGAGCCCCGCCTTCGCACAACTGGAGGAAACCGGAGAGGTCAGCAAGCGCCCGCTGCGCGACCTCATGGTGAAGAGCCGCCGGAACCTGTTCGTCACCTTCGGCCTGCGGATGGCCGAGAACGGCACCTCCTACCTGTACTCCACCTTCAGCATCAGCTACGTCACCGCCGTGGTCGGCGTCTCCTCCTCGGTCGGTCCGCTCGCGGTCGCCTGCGCCTCGCTCGCCGGTATCGTCACCATCCCGCTGTTCGGCATGCTGTCCGACCGGATCGGCCGCGTCCCGCTGTACCGCTGGGCCGCGCTCTTCCAGGCCCTGTTCGCCATCCCCGCCTTCGCGCTGATGAGCACCGGCAACACCGTGCTGATCTGCGCCGTGATCACCATCGGCATCGGCGTCGGCGTGAACGGCATGCTCGGCTCCCAGTGCGCCCTGCTTGCCGAGCTGTTCGGCGCGCGGCACCGCTACACGGGCGTGGCCATCGGCCGGGAGTTCAGCGCGATCGTCGCCGGTGGCGTCGCCCCGCTGCTGGGCGCGACGCTGCTGCTGGCCTTCAACGACTCCTGGTGGCCCCTCGCCGGCTGACGTGATCGTCCTGTCCCTCATCACCTTCCTGACAACCTTCGCCACACCGGAGACCCGCGGCCGGGACCTCACCGACCCCTCCGACGCCCGCTGACGCTCCGCGCCCGAGCTGCCCGTCCCGCGCCCCCTTTCTCCCTGCTGCCAGGCGCGGGACGGGCACCCAAGGCCAGTACGCCAAGGCCGGTCCCGCGGCCGTCCGCCCCTTCAGCCGCCCGCCCGGCGCCCCCGTGTTCCCCGGCCGGGGGCGCCGGGCGGGCACCCAAGCGAATCCCCCTGCCGAGCCACCCTCACGGGCGTGCCCGGAACCAAGCCGAAACGGAGACCGCGATGAACGACGCCGGCGAGGCGGTGCTCGGCATCGACCTGGGCACCACGGCCACCAAGGTGGTCGCGGTGGACGCCGCGTACCGCCCGGTGTCGACCGTCGAACGCCCCGCCCCCCTGCGCACCGGGCGGCACGGCGAAGCCGTCCACGACCCCGCCACCGTGCTGGCCGGAGTGGTCGACGCCGTGCGGGAGAGCGCCGCACACTGCGCGCACCTCAGGCTGACCGTCCGGGGTCTGTCCTTCAGCGCGGCCCTGCACACCCTGCTCGCCCTCGACTCCTCCGGTGAACCGCTGACTCCCACCCTGAGCTGGGCCGACACGCGTGCGGCCGACACCGCCCGCCGATTGCGGGCCGAGGGCGGGGACACCCTCCACCGGGCGACCGGCACCCCGGTGCACCCCATGGCGCCGCTGACCAAGCTCGCCTGGTTCGCCGCACACGAACCGGACCTGTGCGGGCGTACGGCCGTGTGGTGCGGGATGAAGGACTACGTGCTGTCCCGGTTCACCGGACGCCTGGTCACCGACCACTCCTGTGCGTCCGCCACTGGGCTGATGAACCTCCGCACCACCGACTGGCACTGGCCCGCACTGGAGGCCGCAGGGGTGTCCCGGGAACGGCTGCCCGAGCTCGTACCGCCGACGGCCGCCTTCCCGCTGCTGCCCGGGCCGGCCACAGCGCTGGGCCTGCCCGCCGGGCTGCCGGTGATCGCGGGCGCCGGAGACGGGCCACTCGCCAACCTCGCCGTCGGTGCCATCACGCCCGGTACGGCCGCGCTGTCGCTGGGCACCAGCGGCGCGCTCCGCGTCGTACGCGACCGGCCGGACGTGGACGACAGGTGCCGTGTCTTCTGCTACCACCTCGCCGACGGACTCTGGGTGCTCGGTGGAGCGGTCAGCAACGCCGGCGTCGTCGCCCAGTGGGCCGCCGAGTCCTTCGGCGGCGTCGACGTGGCCGACCTCCTGAAGGAGGCGGCGGAGGTCGAACCCGGTTCCGAGGGCCTCACCGCGCTGCCGCATCTCCTCGGCGAACGCGCCCCCTGGTGGGACCCCGACGCCCGGGGTGCCCTGGTCGGGCTGCGGCGCGGACACGGCAGAGCCCATATGACCCGGGCCATGATCGAGGGCGTCGGTCAGCAACTGGCCCTGGTCCGGGACTCGGTCGTCGCCACCGGGGCGCCGGTCGACTCCGTGCGGGCCACGGGCGGGGCGCTGCGGTCGTCGCTGTGGGCGGAGATCGTCGCCGCGGCGCTCGACATGCCGGTGGGCATCACGGACGACACCGCCGGCTCCGGATTCGGCGCCGCGCTCCTCGGCTGGCGTGCGCTCGGCACCGTGCCCGGCCTCTCCGCCCTGCCCGCCGACGTCTGGGCCCGACCGCATCGAACCGTCCTGCCGGACCCGGTGGCCGCCCGGCGGATGGCGGACGCCCGGCCCCTGGCCGAGCGGCTGTACTCGGTGCTGCGGGAACTCTCCGCGTAGGGGCCGCCCAGGTCTCGGGGAGGGCGGCGCCACCGTACCGCCGCGTGCTCGGAGTCACCGTGGCCTGGAGGCGGCATGCCGCCCCGAACGGACGACGACCGCTGGTCCCGCAGGTGCGATTCCCGGCACCTGGGGACAAGGCGGGTTGACGGCAGGCCCGGGAAGTGCGCTGTGCCTTGCCCCGGCTTGCGGGGCCGGCGCGTGCGCCGCGGGCAGAACCCGGCATGCCGCCAAGTGAGAGGGCGCCGACCGCAGGCTCGGCGGGCGCGGTCCTGGGCGCCGTCCAGCCCCTCAGGCCGACCGAGCAGCCGGGCGCCCCACGCGCTCGGAGACCGGCCCGGTGACCACCGCCCCCGCGTCCCGCGGCAACCGCAGCGCCTCGGCGACGCAGACGAGCGGCAGCACGGCGAGGAGCCCGAAGGCCACCGCGTAGGCCGCCGTAGGGCCGTCCAGGCCGAGCAGCGCGGCGAGGGGACCGGACGCGCGCAGGCCCAGCGCGGCCAGGGCGATGCCCAGGCCGGTGGCCAGCTGCTGCACGGTGCTCGCCAAACCGTTGGCGTCCGCGGTCCGCTCCGGCTGGATGTCCGTGAAGGCGATCGTGGCGTACGCGCTGAGCGAGACGGACCGGCACACCCCGCTGACGAACAGCACGGCGACCACCAGAGCCAGGGGCGTGCGCGCGTCGAGCAGGCCGCACAGCAGGAACGTCACGGCCGTTGCCACGCCGTTGACCACCAGCACCGTGCGGAAACCGAGGCGGCGCAGCAGCGGGGTGGTGAACGGTTTGACGGCGATGTTGCCCGCGAACACCGCGACCAGCACCAGCCCGGCCCGCGCGGCGCTCCACCCGAGGGCCTGCTGGAACATCAGCGGCAGCAGGAACGGCACGGCGCTGATCGCGGCACGGAACAGGGCGCCGCCGCGTTCGACACCCGGAACGTGGCCACTCGGAACGTGGCCAGGTCGAGCAACGCACTGCGCGACCGCACCAGGTGACGGACGGCCAGAGCGCAGGTCACCAGGCCGGCGCCGAGCCAGCAGGCCGCCGTGCTCCAACCCGCCGGCCCTCGAGCAGCTCCAGACCGAGGACAAACGAGGCCAGCCCGGCCCCCGCGAGCACGCACCCCCCCAATCGAACCCCTGCCGCCCGGCACCACCCTCTCGCCGCAGATCGGGGATCAGCCAGAGGGCGGCGGGCAGCGCGACCACGCCCAGCGGCACGTTCACCAGGAAGATCCAGCGCCAGGAGGCGTACGTGGTGAACAGACCGCCGAGCGCGGGCGCGAGCACCGGGGCGAGCAGACCCGGCCAGTCAGCCAGGCGATCGCCCGCAACAGGTCATACTTGCGGGTGGTGCGCAGGACGGCCAGCCGCCCGACCGGCACCATCATGGCCCGGCCGATGCCCTGGAGCACCCGGGTCAGGACCAGCTCGGTCAGGCCACCGGCCGCCGCGCACAGGGCGGAGGCGACGGTGAACACCGCGATCGCCCAGGCGAAGACCCGACGGGCACCCCAGCGGTCGGCGGCCCAGCCGCTCACGGGGATGAACACGGCCAGCGCCACGACATACGCGGTCATGGTGACGCCGATGGCCTCCGGCTTGGTACCGAAGGAGGCGGCCATGTCGGGGGCGGCCGTGGAGATGATCATGGCGTCGAGGTTCTCCATGAAGAATGCCCCGGCCACCAGCAGCGCCGGCCCCGGCCCCGCCTGGTCATCCGTGGGTCCCCATGTCGCCGTCCGGGGAGGACGGCATGTCCATCGGTGCGCCCAGCCGCGTGACCTGGTCGGGGAGGACCACGAACTGCCGCATCATGCCCATGTCCTCGTGTTCGAGCATGTGGCAGTGGTAGACGAACTTCCCCGCCGAGTCGCCGAAGTACCCGTCGACCGTGACGAGTTCGCCGGCACCGACCCGTACGGTGTCCTTCCACCCGCGTTCGCCGGGCGGAACCTCGGCCGTGCCGGTCCGGCGCAGCGGGGTGGCGGTGCCGCAGCCGATGCCGCCGCCGGGCAGGGCGAACGAGGTGAAGCCGCCGACGTCGTAGGTCTCCCGGCTTCGCACCCGGAAACTGGTGGCGTGGATGTGCATGGGGTGCGGCCAGCCGGAGGGGGCCGCGTGCAGGAAGCGCCAGCGCTCCCAGCTCCGGGTCCGGACGAAGAAGCGCACCGGGTCGTAGAAGTCCGCGGCCGCGCGGCGGTACGTCGTCACGCTGCCGTCGTCCTCCCGGATCTGCACGATGCCGTCGGAGGGCAGATCGCCGGAGGGCGCGTCGATGCGCTCCATCTCCCAGCACAGGGCCTGTCCGGGGCCCATGGTGGTGAGCACCACGAGCCGGTCCTGCCCGGGACGGTCCGACGCGGCATCCTGGGGGGCAGGGGCTCCCGCGCTCAGCCGCCGGGGCAGGACGAACGGATCGTGCACGGGGCGGGCGTCCACCCGGAACTCCATCACCCGGGGCCAGGGACCGGGGTCGGGGCTGGTGTTGGTGTTCACCAGCCGCAGTCGCTTCCCGCGGAACGCCGAGAAGTCGACCAGCAGGTCGGCACGTTCGGCGGAGCCCAGCGTCAGGCCGTCGTTCTCCAGCGGCACCGGCTCGGCCAGCAGCCCGTGGTCCGTGCCGATCTGCTGGACGGTGCCGGCCGGCACGGGCCGCCCGTCCTCGTCGGTCAGCGTCAGCCGGTACTGGCGGGTGTTGGCGCTGTTGACGACGCGGAACCGGTACCAGCGGGGCGCCACCCGCAGATACGGCCAAATGACACCGTTGACCTGGGTGAACGGGCCGGTGAAGGCCCGCATCTGCAGCATCGGTTCACGATGGACGACGGCCGTCTTGTGCAGCAGGCGACCGGTGAGCAGGCCCTCTGCGGCGGTGTCCAGGTTGCGGTCCGCGATGAACAACGGCACCTCGTACGGACCGCTCGGCAGGCCGAGGGCGTCCTCCTGATCGTCCCGGATCAGATACAGGCCGGACAGACCGGCCATCACGTTCCACCGGGTGATGTTCATGGCGTGGTCGTGGTAGAAGAGCGCGGTCGCCGGCTGGTCGTTGACGTACTCGGACAGCTGCGACAGCCCTGGCCCCACCCCGTTTTCGGGCCAGCCGTCGTTGCCGCTGCCGGTGACCGCCCCGTGCAGGTGCACCACCGTCCAGGGCCGGAGTTCCGCGACGTCGGCCCGGGCCGGGTACCCGCTCCTGCCCGGCTGGTCCCAGAGAGCCGGTGGCGTCGTGCTGGCGGGCACCTCGACCACCGTCACGGGGAGGTGTCCGGAGAGGTCGTTGGCCCAGGTGACGTGGAGTTTCTCGCCCCGGCGCACCTCGATCGTGGGGCCCGGCACCAGGCCGTCGTAGGCCCAGACGGGTGTGGGCGGCAGCTGGGAGTGCAGCCGCGTCGTCGTGGCGCGCATCCGAACGGTGAGGTGCGAGAGGCCGTCGGCGCGGGTCTTCCGGGCGGTCGGGGGCACGGGCAGCGGGTCCAGGAAGGGGCTGAGGGTGCGGTGGGCCGGGACTGCGGGGCCGTGCAGGCCGGGAGTGGACCGGCTCGGCGGATCCGTGGCGGCGACCGTCGAGGCGCCGCCCGCCGTGACCACCACCGTCGTGGTGGCGAGGAACTTCCGGCGGCTCAGCGACGAGCCCCCGTCAGGTGTCTCACTGGCACCGTGTCTGCTGTCCGCCTGGTTGCCGTGCATCTCGTCAGTCATGTCCTTCGCTCTGTGTCGCGGCGGTCCGCGTCGACGATGTGTGCGCCGGCCGTTGGCTCGTCGCCCGTGCCACGGCCGTCCCAGGTCCCGTATGGGCCCGCGGCCCGTCGGGCGAGTCGCCCGACGGGCCGCGGTGTTGTGTTCCGGCCGTGTGGCCGGAGCGTGTTCAGCCGTTGCCGCCGGGCGTGCCCGCTGCCGCGTGCACCGCGTGCCCGCCGAACTGCTGTCGCATCGCGGCCAGTGCCTTGAGCTGGGCGGCATCCGGCTTGCGGGAGGCGAAGCGGGCGAAGAGGGCGGCGGTCATGGCCGGGGCGGACACGGCCAGGCGTACCGCCTCCTCGACGGTCCAGCGGCCCTCGCCGGAGTCGTCGACCCGGCCGGACAGGCCGGCCAGCCCGGAGTCCTGTTCCAGGGCGCGGACGAGGAGGTCGAGCAGCCAGGAGCGGACGACCGTGCCGTGCCGCCAGGAGGCGAGGACCTTCGGCACGTCGGGCACGAACTCGCTGGCCTCGAGCAGTTCGTAGCCCTCCGCGAGGGCCTGCATCATGCCGTACTCGATGCCGTTGTGGACCATCTTGGCGTAGTGGCCCGCGCCCACCGGCCCGGCGTGACAGATGCCGTCCTGCTCCGGGGCGAGCGACTCCAGCAGCGGCCACACCCGCCGGACGTGCTCGTCGGCGCCGCCGCACATCACGGCGTAGCCGTTCTCCCGGCCCCAGACGCCGCCGCTGACACCGCAGTCGACGTATCCGACGCCGTGCTCGGCGAGCAGTGCGGCGTGCTCGGTGTCGTCGCTGAAGCGGGAGTTGCCGCCCTCGACGATCACATCGCCCGGGGAGAGCAGTCCGGTCAGCTGCTGGATCGCATGGCGGGTGGGGTCGCCGGCGGGCAGCATCAGCCACACCACCCGCGGGGCGGCGAGCTTGCCGACCAGTTCCTCCAGGGAGTCCGCGTCACGGTCCGGTGAGGTGCGGCTGTAGCCGAGCACCTCGTGACCGCGGTCGCGCCAGCGGGCCGCCATGTTGCCGCCCATTCGTCCGAGACCGACGATTCCTACCTGCATGAGTTTTCAGTCCTTCGTGGTGGTGGAGTGCGAGTCGGGGGAGGGGAGACGGCCCTCGCGCAGCAGCCGGAGTACGACGCTGTTGTCCAGGTCGCCGAGGCCGCCGGAGTCGATCGCCGCGTAGAGGGCGGCGACGGTGGCGGACAGCGGCAGCGTGATGTCGGCGTCGGCGGCGCTGTGCAGGACGAAGCCGAGGTCCTTGTGGAGGTAGCGCGCGGGGCCGGAGGGCGTGAAGTCGCCGTCGGCGAGGTGGCGGCGTTTCTGTGTCAGCACCTCGGAGGCGGCGAGGCCGCCGGCCAATACGTCCAGCAGCGCCGCCGGTTCGAGTCCGCCGCGCTCACCCAGCACGACGGCTTCGGCGAGGGCCACCAGGGTTCCGGCGACCACGAGTTGGTTGCAGGCCTTGGCGAGCGAACCGGCTCCAATGTCTCCCATACGGCGCACGGTCGAGCCCATGGCGGCCAGGTAGGGGCGGACCCGTTCGACGGCGTCCGCCGTGCCGCCCGCCATGATGGACAGGGAGGCGTCGCGGGCGCCGGTCACGCCGCCGCTGACGGGAGCGTCGACGACCTCGATGCCGCGCGGGCGCAGCTCCTCGGCCAGGGCACGGACCGCCACCGGCGAGACGGTGCCCATCACGACGAGCGTGTCCGCGCCTCCCGAGCCGGGGCCCGCGAGCAGCTCGTCCAGCAGCGCCCGCACCTGGGGAAGGTCGGGGAGCATGGTGAGGACGACCCGGGCCGCGCCCGCCACCTGGGCGGGACGGTCGGCGGCACGGCATCCGGCGGCCACGGCGGCGTCGAGGGGAGGCCGGCTGCGGTTCCAGGCCAGGACGTCGAAGCCCGCCTCGGCGAGGTTGGCCGCCATGGGCAGGCCCATCGCACCGAGTCCGATGAAGCCGACCGTCCGGGACGGGGGAGGCGGGGAGCTCACGGGCGGGCCCCCGCTCGCGCGGGCTCACCCGGGCCTGCCGCCAGCGCACCCAGCCGCTCGGACAGGTACGCGTGGCCGAGCACGTCCCGGTTGACGACGAACCGGGGCAGCCGGCCGGTCGCCACGTCCAGGATCGCCCGCACCGCGCTGCCGCCGTTCCCGGTGGACATCTCGTCGGTCCAGGCCAGGCTGTGCGGGCTGAGCACCACGTTGTCCATACTCAGCAGCGGGTTGCCCGCATCGGGCGGCTCGGTCTCGAACACGTCCAGTCCGGCGCCGCGGATACGGCCGGCGCGCAGCGCCTCGATCAGTGCCGGCTCGTCGACGATCGGGCCCCGGGCGACGTTGAGCAGTACGGCCGAGGGCTTCATGAGGGCCAGCCGCCGGGCGTCGACCAGGTGGAAGGTCTCCTCGGTCAGCACGCACATCACGATCACCGCGTCGGCCTCGGCCATCACCGTGTCGGCGTCGGCGAGACGGACGCCGAGTTCCGCTGCGGTCTCCGGCGGGCAGTACGGGTCGTAGGCGATGACCTCGACCTCGAACGGCCGGAGCAGTCCGACCAGATCACGGGCGGTGTTGCCGAGTCCGAGCAGGCCGATCCGGCGGCCGGTGAGCCCGCGCCCCATCCACTGTTCCTTCTCCGACCAGCGTCCCTCGCGCACCAGCCGGTCCTTGGCGGTGACGTTGTGCAGGACGGACAGGAGCAGGGCGAGGGCGGCGGTGGCCACCGGGCGCCGGGCGCCGTCCGGGGTGATGGTCACCAGGACGCCGTTGCGCGTGCAGGCGTCGAGGTCGACGGCGTCGTAGCCGACTCCGAAGCGGGCGAGGAGCAGCGGAGGTCTGGTGATGCCGGCGAAGGTGCGGGGGGTGACGGCGGGGCCGGCGAACAGGACGGCGTCGAGGCCGTCGATGTCCGGGGCGAGGAGTTCGGCGGTGTCGCACGGGAGGTAGTCCCAGTCGACCCCGGCGGCGTCCAGATCGCCGAGCCGGATGTCGCCCCAGACGTTGCGCCCGTCGGCGTCGAGGAAGTCACGGCTGACACCCACGGTGAACCGGCCGGCGGCCGGTCGGGAGGCCGCCATCACAGCACCGCTACCGGGTTGACGGGCGAGCCCGTGCCGCCGGGGACGTTCAGCGGAGCCACGACGAGCAGGAACTCGTAGCGGCCTTCCGCCGCGCAGGCTGCGGACAGCGCCTCCAGGTCGAGGTTGTCCAGCAGCGGTACGCCCATGGCGGTGATGGCGAGGGCGTGCACAGGGGAGTGCAGTCCCTCGACGGGGGAGGGCCGTACGTCGCTGTCGCCGTCGCCGCCGAGCAGGGCGATCCCGCGCTCGGCCAGCAGGGGGATGGCGTCGACGTGGAAGCCGGCGCTGGCGTTGTCGGGATTCCAGGCGCCCAGATCGGCGCGGCGCCGGAAGTGGCCGGAGCGCAGCAGGACCGCGTCGCCCTCGCCGATGGTCACGCCGAGTGCCTTCTCGGCGGCGAGGACGTCGTCGGCGTGTACGGCGGTGCCGGGTTCGAGCCAGTCGGTGCCGAGGCTGGCGGGCAGGTCGATCAGGACGCCCTTGGTGACGAGGGGGCCGAGGGCGGAGACGGCGCCGAAGTGGGCGCCTGCGGCGTCGACGACCTCGCGGGCGGTGCGGCCGTCGTAGAGCTGTCCGCGGTATGCGATGTGGGAGAGGGCGTCGAGGTGGCTGACGCCCTTGCCGTGGTAGTCGACGGCGATGAAGTCCTTGTGGCAGGACGGCTCGGGGGCCTCCACGTCGCCGAGGTCGGACATGTAGTGCAGGGCGGGCTTGCCGTTGTCCGGGCCGGGCACCGTGTTCCAGGGCAGGGCCATCGGGACGGTGGTGCCGCTGCGGACCAGGGCGGTGGCACGCTGGACGTGGGCCGGGGTGACCCGGTTCCACGCGCCGCGGTCGGCGGGGGTCCAGCGGCCCCAGGTGCGGAGCGTGTCGAAGAGGGTGTCGAACTCCTCCCGCGAGAGGCTGGGGCCGTTCCGGGGAAGAGAGGGGGCGGAAGGGGTCGGCGGGGAATCGGACGGGCTGCTGGTCATGGGCTGCTCAGCGCTCCAAGGCTCGGAGGGTGTCGTCGGCCGGCCCGGAAGGCGCGCTACGGTCGGAGATCTCGGCGGGACTCGGCCGGGATCGCGGTGGGATCCGGTCGGGAATCTCCGGGAGACTCGACGGCAAAGCGTGCGCCGACGGCATTGTCGTTCGGGGACACACGAGGGACAATAACAACATGCTGAACGACGAACAGAATGATGGGTGGAGTTGACGGTGAGCGCAAGCGACCCGGGAAGTCTTGTCCCGGCGGTGACACGGGCCGTGGCGATCCTCGACACGCTCGGTGAGGCGGAAGGCCGACCGCTGTCGGTGAGCGAGCTCGCCCGCGCCCTGGGTCTGCCGAAGTCCTCGACGGGGAACCTGTGTGCCTCTCTGGAGGCGGCAGGCATGATCACGCGCAACGGCACCGGCTTCAGCCTGGGGCGCAAGCTGGTGGAGCTCGGTGGCCGCTACCTGTCCACGGTGGACCAGCTCCGCGACTTCTACGAGCTGTGCCGGCGCAGCTCGCACATCTCCCGGGAGACCGCCCGGGTCGCCGTCCTCGACGGCCTGGACGTGCTGTACCTCGCCCGGTACGACGGCACTCAGCCGTTGCGCCTCACGGCCAACATCGGCGACCGGTTCCCGGCGAACTGCACGGCCACCGGGAAGGCGATCCTGTCGACCCTGGACCCGGCGGTGGCCGAGGACCGGCTGCGCGGCAGGACCCTGCCCGCCCTCAGTGAGCGGTCCCTGACGTCCGTGCCCGCGCTGCTGGAGGACCTGGCGGCGGCCCGGGAGCGCGGGTACGCGATCGACGACGAGGAAGCCACGGCGGGTGTGCTCTGCCTGGCCGTACCTGTCACGGGATTCCGTACGGACTCGGCGCCCTTCGCGATCAGCGTCACCGTACTCAAGGCGCGGCTCGACGACGAGTTCCGTGAGGCGCTGCTGAAGGACCTGCGCGACATCGCGGCGGGGCTGGAGAACCCGATGCTGCCGCAGGGGATGTCCATGAGCGGCGGGTGAGGGCGCGCGGGACCTGTGAGGTCCCGCCGGGGAGAGCGACGCGACGGCGGCCGTACGGAACCTTTCCGTACGGCCGCCGTAACTTTGGGGCAATCTATGTCTGCCGAAGCCTTGACCAACATGCTGGGATGAGTTCAGGATTCTGGGCGAGCCGATGGAGTGGTCCTCGGCCGGCAGATCCCCGGAGAAGTCCGTGAACGACGCTCCCGATGACACGACTCCCAGCCATTCGCCGCCCGACGGGCTCGCGGATCCCCGCCCGCTGGTGACGATTCGCGGACTGCGCAAGCGGTTCGGCGGCACCCTCGCCCTCGCCGATGTCGACCTCGATATCCACGCGGGCAGCGTCCTTGCCCTATTGGGGCACAACGGTGCCGGAAAATCCACACTTATCAAGATCCTTGCCGGTGTTTACCGCGCCGATGAAGGCCAGGTCACCATCGCCGGACACCCCCTCGGCACCGACGCGGCCTCCACCGAGATGTCCTTCATCCACCAGGACCTGGGCCTGGTGGAGTGGATGTCGGTGGCCGAGAACGTCGCCCTGGGCACCGGCTACCCCCGCAAGGGCGGCCTCGTCTCCTGGCGGCAGGTACGGCGGCGCTGCACCGAGGCCCTGGACATCGTCGCCGGTCACCTCGCCCCGGACGCGGCCGTCGCCGACCTCACCCGCGCCGAGCGCTCCCTTGTCGCCATCGCCCGCGCGCTGTCCACCCGCGCTCGCCTCATCGTCCTCGACGAGCCCACCGCCAGCCTGCCCGCCGCCGACTGCGCCCGGCTCTTCGACGTCCTGCACACGCTGCGGGACCGCGGCCACGCCATCGTCTACGTCAGCCACCGCCTCGACGAGGTCTACCAGGTCGCCGACCGCTTCGCCGTCCTTCGCGACGGGCACCTCATCAGCCAGGGCCTGCTCGCCGAGCACGGCCCCGAGCGGATCGTGCACGACATCGTCGGACGTGAGCCGGAGAGCCACCGTCCCGCCGCACCCCGCACCACCGGCACCACGGCCGCCACCGTGCTGCGCCTGACCGGTGCCACCACCGAGGGCGCCGGCCCCGTCGACCTGGAGCTGCGCGCCGGGGAGGTCCTCGGCATGGTCGGCCTCACCGGCGCCGGCCACATGGACCTCGGCCGCGCCCTCGCCGGAGCCCGCCCCTTCACCGAAGGCGAGGTAGTGCTCGACGGCAGTCCGTACCGCCCCCGTTCGGTAGCCGCCGCCGTGGACGCGGGAATCGGCTTCGTCACCAGCAACCGCCAGGAGGAGGGCTGCGCCCTCGAACTCACCGTGCGCGAGAACTTCCTGGCCAACCCCCGCGCGGACGCCCACTCACCCTGGCGCTGGATCAGCCCGAGGCATGAGCGCGCGGAGGCCGGCGACCTGGTGGAGCGCTTCGGAGTGCGCCCCGCCGACCCCGAGGCACCGATCGCCACCCTCTCCGGCGGCAACCAGCAGAAGGTCATGATCGGCCGCTGGCTGCGCCTGAGCCGCCGCGTGGTGATCCTCGAGGAACCGACCGCCGGCGTCGACGTCGGCGCCAAGGCCGAGATCTACCGGCTCCTCGACGACGCCCTCGCAGCTGGACTCGCCGTCCTGCTCATCTCCACCGATTTCGAAGAGGTCGCCGACGTCTGCCACCGGGCCCTGGTCTTCGTACGGGGCGGCGTGACCGCGGAACTGTCCGGCGAAGCCCTCAACGTCACCGAACTCACCCATGCCGCGTCGGCCATGCCGGCGCTGACCGGAACGGGCACCCACTGATGGCCACCGAGACCGAATCCTCCCGCCACGCCCTGCGGAACACGAGCCCGACCCCCCGCACCGCCACAACCGAAAATCCGCGCAAACCGGGCACCGGAAAGCAGAAGCCCCCTGGCGGCGGCCGGCTCCGCGGCCACCTCATAGGCACCTACGGCCTGCTCACCCTCACCGTCCTGCTGTTCCTGGTCTTCTCCCTCGCCCTGCCGGACACCTTCCCGACCCTGGCCAACGCCTCGTCGATCCTGTCCAACCAGTCGATCCCCGCGATGCTCGCGCTCGGCGCGATGATCCCCATCGTCACCGGCAAGTTCGACCTGTCCGTCGGCTACGGCCTCGGCCTCGCCCACGTCCTGGCGATGCAGCTCATCGTCAACAACGGCTGGCCCTGGCCGGTGGCCTGCCTCGTCGTGATCGCCGGAGGCGGCCTCATCGGTGTCTTCAACGGCCTGCTGGTCGAGTTCGCCAAGATCGACTCCTTGATCGCCACCCTCGGCACCGGCAGTGTCCTGTACGCCTGCACCGGCTGGATCACCGACGGCGCCCGCATCGTCCCCGGCCCGCATGGCCTGCCCCCGGCCTTCACGGACCTGTACGACTCGACGTTCCTCGGCCTGCCCGTACCCGCCTTCTACGTCCTCGGCCTCGCCGTCATCCTCTGGCTGCTGCTGGAGCGGCTGCCGCTCGGCCGCTACCTGTACGTCATCGGCTCCAACGCCCGCGCCGCCGACCTGGTCGGCATCCCCACCCGCCGCTACGGCGTCTACGCGTTCGCCGGATCCGGCATCGTGGTCGGCTTCGCAGGGGTCCTGCTCGCCGCCCAGCAGCAGATCGGCAACCCCAGCGTCGGCATGGACTATCTGCTGCCCGCCTTCGTGGGCGCGCTCCTCGGCTCCACCGCCATCAAGCCTGGGCGTGCCAACGCCGCCGGCACCGTCGTCGCCGTCGCCATCCTCGCCATCGGCCTCGCCGGCATCCAGCAGCTCGGCGCCGAGTTCTGGGCCACGTCCCTGTTCAACGGCGGCACCCTCCTCCTCGCCGTCGGCCTGGCCGGCTACTCCGCACGCCGCCGTCTGCGCGCCGGAGCCACCGCCACCCGCAAGTCCCTCTCCGAGCCAGCGCCGCCCACGCCGGCCCCGTCCACGGACCAGGCCTGAGATCTCCCGGCGAAGGGACCGCCCCTCCCTTCTCCCGCCCACCCGCCCCGCACGTCAGCAAGGAGCACGCCCGTGTCGCACCACCACACCCGCATCACACCGCTGAGAGCTGTGGCCGCGCTCGCTCTGGTCACCGCCTGCGCCTCGGGCTGCACCCGAGGTTCGGAAGCCGGCAGTGCCGCCGCCGTCTCCGACGCGAAGGCCGGCTGTCCCGCCGTCCTCGCCAAGGCCAAGGCCGCGGTCAAGGCGGCCGAGGACGTCAACGCCCCCTGGGACGGCCCGACGACCGGCCCCAAGGCGGTGCCGGGCAAGACCATCGTCTACGTCGCCCAGAGCATGACCAACCCGGGAGTCGCCGGCGCCGCCGAGGGAGTGAAGGAAGCCGCCAAGGCCATCGGCTGGAAGATGCGGATCATCGACGGCCAGGGCACTCCGGCCGGTATCCAGGCCGCCCTCAGCCAGGCCGTCGCCGTCAAGCCCGACGGGATCGTGCTGTCCGGCTTTGACCCCAAGTCGACCGCACAGCAGGTCGCCCAGGCCAACGCCGCCGGCATCCCGCTCATCGGCTGGCACGCCGTGGACGCCCCCGGCCCCAGCACGAACCCGAAGCTCTTCAGCAACGTCACCACGAAGGTGCAGGACGTCGCCAAGATCAGCGCCGACTGGGTCATCAGCCAGTCCAACGGCCGGGCCGGCGTGGTCGTCTTCACCGACGCCTCCATCCCCTTCGCCAAGGGCAAGTCGGACCTGATCGAGAAGGAACTCGCCACCTGCTCCGACGTCAAGGTCCTGACGACGTCCAATATCCCCATCGCCGACGCCAGCAACCGCACCCCGCAGGAGGTGTCCGCGCTGCTGTCCCGCTTCGGCACCAAGTGGACCAACTCCATCGCCATCAACGACCTGTACTTCGCCGACGCCGCCCCGTCCCTGCGCGCGTCGGGCAAGCAGGGCAACGGAGCGCCCTTCAACATCGGCGCGGGCGACGGCGACCCGTCGGCCTTCCAGCGGATCAACAGCAAGCAGTTCCAGACGGCGACCGTTCCGGAGCCGCTGTCCGAGCAGGGCTGGCAGATCGTCGACGAGTTCAACCGCGCCTTCGCCGGCAAGCCCGCCAGCGGCTATGTCGCCCCGGCCCACATCACCACGGCCGACAACAGCGGCGGCAAGTCCTCCTGGGACCCCAAGGGATACCGGGAGGCGTACCAGAAGCTCTGGGGAAGGAAGTGACCCCGCCCTCCTCCGGCAGACCGTCCCTCCCGTCCGGCCCCGGGCGGGAGGGGGTCCACCGCGCCGCCCCACCCCCTTTTTGAATCTGGAGTTCACCCGTGCACCCGTCCCCGTCCGTGGACGCAGCTCACCTCCCGCCCGTCAGCCCCTTCACTTGGACCGAGTTGGACCAGCGGGCCGTCGACACCGCGCGTGTCCTGGCCGCCGATGCCGTACAGAAGGTCGGTAACGGCCATCCGGGTACGGCGATGAGCCTCGCGCCTGCCGCCTACACCCTCTTCCAGAAGGTGATGCGGCACGACCCGGCGGACGCCGACTGGGTCGGGCGGGACCGCTTCGTGCTGTCCGCCGGCCACTCGTCCCTGACCCTCTACACCCAGCTGTACCTGGCCGGCTTCGGCCTGGAGCTGGACGACCTGAAGTCCTTCCGCACCTGGGGCTCGAAGACCCCCGGCCACCCCGAGTACGGGCACACGACCGGTGTGGAGACGACGACCGGCCCGCTCGGGCAGGGTGTCGCCAACGCGGTGGGCATGGCGATGGCCGCCCGCTACGAGCGTGGTCTGTTCGACCCGGAGGCTCCCGCGGGCGAGTCCCCCTTCGACCACTTCATCTACTGCATCGCCGGCGACGGCTGCCTCCAGGAGGGCATCTCCGCCGAGGCCTCCTCCCTCGCGGGCCACCAGAAGCTCGGCAACCTGATCCTGCTGTGGGACGACAACCACATCTCGATCGAGGGCGACACCGAGACGGCCGTCTCCGAGGACACGGCTCTGCGCTACGAGGCCTACGGCTGGCACGTGCAGCGGGTGCAGCCGCAGGAGAACGGCGACCTGGACCCGGCCGCGATCTTCGAGGCGATCCAGAAGGCCAAGGCCGTCACGGACAAGCCGTCGTTCATCGCGATGCGCTCGATCATCGCCTGGCCGGCCCCGAACGCGCAGAACACCGAGGCCGCGCACGGCTCGGCGCTGGGCGAGGACGAGGTCGCCGCGACGAAGCGGGTGCTGGGCTTCGACCCGGAGCAGAGCTTCGAGGTCGCGGATGAAGTGCTGTCCCACACACGCGAGTTGGGCGAACGCGGACGCGAGGCGCGGGCCTGGTGGGAGAAGCGGTTCCAGGAGTGGCGCACCAACGAACCGGAGCGCGCCGCCGGGTTCGACCGCATCCGCGCGGGTGAGCTGCCGCAGGGCTGGGAGTCGCACTTGCCCGTCTTCGAAGCCGGAAAGGCGATCGCCACGCGTGCGGCGTCGGGCAAAGTACTCCAAGCGCTCGGTGAGGTCGTCCCAGAACTGTGGGGTGGTTCGGCGGACCTGGCCGGCTCCAACAACACGACCATCGACAAGACGTCGTCGTTCCTCCCGGCGGACAACCCGCTGCCGGAGGCGGACCCGTACGGCCGCACGATCCACTTCGGTATCCGCGAGCACGCGATGGCCGCCGAGATGAACGGCATCGCGCTGCACGGCAACACCCGGATCTACGGCGGCACCTTCCTGGTCTTCTCCGACTACATGCGCAACGCGGTGCGGCTGTCGGCGCTGATGCACCTGCCGGTGACGTACGTGTGGACGCACGACTCCATCGGCCTGGGCGAGGACGGCCCGACCCACCAGCCGGTCGAGCACCTGGCGTCGCTGCGCGCGATCCCGGGCCTGAACATCGTGCGCCCGGCCGACGCCAACGAGACGGCCATCGCCTGGCGCGAGATCCTCAGGCGGCACACAACCGACCCGGCCCCGCATGGTCTCGCGCTCACCCGCCAGGGCGTGCCCACGTACGAGCTCAACGACGATGCCGCCAAGGGCGGTTACGTCCTGTTCGAGGCCGACGGCGGCGAGCCGCAGGTGCTGCTGATCGCCACCGGTTCGGAAGTACAACTGGCAGTGACCGCCCGGTGGCAACTCCAGGCCGAGGGAATCCGGACACGGGTCGTGTCCATGCCGTCGGTCGAGTGGTTCGAGGAACAGGACCGGGAATACCGGGACAGCGTCTTGCCGCCGAGCGTGAAGGCGCGTGTCGCGGTGGAGGCCGGGGTCGGTCTCACCTGGCACAAGTACGTCGGCGACGCCGGCCGCATCGTCTCCCTGGAGCACTTTGGCGCGTCGGCCGACGGCAAGGTCCTTTTCCACGAGTTCGGCTTCACTCCCGAGGCCGTGGCCGCTGCCGCCCGGGAATCCCTCACCGGCCGCACAGCAGGAGACACGCCTCCCATGAATGACGACTCGCTCAAGCGCTTGTCCGAGGAAGGCGTGGCGATCTGGCTGGACGACCTGTCCCGCAAGCGGCTCACGTCCGGCAACCTCGCCGAGCTGATCGACCGGCACCACGTCGTGGGCGTCACCACCAATCCCACGATCTTCCAGCAGGCGATCGGTGACGGTGGCGACTACGTCGACCAGCTCCACGACATGGCCCTGCGAGGTGTCAGGGTCGCCGAGGCCGTCCGTTTGCTCACCGCGGCGGACGTGCGGGAGGCCGCCGACGTCCTGCGCCCGGTCTTCGACACCACCGGCGGCCGGGACGGGTGGGTCTCCATCGAGGTGGACCCCCGGCTCGCACACGCCGCGGATGCGACGATCGCCGATGCCAGACATCTCGCCTGGTTGATCGACCGTCCCAACGTCCTGATCAAGATTCCGGCCACCAGGGCGGGGCTCCGGGCCATCACCGACGTCATCGGTCTCGGGATCAGCGTCAACGTCACGCTGATCTTCTCGTTGGACCGCTACCGCGAGGTCATGGAGGCCTACCTCATGGGCCTGGAGAAGGCGCGCGACAAGGGCCTCGACCTCGACCGGATCCACTCGGTGGCGTCCTTCTTCGTCTCCCGTGTCGACACCGAGATCGACAAGCGGTTGGACGCCCTGGGTAGCCCGGAGGCCAGGGCGCTGCGCGGCAGAGCCGCCCTCGCCAACGCCCGTCTCGCCTACCAGGCCTACGAGGAGGTCTTCGGCTCCGCCGACGGGGCGACGCCGCCCTCCCACCGCTGGAGCGCGCTGCAAAGCGCCGGCGCCCACAGGCAGCGTCCGCTGTGGGCGTCCACCGGTGTGAAGGACAAGGCGTACAAGGACACGATGTACGTCACCGAGCTGGTGGCGCCGGACACCGTGAACACCATGCCGGAGGCCACCCTGAAAGCTGCCGCCGACCATGGGGAGATGACCGGCAACACCATCGTCGGCACGTACGAGCAGGCCCGGGCCGACCTCGACGCCGTCGAGGAACTGGGCATCTCGTACGCCGGTGTCGTACAGGCCCTGGAGAATGAGGGCGTGCGCAAATTCCAGCAGTCCTGGGACACCCTGCTCAGTGCCGTTAGAGGCGCCCGTCCCCGGCATGCTCAGTCGCTCTGATCAAGGGGCCGATCAGCACAGTCGCCGACCCAGAGCCGCGCCATTCCTCTGATGTCCACTTCGGCCCCTCCCCACTTGGGGTTCGCTGGGTGGATCGAGCAGCAGCAGTCCGTCCCGGTCATGCACGCCGCCCGGATCAGTGATGTCGCCACCACGTGGTACGGCATCGCAGAGGCCTTGCCCGATCTGGTCGGCATGGTCAGGCGTTGATGGCCGACTAGTGTGGTGCGCCCGAAATCTCGGGCTTAAGTTTCTTCCTGGTTTTTGTTGGCTGGCGGAGTGACTTTGGTGAGGTAGTCGGCGAGTGAGTTGAGGATCTCGTCGGCGGTCTTGGTCCAGGTGAAGGGCCGCGGATTCTCGTTCCAGGTGTCGATCCACGCGGTGATGTCGTCCTCCAGGGCCTTCACGGAGGTGTGGACGCCCCGACGGATGAGTTTGTCGGTCAACAGGCCGAACCACCGCTCGACCTGGTTCATCCAGGAGGAGCCGGTCGGAGTGAAGTGGACGTGGAACCGGGGGTGTTTGCTGAGCCACGTCCTGATCTCGGCGGTGTTGTGGGTGGCGTAGTTGTCACAGACCAGATGGACGTCGAGGCCGGCCGGTACCGCTTTGTCGATCGTGACCAGGAACTTCTTGAACTCGATCGCCCGGTGGCGGCGGTGCAGTGCCGATATGACGGTGCCGTCGGCGATGTTGAAGGCGGCGAACAGGCTGGTGATGCCGTGCCGTAGGTAGTCGTGGGTGCGCCGCTCGGGCATGCCCGGCATCATCGGCAGCACCGGCTGCGAGCGGTCCAGCGCCTGAATCTGGCTCTTCTCGTCCACGCACAGAACCACCGCCTTCTCCGGCGGGTGGTGATACAGGCCGACGACGTCGACGACCTTCGCGACGAACTGCGGATCGGTGGAGAGCTTGAAGGCATCCTGCAGGTGCGGCTTGAGGTCGAACCGCTTCCAGATCCGCCCGATGGTGGACTTCGACAGCCCGGTGCGCTCGGCCATCGAAGTCCGCGACCAGTGCGTGTCCTTACCTGGCGTGGATTCCAGCGTCGCGATGACCACGTCCTCGACCTGGTCGAGCAGGATCGAGGGCGGCCTGCCGGGCCGCGGCTCGTCGACCAGCCCGTCCAGCCGCCGCTTGACGAACCGGGCCCGCCAGCGGCTCACCGACTGCTCGCGCACCCCGAGTTCGGCCGCCACCTGCTTGTTCGTCCCGCCCTCCGCGCACAGCAGCACGATTCTCGCGCGCAGAGCCAGGAACTGCGCGGTCTTGGCGCGCCTCGCCCAACGCGTCAGCTGAGCCCGTTCGTCATCACTGAGCACCAGCTCCGACTTGCGCCGGCCGGCCGCGGCTCATCCGCAAGTCCGGCCATCCGCCGGGCAGCAAACCGCGACCGCCACTTCCTCACCGTGTCCGCGGTTACCTTGAACTCCGCCGCCACACGCGTATTCGGCTTCCCGTCCGCGCACGCCAAGACGATGCGTGCCCGCTCGACAAGACGGGGCGCCACCGCCCCGCCCGCCCAGCGCAGCAACTCGGCGCGCTCCTCATCGGACAGCACAACTTCGACGGCACGAGGACCCCGAGACATGAAAACAGGCTACAGACTTAAGCCCGAGATTTCGGGCGCACCACACTAGTGTGGTGCGCCCGAAATCTCGGGCTTAAGTTTCTTCCTGGTTTTTGTTGGCTGGCGGAGTGACTTTGGTGAGGTAGTCGGCGAGTGAGTTGAGGATCTCGTCGGCGGTCTTGGTCCAGGTGAAGGGCCGCGGATTCTCGTTCCAGGTGTCGATCCACGCGGTGATGTCGTCCTCCAGGGCCTTCACGGAGGTGTGGACGCCCCGACGGATGAGTTTGTCGGTCAACAGGCCGAACCACCGCTCGACCTGGTTCATCCAGGAGGAGCCGGTCGGAGTGAAGTGGACGTGGAACCGGGGGTGTTTGCTGAGCCACGTCCTGATCTCGGCGGTGTTGTGGGTGGCGTAGTTGTCACAGACCAGATGGACGTCGAGGCCGGCAGGTACCGCTTTGTCGATCGTGACCAGGAACTTCTTGAACTCGATCGCCCGGTGGCGGCGGTGCAGTGCCGATATGACGGTGCCGTCGGCGATGTTGAAGGCGGCGAACAGGCTGGTGATGCCGTGCCGTAGGTAGTCGTGGGTGCGCCGCTCGGGCATGCCCGGCATCATCGGCAGCACCGGCTGCGAGCGGTCCAGCGCCTGAATCTGGCTCTTCTCGTCCACGCACAGAACCACCGCCTTCTCCGGCGGGTGGTGATACAGGCCGACGACGTCGACGACCTTCGCGACGAACTGCGGATCGGTGGAGAGCTTGAAGGCATCCTGCAGGTGCGGCTTGAGGTCGAACCGCTTCCAGATCCGCCCGATGGTGGACTTCGACAGCCCGGTGCGCTCGGCCATCGAAGTCCGCGACCAGTGCGTGTCCTTACCTGGCGTGGATTCCAGCGTCGCGATGACCACGTCCTCGACCTGGTCGAGCAGGATCGAGGGCGGCCTGCCGGGCCGCGGCTCGTCGACCAGCCCGTCCAGCCGCCGCTTGACGAACCGGGCCCGCCAGCGGCTCACCGACTGCTCGCGCACCCCGAGTTCGGCCGCCACCTGCTTGTTCGTCCCGCCCTCCGCGCACAGCAGCACGATTCTCGCGCGCAGAGCCAGGAACTGCGCGGTCTTGGCGCGCCTCGCCCAACGCGTCAGCTGAGCCCGTTCGTCATCACTGAGCACCAGCTCCGACTTGCGCCGGCCCGGCCGCGGCTCATCCGCAAGTCCGGCCATCCGCCGGGCAGCAAACCGCGACCGCCACTTCCTCACCGTGTCCGCGGTTACCTTGAACTCCGCCGCCACACGCGTATTCGGCTTCCCGTCCGCGCACGCCAAGACGATGCGTGCCCGCTCGACAAGACGGGGCGCCACCGCCCCGCCCGCCCAGCGCAGCAACTCGGCGCGCTCCTCATCGGACAGCACAACTTCGACGGCACGAGGACCCCGAGACATGAAAACAGGCTACAGACTTAAGCCCGAGATTTCGGGCGCACCACACTAGTGACCTGAGTCAGAGATCCGTCGGCAGTAGGCGGCGACATTGTCGAGGATCTCGTCAGCGGTCTTCGTCCAGACGAAGGGCTTTGGATGCTCGTTCCAGTCGGCAAGCCGGCCGCGGATGTCGCGCTCGAGAGCCTGGACGGAGCGGTGGACGCCACGCTTGAGTTTCTTCTGCGTGAGTTCGGCGAACCACCGTTCCACCAGGTTCAGCCAGGACGAACTCGTCGGTGTGAAGTGCAGACGGAAGCGTGGGTGGGCCAGCAGCCACTTCTTGATGGCGGGTGTTTTGTGGGTGACGTAGTTGTCGAGGATGAGGTGCACGTCGAGGTCGGCGGGCACTTCCTTGTCCAGCTTGGTGAGGAACTTCTTGAACTCCACGGCGCGGTGTCGCCGGTGCAGGGAGCCGATCACCTTCCCCGTGGCGACCTCCAGGGCGGCGAACAAGGTGGTGGTGCCGGCGCGGATGTAGTCGTGACTGCGGCGTTCGGAAACACCGGGCATCATCGGCAGCACCGGCTGGGACCGGTCGAGCGCCTGGATCTGCGACTTCTCATCAGCTCAAGCCGTTGGTGACACTGAGCAACCATGCGCGGATGCCGACCGGGCCAATGGAGCGTGCTGCGACGCAGGCAGGCCAGCACCGAGTCAGCACGCCGCCAACCTCGTGCTGGTTCCGTGCTGACTTTCAGGCCAAGATTCATGGAAAACCGCAGTTCCTAGCACCGATCGAATGAGTTGTCGTACCACTCGATGGTGGTGCCGATGAGGCTGGCGGTGACGATGCGTTTGAGGCTGGCGGGGGGTGGGGGAGCGGGTGTTGCGGAGGTCATGCGCGCCACTTCCTCGTGTGCGGTGGGGACGGATTGGTGTCGGAACACCGTAGGAACGCGCAGGTCAGGGGCACATGTGGTGGGACTACATAGTTCATGGGCGGTGTGTGCGTGCTGCCCCTATGTAGGGGTTTCATGGGCCGCTTCGGGGGCTTGCTCGGTGGCAGATCGGACAGTGTCCGTGTTGCGTCATTCGGCATGCACCACCCGAAGCAGCTTTTCAAAGCGCCCCATCGGCAACCCGGTGAACGTCTCCACCCACACCGGCTCAGCCCTCAACCCCCACCCATACAGGCAAAATGTCCGCCACCAAGCCTTCCGCAACAGCCTTTAGCCAGGCCCAGGCGACCAAGCTCGGCGGACCGGAATGGGGCGGGCACGGGCTTCTCCTCCCCTCGACCAGCTCGTCCCAGGTGGCGCAGGACACGTTCATGACAGGATTGCGCTGAGGAAAGTTCAGGGAAGTCATAGGGGTGCCCAAGATTGACGTGAAGGGATGACCCGTGACGTCCACTGCGCTTCCCCCCATACCTCGGGCCGCAGGATCGTTTCCGTTCATAGGCCACGCTCTGAAAATGCGCGACAACCTCGGCTTCATCGACTCGCTGCGCGAGACACGGGAACCACTCGTCGAGATCGTCCTGCAACCCGGGACGCGGACCGTCGTGGTCCAGGATCCGGCCCTGATCCACCAGATGCTCAAGGCCCTGGCGCCCACCCTCGACAAGGGCCGACTCTACGACAAGCTGGGCCAACTGCTGGGTGACAGTGTCGTCACCGCCACCGGCCGGACTCACGTACGCAAACGTCGCCAGGTGCAACCGGCGTTCGCCCACACCGAGATCAGCCGGTACGTCGACATCATGCGCGCCGAGGTGACGGCCACGGTCGCCGGCTGGGAGCCCGGGCGGGCCCTCGACGTACGCGAGGCGATGGTCGGGCTGAGCCTCGACATGCTGGCCAAGACGGTGTTCTCCGGCAGCCTCGACGACGCCGTCTTCCGACGGCTGCGCAGCGACCTGTCGGTGGTGATGAACGACGTCGGTGTGCGCATGATGCTGCCCGACTGGGCCGAGCGCCTGCCGCTGCCCTTCAACCGCCGCTTCGACCGGGCCCGGGCCGGCGTACGCGCCACCATCAACACCGCCGTCGACGAGCTGCAGGCCTCCGGGCACGACACCGGGGACATGCTCTCCATGCTGCTGCGCGCCGTCGACGAGGAGACCGGCGAGCCGCTGACCGGGGATCAGATCTGCTCCGAAATCTTCACCCTGGCCGTGGCGGGCACCGAGACCACCGCGTCGGTGCTGTCCTGGACCCTGTACGAACTCGCCCGCCACCCCGGCATCGAGGCCCGGGTCCTGGCCGAGCTGGACGAGGTCCTCGGCGGACGGCCGGTCGCCTTCGACGACGTGACCCGGCTGCCGTACCTGAACCGGGTGATCACCGAGACCCTGCGGCTGCACCACCCCGGCTGGCTGGTCACCCGCCGTACCACCGAGGAGACCCGGCTCGGCGAGTGGACGCTGCCCGCCGGCACCGAACTGGCCTACTGCCAGCACGCCCTGCACCGCGACCCCGAGCGCTTCCCCGACCCGCTCACCTTCGACCCGGACCGGTGGAACGACGCCGCGCAGGAACTTCCGCCGGGCGCGTTCCTGCCCTTCGGGGAGGGCAAGCACAAGTGCATGGGGGACCGTTTCGCCCTCACCGAGATGGTGACGGCGCTCGCGACGATGCTGCGTTCGGTAAGGCTGGAACTCGCCGAGGGCCAGGTCATCCGCCAGGTCGCCCGGCTCACCGTACGGCCGCGCGCGCTGCGGATGACCGTCCGCCCCCCGGAACCGTCCCGAGCCGGGGTGGGCCTCTAGCGCGTGTCTCTTCGATGGGGGGCCGTCGACGGCACTTGGGAGATGATCCTCGCCGCCATCCTGGAGGCGGCGGACGCCGATGACGACATCGACTGGACGGTTTCGGTGGACTCCACGGTCGTGCGGGCCCACCAGCACGCCGCCGGAGCACTCGAAAGGGGGCGGCCCACTCCGGCGAGCCCGCCGATCACGATTGCTCGGACGCTCCCGCGGCGGGCTGAGCATCAAGGTCCACCTGGCCGCAGATGGCCGCGTACGGCCCCTCTCCTTCACCGTCACCGCAGGCCAGGCAGGTGACGCACCCGCCTTCGAGACGTGCCACCTCATCATCCGGCCCGCGCCCCCGGACGAACTCCTATGAAAAGCGATGGCCGTGCGACTGCGACCAGTCCGGCAAGACCGCATCCAGACACGGGCCACTCTGCGGCGTCGGGGCGGTTCCCCGGGGCAGGCGAGTCCCTGCCCTTGACGCCAGCCCTTGCGGACGAATACTGCGACTTTCGAACACCGACACTCCCCCAGTGTCACCGTGACACCACCGAGGCCGTCATCGGCGCCATCACCGGCATCCTGCACCGCGCCCAGACCCATCTGCTCGGCCGCTACGACAACGAGAGCGCGCTGCGCCCGGTCGGCCGCAGCAGCCTCGTACACCCAGATACGGCCCGGCAGCTCCCCGGACAGCTCATCCGGCCCGCCCGGGCCACCCGCGGGAGGGCGTGCGGTTCACCAGGTCACGGGGTTCGCGCTCACCACTGGACGTGATCCTGGTCGAGCCCGATCTCGTTTTGGAGGTTCTGCGGCACGGCCTGTCCCCTCGGGGCTGCGTGGAGCGCGGGGAAGGGCGCACGGAGATCCCGTGCGCGGCTCCAGGCCGATGTCCCCGGCTCCGAGGACGGTGAGGGCGTGGCTCCAGTCGTCGGGGACGGCGAACAGGTCGAGGACGAGCCGCCTCACGAGGCCAGCCCGAAGTCGTCCTGCACAGGCTGGCTGTCGCTGCGGCAGGCCCAGGGGAAGCAGCCGTCGACCACTCCGTTCTCCGGCTCCTCCGCAGCGGTTCGGGCGTCCAGTTGCTGCTGGCGGGCGACGCGGCAGTGCCGTGGTCGATCGGGGCCCGGGCGAGTGGCCCCCGGGAGTGGTGCAGGAACGCCTGCCCGAGCAGCCGACCCGCCGTACGAAGGCACTCTCCGGTGCGAAATACTCTCCCGATGAGTTCACGCACTTCCCCGCTCTGCCGGCCGATCACGATACGGAGGGCCGTCGCGCGGGATGCCAAACGGCTCACGCGGCTCGTGCGTGGCTCAGGCGCTTACGAGGGTAAGTACGCAGCCGCAGTCGCGGGCTACCGGGTCGGTCCTGATTACATCGAGGCCCACCGAGCCTTCGTAGCCGTCGGCGCCGACGAGCCCGGAGGCCGGGTCCTCGGGTTCTACTCGCTCGTCCTCGCTCCACCGGAGCTCGATTTGCTGTTCGTCGCTGACGAAGCGCAAGGACGGGGTATTGGACGACTGCTCGTCGCGCACATGCAGTCCGAGGCCCGTGCCGCCGGGCTCGACCGCGTCAAGGTCGTGTCGCATCTTCCCGCCGAGGGCTTCTACCACCGCGCCGGTGCAGTGCGGATCGGGACCGCGCTCGCGAACCCGCCCGCAGTGCCGTGGGACCGTCCCGAATTCGAGTTTCGCATTCCTTCGGAATGACGCGGTGTGCCGGTTGGCGGGGCACTGGCTTCGTCTGCATGGTGGCCGGCATGCCGGAGCCGCTGGATGCCGCGCGCTCCGTGTGTGCCGTCGCCTCTGCCCTGGCGGGGTGATCGCCTGCGCCAGCGGCCTCCCCCGGCGACTCCCTCGCCTCAGGCACTCCCAGGGCCGTCGACATCGCGTCCACCTCAGTTCGCTCCACACACGATCGAGGTCGGACGCGTAAATACGTAGCTCGACCCGCCGGCCTCACCCGCCTACGCGCCGTACTGGCTTGGGAGATGGCCGCGAGGGTGGCCGAGCGCACCGCGTCAGTGGTGAACGCGGTGGCGATGGCCGGCCCACACACAGGGCGCCCGGCTCACCCCTCATTGACCACGACGAGCCGGTCGGATTCGTTCGACCTGTCGGACATTGTTCGGAACCTATTGACGCTGCCCGGGACGTCGAATGAGACTCTCGCAACACACGTCACCTGCGTGTAACGGAAGGTCCACAACAAGGACTTGCCGTCGCCTCGTCGTTCCTCGTTTTTCCGTTCCGCCTTGTCCGTCATCAGCCATGCCTCAGCAGGGGACTTCGACATGACGCACGTCGCACGATTCGCACGACTTCGCTGCCGCGCGAGACGTTGGGCGGGCCATCTCGCCGGACTGACCGCCGCGTCGATGCTGTTCACCCTCGCCGGACCCGCCGCTCCAGCGCAGGCGGCACCGGCGGTCGAAGCCTCGGAGATCACCGACGGCCTGGCCCTGTGGTACAAGCTCGACGCAGGCTCCGGCGGCACCGTCACCGACGCCTCCGGCAACGGCCGGAACGGCACGGTCAGCGGCACCGCCGACTGGTCGGCATCCGGTCAGGGGCTCGCCTTCAACGGGTCGGACACCTACATCAAGGTGCCGGACGACGTCATGAGGGGCATGGACTCGATCACGGTCTCCATGGACGTACTGATCGACTCCGCCCAGAGCACGCCCTACTTCCTCTACGGCTTCGGCAACACCAGCGCGGGCAACGGCAACGGCTACCTGTTCACCACCGGCAACTCCTTCCGTACCTCCGTCGCGACGGGCAACTGGTCGACCGAGCAGACCACCAAGCCGTCCGACTCCCACAACCTGACCCGCGGGGTGTGGAAGCACATCACCTACACCCAGACCGGCTCCACAGGTCTGCTCTACGAGGACGGCGTCGAGGTCGGCCGCAACACCTCGGTCACCACCACACCCGGCGCCATCGGCTCCGGCACCACCAAGGCCAACTACATCGGCAAGTCCGTCTACGACGGCGACAAGCTCTTCAAGGGCCGGATACGCGACTTCCGTGTATACGACCGGGCCCTGGCCGGCTCGGAGGTCGAGCAGCTCTCCCTCCCCGTCGCCACGCAGGGCGTCGCCGACGACGAGGAGGCCCTCAGCCTCGGTGACACCAGCGGCGTCACCTCCGACCTTGACCTGCCCAGGACCGGCACGGCCGGCGGCTCCTCCATCAGCTGGGCCAGCGACAACCCGTCCGTGGTGTCGGACACCGGCGAGGTGACCCGCCCCGAGGCCGGCTCGCCGGACGGCCACGCCACGCTCACGGCGACCCTGAAGAAGGGCACCGTGACCGGCACCAAGAGCTTCGACGTCACGGTCCGGCCCGCGCTCGACGACGCCGCCGCCACCCGGCAGGCCGCCGAGGCGCTCACGGTCCACAATCTCGACGACGTGCGCGGCAACCTCACCCTGCCCAAGAGCGGCGACTACGGCACGGCCGTCACCTGGTCCTCCGCGAAGCCGGACGTCGTCTCCCCCGACGGCGAGGTCCACCGCCCCGCGCACGGCGACGGCGCCACCACCGTCGAGCTGACCGCCACCGTCACCAAGGGCGAGGCCCAGGCGACCCGCGTCATGACGGCCAAGGTGCCCGAACTGCCCGCCACGGCGGCCCTCAAGGGGTACATGTTCAGCTACTTCACCGGCGAGGGCACCTCCGACGGCGAGCAGCTCTACACCGCCCTCAGCAAGGGCAACGACCCGCTGCACTGGCGCGAGCTGAACGACGGCAAGCCGGTTCTCACCTCGACCCTCGGCGAGAAGGGCCTGCGCGACCCGTTCATCATCCGCTCCCCGGAGGGCGACAAGTTCTACCAGATCGCCACCGACCTCAGGATCTACGGCAACGGCGACTGGGACGCCTCCCAGCGCACCGGCAGCAAGTCCATCATGGTCTGGGAATCCACCGACCTGGTGCACTGGACGAACCAGCGTCTGGTCAAGGTCTCACCCGACAGCGCGGGCAACACCTGGGCGCCGGAGGCGTTCTACGACGCAGAGCGCGGCGAGTACGTGGTCTTCTGGGCGTCGAAGCTGTACGACAACGCGGACCACTCCGGCGACACGTACAACCGCATGATGTACGCCACCACCCGCGACTTCTACACCTTCAGCGAGCCCAAGGTCTGGATCGACCGCGGCTACTCGGTGATCGACTCCACGATGATCCGGCATGACGGGACGTACTACCGCCTGTCCAAGGACGAGCGGAACAACACCTCCTCCACTCCCAACAGCAAGTTCATCTTCCAGGAGAAGAGCGACTCGATCCTGAACCCGTCCTGGACCGCGGTAGCCGAGGGCATCGGCAAGGGCGCGATGAACGCCGCCGAGGGACCGCTGGTGTTCAAGTCCAACACCGAGGAGAAGTGGTACGCGTTCCTCGACGAGTTCGGTGGCCGCGGCTACATCCCGTTCGAGACGACCGACCTCGACTCCGGCACCTGGACCCCGTCCACCGGCTACGACCTGCCCGCCAAGCCCCGGCACGGCACCGTGCTGCCGGTCACCCAGGCCGAGTACGACCGGCTGCTGCTCGCCTACCAGCCCGACCAGTTCGTGAAGAGCGTCGAGGACGTGTCGGTGAAGACGCGGGTCGGTGTCGCCCCGGTCCTGCCGGCCACGGTCGTCGCCGAGTACGCCGACGGCGTCAAGCGGCCGGTCTCCGTCGACTGGGCGGACGTACCGGCGTCGTCGTACGCACAGCCTGGCACCTTCACCGTGACCGGCAGCCTGCCGAACGGCGCCGCGGCTGCGGTCCGGGCCGAGGTCACCGTGTCGCAGGAGGGCTCCGACGTCCCGGCCGACCTGCTGCTGCACTACGACTTCGACGAGACGAGCGGCAGCATCGCCCGTGACTCCAGCGGGCACGGCTACCACGGCACGTACGTCCGTACGCCCGACTTCGGCAGCGGCGTGCACGGCGGCTCGTTCAGGATGTCCGGCGGTTCCAGCAGCTCCACCACCTCTCCTTACGTGAAGATCCCGAACGGTGTGCTGAAGAACGCCGACAGCGTGACCGTGTCGACGTACGCCAAGTGGAAGGGCGGTGACGCGTTCCAGTGGCTGTTCGGGCTGGGCCCGGACAGCGACAAGTACCTCTTCGCCACACCGTCCAACGGCGGCTCCAAGCTGTACTCGGCCATCACCAAGGCCAGTTGGGCGGCGGAGTCGAAGCTGACGGCCGGTTCGCAGCTCACGCCGGGGCAGTGGCGGCACGTCACCGTGACCCTCGACGGCTCGACCGGCACCATGGTCCTGTACGTCGAAGGCTTCGAGGCGGCCCGCGCGACCGGCGTCGGCATCAAGCCGGCCGACCTGTACGACGCGAACAAGGACTACAGCGGCTACATCGGCAGGTCGCTGTACGGGGCGGATCCCTACTTCGGCGGCGAGGTCGACGACTTCCGCGTCTACGACCGGGCCCTGTCCTCCGCGGAGGTCCAGGAGCTCAGCGGCAACACGACGGGCATCGCCAAGGTGACGCACCCGGCGCTGAAGGTCGACGCACTGATCGACGACGCCGACAGCAGGATCACCCTGCCGCTGAAGGCGGGCACGGACATCACCGCGCTGGCACCGGAGTTCAGCCTGGCCCATGGTGCTTCGATCAGCCCCGCCTCGGGCAGCGTGCAGGACTTCACCAAGCCGGTGACGTACGAGGTGACCGGCTCCGACGGTGCGAAGCGCACGTGGACCGTATCGGCGCTGATCATGAAGACACCGGTCCTGCCGGGGCTGAACGCGGACCCGAACATCGTGCGCTTCGGCGACACCTTCTACATCTACCCGACGACCGACGGCTTCGAGGGCTGGAGCGGCACGCAGTTCAAGGCCTACTCCTCGACGGACCTGGTCCACTGGAAGGACCATGGCGTCATCCTCGACCTGGGGCCGGACGTCACCTGGGCGGACAGCCGGGCCTGGGCGCCGGCGATGACGGAGAAGGACGGCACGTACTACTTCTACTTCTGCGCCGACGCGAACATCGGCGTGGCGGTGTCCGACTCGCCCACCGGGCCGTTCAAGGACGCCCTGGGCAAGCCGCTGCTGAAGGCCGGCGACTTCCGCGGTCAGATGATCGACCCGGCGGTCTTCACCGACGACGACGGCACGAAGTACCTCTACTGGGGCAACGGCCGCGCCTACGTCGTCCCGCTGGGCGACGACATGACGTCCATCGACACCTCGAAGGTCACGGACATCACCCCGAGCGGCTACAACGAGGGCACCTTCGTCATCAAGCGCAAGGACACCTACTACTTCATGTGGTCGGAGAACGACACCCGCGACGAGAACTACCGCGTCGCCTACGCGACCGGTCCCTCGCCCACCGGCCCGTGGACCAAGCGGGGCGTGATCCTGGAGAAGGACCTGTCGCTGGGCATCAAGGGCCCGGGCCACCACTCCGTCGTCCACGTCCCGAACACCGACGACTGGTACATCGCCTACCACCGCTTCGCCATCCCCGGCGGTGACGGCACCCACCGCGAAACCACCATCGACAAGCTGGAGTTCGACTCCGACGGCCTGATCGAGAAGGTCGTTCCGACCCTCGGCGGCATCGACCCGGTCACCGTCGTCCACGCCGGGCCCGACGCCACCGGCACGGAGGGCGGGACGATCACGCTCGCCGGCACCGTCTCCGGTGCAGGCACCCCCAAGTGGACCGTCCAGGACGGCGCCCCGTGCGCCGTCGACAACCCCGCAGCAGCCCGCACGAGCCTCACCTGCACCGACGACGGCACCTTCCAGGTCACCCTGACCGGCGGACGCGGCACCGACACGGCGTCGGTCAAGGTCTCCAACGCCGTCCCGTCGATCACGTCCGCCAAGGGCCCCGGCTCACCCGTCCCGGCGGGCAAGGCCGCCGTCGTCACGGCGTCCTTCGACGATCCGGGCTCGGCCGACAGCCACACCTGCGAGGTCGACTGGAAGGACGGCAGCCGGCCGACGTCCGGCACGGTCACGGACTCCGGCTGCCGCGCCGCACACGTCTACGACGACGCGGGCATCCACCGCCCGGTCGTCACGGTCACCGACGATGACGACGGCACGGACTCCACCACGCTCGCGGAGCTGATCGTCTACGACCCCGCCGCCGGATCCGCCGCCGGCGTCGGCACGATCACCTCGCCGGCCGGTGCCTACCCGGCCAAGCCGGAGCTGACCGGAAAGGCGGCGTTCACCTTGAGCGCCCAGTACCGGAAGGCAGCCACTGTCCCCACCGGCAAGGCCACGTTCGTCTTCGGCTCCGCCCGGCTCACCTTCCGCTCGACCGGCTCCGACTGGCTCGTGGTGAACGGCTCCCAGGCCGTCTATCAGGGCACCGGGACGGTGGGCGGCAAGGGTGGCTACGCCTTCAGAGTCACCGCCACCGACGGCCCGGACACCTTCCGCATCAAGATCTGGAAGAAGTCAGGCGGTGATGTCCTCTACGACAACAGGACCGGCGCCAGGACGAAGGGCGTCGTCACCATCGGAAGCCATCGACGCTAGGTGTGCTGTTCGGAGAGGTTGGTGACAGGCGACACGCTTTGAGCGGACCTTGAACGGGGTGAGGGCCTCCGGGTTCGGTGTGGACTGCGAAGTCTGCACCGACGCCCGGGAGGCCCTCGTCGTTCCACCGTGATGCTCCGCCGACCGCGACCGGCAGGCTGCGTCTGGCCCGGTGTGTCGTCGAGGACGGCTGGCCGCTACGACGAGCGGCGGAACGCTTCCAGATCAGCCACCACACCACCGCAGCCCGCTGGGCCTGCCGCTACCGGGAGCACGGGCCGGCCGGGATGCAGGACCGCTCCAGCCGCCCGCACCCACCGGCTCCGCCGCACCCCGCCCGCCGTCGAACAGCAGGTCCTGTGTCTGCGGCACGAACATCGCATCGGACCGGTGAAAGGCTGGCCGCCCGATGCGGCGTCGCCGCCTCCACCGCCCACCGCATCCTGCACCGCCACCACCTGCCCGCCCTGCCACGCTGGGCCGGGCACCGGCGAACCCGTACGCCGACACGAGCGGGGCCGGCCCGGCGAACTGCTCCACGTCGACGTCAAGAAACTCGGCCGCATCCCCGACGGCGGCGGACACAAGGTTCTCGGCCGGGCAGCCGGCCGGGCCGACCAGGACCGCCGAAACGGCACCGGGTACGCCTTCCTGCCGCCCTGGACGACCACTCCCGCCTGGCCCACACCAAGACCTGACCGACGAAAAGGCCGCCACCTGCGCCGGCTTCCTGCGACGAACTGCCGCCTGGTTCGCCGCACACGGCATCACCATCGAACGGGTGCTGACCGGCAACGCCTGGGTTTACACCAAGAACACCTGGCGCCAGACCTGCCATGACCTGGGCATCAGCCCCGCCGGACCCGGCCCTTGTGGCCGCAGACCGACGGCGAGGTCGAACGCATCCACCGCACCCTGCTGGAGGAGCGGGCCCACCACCGGCCCTACACCTCACAGGCCGAACGACAGGCAGCCTGATGCAGCAGGGCGAGTTGGACGGTAACTCCGTTGGCGGACGGCGACTCTTCGCAGCGCGTCGCGACTCCTCCGGCCTGTATGAGGATCACTGATCCGGCATTCGACTTCGTGCCTGGCCTTGTATCGTCCACGGTCGAAGCGGAATGGTGTGCGGATCTGCCGGCGACGCAGGGGATGCCGCGCGGGGAGGTGAGGCGGGCAGCGTCCGCCCTCCGGGGCGTGAGGGCCGGGTGGGCCGGCCGCGCCGTGGAAGCGGAGTCAGATACGAACCCGCTTCCAGGGCCGGCCCCACGGTCCCGGACGCCCCCGGATCCGTGCCGTCAGGAGATGCGGATGTCCGACCAGTTCGTGGTCTTGCCGACCTGGGACCGGCTGTCGAAACCGCCCTTGCCGTTGCCCCGGTTCAGCCAGGCTCGGCCGTCCTTGTCGAGTGAGACCAGGTCGGCCCGGCCGTCGCCGGACAGGTCGAGTCCGCCGACCACGTCCTTGTAGGAGGTGCCCCAGTCCTTGAAGACCAGTGACCGCGGCTTGAAGGTGCCGGTGCCGGTTCCGTCGAACCGCCACAGCTCGTTCGACGCGTCGATGGCCAGCAGGTCGTTCTTGCCGTCGCCGTTGAGGTCTCCCGCGGCGATCAGCCTCTTGTAGCCTCCGAAGCCGGATCCGGCGAGCGCGCGGGCCTTGAAGCCGCCCGCGCCGTTGTTCGCGTACACGTACAGCTTCCCGGTCGAGGCGGACCGGGTCAGCAGGTCGGCCCTGCCGTCGCCCGTCACGTCGCCGGGCGAGAGGACCGCGTTGTACGCGCTCCAGTCCGAGGAGACCTTCACGGAGAACGTCTGCTGGTCGGGCAGTGCGCCGCCGCAGGTCGTCGGGTGGACGCGGGCCTCGCCCTTCGGGGAGCGGACGAACACGTCGTTGCAGCGGTCGCCGTCGAGGTCGCCGAAGGGCAGTACGAGCGTGCCCGTCGGCCAGCCGCTCGCGCGCTGCCCCGCGGTCAGCTTCGTCGCGTCACCCGCGTACACCTTGAACCCGGCGCTGCCCCAGCCGAACAGGTCGGCCTTGCCGTCGTCCGTGTAGTCACGCCACTTGGGCAGCGCGCGGCCGGTGGTGGTGGCCTGGTACACGCCGTCCAGGACGGTGTTGTTCGTCTCGCTCCGCAGGTACTCGTCCCACAGCACGACGGGCCGGCCGAGCGCGTCGGCGGCCACCTGCGGCGCCCCGGTGAACTGGGCGCTCCTCGCGCTCAGCCGCCGCGGGGTGGACCAGGTGCCGCCCTTGAAGACGGCGGCCATCGTGTACTCCTCGTACGAGTAGCCCTCCCGCCACGTCACCGTGACCGTGCCGCCCGAGGTGGCGGCCGCAGCGACATGACGCACTTTCTTGTGGGCGGAGAAGGGCTGCGAGTACGGCAGCCAGAGGCCGGTGGCCGCCGAACGCACCGCGTACCAGGGGGCGGTGGGCCCGCCGGCCACGAAGAGGTCGCCGTTGGGCAGGTAGACGGGCGCCGTCATCCTGTACGTGCTGCCATGGCTGTCGGCGGATTGCGGGGTGCTCCACTGCGTGGCGCCGGCGGGTCGGCGGGAGTGCATGAGGTGCGCGAAGTCGTCGTAGAAGACGTCGAAGCCGCCCTGCGGATCGGCGAACACCTTCGGGCGCGCGAGATCCTTGTTCGGGACCGGGAAGCCCTGGACCACGGTCCAGGCGGACGCGCCCGGGGCCTTCTCCAGAGCGACGACGGCCTTGCTCGCCTGCCACTGCCACACCAGCAGGGCGGTGCCGTCCTCGGCGACCGCGAGGTCCATGTTGGCGATGTCGCGGCTGCCGGACGGCGGCTGCTCGTTGAGGTCGGCCGGAGCGGTCCACGCGGCCTGCGGGCCGGCCTTTCGGCGGCCTTCACGACACCGGAGGCCGACCACACGGCGACCAACCGGCCGTCGGGGGCCGCCGCCAGGTGGTGGTAGCCCTTCTCGGAGACCGCGGCGACGTATTCGGGCTCGGAGAAGGCGGTTGCGCCGGGCGTGAGGGTGGCGACCTTCAGCCAGTGGTTGCCGTGGTCGTCGGCACGCTTGGCCCGCCAGGCCAGGCGCACCGAGCCGTCGCCGAGCGAGACCAACTCGGTGCTGTATCCGCCGGCGTCCGGCCAGGTCTGCGGGGTGAGCCAGCGAGTGCTGCCCGCGGGCCGGATCCGGGTGGAACGCCCGTCGACGGTGAGGGAGACGAGGGCGCCGTCCCCGGCCGACACCAGGGCGTTCAGCCCGCCCGAGGCCTCACCCGGCCTGGGGGCCGGGGCGTGGAGGGCGCGGGTGCCCCACGGGCCAGGCGCGCGCGTCTCGACGGCCGCCACAGCGGTACCGGCGGTGGTAGTGGCCGTGGCGGTGCCAGCGGCCGTGGCGGTGGTGTGGGCGGCGGCCGGGTCGGCGGCCGCCAGAGCGAAGACGGGAGTGAGCGCGATGCCGAGCACCGCGCGGGACTGCGAAGTCATGGGAAGGCCCCCCCCGGGCAAGACGAATCGGTTGGCACGGATTCGCCGAACTGTTCGAACAAGTCGGGCGCAGTGTATATCAACCAAGATCGTCCCGTGTGGGGGATTTCCTGCCCGTGCCGCGGAGGGGTTCGGCCGGCGTGCCTGGTGCCGCCGTGAAGCTCGACGCCCCGGCCCGGCAGGTATCGGCCCGGCTCGCGGTGCGTCTCCGCGACCCTGGCCGGGCGTACTCCTCGGGCAACGGCCCTCACTGAGCCCCGCCCGTCTAACGCCGGGGGGCCCTCACTGAGCCCCGCCCGTCTAACGCCGGGGTCCCCTTCCCGGCCGCCATCTGCACCTTCTCCACGACTTGGCGTCGGCTTCGGTAGCATCGGCGGCATGTCAGGTGCTTCGTGCGCGGCTTGTGCCGCGGTGACGAGGACGCTCCGCTAGCGGCGGGGGTTCGTCTCACTTCTGTTGAACGTTCTGTCGCTCCGTGGTGGGACCGGAGCGGCACGTTCGTGCTGCTCGGAACCTCTTCTGGGCAACGGAGCACTCGGTGTTTTCAGGCATTCTCAATTCGCTCGCTTTGGTCTCCTCCCTCGGGGCCACCGGTTGGGCGATGATTCCGGCCTTGATGCTCATCGCGGCCGGGATGGGGTTCGGGATTGTCGGGCTCCAGTACGTCGCGGTGACCGGAGTGACCGAGGATGACGCCGGCATCGCCTCCGGCGTCCAGCGAGCCGCCGACCAGCTGGGCGGCTCCACCGGTGTCACGCTCTACGTCGGCATCGGGTTCGCTCCCGCATTGGACGATGATGGCGGTGATGGAGGAAAAGCTCCGGTGATCTTGTCCAGGGCTACGCCCGTCCGGCGGTCCGGCCGGGCGCAGCCCTGGAAACGACAGCTCCACGATCACCACCGGTCAAGCGGAAGGTCACGTGCCTGTCCTGCCTTCCTCCATCACCGCCCGACTGGCCCGCTCTTCCTCGGGCTCGGCGGACGAGCCGGCTAACGCGCCACGCGGTAGCGGAGGTAGACGACTCCCGAGCTGAAGGTGCGGGTCTCGACGAGTTCGAGATCCACCCGGCGTTCGCGTTGGGGAAAGAACGGAATGCCACCGCCGACCAGCACCGGGTAGACCATGGCCCGGTACTCGTCGATCTGACCCGACGCGGCCGCCTCGGCGGCGAGAGTCGCGCCGCCGATCGCGATGTCGCTCTCCCCCGGCTCGGCTCGCAACCGCTCGATCTCCTCCACCAGGCCGCCGGAGGCCAGGCGGGCATTGCCCTGCACCGCCGACAGCGTCGTGGAGAACACCACCTTGGGGAGCGGCTTCCAGAGCGCGGCCCACTCGTGCTCGGAGTCGTCGAGCGAGGGATTCTGGTCGGCGGTCTCCCAGTACAGCATCGTCTCGTACAGCCGTCGCCCCAACAGGTGGACGCCGACCTGACGAATCTCGTCGATCCAGAAGCGAAAGACCTCCTCGTCGGGAACGGTCCAGTCGAAGCTGCCGTCCGGCCCGACGATGTAGCCGTCAAGTGAGACGCTCATCGAATAGGTCACGCTGCGCATCAGCAGTCCTCCTCGAATGAGGGGTTCGACAGTACGACCGCCGGACGCCGCAGGACTCATCGCGGCTCGCGGAATCCGCTGAGCCGAGTCACCTCACGAGACCATTTCGTTGAGAAAACCTCAGTGACTCCTTGGCGTCCGGCCACGGAGCCACTGCGAAAACCGTTGGCGGACCACGGCGACCACTGCTACTCCTCCGGAGGCCGTGCGAGAGAACGAGGAGGTGGTACCCGTGAACGCAGTATCGACAAGTTGCTCCCCTCCGGGGTCACGGCCGGGCGATAGGTCGTCCGGGAGCGTTCCAGAGCACTCCTGAAAGGCACGACCATGCGATTCACTTCCGAGCAGCGCCTCGACGACGGCGTCCTCGAACGTGAGTTCACCCTCGGCGAGATCCCCGGCACCCTGTGGACGCCCGAATCCGTACCCTCACCGCTGGTCCTGATGGCCCACAACAATGGCCTGCCCAAGGCGGAACCCCGGCTGGTGGCCCGGGCCCGGTACACCGCGGCGCGCGGCTACGCGGTGGCCACCATCGACGCCGCCGGGTGCGGTGACCGGCCCCGTTCCGCCGCCGACGAGCAGGCCCGCGCCGACCTCCGCCGGGCTATGCAGGCCGGCGAGCCGGTCGACGAGATCTTCGAGTCCTTCATCGGCCCGCTGGTCGAAAAGGCGGTCCCTGAATGGCGGACCACCCTGGACGCCCTCCTCTCGCTGCCCGAGATCGGCGGCCCGGTCGGGTACTCGGGGTGGACCGCCGTCGGCATTCGGCTGGCGGTGGTAGAGCCGCGCATCGCGGCCGCCGGGTTCTTCGCCGGGGGTTACGTACCCCGCGCCCAGCGCGAGGAGGCCCGGCAGGTCGCCATTCCGCTGCTGTTCCTGATGCAGTGGGACGACGAAGGGAACCCCCGGCAACGGGCCCTGGACCTGTTCGACGCCTTCGGCACCAAGGAGAAGACGCTGCACGCCAATATGGGCGGGCACACCGGCACCCCGTGGTTCGAGGTGGAGGACGGGGCCCGGTTCTTCGGCCGGCACCTGAAGTGAGACCGGGCCGTCTGGCCGGCGGCAGACGGCAGACGGTGTCGGCCAGGCTGCCGCTCATCGAGGACAGGTCCCGGCCCTCCTCGATGGCGGTGTCGGCTACTCGATCTGGTGCGACATGTCGGGCCACCGCCTCAGGCGAGCCCCACGAAGGGCACCAACCCTTCGACGGGCCGAGCCGCACCGACCGCGAGCAGAGCGGCCCCTGAGATGGTGCAGCCACCAGGACACGGGCGTGCCACGGCCCCCGCGGTCAGTTGGCGGCCCGGTCCGCCCGCAGCGCCGCCAGTTCGTACAGCAGGGAGTTGACCGGGGTCGGTGTGCCCGTGGCGGCGCCGAGCCGGACCACCGCGCCGGTCCACGCCTCGAGCTCGTTCGGCCGGCCCGCGAGGATGTCGCGATGGAGCGAGGGCGTGCCCTCGGCGGGCTGGCGGTCGAGGAAGTCGAGGGACGTCGCCACGATGTCGTCGGGGAGGGCGACGCCACGGGCCCCCGCGACGGCCTGCACCTCCGTCATGGCGTCGCGGAGAACGGCGCGCGTGCCGGGCCGGGACCGCAGCACCCCGAACGGCTCGCCCGTGACGGCACCGAGCCCGCCGCAGGGCGCCACGAACAGGAACTTCGCCCACAGGTCGGCCCAGACGTCGTCCGGCGCGGGCGACTTCACGCCCGCCGCGCCGAGCACAGCACGCAGTTGCCTCACACGGTCGGACGGCCGGTTGTCCCACTCGGCGAACGCCAGCGCGCCCAGGCCGCCGACGTGCCGCACCACGCCCGGGGCCTCCAGGTACGTGTTGACACGGGCGATGCCGGGCAGTACGGCGTCCCGCCCGAGCGCGTCGGCCACCTGCTGCGGCGCATCCACTCCGTTCTGCACGGTGACGACAGCGGTGCCGGGACCGATCACCGGCTTCAATCGCTCGAGCGCCTCGTCCAGTTGAGCCATCTTGACGCAGAGCAGCACGACGTCGGCCTCACCGACGTCCTGGCTGTCACCGACAGCGCGCACCCGCTCGACGTGCAGGTCCGTGTCCGGCCCCCGGACCGTCAGCCCGTCGCGCCGCAGGACGTCCAGATGGGCGCCGCGCGCGACGAACGTGACGTCGTGCCCGGCAGCGGCGAGCCGCCCGCCGAAGAATCCGCCGAGTCCCCCGACCCCGACCACTGCGAACTTGAGATGATGCTCCGTCATCAGCACTCTCCCCATTCGAATGCCCTTCCGGAGCCGTGCAGCACCCGGTCCGGTGATCATAACCGGGCGATTTCGCACACCAGTTGACGTTCAGGCCGCCCATCGAGGGCCCCCGCAGAAGCAGCGATCACGGTCGGCATGGATATCTGGGTGGGCTCATGTGCAGGCAGTTCACAGCAGGACCACGCAGCCGCGCTGTTCCAGCTCGGTGAGCAGGTGCGGGGATGGCGCGCAGGGGTTCCAGCGCAGATCCAGCTTCTCCAGCGCGGGCATCCGTGCGACCCAGTCCGGCAGCTGGACGATGCGGTTGCTGCGCAGGTCGAGCTGGCGAAGCCGGGGAAGGCGCAGCAAGGGCTCCGGTAGCTCGTCGAGCGCGTTCTCCCGCAGGTCCAGGTGCCGTAGCTCCTCCAGTTCAGTGATCGAGGCCGGCAGACTGGTGAGCTTGTTCTCCCGGAGCCAGAGTTCGCGCAGCTTGCGGAGGCAGCCGATGCCCGCGGGCAACTTGGTCAGCCGGCTGTGCTGGGCGCGAAGTTCGATCAGCTCGGTCATCCGGCCGATGGTTTCGGGCAGGGCGGTGAGAGGGTTTTCACCGACATTGAGATAGCGCAGCCGCGTCAGGTTTCCCAGCGTGTCCGGGAGCCGGGACAGGCTGTTGTCGTGCAGATAGAGGCAGCCGCTGAGTTCGGCCAGGTCGCCCAGAGCGTCAGGAATCGACGTGAGCTTGTTGTGGCCGAGGTCCAGGGTCGTGAGCCGGTGGAGTCGCCCGATCTCGGAGGGGAGTTCGGTGAGCCCGTTGTCCGCCAGAATCAGCACCTCCAGCTCGGTGCGCTGCCACACTGACTCGGGCACTTTCCCGAGCTGGTGGCGCCAGAGGTTGAGTTCCGACCGCATGGCTTCTGACCACGCGGAACGGGAGACCTGTTCGCGCACCCGATCAGGATCGGGGTTGGTGTGCGGCCGGCCCGCCACGACGACAGTCGGCACGGTCTCATTGCCGTCGTTGGCTGCCCTCACCGCCGCGGCTCCCGCCGGGTCACGCCAGATGTTGACCCAATGCAACCGGCGGGCGCTGCGGCCCGGCCGGAAGCGCAGTCGTACGCAGTACTTGCAGCCCGGCCGCCAGAAGACGGCCGGCCTGGCGTCGACCGCGCTGCGGCGTGTGCCTCCAGCGCACCGGACGACCTCGGGAAGACCAGGGGCGAGTTGACGCCCGCGAGCACCAGGAACACCAGCAGGACTGCTGTGGCCGCGCCGGCGTTCTCCGAGAACAGCCCAATCGCGACGGCGGAGCCGCAGAGCACGAACAGCGTCGGCGAGATCCAGGCGCGCATCATGTGACGCAGGCTATCGCCCCTCAGGCTCGACCCAGGCCGGCCCGTCCTCCGACGCCACCAGGCCGCCGGGTCGCAGCAGTGCCTCGGACTCCAACGGCCCGCCGAACACCCCGGCGTTCCTGTGGGACGGTCCCTCCTGGAACACCTGCCGGAAGCTCTCGGACTCGTAGAGCGGATTGCGCAGGTCGTCGGCGTCGGGGAGGCGGCGCACGGCTCGCTCGAAGTCGTCGGCGACCGCGGTGAGCCGTTCGCCCGCCGGCCCGGCCGCCTCGGTGAGCGACGCGTCGCCCGACGCCAGGCCGCCCACCAGCTCGACGAACGCCTCGAGTTCCGTCGTACCGACGCTGGTGACCTTGCGGGCCTTCCAGAAGTAGGACCGTTCGTCCTGGCGCATGTCGTAGGAGGAGACCAGGAACTCGTGGAACAGGCCGTACTCGTGCCGGTGGCGGGTCTCGAACTCGGCGAACAGGCGGTCTTCGTCCAGGCTTCCGGCAAGGCAGCTGTTGATGGACCGGGCGGCGAGCAGCCCGCCGCAGGTCGCGAGATGCATTGCGCTGGACAGCACCGGGGCGACGAGGATGTTCTCGCCGCCGCGGATGATCAGCTCGCCGACCCGGCCGGTGAGCCGGAGACGGCCGTGCTCGACGCGGCGGCCGAGGTCGCCGGTGCGGTACCAGCCGTCCCGCAGCGCGGCGGCCGTCGCCTCGGGCTGCGCGTGGTACCCGGTCATCAGGCTCGGCGCACGCACCCAGACCTCGCCCTCGGCCCCGTCCGGGACGTCCTCGCCGCTCCGCGGGTCGACGACGCGTACGTCCATGCCCGGGACGGGCGGTCCGCAGGCGATCATGCCGCAGGTCTCGGTACTGCCGTACGCGCCCAGCAGCGGCGCCCCGAGGGTCTCCTCCACGGCCGCGCGCAGAGCCGGGCCACTCGGGGCGCCGGCCGCGACGCACATCCGCAGCTACGGCGGGGCTTCGCCGCCCGAGTCGAGCAGCCGGTGATACGTCGCGGGTACGCAGGCCAGCAGGGTGGAGGTAGGCGGCCAGCGAGCGCGTGCGCCGCTCCAGCTCGGCGTAGGTGACGCTGCGCGAGGAGTCGGAGTAGGCGACCCGGTGCGCAGCCGCCTCGGGGTGCCGCCGTAACAACTCCGGCACCGGCCGGATCAGCTCGTCACGCCTCATGTCCCCGCCTTCCGAACCCTCGCGCCGCAACGATGTTGCGCCTATGCGAACGGGGCTACTCGTACTGCTGCCGCAGAGGCATCGCGGCAGCGAGGAGATACCCACATGGCCAGCAACGGAGCACACGTGACCACCGTCGAGAACCCTGTCCCCGCGCAGGAGCTCTCCGGCATCGTCGGCCACCGCTTCATCTACACCTACGCCAACGGCTGGCAGTACGAGATGTACGTGAAGAACCCGACCACCATCGGCTACCGGATCCACTCCGGCATGGTGGACGGCCGCTGGGTCAAGGATCAGCGGGTCGACCTCGTCCAACTGGACGACGACCACTACAAGATCTCCTGGAACGAGCCCACCGGTACGTCGGTCTCCGTCAATGTCATGCCCGGCAAGCGCCGCCTGCACGGCGTGATCTTCTTCCCGCGCTGGGTCGAGGAGCACGGCGAACGCACCGTCCTCTACCAGAACGACCACCTCGACGAGATGCGCAAGTACCGCGACGAAGGCCCGACTTATCCGGTCTACGTCGTCCCGGAATTCGCGAAGATCACCCTCTTCGAGTACGTCGGCCCCGACGACGAGACGGTCATCGCCACGGCCCCCGCAGACCTCCCGCAGGGCTGGTCCGACCGCACCGACTGACCGAGGCCGACAGCCCACCCGGCGCCACGCACATGGACAAGCACTGCCCGCCCTCCGTGAGTCCGCGCTGCTCGGCGAGGGCGCGTCAGTGGTGGTGGCCGTGCCGGCCGAGGGTCTCCACCGGGGTCGCGCCGGGGCGCGTCCACTGCGCTACGGGGCGGCTGGTCGGACCCCAGGTGGCGTTGCCGTCCGCGTCCGAACGCCAGGACCAGCACGGGGCATGTCCCTCGGGCCGGCCCTCGGGGTTGTCCTCCCACGCCTCGCCGCGGCCGTAGGGCGTCATGTCGAGCAGGCAGAGGGATCCGTTGACCCGCTCGTTGCCACGACCCGTCGTGGAGTAGGTGAGGAACACGCGGTCGCCGTCGCGCAGGAAGCACGTGAGGTACCCCATTTCTCCGCCGACCGGCGCCTCCACGCCCCGCACCGAATACCAGGGCTGGGTGTAGCCCATGAACTCGATGTACGAGGCCACCTCGTCCCACCGGCCCGTGGTCAGGACGGCGAACGAGACGCCGCGGGCGTTGAGGTAGACGGCGTCCTTCAGATGCCAGGCGGTGGTGGTGCAGCCTTCGCACTGCCCCTGGTGCGGCGCGCCGTCGTACCACATGTGCTTGTAGACCACGAGCTCGTCGCGGCCCTGGAACAGGTCGAGGAACGGGACCGGGCCGTCGGGTCCGACTACCTCGACCGTCCCGTCGGACTCCACCATCGGCAGCCGGCGACGGGCCGCGGCGAGGGCGTCGCCCTCGTGCGTGTGGGCTTTCTCGCGGACCAGGAGCTCGTCGCGTGCGGCCTGCCAGGTGGCCAGGTCGACGATGGGCGGGCGGCCGGGCGGTGTGGTGGGCGGTTCGCTCGGCGTGGTCGTCATGGTGTCCTCCGCGGTGGCTTGTGCCGGGGAGCGTCGTACGAGGCTCCCCGGAACAGACTCATGACGCGGCCGGAACTCATCGCGGGGAAGGCGGGCATTCCGCGGCGTCGACCGCGCGACCGCATCCAGCACGTGACGGTCAGCACGGCCGGCAGCGGCGCCACAGGATGATGTCAGGGGCGGCGCCGGCTCAGGCGTCGGGCCGGGCGGCCTCCAGGTCGTCGATGGCGCCCGACATGATCGTCCGCACGTGCTCGGTGATGTGCTCCGCGGGCCAGTCCCACCAGGCCACCGCCAGCAGCCGGGCGACGTCCTCGTCGCTGTGGCGGGTACGGATGAGGCGGGCCGGGTTGCCGCCGACGATGCCGTAGTCGGGCACGTCGCCGGTGACCACGGCGCCGGAGGCGATGATCGCGCCGTGCCCGATCCGCACGCCGGGCATGATCGTCGTGCCGTGGCCGAACCAGACGTCGTGGCCGACGACGGTGTCGCCCCGGTTCGGCAGGCCGGTGAGCAGGTCGAAGTGCTCGGCCCAGGAGCCGCCCATGGTGGGGAAGGGGAAGGTCGAGGGGCCGTCCATGCGGTGGTTGGCGCCGTTCATGATGAACCGCACTCCCGTGCCCAGAGCACAGAACCTGCCGATGATCAGCTTCTCCGGTCCGTAGTGGTGGAGCACGTTGCGCGTCTCGAACGCCGTGGGGTCGTCCGGGTCGTCGTAGTAGGAGTACTCCCCGTCCTCGATCAGTGGGGACTTCACGAGTGGTTTGAGCAGTACCACCCGGGGCTGTTCGGGCATCGGATGCAGGACCGTCGGGTCGGCAGGCACAGGCATGGGGGAATAAGTCCTCATCGGTAGCGGGTCCGTGCGGTGTCCCGTCCATGATCCCCCCCCGCGGACGAGATGCGCCGGGGTCGTGGACAACGTCAAGGCATCAAGGCATCACCAACTGGTCTGCCGGGCAGGGGAGACGTTGTTCCGGTCCGTGCCGAACGCCTCAGGGAGTCTTCGTGTCCGCAACCGACAGTGATGCAGCCGCCGCGCCGGAGCGAGGGGACGACACCCCTCTGCGACGTGCCATCGGCCCGAAACTGCTGATTCTGTTCGTGATCGGCGACATCCTCGGCACCGGTATCTACGCCACCACCGGTCAGGTCGCCGGCAAGGTCGGCGGGGCACTGTGGCTGCCGTTCGTCATCGGGTTCGTCGTAGCGATCCTGACGGCCGCCTCGTACGTCGAGCTCGTCGGCAAGTACCCGAAGGCGGCCGGAGCCGCGCTCTACACCCAGAAGGCGTTCCAGGTCCCGTTCCTGACCTTCATCGTCGCCTTCATGGTCATGTGCTCGGGCCTTTCCTCGGCGAGCGCGGCGGCCCGCGCCTTCAGCGGCGACTACCTGTCCGAGTTCACGGACTTCTTCCCGCCCACCCTCATCGCGATCCTGTTCATCCTCGCCCTCGCGGCCCTGAACCTGCGAGGCGTGTCGGAGTCCGTGAAGACCAACGTGGTCCTCACCGTGGTCGAACTGACCGGCCTGCTCGTCATCCTCACGATCGGCGCCTGGGCTGTTTTGACCGGTGACGGTGAACCCTCCCGGCTCGGTGAGTTCCAGGCGGAGGGCACCGGTTACGCGCTGCTCACCAGCGTGCTGGGGGCGACGGCCCTCGGTTTCTTCGCCTTCGTGGGCTTCGAGGACTCCGTCAACATGGCCGAGGAGACCAAGGATCCGGTGCGGACGTTCCCGCGCGCCATCTTCACCGGCGTCGCCGTCACCGGCACCATCTACGTCCTGGTCGCGCTGGTCTCCTCGCTGCTCGTCGACTACCGCGTGCTGGAGGACTCCAGCGGCCCGCTGCTGGAGGTCGTCAAGGTCGGCGGCATCGACTTCCCGCCCAAACTCTTCGCCCTGATCGCGCTGTTCGCGGTCACCAACTCGGCACTGATCAACATCATGATGGCGTCCCGCCTCTGCTACGGCATGGCGAACGAACGCATCCTGCCGCGAGCCCTGGGCCGCGTACTGCCCCGGCGCCGCACCCCGGTCGTCGGCATCGTCTTCGTCTCGCTCCTCGCCATCGGCCTGGTCTCCACCGGGGAGATCGAGGGCCTCGGCGACACCACGGCCTTCCTCCTGCTGTGCGTCTTCGCCGTCGTCAACATCGCCGTCCTCGTCCTGCGCCGCGACCGTGTCGAACACCAGCACTTCCGTACGCCGACCGCCCTGCCGGTGCTCGGCGCGATCACCGCCCTGATCCTGGCCAGCCCGTTGTCCGACCGGCCCGTGGAGGTCTACATCCGGGCGGGCGTGCTGGTGGCCATCGGCATCGGACTGTGGGTGCTCAACAAGGCGGTGCTGAAAGTACGCGGCGAGGCGTGAGCAGTACAACTGCCGTGCGGCGCGCCAGAGAACCGGCACCGGGCCACCACTGCTCCCGCGCGACGGCGGCGGGAACGTGATGGCCCGGTAGGGGGTGTTTCAAGGTGGTTCAGGGGGCCGGTCAGCGGGTGAACGTGACCCGGTGTTCCTTCAGGGCGCCGCAGTTGGAGCCGTGCACCTGCACGTACACGTTGTTGATGTTGCCGCCCCAGTCGACGCAGTGGCCCTTGCCGTAGACGTAGGTCGGTCCGGCGAAGGACGTGAAGCGCCCGGCGTCCTCGTCGCTTTCCTCGGTGTCGGGGACGTAGATCCACGCGGACATGTCCACGGCGGTACCCGGGTTGTTGCGGATGGTCGTGACGCAGTTCTTCCCGTTGGAGGCGTTGTACGTCAGGTAGACGGTGCCCAGGGAACCGACGGCCGCCGAGTTCACGGTCTTGTAGGCGCTTCCGCAGACCTTCTGCGGAGTGGTGTTGGGCGCGGCGGAGGCGGGTGACGTCAGGGCGGTCGTGGTCCCCACGGTCAGTGCCGCCAAGGCGGACGCGGCCAGGACGGAACGGGTGAATCTCATATTTCCCCCTTGCAACTCTTCGAGGTGGTTGCTCCTGCATGGTGTGACCCACCGGGCATCCAAAGGGTTGTGCATCAGTTCGTAGGAAAATTAGGTGAGTTGGGGACGCGGGGGCGCGAGAATCACGTTTCGTGATTCCTGTTCTGTGGTTGTGCGGTCCGCCGGGAGTGGGCAAGACGACCGTCGCCTGGCAGCTGTACCGGGAGCTCGACCAGGCGGGCATGCGGGCCGCGTTCACCGATATCGACCAACTCGGCATCTGCTACCCGGAGCCGGCGGCGGACCCGGGCCGGCATCGTATGAAGGCGCGGAACCTCGCTGCCGTGGCGGACGGGTTCCGGCGGGCCGGGGCCCGGTGTCTCGTCGTCTCGGGTGTCGTCGACCCCGAGCGGGGCGTCGAGCTCGCCGGCCTGCCGGGGGCCGCGGTGACGGTGTGCCGGCTGCGCGCCGGCCGGGACGAGCTGCTGCGGCGTTTCCTCGGGCGCGGCGGTGCTCCCGAACTGCTCGACGCCGTGCGGCGGGAGGCCGATGCCCTCGACGCGAGTGACGTCGCCGATGTGTGTGTCGACACCGGTGGTGTGACGGTGCCGGAGGTGGTGCGGCTCGTGCGGGAACGGACCGGTGGATGGCCCGGGTCCGTTCCGTCGGCGGAGACCGACGTGGCGGAGTCGGCCGACGGGCCCGGGGACCGGCGGCCCGCCGACGGCCCTGTTCTGTGGCTGTGCGGGGCGAGCGGCGTCGGCAAGTCGACGGTCGGCTTCGCGGTCTACCAGCGGGTGCTGCGCGCCGGGTTCACCGCCGCGTACGTCGATCTGGAGCAGGTCGGATTCTGTCACCCCCTGCCGGCCGAGGGCGCCGGCGGTCATCGCGTCAGGGCCGGGAACCTGGCGGCCCTGTGGCGGACCTACCGGTCTGCCGGGGCGCAGGCGCTGGTGGTGACCGGGCCGGTTGAGGGGCCGGCCGCGGTCGGTGTGTATGCCGCGGCGCTGCCCGGGGCCGAGTTCACACTGTGCCGGCTGCACGCCGGGCGGGAGGAACTGACGCGGCGGATCATGCGGCGGGGGAGTGGCGGCGGTTGGCCACGGCCGGGTGATCCGCTGCGCGGCCGGCCCGCCGAGCGTCTGCTGGAGGTCGCCGACGAGGCGGTGGCCACGGCCGCCGCGCTGGACGACGCGGGCGTGGGCGACCTGCGCATCGACACCGACGGGCACACCGTGGACCAAGTGACGGACGCGCTCCTGGCGCGGACAGGGTGGCCGTCTGCGGCGGGAACCTAGGCCGGACTTCGGGCCCGGCCTCGGTAGGCGCCCGAGCATGCCCACGCCCCGCCACCTTCAGTCACGGGTCGCTTACGGCACACGTGAGATCCAGAGGATCTGCTCAGGGGTGTCACACAGGCTGCACATCCCCCTTTCAAAGTCTCGTTAGCGTTACGGCTCGATCCCACGTGCGAACGTGACCAGGCTGCGGCGGGCAAGCCGTCGGCACAGCAAGATCGGGAAGACCACACATGGACTACTGCTCCTCGTGCCGTCGGCACCTCAACGGCGCCTTGGTCTGCCCGGGGTGCGGCGCCTGCGCCCCGGGCATCGACCCCTCCGCCGCCGACGGCCGTACCGGCCCGGCCGCGTGGGAGTACCCGGCCGCCTCCGGCGCGTGGCGCGAGGGGAACGTGTGGGACGACGACAGCGTGTGGGACAGCAACCACGCCGGCACGCGGGAGCTCCCCCTCGCGTACACCGGCTCGCCCGACGGCCACGAGACCCCGGACACGGACCACTCCGGCGGACACGAGACCACGGACACCACCGGGGCCGACGGCTACCAGGCCCCGCAGCAGGGGCGCGCGGCACGGCGTCGTCAGATGGCCCGCTGGAAGAAGAGCCAGCGCCGGGCCGTGGTGGCGACCGCTGTCGCGCTCGTCGGAGGCGGTCTGGCCGTCGCCGCCATGAACGGCGACTCCACGCACGGCGTGCAGTCGGCCACGGCACCCGAGGACACGACCATGGGCGGCGCCGACGGACAGGCGCCGACGTACACCGAACCGACGTCGACCCGGCGCGAGACCCCGCGGTCCTCACCCACGCCCACGACTCCGCCGCACGCCGACCGCACCGCCCAGCGCGAGCAGCCCCGGGCCACCGCTCCCCGCAGCACCCCGGCGGACCCCCGGACGGACGCGGCCGCCGCGCCTCGCGAGCTGCCGAAGACGACGCAGCCGAGGACCACCGTCCCGAACACCGTCGACACGGTCACCGGCAACTCCAACAAGTCCACGTCGACCGAGCAGACGACACCGCCCGCCGCCGCGAGCGGCTCGGACACGCAGCAGCCGACCTCCCCGGAGACGCCCTCGTCCGCGGCGAGCCCCACTCCGGCCGCGACGTCTCCCTCGAACTCCGACCCCAAGGAGCTGTGCCTGCTCGTCATCTGCCTGGGCTGAGTCGGCGGCCGCCGAAAAACGGTGGCCCCACCGCAGCCGCCCTTCGTACCGTCGGACGCATGGCAGACGAGTGCTTCCGGCATCCACGGCTCGCCGCGGTCTACGACGCGCTCGACCCCGACCGCGCCGATCTCGAACCGTACCTGCGGATGGCGGAGGAGTCCGGGGCGCGTCGAGTGCTCGACATCGGCTGCGGCACGGGCGTGTTCGCGCTGTCGCTGGCGGAACGCGGCGTCGAGGTCGTCGGCGCCGACCCCGCCGCCGCGTCCCTGGACGTGGCCCGGGGCAAGCCGGGCAGCGAGCGGGTGCGGTGGATCCACGGCGACGCGACGACCCTCCCGCCCCTGACCGCCGACCTCGCGACGATGACGGGCAACGCCGCCCAGGCGGTCGTCGACCCCGAGGACTGGCGGAGGACCCTGCGAGGGGCCCGTGAGGCACTGCGGCCCGGCGGCCGCTTCGTGTTCGAGACCCGGATTCCGGCCCGCCGCGCCTGGGAGGAGTGGAACCGCGGGGCCACGCACACCGTGACGCACGTGCCCGGTGTCGGCGCCGTCGACTCCTGGGCCGATCTGCTCGACGTGAGCGGGCCGCTGGTGACGTTCCGCTGGACCTACGTGTTCGCGGCGGACGGGCAGGTGCTGACGTCGGACTCGACGCTGCGCTTCCGCGAGCGGGAAGAGGTCGAGGCCGAACTCGTCGCGCAGGGCTATGCGGTGGAGGACGTGCGCGACGCGCCCGACCGGCCGGGCCGGGAGTTCGTGTTCGTCGCACGCCGTCCGCGGACAGCCGGCTGACGCGGGCCCTGCCGCCTCCGCGGCCAGCGGAATCCGCCCGTACAATCCTCGCGACCAAATCGGGGGCGTCATCAGCGGGGGAGTCCGCGTGGAAACCATCATCGTGCAGTTGCCGGGGCCCGCACAGTGGGGTTCGGACGAGACGGGCAGGCCCGACCTGGTCCATCTGGGGCCCGGGGACATCGCCGACTTCGGCCGCGGCACGCCCGGCGGCGCGGGGGTGCGCATCGTGCTGACCGACCCCGGGATCTCGCGCCGGGCCGGGCAGCTGGAGGCGGCCGGTGACTACTGGCGGCTGTCCAACTTCAGCCGGAGCGTGTCGTACGTCGTGGAGAATTTGGAGGGAGCCGGCGAGTACCTGACCGTCGCCCCGGGGCGGCTCGGCGCGCCGGTGCCGTTCGAGTTCTCGCGCGTGGTGCTCCCGGCCCTGTCCGGCACCGCGGCCTTCAAGGTGTTCGCACCCCAGCACGCCTACCTCGGTGAGCGGTCCGCGCCGGGCGGCGGGGAACAGACCGTCCACCCCTTCGCCCTGGACCCGACGTCGAAGTACTTCCTCGTGCTGGTGGCCCTGTGCGAACCCCGGCTGCGCGACCCCTCCGACTCGGCGCTGCCCGGGGTCGGCCAGATCGTGGAGCGGCTGCGGCCGCTGGAGTCCTGCCGGGACCTGACCCGCTCCGCGGTCAACTACCACATCGACTACCTGGCCTTCGCCAAACTGCGCCTCGATTTCGGCGAGGAGACCGCGACCGGTGCCGACGGCGGCCGCACCGGAGCCAAGCGCTCCCGGCTCGCCTCCGTCGCCCTGCGCTTCGGCCTGGTACGCGAAGAGCACCTCAGCCTGCTGCCGTCCCGCGGCGCCGGTCGGCTCACGCCGCAGGAGGCCGGCGCATGACCAGATCCGACGACGTCCCGGACGACCTGGAGATACCCGGACCGCCCCGCCTCCCGGAGGGTTTCCGGATCGAGGGCTGGGAGGTGGGCGCGGTCATCGGCTCCGGCGGCTGGGGGACCGTGTACGAGGCCCGTACCGTCGCCGACGGCACGCCCGCGGCCGTGAAGGTGCTCCCGACCGGCGCCCTGGGGCCCGGGCAGCGCGCCGCGCTCGATGAACTCGTGGAGCGCGAGGTCCGGTTCAGCGCCGAGGCAGATCATCCCCACCTCGTGCGGACCCACGCCGTGTGCACCGTCGAGGCACCGGACCTGCCCGCCCTGGACGGTGCCATCGCGCTGGTCATGGACCGTGCCGAGGCCAGCCTGAAGGACATCCTGGACGCCGCCGCCACCGGCGGTCCGATCGACGGCGCCGACCGCGTCCTGCGCGGGGTCGCCGCCGGACTGGCCCACATGCACGACGCCGGCTGGGTGCACGGCGATCTCAAACCCGCCAACGTTCTGCTGGGCGCGGGCGGGCAGGTGTGGCTGGCGGACTTCGGGCTGGCCACCGAACTCGACGGTACCCACGCCCATCTTCCGCCGCTCGGCACCCTCGACCACCTGCCGCCCGAGTGGTGGTCCCAGCGCACCGGCACCCAGGGCGCCGTCGTCCGGCCCACCGCCGACATCTGGGCCTTCGGCGTCCTCGCCCACCAGGTGCTCACCGGCGGACTCCACCCCTTCCCGGGCGCGACGGCCCGGGCCCGCTCCCTCGCCGCCCAGTCCTACGCACGCGGCACCGCACCCCTGCGGCTCGACGCCGGCCCCGACGAGGGCATGCGTCGGCTGATCGCCGACTGCCTGGCGCCGGACCACGCCACCCGGCTCCCGCACACGGCCCGTGGCGTCGCCGGCCGCGTCGAGGACCTCACCGGTGGTCCGCGCCGCCGGCGACGCCTGGTGCCGGCCGTGGCGGCCGGGCTCGTCGTCCTGACCGCCGCCGCACTCGCCGGGGCGGCACTCCTCGGCGGGGGCGGCGACACCCGGGACGACGACCGGGAGCGCGGCACGCCCGCCGCCGTCACCGGCGCGCGGAGCCCGGTGTCCGGTGAGATCCCGGAGGACTCCGACGTACCCGAGGCGCTGCGCCCCGTCATCGCCCGCGCCGCCCACCGCTGCACCGACGAGGAGATCACCCCCGCCCTGCTCGCCGCGCTGCTCAAGGCCGAGAGCGGCTTCGACGCGAACGCCGCCCGCCCGGAGAGCGACGAGTACGGCATCGCGATGTGGACGCCGTCGGTGTTCCGGGCCTGGGCCGTGGACGGGGACGGGGACGGCGACAAGGACCACATGTCGCCGCCGGACGCGATCGCCACCATGAGCCTGTACGTGTGCTGGCTCGACCAGCGCTTCAAACAGGCGGGTCTGCCGAAGAAGGACCTGCCCGCGCTGGTCGCGGCCGGCTACCGCACCAGTGACCGCACGATCATCGAGGAGGGAGGCGTCCCCGCACGGGTACGCCCGCACGTGGACGAGGTGCTGGGCTATCTCGCCGAGTACGAGCGCTGACCTCGGGATGTACGCGAGCGGTGGGCCGGACCCCTCAGGGCCCCGCCCACCGCTCGTCCCCCGTTCCCGTCACGGCCGCGGCGAGCCGCACTCCGGGACGTCCGGCAGCCGGTTGTCCGGCGAGCTGGTGTAGATGTCGGAGATGTAGCCGCCGTACTGGGGCAGACAGGCCCACCACTCGTTGGTGTAGGGCGGCACGCTGACCACCTGGCCCCGCGTCTGGCAGCCCACCAGCACCGCGACCCCGGCCGGGAGTTGATCAACCCGGGCAGCACCCGTGGCCGGGCCCTTGCGGACGTTCACGACCTCGCCCCAGATGCCGAACCACGCCCCCGTCGGCCGCGCCCCGCCCGGCACGTTCAGCGAACGGGTCAGCCGGCCGAGGTCGGTGTAGGCCTTCCCGTACGACGCGCCGGCCGGATGCAGCGTCAGTACGGCCACGATGGTGCGGTCGTCCGCGCCCACCGTGCCGGTGGTGTGCAGTGCCGGGCGGGTGGGGTCCACGCCGGCGGCGGCATGGGTGGGAGCGGCGGCCCCTTCTGCCTCGGCCGCCGCTCCCGAGGCGCCGCACGTCCCCTTCGCGTGCCCCCGGACCAGCCCTGCTTCACCGCCCAGGGGCGGTCGAACGAGCCCGCGATGCCGAAGTGCTGGTCGAAGCGGTCCGAGGCGCAGCGCGTGGAGCGGCGCAGGTTGTCCATGACGAAGTCGCGGACGGGGGCGGGCGCATCGTCCAGGATGTAGCGGTAGATCCACGGTGTCACGGGCCGAGAGGGCGGTGTAGCCCCAGTAGCCCTCGTACCCGGCGGGCGGCGGCGCGGTGTCGCGCGGACCGAGCCGGGTGCTCATCCGGTCGGTGATCGCCGAGCCGCCGTGCTCGGACCAGTAGTGGTGCGCGGCCTTGTCGTCGCTGCCGCGCAGCATCGGCTCCAACCGCGCGCGGTCGGCCTCCGGGATCGTGTGGGCGGGCCCACGGTCCCACAGGAAATCCAGGGCCAGCAGCAGTTTGACGACCGAGGCGGACCGGAACCGCGCGCTCTCGTCGACCTGTTCGGTGAACGTGCGGCGGTCGAAGACCGCGATCCCGGCGGTGACGCCGTCCGGGATCTGAGCGCCCTGAGCGGCCTGAGCGGTCGTCGCCGACCGGGGGAGTGCCGCCGCGCCACCCGGCAGCGAGGCGACCGTGACGACGGTCGCTACCGCCGCAGTGCCGCGCAGGAGTATGCGCATGGTTGCCCTCCCTGGTCGCCGGTAGCCCGGTGCCGGTCGCACGGTCGCCCGGTCCCACGGTTGTCCGGCGGAGCCTTGGTCCCGCGCCGACACACCAGGAGCCCGAGCGGTGCGGCCGGTCCTGACGAAAGTCAGGGCCCCCGAAACGAGGCGACCTGTGGCGTTCGACCCTGATAAATGTCAGGTGTCGCAGGTGTGGTGACGCCCGTACGGTCACGACCGGAACACCCGCCGACACACAGAAAGAGGGCTTATGAGCCGCCGATCGCTCAGGACACTGCTGGCCGCCGGGGGCGCCGCCGCGATGATGGCGCTCCTCCCGACCTCCGCCCAGGCCGCGCCGTACTCGGGCGGCAACTACGGGGCCTACGGGAACGAGGGGCAGTACCCCACGACCTCCTACTGCTCGGGCACGTTCCGGCAGATCGGGGCCACCAAGTACGCCGAAGGCATGGCCCTGAAGTACTTCTACTCCGACAAGTGCGGCTCCTTCGCCCGGATCGAGAACTCCCGGCCCGGCTGCGTCGCCGTACTCCAGCGTTCCAACAGCGGCGTGGGACGAGTCGACGGCTGGGTCTCCGAGAGCGTCGACCCCGGCATCACCTACGCCTACACGCAGATGGGCAACAACCTCAACGGCCGTGTCTCGCGCGCCGTGCTCTCGTGCGACGGCCACGACCTGACCGAGACCGGCTGGTACTGAGCACGAACCTGCGGCGGGCCACCGATCTCCCGGTGGCCCGCCGCAGGCGTGTGGAGGGGATGGTGCGTCAGCAGTCCGGGACGCCGGCGATCTTCTGGCCGCCACGGATGTACAGGTTGTTCACCCAGGCGACATCGCTGCCCGACAGCTCCATGACGGCGGTCCACCAGTTGTTCGTACCGACGGCCGGGTCGTGCACGGTCTGGCCCTGCTTCTGGCAGATGGCGTCCGCCCACCACTGCGAACGGACCGCGAGCCGCGGGGAGTTGGTGGTCGGTTCCTGGCGCAGGTTGACGTCGGTGGCCCAGATGTAGACGTCGGTGAGAGTCGGGTCGCCGCCGCCTGCGACGGCCGGGGCCGCCTGGGCCGTGGTGGCGAGGCCGCCGACGGCGAGCGCGGTCACGGCGAGGCCCATGGCGGTGCGGCTGATCATTCGCTTCATGTGTCTGTCCCCCGTAGGACGATGGTGAGGATGGTGTGGTCGGACGTGGTCATGTTCCGGGTCAGCAGCGCGCCGAGGCGGGCAGGTCGCCGTACTCGTTGCCCTTGAGGTATACGGCGCTGACGAAGCCCTCGAGGAGCTTCACCCAGACGTCGTTGGAGTAGCCGTTGTCGGTGATGCGCTGGCCGCGGGTCCAGCAGTAGGCGCCGAGCGGCTGGCCCGCCGGAACGGTGGCGAGGATTCCGTGGGAAGTGCCCGGCCCGTAGCGGACGTTGACGGTCTCGTACGGCACGACCGCATACGGCGCGGCCATGACGCGGGCGCCGCCCTGCTCGCCGGCGGCGGACGCGGCCGCGGTGCCGGCGGTGAGCGGACCGAGCAGTGCGAGCGCCCCGGCGCCGACGAGCGCGGCCCTGGCGAAAATGCGAGTGGACATGTCGAGTTCCCCCTGAGGTGTGGCCGACGCTCAGAACTGTAGGGAGAGCAGGGGCGATGCGGTCCCTGACAATTGTCAGGGTCGTGCGGGACAACAGGGGTACGGGCGGGGGTACTTGGCCCGCTGGGCGTGGGCGGCGCGATACGGCCGAAAACCGCTCGACGACCGCGACCACCTCTGCCTACGATCCACCGCGCGGCATCGCGTGTCGGTCACCGTCCGGGTGAGGCATGGAGGTGCCGCGGAGATGCCCGTGGAGGCATTCAACCGTGTCAGTCGAGTTCAATCACACCATCGTCCTGTCCCGTGATCGGGAGAAGTCCGCCCGTTTTCTGGCGGAGATCCTGGATCTGGAGGTCGGGGCACCGGTCGGGGTGTTCCTGCCGGTGACGACCGCCAACGGCGTCACGCTGGACTTCCTCACCATCGACGCCGACATCCCCATGCAGCACTATGCGTTCCTCGTCTCCGAGGACGAGTTCGACGAGGCCCTCGCCCGGCTCGTCGCGGCCCGGATCCCCATCCAGGCCGACCCGCACGGCAACCACCCGCGCAAGATCAACCGCCACGACGGCGGCCGGGGCGTGTACTTCCTCGACCCGGCGGGCCACGGCCTGGAGATCATCACCCGTCCGTACGGCACGGACCCGTCCTCGCCGCTGAACGGCGTCATGGAGGACGTGCCCGGGGCCGTCTGAGCCGGCCCGGCCGGGGACGGGAGCGGCGTCGCCCCCGTCCCCGGCCCAGCCGGGCGGGTGGTTCAGCCGCCGTCCCGCAGCGCCAGGGGAGCCGGGTCGGGGCCGGTGTCCGGTGCCTGGTCGCGGCGGGGGAGCAGGACGGGGGTGAAGAGGAGGAAGACGCCGGCGAGGGCGATGGCCGTACGAGGGCCGGTCAGGTGGGCCAACAGGCCCCACAGGGCGGTCACGGCCGCTGTGGTGGCCTTGCCGGTGGCCGACCAGGCCGACAGGACGCGGATGACCCGGTCCGCGGGGGCCCGTTCGAGGCGGTAGGTGGCGAACACCGGGTTGAACGCGGCGCAGCAGGCGATCAGCCCGAACTCGACCACCATGACCAGCGCCAGTCCGGCCGTACCGGGGCCGACGAAGGCCAGCCCGAGCGACCAGCACGCCCGCAGCACCCCCGTGGTGAGCATGACCCGGTGCCGCCCGAACCGCGTGACGAGCCGTGGTGCCAGGCGTGAGCCGAGCAGGCCGCCCGTGCAGGGCACCGCGAAGGCGAGCGCGTACTGCCAGGGGGCGAACCGCAGATGGTCGACCATCAGGACCATGAGCGGCGGAGACGCCGCCATGATCAGGGAGTTGACGAGGACCGTGTTGAAGAAGAGCGGGCGCAGCGCCGGGTCGGCCAGGATGAAGCGCCAGCCGTCGAGCAGGTCGCCCGCCCGGGGCCGGGCTGCGCCGGACGTGGGCCGCACCGGGTGTTTCTCCTCGCCGCCGATCGCCCGGAGGCCGAAGGCCGAGAGCAGATAGCTCACCGCGTCGGCCACCACGGTCGTCACCGGACCGAACAGTCCGATCGCGGCCCCGCCCAGCGGCGGCCCGACCATGCTGGCCATCCAGTTCGTCGCCTCGAACCGCCCGTTCGCGAGGAGCAGGTCCCGCCGTGGCACCAACTCCTTCAGGAACGCCCCGGCCGCCGCGTTGAAGGTGATGTCGGACGCCGCGACGGCCACCGACACCAGCATCAGCTGGCCGAAGCTCAGCCGGCCCAGGGCGAACGCCAGGGGGATGCTCAGCAGCACCGCGCACCGGACCAGGTCCGTCGCGATCATCACCGGCCGTTTGCGGCGGACCTCCACCCACGGCCCGAGCGGCACCGACACCGCCGCGCCGACCGCCGGTCCCACCGCCGCCAGCAGCGACACCTGCGTCGGTCCGGCGTCCAGCGCCAGGACCGCGATCAGCGCGAACGCGTCGAACGCGAGCCAGGTGCCGGCCGCGCTGACCGCGTACGCCCCCCACAGCCACCCGAACCGCCGCCCCAGCGACCGCCTGCCCGCCATACCCGGCGCACACTCCCCGTTCCCGCGGACAACCCGGTGTTGACCGGCAGCCATCCAAGCGGGCTCAGGGCAGCCCGGGCAAACAACCGTCCGTCACCCATGACACAACCAACCGTTGTGACAAACGGGTTTCAGCGCTGGTAGAGACCCACCAGCGTGCCGCCCGCGATGCGGCGCTTCTCGACCTCCTCGTGTACCTGGTCCGCGCGGGGCGCCTCGGGCAGGACGCACGGTTGGGACAGGGCGTAGAGCCGGAAGAAGTAGTGGTGTGCGTCGTCCCCGGGCGGGGGGTGCGGGCCGCCCCAGCCGCGCTGCCCGTAGCCGTTGACGAGTTCCGTGCCGCCCGGTGGGCAGTGCCCGGCCTCGACGCCGTCGCTGTGCGGGTCGATGCCGACCACGACCCAGTGCGTGAAGGTGCCCGACGGGGCGTCGGGATCCTCGCAGAGCAGGACCAGTTCGGCCGCGTCATCCGGTACGCCGCTCCAGGTCAGCGGCGGAGAGACGTTCGGTCCCTCGTACGCGTACCGGCGCGCGATGAAGGAGTGGTCGTTGAACGCGTCGCTGCGCAGTTCGATGCCGGTCATGTGCCCCGGTGTACCCCCGGTGAACCACCCGGACACACGGTTCACGGCCGTTTCCCCCGGGTACCCGAGACTCTTCCCGAAAGAGGTAGGGGACGGAGGAAGCGAGCATGTCTCCCCTGGCAGAAGACCGCGCGGCGGATGCCCGGGAGGACCGCCGCGCCCCCGTCCGCACCGCACGGCTGCGCAACCGCATCCCCGAGCCCGACGAGGAACCCGACCTCCTGGGCCAGTACCTCACGCAGATCGCGGCGACGCCGCTGCTCACCGCGGAGGACGAGGTCCGGCTGGCCCGGCGGATGCAGGCCGGCGTGCGGGCGCTGGAGGAACTGGAACAGGCCGACGCCGGCGAGCGCGACCTCACGCCTGAGCGGCGCGGGGAGCTGGAGGAGGCCGCCCGGGGCGGGCAGGCCGCCAAGGACCACATGGTCCGGGCCAACCTCCGGCTCGTCGTGTCGATGGCCAAACGGCACGCCCACCGGGGGCTGCCCCTGCTGGACGTCATCCAGGAGGGCAATCTGGGGCTGATCCGAGCCGTGGAGAAGTTCGACCACACCAGGGGCTTCAAGTTTTCCACCTACGCGACCTGGTGGATCCGCCAGGCGATCGAGCGGGGCCTGGCCGTGCACGCGCGCACCGTACGGCTGCCGATGCACGTCGTCGAACAGCTCCAGAAGGTCGCCAGGATCGAACGGCGTCTGCAACTCGACCTGGGGCGTGAACCGAGCGTCGAGGAAGTGGCCCGGGAGAGCGGCCTCGCCGCCGACAGGATCGGCTGGCTGCGCCGCGTCGGCCGGCAGGCCGTCAGCCTGGACACGCCCGTGGACGAGACCGGCGAGACCGTGGTCGGCGACCTCATTCCCCACACCGAGGTGCTCCAGGCCCCGGAGGTGGCCGAGTACCAGGCCCTCGCCGAGGAACTGCGCGAGGCCGTCGGCACGCTCGGGCCCCGCGAGGCCATGATCCTCAGCCTCCGCTACGGCCTGCACGACGGCCACACCCGCACCCGTGACGAGGTCGCCCGCCGCGTCGGCCTGACCCGCGAGCGGGTACGCCAACTGGAGAAGGAGTCCCTCGCCCGGCTGCGGGCGCCCGAGAACCGGGAGCGGCTGGTGGCGTGGGCGGGCTGACCTCCCGGCTCACGCGGCGCCGCCGGACCGGCCGACCGAACCGAGCGAGCCACCACCGGTTCATCCGTGCGTCAACGCCAGCGAGCCGTCCGGCTCCAGCGCCACACTCACCCCGTCGCTGATCCGGTCGAGTGTCGTCCGCAGCCACGCGCGGTCCGCCCGGGGCGCGGGCTCCAGGCGCATCCGGCGCGCCCGCAGCGGCACCATGCGCAGCCCCGCCAGCCGGCCGCTGTCCGCCTCGACCGAGGCGAGGAACGCGAGCCGCAGGTCGTCGCGGTACTCCTCGTAGCCGGTGATGCCCTCGTAGTCGTCGACGAAGTCGCCGCAGCCGTACAGGATCAGCCGGTCCCGGTACACCTCCAGCGGGCGGGGGTGGTGCGAGGAGTGGCCGTGGACGACGTCGACCCCGCCGTCCACCAGGGCGTGCGCGAAGCGGATCTGCTCCCGGGGCACGCGGAAACCCCAGTTCGTGCCCCAGTGCACGGACACGACGGTCAGGTCACCGGCTCGGCTCACGCGCCTCAGGTACCGCAGCACGGAGTCGGCCGTGGCGGGCGAGAGCTCGGGCAGGTACGCCACACCGGGCAGGTCCGCCGTCGCCGCCCAGCCGGACGGGATGCCGCTGGTCCGCGCCCCGAGGGCGAGGACCAGCAGCCGGCGGCCGCCGGGGAGGAGGACCGCGGCGGGCGCGTACGCCTGCCCGGCGTCACGTCCCGCACCCGCCGTCCGCAGGCCCGCCCGGGCCAGCGCGTCCAGGGTCTCCAGCAGGCCCGGGCGGCCGAAGTCCAAAACGTGGTTGTTGGCGAGGACGGTCACATCGGGCCGGGCCACGGCCAGGGCCGGCAGGTTGGCCGGGTGCATCCGGTAGTGGATCTCCTTGTCCGGGGCGAACGTGTCGCCGGACGTCACCGACGTCTCCAGGTTCACGATCCGGGCGTCCGGGGCGGCCTCGTCCAGTACCCTCAGCGCCTCGCCCCACGGCCAGGACGGATCGACGGGCGCGGGCACCGGGCCGTGCACCGACTCCGCCAGCCGGACGTAGGACCGCGCGTCCTCCACGTACGCCTCCCGCAGTGCCGGATCACCGGGGTGCGCCAGAATCTGGTCGACGCCGCGCCCGAGCATCACGTCACCGCACAGGAACAGCGTCACGACGCCGCCGCCCACACCTCCACGGTAGGCGCACCCCGGCCGGCGGGGTCACGCGTCGACCGTCACCGCACACGACCACCCGTACGGATCCGGGCCGATCCGCAGCTCGTTCCACGCCACCGCCCTCGGGACCGCCCCGGTGATCTCCACGTCCGCGAGGCCGGTGACCGCCAGCCGTACGTCCAGGCCGCCGTCGGCCTCGTCCGCCTCCACGTCCACCGGCACCTGGCCGTACTCCTCCAGCCGGAAGATGATCTCGTCCAGCAGCGTGGCGAGCAGGTCGTCGTCGCTGGCCTCGGCCAGCCGCACCCGGTCCACGGCGGTCGGACGTACCCCGGAGACGTCCGCGAAGCACTCCACCATCGCCAGGACGGCCTCGGCCAGACAGTGCTCCCGGCACGCCGCCCACGCCTCGATCCGGATGTTCTCCGGATGCGGCACCGCCCGGTGCCCGCAGTCGCCCGGTTGCCGTACCTGCCCGTCGTCGCCCCTGTCACCGCCCATGAACATCGACTGCCCGGGGCTGGCGCACCCATGCGGCGACCGGCCGGGCACGTGGTCAGACGGGCTCGTCCGCGAGGTACGGCGGCGCCGGGTCGTACTGGATGTAGCGCCGTACGGCCCGCGCGTGGTCCCGGCCGTGCAGCCGGCCGACCAGCCACAGCGCGCTGTCGATGCCGGCCGAGACGCCCTGGCTGGTGACCAGGTTGCCGTCCACGACATAGCGCGCGTCCCGGACGACCGTCACATCGCCGCGGGCCTCGAGGGTGTCCTCCTGGCTCCAGTGCGTGGCCACCCGCCGCCCCCGCGCGGTACCCGCTGCGTGCAGCAGGAACGTGCCGGTGCACACGCCATGCACCCATGCGGCTCGCTCCGCTGTCCTCCCGATCCAGTCGGTGACCACCGGGTTGTGCACCTGGACCTCGCGCGCGCCCCGGCCACCCGGCACATGCAGCACGTCCAGCGGCGGATGGTCGTCGAGGATGTGGTCGGGCAGGACGCGCAGGCCCTTGTTGCAGCGCACGGGCCCTGGGTGCTCGGCGATGAGCACGGCCGAGTCGGCGCCGTCGCGGAGCTGGGCGGAGACGGTGAAGACCTCCCAGGGCCCCACGAAGTCGAGCTCCTCGGCTTCCTCGAAGACCAGCAGGCCGTATGTCGTCATCCGGGTTCCCCTTTCCATGAGACGTGGTGAGCGTGGCTACGAGACGTGGTGAGCGTCGGCGGGTTCCGCGGTGGAGCGGAAGCGGGCGCGGTAGTCGGACGGTGCGATGCCCAGCCGGCGGTGGAACGCGCGGCGCAGGGTCTCGGCGGTGGCGAAGCCGCAGCGGCGGGCGACGGCCTCGACCGGTTCGTCCCCCTCGGTGAGGGCGCGCTGTGCCGCCTCGACGCGCACCCGCTCGACGTACGTGGCCGGCGGCACGCCCAGTTCGGCGGTGAAACGGCGCTGGAGGTGCCGTGGGCTCAGCCCGGCGTGTGCGGCGAGGCCGGCGATGTCGTGCCGGGCGCCCGGATCGGCGTGGATCGCGGTGACGGCGGCCCGCAGCGGGTCCGTCGCCGGCTGCCGTGCCCACAACGCCACGCTGAACTGCGACTGGCCGCCCGGCCGGCGCAGGAACAGCACGAGTCGGCGGGCCACCGCGTGCGCGACCTCCCGGCCCAGATCGTCCTCCACCAGGGCGAGCGCCAGATCCATACCGGCCGTCACACCGGCCGACGTCCACACCCGCCCGTCCCGGACGAAGATCGGCTCACAGTCCACGCGCACCTCGGGGTGCTCCCGGGCCAACTGCTCCTCGCGTGCCCAGTGCGTGGTGACCCGGCGCCCGTCCAGCAGCCCCGCCGCCGCCAGCAGGAACACCCCGCTGCACACCGAGGCCACGCGCCGGGCACCGGCCGCCGCGGCGGCGATCCAGGAGACCAGCGCCTGGTCCTGGCGGGCCCGGTCGACACCCCGGCCGCCCACCACCACGAGCGTGTCGATCCCGGCCGGGCCGAGGTCCGCCACGCCGTGCCCGGCGTGCACGAGCAGCCCGCTGACCGACCTGACCGGTCCCGCCCGGGGCGCCACGACCTCGCAGGCGTAGTCCTCGCCGGCGCTGTGGAACACCTCGTGCGGGCCGGTGAGGTCGAGCGGCTGGAAGCCGTCGAAGACGACGAAGACGATACGGCGATCTGTCACGCCTCCACGCTCCATCGGCCTGCGGTATGGCGTCAACGACACGCACCCCACAGATCGCGCCATACGCCAGGCGGGACGGCTGCCGCGGTGTGGGTAGGCGGGCGGAGGAACCCGGGAATTGGAATTCGGGAACGGGGGAGAGGAGGCCTCCGATGATCTCCCAGACGGTCACCGTGCCCGCCGACGGCGCCGCGCTCACCGGCGATCTGACCGTGCCGCCCGCCGCCCGCGCGATCGTGCTGTTCGCGCACGGCAGCGGCAGCTCCCGGCACAGCCCCCGCAACCGCGAGGTCGCCGCCGGCCTGCGCACCGCCGGACTCGGCACCCTGCTGATCGACCTGCTCACCGAGGAGGAGGAACGGCTGGACGTCGTCACCGCCGAACTCCGCTTCGACATCCCCCTGCTGGGCCGCCGGCTGGTGGCCGCCATCGACTGGCTGGCACAGTCGCCCGGCACTCAGGGCCTGCCCGTCGTGCTGTTCGGCGCCAGCACCGGCGCGGGCGCGGCCCTCGTCGCCGCCGCCGAACGCCCCGACCGGGTGTCGGCCGTCGTCTCGCGCGGTGGGCGGCCCGACCTGGCGGGCGACGCCCTGGACGCCGTCCGGGCTCCGGTGCTGCTGATCGTGGGCGGCCGGGACCGGCAGGTGCTGCGGCTCAACGAGGAAGCGGCCCGACGGCTGCACGTCCCGCACACCCTCCACGTGGTGCCCGGCGCCACCCATCTGTTCGAGGAGCCGGGCGCGCTCGGCCAGGTCACCGAGGTGGCCCGGCAGTGGTGCCACGACCAGCTGAGGACCGCGGCGGGCTGACGGCGGCGCCCTGCGTCAGCCGGCCACCGGCAGGTCGATGCGCAACCGGGCGCCCTGCCGCAGCAGTTCCCGCTGCACGCGCCGGTACGGCACACCCCGAGGCCCGTGCCCGTGGCGTGCGGTCAGCGCGGCGCACACACCCGCCGCCTGGCCGGTCGCCATCGCGATCGGCATGACCCGGTAGGACGAGTGCGCCACGTGCGTCCCCGAGATGCAGCGGCCCGCCACCAGCAGCCGCTCCGTGCCCTGCGGCACGAGACAGCGCAGCGGGATGTCGTAGAAGCTGCCCGTGGGCACCCGCTTCAGGACCGTCCCGGAGCCGCGCGGGTTGTGGATGTCGACCGGATAGGCGCCGTGCGCGACGACGTCCGGGAAGCGCCGGGCGGCCAGGATGTCGTGGCCGGTGAGATGGTAGTCGCCGACGACCCGCCGGGTCTCCCGGACGCCGATGTGGGTGCCGCTCTGCACGACGTACGACTCCTCGAAGCCGGGCACCCTGGTGCGCAGGAAGCGGTCGATCTCCGCGAGCTGGCGCCGGGCGGTGTACTCGGCCCGGGTCAGGTCCCACACGCTGGTGCCGAGCACCCTGTTCACGCGGGTGCTGTTGACGCTGACCTCGCGCGGGTGCGGCGTCGCGAAGAACAGGATGTCCTCGCGCGGCAGCCGCAGATCACCGTCGGCCCTGGCCTCCTCGACCAGGTCCCACAGGCCGTGCACCCCGCGCCACTGGTCGGGATGCTCCCGCACGTACGCGGCGAAGTCCGGCCGCGCGAAGTCCGCGACCCGGAACATCAGCGTCATCGGCTGCACCAGCCCGTCCTCCGGCCGGCCGATCTCGTACGGCGCCCCGCAGGCAGCCGCGACGTCGCCGTCGCCCGTGCCGTCCACGACCACGTCGGCGTCGATCACCACCGGCCCCGACTTGGTTTCGAACACCACACGCCAGCCGTCGTCGAGGCGCAGCGCGGTGGAGGCGAAGGCGTGGAACAGCATCCGCACGCCCGCCTCGTCCATCATGTCGAGCAGGACCAGCTTGAAGAGCTCCGGGTCGAAGGGGACCGTGTAGCCGGTCCTCGGGGAGGGCTTCAGACAGCCGCCGCGCCCCATGAGCCGGTCCAGCAGCCGCCACAGCACACCCTGGACGACCGGTTCGCCCTCGCCGTGGTCGGTGGGCAGCAGCCGGGCGTCCTGGCCGGTCTCGGTGAACGTGGCCTGCTTGTGCTCGTTGTGGAACGACATCAGCGGCATGACCAGCGCCGCGGTCGCGTTGCCGCCGAGGAACCCGTAGCGCTCCACCAGGACGACCTCGGCGCCGGCGTCGGCCGCCGCGACCGCGGCGGCGAACCCGGCCGGGCCGCCGCCGACCACCAGGACCTCCGTCCGGCCGCCGTGCCGGGCGGGTCGCGCGGGCAGGGTGACCGTGCGGGGCTCGCGCGGTTCTTGCAGGATCGGCATCGGTGTCCTCCCGCGGGCGGGTCCTCGGCGTCGGCGTCACACGCCCAGCGGACGGGGTTCGGCCGTGGGCGGCGGTGGTTCTGCCCGCGTGTCCAGGAGGGGAGGGGCGCCCACTGCCGCCTCCGTCCCCCCGTCGACCTCGTCCAGCAGCACTCCGCAGCGTGAGCAGGTCTCCAGGGCCTGCGTGGACAGCTCACGGACGCGGGAGTGCAGCTCCTGCCGGCGCTCCGGGTACTCGTCCCACAGCCGGTCCACCTCCGCCAGCAGCAGCCCGGCCTGCTCCCGCGCCACGCCCACCAGGGCCGGAGCCCCCATCCGGCGGGCGAAGTCGAAGACCTTGCCGGAGTAGGGGAGCGGCAGCACCGGCAGTCCCGAGAGCGCCGCGAAGATCACGAAGTGCAGGCGCATGCCGACCGCCAGGTCCAGATGGCGCATGAAGCCGAGGACCTGCCCCGGGCTGTACGAGCCGTGCAGGATCCGCCCCTTGTCGGGGGCGGTCATGTGGGACAGCACGGCGTGCGCGTGCCGCACGTCGTGCCGCTCCATCGGCAGGAACACCACATGCGCGTCCAGCCGGCGGACGAGGAAGTCGGCGACATCGGCGAGCAGCGCGTGGTAGTCGCCCTCGTCCAGCTTCTCGGCCGCCCGGCCCGGCTCCCGCACCGACATCCCCACCAGACGCGAGTGGGTGGGCACGCCCTCGTGACGCATCATCTCGTCGGTGAACGGCTCCGGCTCCAGCAGCAGCGCCGGATCGGCCGTGACGACGACGTCGCGTTCGACACCGACGTCCTCCAGCACCAGCTTGGACTCCTCGTCCCGCACCACGACGTCGTCCATGTCCGCCAGCACCGTGCGCACGGCCTCCCGGTCGTCGGCCTCGCGCAGCGGGCCGGCGCTGATGGCGTAGGCGAAGGTGCGGATGCCGCGCTCCTGCGCGGCCCGGACCAGGCGCAGATAGCGGCGCGCCTCGCCGTCGAAGAGGAGCCCGCCGCCGCCCAGGACCAGCACGTCCAGCGAGGCCAGCGCGTCCAGGACGTGGCTGCGGCTGACGCCCTCCCAGTCCACGACCTCGTCGGCACCCGGGTGATGGACCCGGGTGTGCTCGGCGTTCCGGCTGAAGACGACCAGCCGGGCCTCGGGCCGCTGGGCGCGCAGACAGCGCAGCACACAGGTCAGGATCGACTCGTCGCCGATGTTGAAGCCGCCGTACGAACCCAGCACGCCGATGCGCGGGCCCGGCCGGTCGGGCTGCGGATGAGAAGGGGCAGTGGTCATCCGGGTGCTCCCGTCGCGTCGGAGTCTGCTCAGTGGCCTGGTGCGCCGGTCGTGCGGAGAGGGCCGTGCCGTGCGTACGGTTCGTGCCGTGCGCACGGTCCCGGGTCGCCTGCGCCGCACGGCCGGAAACACCCCGCGTTCCGAGTGTGACGGACGTCCGGATGGTGCGCATTGTCCGGTGGGCTGGGGGTACGCGGGAGCCGCACCGGCCGAGGGATCTCTCCGTGTGGGAAGCAGAGGTGACCGTCATGCGGTTCCGTGATCGCCGGCAGGCCGGCCGGGAACTGGCCGAAACGCTGCGCACACGGCAGCGCGAGGGGGCGTTGCCCGATCCCCTCGTCCTCGCCCTGCCTCGCGGCGGGGTCGCCGTGGCGCGCGAGGTCGCCGAGGCGCTCGACGCCCCGCTCGACGTGCTCGTCGTACGGAAGATCGGGGCGCCCTTCCAGGAGGAGCTGGGCGTCGGTGCGATGGCCGGGGACGAGGTGCCGCTCCTCGACGAGGACGCCATGCGGCATCTGGGACTCCGCGAGGCCGCCCTCGCGCCCGTCATCGAGCGGGAGCGCGCGGAACTGCGCCGCCGCGAGGCGCTGTACCGGCAGGGCCGCCCCGCGCCCGACCTGCGCGGACGTACCGTGATCGTGGTCGACGACGGCCTGGCGACCGGTTCCACGGCCCGGGCCGCGGTGCGATTCGTCCGACGTCAGGCGCCCGAAAGGGTGGTGCTGGCCGCGCCGGTGTGCTCCCCGGAGGCGGTCGAGCTGCTGCGCGCCGAGGCGGACGAGGTGATCTGCCTGCACCAGCCGGCCGCGTTCATGGCGGTCGGCCTCTGGTACGAGAACTTCGACCAGCTGACGGACCAGGACGTCCTGGAGGCCCTGCACGCGCAGCTGTGACGCATTGTTCACCTGTCAGGTGTGGCGAAAATCAGCCAGGTCGGACAAGGATGTTCCCCACACCTGCAACAGGAGCATCAGTGAACGTCTCGCTATCCGTGTGGCTGCTGACCGTGGCAGCCCTGTGCCTGCTCGTCGCCGTCGACTTCTTCGTCGGCCGCAAGCCCCACGACGTGTCAGTCAGGGAAGCCGGGACGTGGACGGTGGTGTGGATCGTCCTGGCCGTGCTGTTCGGGCTGGGGCTGTGGTACTTCGGTGGGAGCGGGCCCACGGGTGAGTTCTTCGCCGGTTACATCACCGAGAAGTCGCTGAGCGTCGACAACCTCTTCGTGTTCGTCCTGATCATGGGGAAGTTCGCGGTGCCCTCGCAGTACCAGCAGCGGGTGCTGATGGTCGGCGTCCTGATGGCCCTGGTGCTGCGGGCCGTCTTCATCGCCGCCGGCGCGGCCATCATCTCCGCCTTCTCCTGGGTGTTCTACATCTTCGGCGCCTTCCTCATCTGGACCGCCTGGAAGCTGATCCAGGACGCCCGCAAGCAGGACCACGAGGAGGAGTACCAGGAGAACAAGCTGCTGAAGATGGCGGAGCAGCGCTTCGGCGTCGCCGACCGCTACCACGGCACCAAGCTGTTCATCACCGAGAACGGCAAGCGGATCATGACCCCGATGCTGGTCGTGATGCTCGCGATCGGCTCCACCGACGTGCTGTTCGCCCTCGACTCCATCCCCGCGATCTACGGGCTGACCCAGGACCCGTACATCGTCTTCACCGCGAACGCCTTCGCCCTGATGGGCCTGCGCCAGCTGTACTTCCTCATCGGCGGCCTGCTGAAGAAGCTGGTCCACCTCTCCTACGGCCTGTCGGTCATCCTGGGCTTCATCGGCGTGAAGCTGGTGCTGCACGCCCTGCACGAGTCGGGCGTCCACGTGCCCGAGATCAGCATCCCCTTCTCCCTGAGCTTCATCGTTCTGGTCTTGGCCGTCACCACGCTCACCAGCCTGCGGGCTTCGAAGAAGCAGGAGGCCGAGGCCGGGGCCGAGGAGGAGCGGCGCGCCACCGGGTCCCGGTAGGTTCTCCCGGACGCCGCTCGGGGACGGTCGCTCGGGGCGTCAGACGACGCCGTCCGCGCGCAGGGCCGCCACCTCCTCGTCGGTACGGCCCAGCTCGGCCAGGATCGACTCGGTGTGCTCGCCGACCGCCGGTACGGGGTCCATGCGGGAGGGCAGGCCCGCCAGATCGGCCGGCGGGAGCAGGGCCTCCACCGTGGCGCCCGGAACCGCGACCTCGGTCCAGCGGCCGCGGGCGGCCAGCACCGGGTGGTCCAGGAAGGCGGCGACGTCGTTGACCCCGGCGCAGGCGATGCCGATGGCCTCCAGGTCCTCGAGGACCTGGGCGGAGCCGGAGCGGGCGAAGCGGGCGGCGACGATCGTGTTGAGCTCCTCACGGTGGGCGACGCGGTCGGAGCCGGTGGCGAAGCGCGGATCCTCGACCAGCTCCGGCCTGCCGAGGAACTCCGTGCACAGGGCCGCCCACTCCCGCTCGTTCTGGATGGAGAACAGCACCTCCTTGCCGTCGGCGGCCTCGTACGTCCCGTACGGCGCGATGGTGGCGTGCTGGGTGCCGAGGCGCGGGGGCTGGGTGCCGCCGTGCCGCGTGTAGTAGGCGGGCTGGCCCATCCACTCCGCCAGCGCCTCGAACAGGGACACCTCCACCGGGTGGGCCTCGCCGGTGGTGGCGCGGGTGTACAGAGCGGTGAGGATGCCGCTGTAGGCGTACATCCCGGCGGCGATGTCGGCGACGGAGATCCCGGTCCGGGCGGTCCCCTCCGGGGTCCCCGTCAGGGACACAAGACCGGTTTGACACTGCACGAGCAGGTCGTACGCCTTGCGGTCGGCCCAGGGGCCGGTCGTGCCCCAGCCGGATATCGTGCACGGGATCAGACCGGGGCGGCGGCTGGTGACGGTGGCGGCGTCCACACCGAGCCGGCCGGCGGCGTTCGGGGCGAGGTTCTGTACGAAGACGTCGGCGCCGTCGAGGAGTTCGTGCAGGATCTCGTGGCCGCGCGGATCCTTGAGGTCGAGTGTGAGGGACTCCTTGGACCGGTTGAGCCACACGAAATAGCTGGAGTGGCCGTGCACGGTCGTGTCGTACCGGCGGGCGAAGTCGCCGCCGCCCGGCCGCTCCACCTTGATCACACGGGCTCCGAGGTCGGCGAGCTGCCGGGTGGCGTAGGGCGCGGCCACGGCCTGCTCCAGGCTGACCACCGTGACCCCGGCCAGGGGATACCGCTGCACGCTCATGCCTCATGCTCCTGAACCTCGTACCGGACGGCGCCCGGACAGTCTCCCCCAGCCGGACGGCGGCGGCACGGGCCCCCGGGCGCGATCCGGATCACGCGGACCACGGGCGGGCGTGGCGGACGTGCGACGGCTGCGGCCGGGCCAGGTGCCGCATCGCCAGCGCCGGTTGCAGCCGGAGCCGGCCCTGCGGGGTGCGCACCGGCCAGCCGAGCAGGTGCTCGGCGTGGGCCGGCCGGTCCTGGAGCGTCGAGTGGTGGACGTTGATCTCTGAGGCGGCCGCTCGCAGGCTCGCCGTGGACGCGACGGCGTGCAGGGTCGCCAGCAGCCAGGGCGTGGCCGCCGCCGTCTCCAGGACACGGACGTCGGGCGCCGGCTCGGCGCCCGGTACGACGAGATCGGCGAGGAGGGCGATGCCATCCAGCTCGTCGGCGTACACCACCCGCGGCCCGGGATCCCGCGGGGTGCCCTCGGCGGTGAACCGCAGGGCGGTACGGACCTCGGCCTCAGACCGGGGGAGCTCCAGCACGGGAACGGCCGGCCCGACGCCGAGTCGTCCGACCGTGCCCGTGTCGGCCTCCGTCCCGACGGGCACGACCCGTGGCCGCTCCCTCAGCGGGGCGAGAGCCCGGGCCGGAACCGTGGGGTCCAGGCGAGACGGCGAGCGGTATGCAGCCGGTCCGGTTCCGGAGCCGCGCCGTCGAGAAGCGTCTCGACCGGCGCCGGATCGTCGGCCGGGGCCCGTCCGCGGGTACGGTCGAGAACGAGCCGTATGGCACCGGCGGCCCGTTCGAGAATCACCGCGTCGACCACGCTGGCCGCGACCCGGACGTGCCCCACTCGGCCGACGCGGGACGCGGCCCCGGCATGGCCGGTGTCGACCACGCGAGACGCCGTCCAGGCGGGATCAGCGCTCCCGGCGCCCGGTGCCGTCCCGGCATGGTCCGTGTCCATGGCGCGGGACGCCGTCCAGGCGCGGTCCGTGTCCACGTCGCCTGGCGCCGCCCCGGCAGGGGCAGTTTTCACGACGCCGGACGCCGACCCGGCCCCAGGGTCCGTGCCCATGGCGTAGGACGCTGCCCGGCACGTCGACTGCGCCGGATGCCGCCGTGGCACGGTCCGCGTTCCCGGCGCCCGGTGCCGTCCGGGCATGGTCCGTGCCCATGGCGTACGACCCGGCCCCGGCATGGTCTGGGTCCACCACGCTGGATACCGCCGTGGCAGGGTCCGGGGGCACACGGCGGCCGACGCCGACCCGCCGGGGGCAGTGTTCACCACGCTGGACGCGGTCCCGGCATGGTGCGTGGCCCATGGCGTCGGACCCCGCCCAGGCACGGTCTGGTTCCACCACGCCGGATATCGCCGGGGCACGGTCCGGGGGCGCGGCCGGTGCCGACCCGCCAAGGCCGGCGTTCACGATGCCGGACGTGGCCAGGGCATGGCCTGTGTCCACTACGTCGTGCGAAGCCCCGGCAGGGGCCCTGTCCATGGCGAAGGCCGCCGACCCGACATGGTCCGTGTCCACGGTGAAGGCCGGGGCCCCGGCACCGTCCGCGTTCACCATGCCGGACGTGGCCAGGGCATGGCCTGTGTCCACTACGTCGTGCGAAGCCCCGGCAGGGGCCCTGTCCATGGCGAAGGCCGCCGACCCGACATGGTCCGTGTCCACGGTGAAGGCCGGGGCCCCGGCACCGTCCGCGTTCACCATGCCGGACGTGGCCAGGGCATGGCCTGTGTCCACTACGTCGTGCGAAGCCCCGGCAGGGGCCCTGTCCACGGCGAAAACCGCGGCCCCGGCACCGCCCGTGTTCACGGCGCCCGGCGCCGACCCGGTACGGCCCGCCACGCCGGCCCGCTCCAGCCACAGCGCAGCCGGCCTGGTCACCCGCGCTCGCGACGGCCGCCGCGTCCTGTACCGGCGCAGCCCGCTGGGGGAGTAGCTGGCGCAGCACGGCGGGGCCTGAGCCCTCAGCCGCTCGCGGTACCCGACCGAGCCGGAGCGGACCCGGATGCCGGCCGGCTGCGCGAGACGACGCGCATGCCGCCGCCGTCGACGACCCGGACCTGGAGTGAGCCGCATCCGCAGCGCGTCCACTCCGTGCGGCCCGTCGCGGTGGTGTGCCGGGACAGCACCTGGAACGGCTCGCCTCCGTCCGGCCATCCGCAGTGCGGGCAGACGGTGCCGGTGGTGCTGATCATGTCTATGACTCCTCGTACGTCGTGGCTGGTTGACCGTCGCGACACAGCCAGGGTGCGCCGGAGTCTCCGTACACGTCCAGGTTGACTTTGTGGACGTCATTGTGAAGCGTGGGCTTCATGATTGACCTGCGCCGGCTGCATGTCCTGAGGGCGGTCGCCCACTACGGCACGGTCACCGCGGCCGCCCGAGCCCTGCACTTCACGCCGTCCGCCGCCTCCCAGCAGATCCGGCAGCTCGCCCGTGACCTGGGCGTCGACCTGCTGGAGCCGCAGGGGCGCGGGGTCCGCCTCACTCCGGCCGCCGAGAGCCTGCTCGCGCACGCCGACGCCATCCAGGCCCGCTGGGACCAGGCGGAACTAGATCTTCGGGCGGACCACGGGGCGCCGTCCGGAGTGCTGCGCGTGACCGGTTTCCCCGTGGCCATCTCGGTGCTGCTCGCGCCGATGGCGGCCCGGCTGGGGGAGCGGCACCCGCGGCTGTCCGTACGGATCACCGAGGCGGGCGTCCCGGAGAGCTTCGACCTCCTCTTCGAGGGTGACATCGACCTGGCGATCGTCGAGTCCACCCCGCACAACCCGCCGCTGAGCGACACGCGGTTCGACCAGCAGCCGTTGCTCGACGACCCGTTCGACCTGGTCGTCCCCGAAGGGCATCGGCTGGCCGGACGGGCCCGGGTCGATCTCGCGGAGGCGGCACACGAGCCGTGGATCGCGCCGGTGGAGGAGAGCGCCTGCCGTCCGCACGTCCTGTCCGCATGCGGCGCGGCCGGTTTCACCCCCGACGTCGTCCATCACGCCCTCGACTGGAACGTCGCCGCCCACCTCGTCGCCCACCGGCTCGGCGTCGCCCTCGTCCCGCGCCTCGCCCATCTGACGCCGCATCTCCCGATCGCCCGCGTCCGCTGCGAAGGCGACCCCCACCGCAAGCTCCTGACCTGCACCCGCGGCGGCGGCCACGCCCGCCCGGCGGTGGCGGCGGCCCTCCGGGAACTACGAGAACTGGCCCCGACGGCCGTCGCCTGAAGCGCTGGGCAACTCAGGGGCGCGGGACCTTTGCCGTCCCTCGACCGTCCGCCCCATGAAGCCCCGCCCCTTCACCGCCCGGGCGCCCCCACCCGCAGCGCGTCCATGACGAGGTCCAGCAGGCGGGTGGCGCGGGGCTGCCAGTCGGTGTTCGGGGCGATCGTCCAGAGGCCGCCGATGGCGAGGAAGAGGTCGTCCGCGGTGATTCCAGGGCGGATGGTGCCGGCCTTCTCGTTGGCGCGCAGGAGGAGTTCGGCCGCCTCGGTCAGGGGGGTGTGTGCCGGCTTCGCCGGCTTCCCCGGCGCGCTGGTGGCCTGGCGGAGCGCGTCGGCCAGGCCGGCCTTGGTCATGGCGAACCGCGCGCAACGGTCCATCCACTCACGGAGCGCCTGGTCGGGCTCCCGGCTCTCCAGCAGCGGTGCCGCGGTCTCGGCGACCTGCCGCATCTCGTGCCGGTAGATCTCCATGACGAGCGCCTCACGGCTCGGGAAGTGGCGGTAGAAGGTCCCCTGCCCGACGCCCGCCTTCTTGGCGATCGCGCTCAGCGGGGCGTCCGCCGCACGCGTCAGTTCGACCAACGCGACTTCCAGGATGCGCTCGCGGTTGCGTTGCGCGTCCGAGCGCAGAGGAGCCTCCTTCTTCTGCGGCACCTTCTCCGGCACTCGCCCTCCTCGCGGTCCTTGGCCGAAACCCGGCCCTTGTTAAGCGGACAGTTGTCCGTTACGTTTCCGGGTATCGGACAACTGTCCGCTTGCTTCATCGTATCGGCGGGACGTCCGTGCGGACAGCCCGAGACGGCCCTGACGCTGCGGCCCGCACCGCATCCTGCACTGTTGCGAACCGGCCCGCCACCCACGGCTCCCGCCTCCCGACCGTGTGACGTGAGAAAGAAGGCTTCCATGCCCCCATCGACGTCCAGCGACCTCACCCTGTCCGTCAACGGCGAGAAGTACACGCTGACCGTCGACCACCGCACCACCCTGCTCGACGCCCTGCGTGAGCGCCTCGATCTGACCGGCACGAAGAAGGGCTGCGACCAGGGCCAGTGCGGCGCCTGTACGGTCCTGGTCGACGGCCGCCGGGCCGTGTCCTGCCTCCAGCTCGCCGTGGCGGCCGAGGGGCGTGAGATCACCACCATCGAGGGCGTCGCGGAGGGGGACCAGCTGCATCCGGTGCAGCAGGCGTTCCTCGACCTCGACGGATTCCAGTGCGGTTACTGCACGCCGGGGCAGATCTGCTCGGCCATCGCCCTGATCGAGGAGCACGCGGCGGGCTGGCCCAGCGCCGCCACCGACGACATACGGCCCGAGGCGGGACCGCCACCGCTGACCCCGGAGGAGATCAGGGAGCGGATGAGCGGCAACCTGTGCCGCTGCGGCGCCTACGTGTCGATCGTCCAGGCCGTGGCCCGGGCCGCCGAGAGCAAGGGGGCGGCGGCATGAGGGAGTTCGGCTACCAGCGCGCCTACGACGTCTCCGGCGCCGTGGCGCTGCTCGACGGCGACTGGGAAGCCCGTTTCCTGGGCGGCGGCACCAACCTCGTCGACCTGATGAAGACCGGCGTCGAGCGGCCCGCCCTGCTGGTCGACGTCCGAGAACTGCCCCTGGACCGCGTCGAGCCGACCGGCGACGGCGGCCTGCGCATCGGTGCGACCGTCACCAACAGCGACCTCGCCGCGCACCCCGAAGTCCGGCTCCGCTATCCGGCGTTGGCGCAGGCGGTACTGGCCGGCGCCTCCGGACAGCTGCGCAACATGGCCACCGTCGGCGGCAACCTCCTCCAGCGCACCCGCTGCGGCTACTTCGCCGACGTCGCCTCCGCCTGCAACAAACGCAACCCCGGCAGCGGCTGCCCCGCCATCACCGGTGAGCACCACAATCACGCCATCCTGGGCGCCTCCGACCACTGCGTGGCCACGCACCCCTCCGACATGGGCGTGGCGCTCGCCGCGTTCGACGCCGTCGTGTCCTACGAAACGGCGGACGGGCCGGGGGAGTTGCCGCTCGCCGACTTCTACCTGCCGGTGGGAGAGACCCCGCACCTGGAGACGGCCCTGCCGCCGGGTGCGCTGATCACCGGCGTCACCCTGCCGCCCGCGCCGGTGGCCGCCAACTCCCGCTACCGCAAGGTGCGCGAGCGCGCCTCGTACGCCTTCGCCATCGGTTCGATCGCCGCCGCCCTCGACGTCGAGGACGGTGTCGTACGGGACGTCCGCCTGGCCTTCGGAGCGGTCGCCTCCCGCCCCTGGCGGGCCCGCACGGCCGAACGCGCCCTGCTCGGCGCACCGGCCGACGCCGAGAACTTCACGGCCGCCGCGGACGCGGAACTGGCCCAGGCGGAACCGCTGACCCACAACGGATACAAGGTGACCCTGATGCGCAACCTCGTCGTGGCCGGCTTGAGCGAACTCGCCGAGGAGGCCACCCGATGACCACCGCCACCAAGGGCTCCGTCGGCACCGCGCACACCCGCGTGGAGGGCCGCGACAAGGTCACCGGAGCGGCCCGCTACGCCGCCGAGATCCCCTTCGCCGAACTCGCCCACGGCTGGCTGGTGCTGTCCACCGTCGCCCGCGGCCGTATCCGCGCCCTGGACACCGAGGCCGTGCTCCGGATGCCCGGCGTGCTCACCGTGCTCCACCACGACAACGCCCCGCGCGTCGACAGCGACTACATCGGCCTGCTGGGCGTGCCGCCGGACCCGAGCGTCGCCCTCTTCCAGCACGACCGGGTGATCCACATGGGCTGGCCGGTGGCGCTGGTCGTCGCCGAGACGTCCGAGCAGGCCAGGGAGGCCGCCGAGGCCCTCGTCGTGACGTACGACCAGGAGCCGCACGACATCGCGTTCTCCGCCGAGCGGCAGACCGAGGCGTATCCGGTCGACGGCCATGCGCCGGGCGTGATGGAGAAGGGCGACCTGGAGGGCCAACTCGCCTCCTCCGCCGTCGTGGTGGACGCGGAGTACACCACTCCGGAGGAACACCACAACCCGATGGAACCGCACGCCGCGACGGCCCTGTGGGAGGGCGGCCGGCTCGAGGTCGTCGACTCCAACCAGGGCACCACCTGGGTCGCCGGCGAGCTCGCGAACCTGTTCTCCCTCGACCCCGCCTCCGTGCGGGTGCGCTCCGAGCACGTCGGCGGCGGCTTCGGCAGCAAAGGCGTCCGTGCGCACCAGGTGGCCGCCGTGATGGCCGCGACCGTTCTGCAACGTCCGGTCAGGGTCGTCATGACTCGCCGGCAGATGTTCTCGCTCGCCGGCTACCGCAGCCCCACGGCCCAGCGGGTCAGGCTCGGCGCCGACGCGGACGGGCGGCTGCGTGCCCTGGAGCACCAGTCCCTGAACATGACCTCGTCCGTGCACGAGTTCGTGGAGCCGAGCGCCGCGGCGAGCCGGGCGATGTACGACGCCGACGCGCATCACACGGCCAGCCGGGTCGTGCGGCTCGACGTGCCGACCCCGACCTGGATGCGCGCCCCGGGGAGGCGCCCGGCTCGTTCGCGCTGGAGGCGGCGCTCGACGAGCTCGCCGAGCGGTGCGGCATCGATCCGATCGAGCTGCGCCTGCGCAACGAGCCCGCGGTGGGCCCGGTGTCCGGGCTGCCGTTCAGCAGCCGCAACCTGATCGCCTGTTTCCGGGAAGGCGCCCGCAGGTTCGCCTGGGCCGACCGGGACCCGCGGCCCGGTGTGCGCCGCGACGGCCGCTGGCTGCTCGGCACCGGCACCGCCGCCGCCTCCTTCCCCGCGGGAGCCATGCCCTCCACCGCGGCCGTCACCGCGGAGGCGGACGGCACCTTCACGGTGGGGATCAACGCCGCGGACATCGGCACCGGCGCCCGGACCGCGCTCACCCTGGTCGCCGCCGACGCCCTGGGAGTCACGACGGACCGCGTCCGGGCGCGCATCGCGGACAGCGACCTCGGTCCGGCGATGATCGCCGGCGGCTCGGCGGGTACCCGCTCCTGGGCCTGGGCCGTCACGGCCGCCGCCGACGAGCTGCGGCAGAGCCTCGCGCCGGGCGCCGACATTCCGCCGGAGGGCATCACCGTACGGTCGAACACGGCCGAGGCCATCGGTGCCCTCGCCCAGAAGGAACGGCACTCCTTCGGCGCGCAGTTCGCCGAAATCGCCGTCGACCCGGCCACCGGCGAGGTCCGGGTCCGCCGCATGCTGGGCATCTTCGCGGCCGGCCGGATCGTCAACCCGCTCACCGCCCGCAACCAGCTCGTCGGTGGCATGATCTGGGGCATCTCGATGGCGCTGCACGAGGAAGCCGTCCGGGACCGGGCCACGGGCGGCGTCTACGGCGCCGACCTCGCGGGCTACCACGTCGCCGCGCACGCCGACATCCCGCACATCGAGGCCGACTGGGTCGACGACCCCGACCCGGACGACCCGGTCGGCATCAAGGGCATCGGCGAGGTCGGCATCGTGGGCGCCGCCGCGGCGGTCGCCAACGCGGTCTGGCACGCGACCGGCGTCCGCCACCGGCACCTGCCCATCCGCCCCGACCGTGTCCTGACGGCGGGCGGCGATGCTTGACCTCGCCGGGCACCTGCACGAGTGGATCGAGGAGGGCCGGGACTTCGCCGTCGCCACGGTCGTCGCCGTCGGCGGCAGCGCCCCGCGCCCGCCCGGCGCCGCCCTGGCCGTCTCCGCCGACGGCACGGCCGTCGGCTCGGTCTCCGGCGGCTGCGTGGAGGGCGCGGTGTACGACCTGTGTCTCCAGGCCCTCCAGGACGGCGAGACCCGTGTCGAGCGGTTCGGCTACAGCGACGAGGACGCCTTCGCGGTCGGACTGACATGCGGCGGGACGATCGACATCATGGTCACCCCGTACGGCGCCGACGGCGCGGCCCCGGTGGCGGCTCTGTCAGCCGCCGTCCACGGCGAGCCGGTGGCTCTCGCCCGAGTGGTCCACGGCCCGGCCGGGCTTCTCGGCCGGGCGGTGCTCGTACGTCCCGACGGCACGCACGAGGGCAGCCTCGGCGGCCACCCGGACCTGGACCGCACGGCGATCGCCCAGGCCCACGCCCTGCTGGACACCGGCCGCACCGGCACGGTCGAGGTCTCCGAGGACGGCTCGCACTGCCCGGGCGGTCTCACCCTGCTCGTCGAGTCGGCCGTCCCCGCGCCCCGCATGATCGTCTTCGGGGCGATCGATTTCGCCGCCGCCCTCGTACGGGCGGGCAAGTTCCTCGGCTACCACGTCACCGTCTGCGACGCCCGTCCCGTCTTCGCGACCCGGGTCCGCTTTCCCGAGGCCGACGAGATCGTCGTGGACTGGCCCCACCTCTACCTGCGGCGGACGGACACCGATGCGCGGACCGTGCTGTGCGTGCTCACCCACGACGCCAAGTTCGACATCCCCCTGCTGACCGAAGCCCTGCGGCTGCCCGTCGCCTACGTCGGCGCCATGGGCTCCCGCCGCACCCACGAGGACCGCAACCGGCGGCTCCGGGAGGCGGGCGTGAGCGAGCGCGAGCTGGCCCGGCTCAGGTCCCCCATCGGCCTCGACCTGGGCGCCCGTACGCCCGAGGAGACCGCCCTGTCCATCGCGGCGGAGATCGTCGCGACGCGGCACGGCGGCACGGGCCGGCCGCTCACCGGATCGGACACCCCGATCCACCCGCGCGAGCGGGCGGCCGGGCCGCTGCCGCAACCGGTCTGAGCGGCGACTTCGCCGACGACACGCCGGAGGGGCCGCGGCCGGCAACGGCCTCGGCCCCTCACTGGCACCGCGCGAGATCGGGTCAGGCAGCGGCCGACTCCGTGGCGTTGCTGTGCAGACGGGCGATGACCTCGGTCAGCTGCGCGGCGACCTCGGCGTCGTCGGCCGGGTGCGTCTCGGCGAAGCGGGTCATCGAGCCCGGGATGGACAGCTTGACGTCCTCCAGCACCTTGCCGCCGGCCACGCCCACGGACTTGCGGGTCTCGTCGTGCGCCCAGACACCGCCGTACTGGCCGAACGCGGTGCCGACCACGGCGACCGGCTTGCCGCTGAGGGCACCGGCACCGTACGGGCGGGACAGCCAGTCGATGGCGTTCTTCAGGACGGCCGGGATGGTGCCGTTGTACTCGGGCGTGAACAGAATCAGGCCGTCGGCCGCGTTCGCGGCCTCACGCAGCTTCGCGGCGGCGGCCGGAACGCTGCCCTCGACGTCGATGTCCTCGTTGTAGAAGGGGGTCTCGGCCAGCCCCTCGAACAGTTCCACCTCGGCACCCTCGGGGGCGAGCTTGACGGCGGCCTCGGCGAGCTGCCGGTTGTGCGAACCGGCGCGAAGGCTGCCGACGAGCGCGAGGATACGAACAGACATGCTGACTCCCACGTAGTGAAGAACGGCTCTGAACACTGCCGTAACGATACGGACCGGGGTCCGTTTAATGTTCTACCATCCTAACCGGACCGCGGTCCAGTTTTGGTCCCGATGCTTTACGCTGGCTTCATGTCCACCGTCCCGCCGCCCTTCCCGACGCCCCAGGAGTCCGTCGGCCACCCCGAGCTGCTCCAGCTCGGCACCGCCCTGGAGCCCGACGAGCCGTGCCTGCGGGCCGACGCCGCGCGCAACCGGGCCCGGCTGCTGGAGGCCGCCGCGCGGCTGGTGGCGGAGCGCGGCGCGGACGCCGTCACGATGGAGGCGGTGGCCGCCGAAGCCCGTGTCGGCAAGGGCACGGTCTTCCGCCGGTTCGGCGACCGCACCGGTCTGCTCATGGCGCTGCTCGATCACTCCGAGAAGAAGTTCCAGGCCGCGTTCCTCACCGGGCCGCCGCCGCTCGGACCCGGAGCGCCCCCCGTGGAGCGGCTGCGGGCGTTCGGCCGCGCGATGCTGCGCCGCTCGACCGACGAACTGGAGCTGCAGCTGGCGGCCGAGCCGGGCGCCAGCCGCCGCTTCACCACCCCGCCCCGCCGGGTGCTGCGCCACCACGTGGCCATGCTGCTGCGCCAGGTCGTCCCGGAAGCGGACTGCGAACTGCTCTCCCACACCTTGATGGGCCAGCTCGACCCCGCCCTGATCCACCACCTGACCAGACAGAGCGGGATACCCCTGGCCCGCCTGGAGGACGCCTGGGCCGACCTCGTCGACCGGGTGACGGGCGCGGCCACGGGCGGCTGAGCGCGCGGACAGGGCGCCGTGACCGCTCACGGCTTCCTCACAACTCCCCCGCCTGAAAGGCGCATTGGGGCTTCTGCCAAGATGCCGTACGTCATGGTGCAGATACCGAAAACGCCCGCGCCCCCGTCCCCCGCACCGTCGCGCTCCGTGCCCACGAGCGCCGACGTGGCCCGCCTGGCCGGTGTCTCGCGCGCGACCGTCTCCTACGTCCTCAACAACACCAGCGCCGTACGGATCAGCGAGCCCACCCGCCGCCGGGTCCACGAGGCCGCGAGGGAACTCGGGTACGTCCCGCACGCGGCGGCCCGCAGCCTGCGCGCCGGGCACAGCCGTATGGTCCTCATCCCCGCGCCGACCTTCCCCGTCGGCCCGCTCTACCACCGGTTCCTCACCGACCTCCAGGGCGCGCTCGGCAGCCTGGACTACACGGTCGTGCAGTACGGCACCGGCGGCCCGCACGGCGACGAAGCCGCCCGCGCCTGGGCCGAGTTGCGGCCCGTGGCCGTGCTCGTGCCCGGTTCCGGGCTCGGCCCGCGCGGCGTAGCGGTGCTCAAGCGTTCGGGGGCACGGGCCGTGGTCACCCTCGGCCCGGAGACCATCGAGGGCGCGCACGCCCTTCTCGTAAACCACGACGTGGTCGGCCACAGCGCGGGCTCTCACCTCTACGACAGCGGCAGGCGCCGCATCGGCGTCGTCGTCCCGCGCGAACCCGGCCTCGAGGCGTTCTCCGCGCCCCGGCTCGACGGCGTGCGCCAGTCCCTTCGGGGCACCGACGCCACCGTGACCGAACTGCCCCTCCCGTACGACGAGGAGGCCGCCGCGCGCCTCGCCGCCCACTGGCGGGGCCTCGGCCTGGACGCCGTGTTCACCTACAACGACGAGTACGCGATGCTGCTGATGCGAGCCCTCCAGGACGAGGGCATCCGCATCCCCGAGGAGACGGCCGTGATCGGCGCCGACGATCTGACGCTCGGCCGGCTGCTGCGGCCGCGGCTCAGCACGGTCCGCCTGGAACTGCCCTCCGGCCGTGAACTCGCCGAACTGGTCGACCGCGCCGTGCGCAAGCCCGGCACCGAGCCCGAGACGCACAAGGTGCTGGGTGCCACGGTGCTGCACCGCGAGTCGAGCTGACCCGACTCCGTAGCGGTGGGTCCGGACCGCGCGGGGCGGAGCAGGGGGCGTTCGGCGTCCTGCGCATGACTAGGATGTTGCACGCTCAACAAAATGGGGACGCGTGCGAACGCGGGCCACCGGCACGCACGGATGCGGCCCGGTCGCCGCGTCCCGCCCTATGACCGCCGAACCGGCCGCGCACTCACGGGAAATCCGACCACCCCGTCAGCCGGTACCGATCGATCGGAGAGCCGTCATGCCGTTGCTCGACACCAGGACCTGGCAGCCCCAGCCCCTGACGGGGCCCGGGTACACCGTCACCGAGCCCGCCACCGGCCAAACCCTCGGCACCCTCGCCCTCGCCACCCCTGAGGACGTCGGGGCCGCCGCCGGGAGGGCCGCCGCCGCCCAGCGCGAGTGGGCCCGCGCCCCGCACTTCGCCCGGGCAGCTGTACTCCGCAAGGCCGGCGACCTGTTCACGGCACACGCCGCCGAACTGCGCGAGTGGCTCGTCCGCGAATCCGGTTCCGTCCCCGGCAAGGCCGACTTCGAACTGCACGTCGCAGCCCAGGAGTGCTACGAGGCCGCCGCGCTCGCCTCCCGTCCGGCCGGCCAGGTCCTGCCCAGCGAGGCGCCGCGCCTGTCGTACACGCGCCGCGTCCCGGCCGGTGTCGTGGGCGTGATCTCCCCGTTCAACGCCCCGCTGATCCTGTCCATCCGCTCCGTCGCACCGGCCCTGGCCCTCGGCAACGCTGTCGTCCTCAAGCCCGACCCGCGCACCGCCGTCTGCGGAGGGCTGTCCCTCGCCGCGGTCTTCGCCGCCGCGGGCCTGCCGCAGGACCTGCTGCACGTGCTCCCCGGCGGCGCGGACGCCGGACAGGCCCTGGTCGCCGACCCGCGCCTGCCGGTCATCTCGTTCACCGGCTCCACCCCCGCCGGGCGGGCCGTGGGCGAGGCCGCCGGCCGCCACCTCAAGCGGGCCCACCTGGAACTGGGCGGCAACTCGGCCCTGATCGTGTTGGCGGACGCCGACCTCGACGCCGTGATCTCCACCGCCGCCTGGGGCTCGTTCTTCCACCAGGGCCAGATCTGCATGACGACCGGACGCCACCTGGTGCACGCGTCCCTGTACGACGAGTACGTCGAACGGCTCGCCGCCAAGGCGGACTCACTCGCCGTCGGCGACCCGTACCGCGAACAGGTCCACCTCGGCCCGATCATCGACTCCGGCCAGCTCGCCAAGATCAGCGGCCTGGTCGAGTCCAGCAAGGCCGCGGGCGCCAAGCTCGCCGCGGGCGGCACCCACGACCGGCTCTTCTACCGGCCCACGGTCCTCGCCCACGTCGGCGACCACACCCCGGCCTACGCGGAGGAGGTCTTCGGCCCCGTCGCGCCCGTACGCTCCTTCACCACCGCCGACGAGGCGGCGGCCCTGGCCGCGCAGAGCCAATACGGACTCTCCCTGGGCATCGTCACCCGCGATACGGCCCGCGGCCTGGACCTCGCCGAGCGCATACCGACCGGCATCGTCCACATCAACGACCAGACCGTCAACGACGAGGCCGTGGCGCCCTTCGGCGGAGTGGCCGCCTCCGGCACCGGCGCCCGCTTCGGCGGCGAGGCCAACCTGGAGGCCTTCACCGAACTGCGCTGGACGACGGTACGCGGAGACGTGGCCCCGTATCCCTTCTAGCCCTGGGGCGCCTGCTGGCCCTCCTGGGCCTGCTGCTCGGCGATCGCCTTGCGGACCTCGTCCATGTCGAGGTTCCGGGCCTGCCCGATGACGTCCGTCAGGGCGGCCTCGGGCAGGGCACCCGGCTGGGCGAACACGGCGACCTGGTCACGGACGATCATCAGCGTGGGAATCGACTGGATACCGAAGGCCGCGGCCAGCTCCGGCTGCGCCTCGGTGTCCACCTTGCCGAACACGAGGTCCGGGTTCTCCTCCGCCGCCTTCTCGTAGACCGGCGCGAACTGCTTGCACGGCCCGCACCAGGACGCCCAGAAGTCGATCAGGACGAACTCGTTGTCCGTGACCGTCTGGTCGAAGTTCTCCTTGGTGAGCTCCACGGTGCTGCTCATGGCGTAAATCCCTCTTCCTGGTGTGGGTCAAGCCGTCGGCACAACACGGCCGACCTGGCACGTATTCCGCGCCCCTACCCGTGTGGCCAGGGCGCACACCACCCACCAGACTGACCCCATGACGGAAACGGAAACCAACGCGTACGACGTCGTGGTGGTCGGGGCCGGGCCCGTGGGGGAGAACGTCGCCGACCGCACCCGCGCGGCCGGTCTGACCACCGCGGTCGTGGAGAGCGAACTGGTCGGCGGCGAGTGCTCGTACTGGGCGTGCATGCCCAGCAAGGCCCTGCTGCGGCCGGTCATCGCCCGCGCGGACGCTCGCCGTGTGCCGGGCCTGAGCCAGTCGGTGCGGGGTCCCCTCGACGCGTCCGCGGTCCTCGCCCACCGGGACTACTACACCTCCGACTGGAAGGACGACGGACAGGTCGGATGGCTCGACAGCATCGGCGCCGACCTGTACCGCGGCCACGGCCGCCTCACCGGCCCGCGCACGGTGACGGTCACCGGCCCGGACGGCGGTGAACGCGTCCTGACCGCCCGGCACGCCGTCGCCGTCTGCGCCGGCAGCCGTGCCGCCCTGCCCGGGCTGCCCGGACTGGACGAGGTCCGGCCGTGGACCAGCCGGGAGGCCACCAGCTCCAAGCACGTGCCCGGCCGCCTGATCGTGGTCGGCGGCGGCGTCGTCGCCACCGAGATGGCCACCGTCTGGCAGGCCCTGGGCTCGAAGGTCACCATGCTGGTCCGCGGCAAGGGCCTGCTCGCCCGGATGGAGCCCTTCGCCGGGGAACTCGTCGCCGAGGCGCTCACCGAGGCCGGTGCGGACGTCCGCACCGGCACGTCGGTGGAATCGGTGGCCCGCGACAACGGCACCGTGGTGGCCGTCACGGACAGCGGCGACCGCTTCGAGGCCGACGAGATCCTCTTCGCGACCGGCCGCGCGCCGCGCACCGACGACCTCGGCCTGGAGACGATCGGCCTGGAACCCGGCTCCTGGCTCGACGTCGACGACAGCCTCCGCGTCACCGGCCATGACTGGCTGTACGCGGTCGGCGACGTCAACCAGCGCGCCCTGCTCACCCACCAGGGCAAGTACCAGGCCCGTATCGCGGGTGCCGCCATCGCCGCCCGGGCCACCGGAGAGACCCTCCTCGCACAGCCGTGGGGCGCGCATGCCGCGACCGCCGACCACGCCGCCGTCCCCCAGGTCGTCTTCACCGACCCGGAGGCGGCGGCCGTCGGCCTGTCGCTCGCCGAGGCCGAGCAGGCGGGGCATCGCGTGAAGGCCGTCGACGTGGACCTGTCCACCGTCGCGGGCGCGGGCCTGTTCGCCGACGGATACAAGGGCCGCGCCCGCATGGTCGTCGACCTCGAGGACGAGATCCTGCGCGGTGTGACCCTCGTCGGCCCCGGCGTCGGCGAGCTCATCCACTCCGCCACGATCGCTGTCGCCGGCCAGGTCCCGGTCGGCCGCCTGTGGCACGCGGTTCCCTCGTACCCGACGATCGGCGAGGTGTGGCTGCGGCTGCTGGAGGCGTACCGGGATTCCTGACCTCCGGATCGTCCGGCCCCGGGGCCGGACGCCAGGCACGTGACGGCCCCGGACTTCCGGCAGCCGGCCGGTGGTCGTCGCTCCACAGGTCCTCCTCCGCCTCCGGCAGCAGCAGCACCCGGTCCGGCCGCAGCGCGTCGACGGCGTCCTCGTCGTGCGTGACCATGACGATCGCGCCCGGGTAGGTGCCCACCGCGGCCAGGACCTCGGCACGGGAGGCCGGGTCGAGGTTGTTGGTGGGCTCGTCGAGGAGCAGCACGTTCGCGCCCGAGTGCACCAGGCCCGCCAGGGCGAGCCGGGTCTTCTCGCCGCCGGAGAGGACACCGACGCGCTTGTCGGCGTCGTCGCCGGAGAAACAGGAACGAGCCCAGGACCTGGCGGACTTCGCCGTCGGTGAGGTGCGGGGCGGCACCTGCCAGATGCTCACGGACCGTCCTCTCCGAATCCAGCGTGTCGTGTTCCTGGGCGAAGTAGCCGAGGCGCAGCCCGTGCCCGTGGACCACCCGGCCGCCGTCCGGCATGTCCTGCCCTGCGAGGATCCGCAACAGGGTCGTCTTTCCGGCACCGTTGGGCCCTAGCACCACCAGACGACTGCCCCGGTCGACGGCGAGATCGACGCCCCGCAGAACGTGCTGACCGCCGTACGACCTGGTCAGGCTGACCGCGCCGAGCGGGATCCGGCCACAGGGCGCCGGCTCGGGCAGCCGGATCCTGGCCGTCTTCTCGGCGCGCCGGGCCGGCTCGAGGTCCGCGAGCATCCGGTCGGCGCGGCGGGCCATGTTCCGTGCGGCCACCGCGGTCGCCACCCGGGCGCGCATCTTGTCGGCCTGGGCGTGCAACGCCGCCGCCTTGCGCTCGGCGTTCGCCCGCTCGCGGGCCCGTCGCCGCTCGTCGGCGTCCCGCTGGACCCGATACCCGTCCCAGCCGGTGTTGTGGACGTCGAGCGCGGCGCGCCCCGGGTCCAGATGGAAGACCCGGTTCACGGTGCCGGCCAGCAGGGACGTGTCGTGGCTGATCATCACGAGCCCGCCCTGGTGGCTTGTGAGGAACCCGCGCAGCCAGGCGACCGAGTCGGCGTCCAGATGGTTCGTCGGCTCGTCCAGCAGTAGCGTGCCGTGCCCGGCGAACAGGATGCGGGCCAGCTCCACGCGCCGGCGCTGACCGCCCGACAGGGCGCGCAGCGGCCGGTCCATCAGCCCCGCCGGCAGTCCCACTCCGGCGGCGACCCGGGCGGCCTCCGCCTCGGCCGCGTATCCGCCGCGCGCCTGGAACTCGGCCTCGGCCCGCACATAGGCGTTCATCGACCGCTCCGTCCCGTCGGCCATGACGGACTCGGCCCGGCGCAGCGCCCGCACGGCGTCGTCCAGGCCGCGCGCGGACAGGATCCGGTCGGTGATGGTGACCGACTGGTCGGCCGCGCGGGAGTCCTGCGGGAGATGGCCGACGTCACCGGTGCGGGCGACGGTCCCGGCGGCGGGCCGCAGGGTGCCCGCCAGGGTGTGCAACAGGGTTGTCTTTCCCGTGCCGTTGCGGCCGACCAGGCCGATGCGGTCGCCAGGGGAGACGTGGAAGGAGACGCCGGACAGCAGCAGACGCGCGCCCACGCGCACGTCGACGTCACGAACGGTGATCATGAGGAAACGCTCCGAACAAGCAAGAGGACACACGGGTGGCGTGGAAGCGGGTCCTCTTGCTAGGAAATTCGGGGCGTAGACATGGACGTCACGGTAACGGAAGGCGCCTGTCGGGCGCCTCCGATTTTCTGGGCCCTACGGCAGCTCGAAGCCGAGCGCCCGCGCGGCCTGCTCGGGCGTCGGCTGCGCCCAGCGCTCCGTCACGGCCCGGTTGGACGACAGCGAACGCGACTCGGCCCGGTCCAGATACAGCACCCCGTCGAGATGGTCCGTCTCGTGCTGCACGATTCGCGCGGGCCAGCCCGTGAACACCTCGTCCAGCGCGTGCCCGTGCTCGTCCTGTCCGGTCAGCCGCACCTGGGCGGGCCGCGCCACCACCGCCTGCCAGCCCGGCACGCTGAGACAGCCCTCGAAGAACGCGGCCCGCGCGCCGCCGACGGGCTCGTAGGCGGGATTGACCAGCACCCGGAACGGCTGCGGCACCCGCCCGCGCGCCAGCCGCACCTCCTCCGGCACCGGCGCCGGATCCTCGATCACCGCGATCCTGAGCGGCACACCGACCTGCGGCGCCGCCAGACCGACCCCCGGCGCCGCGCGCATGGTGACCCGCAGGGCCTCGACGAACCGGGCCAGCAGCGCGGGCCCCAGTTGACCGTCGTACGGCTCGGTGTCGCGCCGCAGTACCGGATCGCCGGCCGCCACGATGGTCAACGGGCCGCCGTCGGCGAGGAGTTCCTCGACCCGCTCGGCCAGGGGTGCGCGATCGCTCGGAGTTCCCATCGCGTCAGGATGACACGGCACCCACCCCCCTCGCGTGACACACATCACACACCTCCTTCGGGAACTGGACGCCCCGCCGGCCCGACTACTGCACCGCCACGGCCGACGACCGCACTGCGACGGCCAAGATGACGTCCCCCGGAGAAGCCCGCCGATGACCACCGTTCCCTCGACCACCACGGACGAGGCCCCGCAACCCACCCCGGCACCGTCGAAGAACGGCTGGGCCCCACTGCGTCCGCTGATCCTCCGTCTGCACTTCTACGCCGGAGTGCTGGTGGCGCCGTTCCTCCTCGTCGCCGCCGTCACCGGCCTGCTCTACGCCGCCTCGTTCCAGGCCGAGAAGATCGTCTACGCCCACGAACTGACCGTCCCCGCGGGCGAGCGGAAGCTGCCGATCAGCGAGCAGGTGGCCGCCGCCCGCAAGGCCCACCCCGAGGGCACGATCTCGGCCGTACGTCCCTCACCCGAGGCGGACGCGACGACCAGGGTGATGCTGTCCGGTGTCCCGGGCGTCGACGAGGGACACACGCTCGCCGTGTTCGTCGACCCGTACACCGCGACGGTGCGCGGCACCCTCGAACAGTACGGCTCGACCGGCGCGCTGCCGCTGCGCACCTGGATCGACGAGTTCCACCGGGACCTGCACCTGGGCGAGCCGGGCCGGCTGTACAGCGAACTGGCGGCCAGCTGGCTGTGGGTGATCTCGGCCGGCGGGCTGGTGCTGTGGTTCTCCCGCCGCCGTGACCTGCGCAAGGTGCGGGGGACGAACGGACGGCGCCGCACCCTCGGACTGCACGGCAGTATCGGCGTGTGGGCGGCGGCCGGGTTCTTCTTCCTCTCGGCGACCGGTCTGACCTGGTCGGCCTACGCCGGGGCCGGCATCGACGAGCTGCGGACCTCGCTGGGGCAGGCCACCCCGTCGGTGTCGGCGTCGGCGGGCGGTGAACACGCCGGCCACGACTCCGCCGCCGGGCAGGCCGGAGACGCCGCGCACGGGGTGGGCCTGGACAAGGTCCTGGCCGCGGCCCGGTCCGAAGGCCTGAGCGACCCGGTCGAGCTCGTGCCACCGGCGGACGCGAAATCGGCGTACGTCGTCAAGCAGGTGCAGCGCAGCTGGCCCGAGAAGCAGGACTCCGTCGCGATCGACCCGGCGAGCGGAGAGGTCATGGACGTGCTGCGGTTCGCCGACTACCCGGTGCTCGCGAAGCTCACCCGGTGGGGGATCGACCTGCACACCGGGATCCTCTTCGGTCTGGCCAACCAGATCGCCCTGATGCTGCTCGCGCTCTGTCTGATCCTGCTCATCGTGTGGGGCTACCGCATGTGGTGGCAGCGCGGCCGCGGCACCGCCTTCGGCCGCCCGATCCCGCGCGGCGCCTGGCAGCAGGTACCGCCACAGATCCTGGTCCCGCTGCTGGCGGGGGTCGCCGTACTCGGCTATTTCCTGCCTCTCTTCGGCATCCCGCTGGCGGCGTTCCTGGCCGTCGACATCCTGCTGGGCGAGATCGCCTACCGTCGGGGACGACGGACGTACGGGGCCGGGACGCCGGCGCAGTAGCGGACCGCCGCGCAGGAACAGACCCGCTGGCGCACAGGTGCCCGGCTCCATACGGAGCCGGGCACCTTCGGGTACGTGACGGTCAGCGCTGCTCGAAGTCACCCGCGAGCGCCGAGGCGATCCGCAGATGCGACTCCGCCTCCTCGTGCCGGTTCTGCCGCTGGAGCGTGCGGCCGAGCATCAGCCGGGCATAGTGCTCGACGGGGTCCCGCTCGATGATCGTCCGCAACTCGGCCTCCGCGCGCCGCAGTTGGGCCGAGTGGTAGTAGGAACGCGCCAGCAGCAGCCGCGGCCCGGTCTGCTCGGGCACCTCCTCGACCAGCCCGCCCAGGACGCGCGCGGCGGCGGCGTAGTCCTTGGCGTCGAAGAACATCTGCGCGCGCTCCCAGCGCTCCGCCGGTGTCCCGTGGGCGTAGTACGTCGCGTCGTAGGTCGTGTTCACTCGTGCCTCCTTCGAGGCCGACAACCGAACGGGTTGGTTCAATATTCCACGACTGAAACGGGCCGCCACTCAGTCAGGGCGGCCGGCTCGGCCTCGGCCCGCTCGCCGCCGCGGGGGCCTGCGCGGCCGCCCGAATGACGCGCTGACGCAACCCCTTCCACCGGACTGGGTTGTGCGCCAGGAGCAATCCTGAGCGAGAGGCGGCTCCCTCCCTGTGCGGTGGCCGCGGCTGCGTCGTGGCCGAGCCGGTTCGCGAACCCCTCAGTCATCGCCATGTCGAACTGGGCGAGTCCAGCGAGGTTCGCAGGCTGCTGCCCAACCTCGGCCGCCTTATGGTCGGGGTGCATCATCGACCACTACGGCCCCGACGACATCGCCGACGAAGCCGACATGCAGGTGCCGCCGCATCCCCACATGGGCCTCCAGGCGGTGAGCTGGTTGCACGGGGGGATGTGCTGCACCGTGACTCCACCGGCAGCCTCCAGACGATCCGGCCGCGCGAACTGGGCCTGATGACCTCCGGCCGGGCGATCAGCCACTCCGAGGAGAGCCCCTCGCTCGCACGCCCGTTTCTGCACGGCGCGCAACTGTGGGTCGCCCTCCCGGACGGCCACCGCCACACCGACCCCCGCTTCGAACACCACGCCGACCTGCCGGTCTCACGGCACACGGCATCAAGGCGACGCTGATCCTCGGCGACCTCGACGGCACGACCTCCCCCGGCACGGCGTACGTTCTGGAACTGGATCGGACGGTCGCAGGAGGAGATCGAACAGGCCCGTCATGACTCGATGGAAGGGGGCGCGGTTTGGGGAGGTGAAGGAGTATGACGGGGCTTCTGTTGGCGGCTGTGGCAGAACTCTTGCTGACCTAATGCCGACTTTTGCTGACGCCTCGTCAGGCTGAGGGGAGGGGCTCTTTTTCCAGCCTCGGCGCTTGGGTAGGCGTTTGCGGGTTCGGTGGTGTCCGGACCAATGCTGACCTGGCTGGCGGTCGAGTCCGGCGTTGTGGAAGCGCAGCGTCACTCACGCTGCCGCCTTGCGGAGAATGCACAAGATCCAGTGTGTCACCGCTCTGGCTGTGCGCGGGCGCCGACCCTGCCGAGGTCGCCCAGCGGGTGGAGAGGCAGCGTCGAGTCGACCGGCAGTCCATCAAGCAACCAACGCACCGAGGGCTTGCTGTGCGCCTGCGACCAGCCCCCCCGAGGCGGATGACAGCGCTGGCCGGGACGGTGACGTTTCGGTCTTTGCTACTCGGCGCCAGGTGCTTATGAAGCCACCGTTGGCGGCGTGTGCATCTGTGTGCTGCTGCCGGTCAGGGCCGCGGGGTACTGCCCATCTCCGAGGCGAAGACCACGGGGTCGCTGTCGAACCCACGGACCATCTGGTGAAACTTCCACGCCGCCGAGGTGTCCCGGGTGAACTCCGCGACGGTGGCGGCGGTGGATCCGGCGACCTGTGCGAAGTCGTTCTTGAGTAGCTCCTTGTAACCCTCGACGACCAACACTCCTGCGTTCGATATGCCGCCGAAGGTCTTGCGTCCGCTGTCCTGGTGGATCGCTACGCCCACAACCACCCTTGCGAAGGAGGACGCGAGGCGATTGAGTTCCAGGACCATTACCTCGACGAAGCCGAAGCCTTGACCGGTCTGGCTGTGCCGGCTCATGTTGATGGTGCCATCCGGTGAGCGACTGTCGAAGTGGACGACGTACACCGGCCGCCCGTAGGGGGCCTCCGCCGAATAGGTCGCGGCGATGATGTCGAGGTGATGGGGTGGCTGGTCCCAGGGGCTCGGGTCCCATTTGAGCCGAACCTCGACTTTCCCCACTCCTTGGTTGTCACTGTTCACCGGTTTGCTGCCTCTCCCATTTCAAGCCACCACGGGATGATCCCCGCAGGGTCAAGTATGGCCGTCGGCGGACCTGTTGAAGCCTCGTGCGGCCTGCTCCTTCGGCGGGTCGTTGGGTGCTCCACAGGCTGTGGTCATTGGCGGCACGGGTCTCCTTCCGGCCTTCGGTGACGTGTGGTTCCATGACTTTCCGCGTGGCTGGCGACAGTTCGCCGGGGCACAGCCGCCTGTCCGAGTCACTATGCGGTCGGCGATCAGGGGCCGCCTGCTGGTGCCGGGCACCGCCAGACGTCCGGCACCACAACCCGGAAGAGCAGTGCACCATCGGTCACGTCTTCAAACGTCACGCCCGCATCAGGAGCGAGGGTGACGGCTGCTTGGTAGGACTCGGCGGTCTTGTCGTAGCGGGTGGCGTAACGCTCTCTGTCGAAGGCCGGCGGCGGGCGACCGCCACGGCTGCCTCGCCGGAGCCGGTCGCGGATCTGGTCTGCCGGTTCGGGGATGGTGTGGGCGATGCCCCGCCGTCTGAGGCGGGTCCGGATGGCCCGGGAGCTGTAGCCCTTGTCGCCCAGCACGTGGGCGGGACGCAGGCGGGGGCGGCCCGGCCCGACCTGGGGCACCCAAATCCTGCGTACGAAGGTGAACGCGCCTTCGGTGTCTGATACACCTGTCGCCGTTGTCATGCATCCGCCGATTGGCGGATGCGGAACCCGCAGGAGCGGGCAAAGGGTGGGATCAAACAATGACGTATCGGCGTGTGCTTGGACCGGCGCTCTTCGGGGCGCTGTTGCTGGCTGGACTGCTCTGGTGCGCGGGCTCCAGTGCCCACGCACTCAGTTTGCCTGGCGCCACGCGATTCTTCGGCCCCGACCAAGCAAACCGCCTGGTGGCGTGGACGATGCCGTGGTCGACCGACCTCCCGTCCTCAACCCAGTTCACCGATCCCGCCGGCGCGGCCGGTCACGGCGCGGACTACGCGGCTCTGAGAGAGACCGCCATGCGGGTGCGCTACGCCGCGATCGTCCTGCTCTTTCCATGCGGCGCGCTGCCGCTGTTGCGTCGGATCTCGGGCCGCGGCGTCGGGCGCGCTGTGGTCTCCGTGGCAGCCCTGTGGGGCTGGGGCATCTCCGCGGCCATGCTCGCTGTCACTGTCTCCGCGCCATGGATGGTCGCTTCCGGCGGCTCGGCGACATTCCGGCTGCTACCCGGCCTCGCGAGCGCCATGTCCCAGGGCCGCGAACTCCCGGTGAGCGCCGCCTTGGTGGCCGCAGCGGCGGCCACCGGCCTCATGACCCTGCTGCGGCGCGAGGCGACATCAGAACCACGCCTGGCCGTGCCGACCACGGCCATCGCACGGCTCGCCGCAACCCTGGGCACCGGCGTGGTCGCCTTCGCCCTCATCGTGCTCTCCAACGATTGGGTCGCCGGGCGCATCCAGACCGGGTTCGGGGGCGGAGGGCTGCTGTCCGAGCCCGGTGATCTGCTGCGGCAGTGGGTCCAGCTCAGTGCCTGGACCATGCCCACCAGCTCCGCCTCCGGGCGCTGGCTGCTGTACCGGCTCGGCGACGTGGCGCTGCTCGCCCTGGTCTGGTGGGGGCTGCGGCTGCTGCCCGTCCTGCTCGACCGCGTGACCTACCCCGCCTACGCGCTCGGCGCCGTCGCCGCCACCACCCTCGGCGTCGAGGTGAGTGGAATGTGGAACTCGCTACTCTCCTATCAGGGCAGCACCGGCGGGCCACTGCTGTACTACGTCTCTACCGGCTCAGGTGTGTCTGCGGCGCTCGTCTTCGGCATCCTCGCCGGCTGTGTGAGCGCGCTGACCGTGCGGCTGCACATCCACCCGCAACCGCCTGCCCCGGCCGCGGCGCAGGAGCAACCGGCCTGACCGGAGCCGGCGCGCCCCGGATGCCGGTCCGGCCGATACGTCTACCTTCACTCCGCCATCGACGGATTCAGCCGACTCGCCTACACCGAAGCGCTGCCCGACGAGGAAACCACTACCGCCATCGCGTTCCCGCACCGGGCAAGGGTTTGGTCCGCAGCCCACGGCATCACCATCCGCATCGAACGCATCGTCACGGACAATGCTGCGGGCAGTCGCTGAAGCTCCAATTGATCGGTAGGCATGTTTGGCATGTAGTCCCAGGAACCTGTGCCTGACAGACATCAGCTGGGTGTTCAGGCGTGTACGGCATGTGCGTGGCGTGCGGTCTCGCCCCCTGGCTAAGGACTGGAATCAGAATGAAATCTCTGAGGCTCGGGAATGACGGCGTGTCAGTTCGCGTTGATGCAACCGGAGGGGATGGTTGCGACCGAGACTCGTGGTGGGCGCAAGCCGTGGGGGTTGACGATGGGCTGTGGGAGCGTATCGAGCCGCTGTTGCCGGTGATTGAGCGGCGCTTCCGGTACCCGGGGCGTCGTCGGCTCGATGACCGGCGGGTTCTGTGCGGCATCCTGTTCGTGCTCTACACCGGTATCCCCTGGCGCTACCTCCCGCAGGAACTCGGCTTCGGCTCCGGGATGACCTGCTGGAGGCGACTGCGGGGGTGGAACGAGGCCGGGGTCTGGCAGCGCCTGCACGAGATGCTGCTGGCCGAACTGCGGGTGGCCGGCATACTGGATCTGTCCCGGGCGTCGGTCGACTCGAGCCATCTGCGGGCGATGAAAGGTGGTGCGGCCACCGGCCCGTCCCCGGTGGACCAGGGCAAGACCGGCAGCAAGCACCACGTGATCGTCGAGGCCCACGGCATCCCGCTGGCCGCCACGCTGACCGGCGGCAACCGCAACGACGTGACTCAGCTGATCCCACTGATCCGAGCCGTCCCGCCGATCCGCGGCAAACGCGGCCAACCGCTGCGCCGCCCGAAGCACCTCTACGCCGACCGCGGCTACGACCACGAGAGCTACCGCGACCGGGTCCGACGGTTCGAAATCACCCCGCACATCGCCCGGCGCGGCACCGAACACGGCTCCGGACTCGGCGTACACCGCTGGGTCGTGGAAGGCGCCATCGCACTACTGCACTGGTTCCGCCGCCTACGTATCCGCTGGGAGATCCGCGACGACATCCACCAGGCCTTCATCACACTCGGTTGTGCCGTCATCTGCTGGCGACGACTGAGGACCCCGCTCTGATTCCAGTCCAAAGTAAGGTGGCATCCCACGTCGCGAACTCGCGCCAAGCACAAGGAGGCGGAATGCTCGCCAACTCGTCGGCGGTGGCGGCCGGAAGGCGTCATTCGGTCGGACGGCGCTGGGATGGAACCGTTCTCGCCGTGGGCAATACCGCAGCCGCTGAATGTCGTGTCGAGCGATGGGAAGACGTCGTCGCGGTGGCAGCTGGCAACGTCCATACCGCGACGAACACAGGCAGGGCTCATACGGTGGGACTCCTGTCGGACGGCACGGTGCTGGCAACGGGGTGGAATGGCGATGGGCAATGTGATGTCGCCGGATGGCGAGGCATCACGGCCGTGGCCGCAGGCTGGCGCCGCACGCTCGGGCTACTCGCGAATGGCCGCGTGCTAGCAGTTGGCCGGAGTTCAGAAGGGCAGTGCGACGTGCAGTCCTGGCGCGAGATGGTCGTCCTCTCGTGTGGTGACTGGCACTCGGTCGGCGTCCGGTCGGACGGTTCTGCACTGGCCACGGGGAACAACCGACGACGACAGTGTGCCGTTGAAGGGTGGCGCGACCTAACCGCCATTTCGGCCGGGTATCTCCATACCGTCGGCCTCAGAGCCGACGGGCGGGCAGTAGCGACCGGAGACCGGGCAACCGGGGCGTGCGAGGTCGATGAGTGGGAAGACGTGGTGGCGCTCGACTCGGGCAGCTACCACACCGTCGGGGTCACTGCGTCCGGACGGGTCCTCGCAGCAGGAGACAACAGCTACGGACAGTGCGAAGTCGGCGATTGGCGCGACATTGTCGCCGTGGCGGGCGGTTCAACGCACACCCTTGGCCTGCGTGCCAACGGCACAGTCGTGACCACAGGGAACAATGCCGACAGACAGTGTGAAGTCGATGCCTGGTCCGGAGTTCAGCTTCCACAGGCCTCCGGGCCGCGCCAACGCGGACTAACACGGCGTCATTCCCGAGCCACAGAGACCTCATTCTGATTCCAGTCCTAAGCGCATCCGCCGCGAAGGCCTCGCGGCCGCCCTGGTCGAAACCGCGCACACCCCCGCTGACCCTCGGCCGACCTGGGCTAATGTATGCCGCCCCGAACAAAGGAATGCAGAGGAAGGGCGTTGACAAGGTCGAGCCAGTCCTGCCAGCAGCGCGCATCGAGCTGGCCCTGGCCAGCGAGGACGACCAGGACGTTGGCGGGTAGCTCTCCGTACCTGTCACTGACCAGTACGTCCCGCAGCCATACGTCCAGCAGCGCGGGCCGGTGAGCTCGTAGGTGTCGAAGAACAGCACCACCCACGGGTGGCGGCGCGCGGCCTCAGCCAGATCCCGAAGGAACACGGGCGTGAGGGCACGCAGGGGTGACAGAACGAGCTGGACATCCTCATGGCTGCGCAGCCGGGCGCTGATCGTCACCCTGGCCCGGTCCACTTCGCCGGCGATCTGACGCGGGTCGACGGCCCCGGTGATGGCCCCGGCACCGGGAATCAGACCCAAGCCCGCCGGGCCGAGCTGGGTGGCGACCACGCTTGCCGGTGACGGTGCCCGACCGGTCATCCCTTGGGTTGTGCCTTCTGGGCCGTTTGCCTGCGGGTCGCCCCCACCTGAGGTCGTTGCGGCATCGGACTCATCCGACGCCTCCAGTACATGGCTAATACTCCAGCTGTAGATCGTGATCTTCGTGGTCGTGGAGTGGTGTGGAGGAGTCGGCGCCAGTGAGCCGGGGAGTGTCCCTGCCGAACAGTGCCGGTCAGGACACCCGTCTGCGAGCGGGTTAAGTGGCCGCAACGCCGCCTGACGGTTGCATTGCCGGGCGGAGGAAGGTCCGGTCGAAGCGGCGGATGCAGCCGGTCTCGGTGCTGAGCTGCCAGAGCTGCTGAGCTTCCGGATCCTGCCGGATGGCAGCCCGGTAGTCCTCGTAGGCAGCCAGGCTGGGGAAGGAGAACAGGGCGTAGGCGATGTCGTTGGCGCTTTCGTGCGGCAAGAAGCAGCCGTGGTGCGTGCCGCCGAAGCGGGCGACGATCGGGATCCACCCCGTCACGTACGTCTCGAACGCGACAGTCTGGCTGGGATCGATCTCATAGCGCAGATGACAAGTGATCACGTCAGTTTTCCTTCTGGCCCAGTGGGCGCCGGTCGCGGTCGGCACCGACCCCAGTAGTCACTCTGGGGTGCTGACCCGGCTTGCTGACGCCGGGGTAAGGAGCCCGGCGAGGAGTGCGCCGAACTCCGCGGGCGCTTCCAGCATCACCATATGGCCCGTGCGGGGAAGCTCGGTGTAACTGGCAGCGGCGGACAGAGCCCAGGTAGGCACGTCCCACCCCGCGCGTGAGCGGGCCCCGGCGACCAGATGGACCGGGACGCGCTCGAACACGTCCCGCAGCAGCAGCTGGTAGTCAGGTCCAGCGGTGTACTCGACGACAGCACGAGCCATGGCGTGGATGGTCGAAGCGGGCTGGTAGGCCAGGTCTTGTGTTGCAGAGCGGAGGTGCTCCCTGGTCGGCTCGATGCCTCCCGCGCGCAGCCACCGTCCGGGATCAGCACGGTCGGCTTGCACGATCTGCTCCACCTCGGCGGCTGTCTTGGCTGCCAGCCGCTGCGACCAGAAAGCGTCCGCGAGACTGAAGTTGCCCTCGACGCTGACCAGCGTTGCGGTCCGCTCCGGGAACCGGTGGGCGAACGCGGCGGCGATCACGCCGCCGACCGAATGCCCGACCAGATGGACGCGACCGCCCGGCAGCGCCTGGTCAATGGCCGCACGCAGGTATTCCACCTGCATGTCGATGGTGATAGTGCCGGGCTCGGCCAGGGCATCGGCCCCGTAACCGTGCAGGTCGGGGCAGAGGGTGGAGGCCGGGTGGAGCGGCGCGAGGGCACGTGGGTCGGCGAATGAGCCGATCAGACCATGAATGAAGATCACTGGCAGCACGGGATGTCACCTTCTCACGGGCTGCCGGGGCTCGTCTACCACGGTCGTGCCGTCTTCATGGTTGGAGGGCTGCCTGGCGGTGGTAGCGGCTTGCGCGGGCGTGGGCTTGGTGGCGGCGGTGCCAGATCGACCAGTGCTGCCGGTGTGCCGCGTCGAGGGCAGGTCGGACAACGAGTGTCGTGACTGGGCGCTGGATCTCGTTGAGATCCGAGACCGTGCGCGTGTGGCCGGCGGCGTCGAGCCCGCCCAGGTACGCGTCGAGAACCTCGCGTGTGAAGCTCCGCTCGCTGGGATGCGCATAGACGATGTGGACGTGGGTCACACAACCATCCTCGCGTACTCGTGGGGGCGGCTGCGGCCACCGGTGATCATCGTGTGGTGTGAAGACAAGCGGTGATCACGTGGCCGCAGGTCACAGCATAGATCCCGTCCGTTGGCGGGAGGCGTTCGAGGTGGCCATGGGCCGGATCGCGGGCCGGTTCGCCCGGGTCGAACCACGGCTGCGGACCGGTCGGTTGGTGCTGGGCCTGCTGTCGGACCTGCCGCGCAAGAACTGCTGGACGATCGCGGAGTGGGCCGGGGAGAGCAGCCCGCATGGCATGCAGCATCTGCTGTGCCGAGCCGCCTGGGATGCCGATGGCGTCCGTGATGACGTGCGCGAATACGTCGTCGAGCACCTATATGACGATGCCGCGGTCCTGGTCGTCGATGAGACCGGCGACGTGAAGAAGGGCACCCACACGGTTGGGGTCCAGCGCCAGTACACCGGAACCGCTGGACGGATCGAGAACTCCCAGGTCGCGGTCTACCTCGTCTACGCCGGCGAGCGCGGTCACGCGGCGGTGGACCGGGAGCTGTACATCCGCGCTCCTGGACGTGCGACCCGGACCGCTGCCGGGCTGCCGGACTCGGCGGGGACACAGTCTTCGCGACCAAGCCAGACCTGGCCCGCACGATGATCGAACGGTTCCTGGACGCCGGACACCACGTCGGCTTGGTCACCGGGGACGAGGTCTACGGCGGCAACCCAAGACTCCGTGCGGCTCTGGAGGAACGCGGCATCGGCTGTGTCCTCGCGGTGGCCTGCTCGGCCGAAGTGCCCACCGGCGCAGGCACCTTCCGCGCCGATGCTCTGGCGCGGAAGGTGCCGAAACGGGCCTGGCAGAAGCTCTCGGCCGGGCGCGGTGCGAAGGGGCAGCGGGGTTCTACGACTGGGCCGTCATCGACCTCGCCGAGGCAGCCCCGGGCCGCCACCAGCTGCTGATCCGCCGCAACGCAGCACCGGTGAACTCGCCTACTACCGCTGTCACTCCACCGCGCCGACATCCCTGGCCACCCTGATCAAGGTCGCAGGCTCCAGATGGCGGGTGGAGGAGACCTTCCAAAACCGAGAAGGGACTGGCCGGGCTGCACGAGCACCAGGTCCGCCGCTACCCCTCGTGGGCCCGCTGGGTCACCCTCGCGATGCTGGCCCACGCCTTCCTCGCCGTCGTCCGCGCCGACGAACACGCACACCGGCCCACGCCGGACGACCTGATCCCGCTGTCCTGCAACGAGATCTGCCGCCTGTTCATCGCGCTCGTCGTCCGACCCGTCCGCGACGGCGTCCACCGGCTTGCCTGGTCCGACTGGCGCCGCCGCCACCAGGCACGATCACGCACCATTCACTACCGGCGGCAAGCCGCATCCCAGACATGAAGATCACGATCTACAGCTGGAGTACTAACAGCTTCTCAATGCGCTTCAGCTCCGTTCCCTGGTGGGCGAACTGCGCGCAGATCGCCTCCATCGCCTCCATCGCCTCCACCGGGTCCGCCGACGATTCGTCCGCGTAAGCGGTGAGGGCATGGGCTTCGCGGGCCATACTCTCCAACTGCCGTACAAGGGTGGACTTACCTACGCCAGCCGGGCCGTGGATGTGGAAGAGGAACTGCGTGGCCTCTTGTGGTGACTGCTTCAGAGCCTCTCTGAAAGCCGTCAGCTCACCCTGTCGTCCGATGAATCCGGCCTGGCGTTGCCGCCGGATCAGCTCCTGTCGTGAAGGCCCCTGCCCCGCCACTTGTAGCCCCCCGTATGACCATGCCGACATGCCTTCATACCGATGCTCCCCAGCGCACACCATCCCCACCCCGAGATGCTGACCGCCGCTCGCCATCCGGTGCGCCTCGACCCCGCCCTCGCGTCCTACACCCAGATCAGCCCGTCAGGTCGACCCCGAAGCACCGGCCGACCACGGACACGCCGCTGACGACACGAGGAGGCTCGCGAGCATCGGCATCCAGGCGAGCAGGTCCAGGGCGATCTGGATGATCTCGGGCCAGACCTGGTTCTGCGCGGCGTCGTGTGCAGGTTGCGCAGGCCGGTGGCACGCGCGGCACGGATGTCGTCCTCGGCGCGAGCCCGCTGCCGGTGCTGCAGTTCCAGTTCGGCGATCGGGACGCGCGGTGTGTTGGTGGCGAAGCAGGTCAGCCGCATGCCGTCGGCGTCCGTGAAGCGCAACCGGGCAGTGGGGTGCGGGCGTTGTTTGCGGACGCTCAGCCGCATCCTCAGAGGAACTTCTCTCGCTTGTGACCACGCCGCGGACAGCCCACCTGAAGTCACACACCGCCTCATGGCGCCGCGTGCTGTTTCAGCAGCGCGGCGCCCAGCGGGGTGAGGGTGTGCAGGACCGTGTTCGCGTGGCGGTGGCTGGCGATGAGTCCGGCGTCGCGCAGCACCGTGGTGTGATGGCTGGCGGTGGTGGGGGTGACGCCCGACCGGCGGGCGGCTTCGGTCGTGGTGGCGCCGGCGGCGGTGGCGCGCAGGATGGCGGCCCGGGTGGTGCCCAGAAGGGCGTGCAAATGGGCCTTCTCCGCGGGCGGGGATGTGGTGGTCGAGTGGTGGAGCGGGTACAGCAGCACGGGCGGCAGGTCCGGGTCGGCCAGCGTGACCGGGGTGTTCCAGCAGAAGTAGGAGGGGATGAGGAGGAGGCCGCGGCCGTTGAGGTGGACGTCGCGGTCGTCCGGGTACGCGTCAATCTCCAGGACGGGATGACGCCAGCGGATGGTGGGCGCCAGGGTCCCGAGGACCTCTTCGACCCCGGAGCGGAACAGGGCGCCGGCGCGGCGGGTCCGCTCGGCGTGCAGACGGGCGTGGAGGGCCTCCTCGTACGGCGTGATCACCGTGTCGTAGTACGCGCGCAGTACGCGCACCACCTCGCGGAGCGTCCGGCCCTCGCTGAGCCGATGAACCCAGGACGGGGCGCCGATGGACCGGGTGAGCCGTGAGATCTCCCTCGCGACCTGGGCGGACGGGGTGGCCAGGAGGGCGTCGATACCGGCGGTGAGCCCTTCTTTTCCCTCCAGCGGAGTGAGGAAGTCCGGGAAATAACTGGCTCGTGGGAAGAGCGGCAACAGGACGGATCTCATCGCCCCGTCGAGGCCGGTCTCGCGGAGTGCGGATACGGCGGTCCGGTGCCAGGAGGCGTAGGCCCAGCGGCCGTGGCGGGTCTGGAAGCGGTGCAAGCTGGTGGCGATTTCCCAGAGCGGGTGGGGCGCGTCCGCGATTCTGACTCTGGTCAGGTCTATGGGCGTGAAGTGAAAGCGGAGCATCCCTTTCCCCCTGTGCGCATGCGCTCCGACCTGCGATGTATCAGCAGATTCGTATGAGCATGACAGCGACGGCGTGGGTCGGGAACATGAGTTCGCGCCAGTCGAAGAACTGAGAAGGGGGAAAACATGCGCACCTTGACGAGAACGTTCGTCAGCGTCAGCGCCGTCGCCGGGATCCTCGTAGGGGGCCTGGCCGGTACGAGCGCGGCCGTTTCGGGGACCGAGGTGGCCGCGAAGCCGGCGGCCGGCGTCCAGATCGCCGCGGTCGACAATCACGGTCTCACCACCACGGAAGCCAGGTACGTCCAGTGCGAGCTGAAGGCCAACTGGGGCTACTCCGGCGCGCTTGACGGCCAGTTGGGCACCAACAGCTGGAAGGCGTTGCAGCGGGCCCTCGCCAAACACTGGGAGTACACGGGCGCCATCGACGGAATCCCCGGGCCCAACACCAATAAGGCGTTACAGCGTCTGCTGATGGCCGGCTACGGCTACCCCGGCCCGATCGACGGGATCTGGGGCCCCAACTCCATAGCCGCCTTCAAGAGGCTGGCCGCAGCCTGCGCCGCGAGTTGCTGATCTGGCCTCGGCATGCCAAGACGGTCCGCCGGATCTTCCGGCGGGCCGTTTCGGCTGTGTGGACTGACCGTGGGCAGGGATGGGTCCCTGCTGTCGTGCCGGGTGGACGCCGGATTCCACGGTTTCGGTGGGGTGTGCCGGGAACACCCGCACCCCGGTGCGCTCAGCGGGCCAGCCGGTCAGGCAGTCGCCGGCGAGTTCGGCCACCCAGGCGCAGTGGCGGATGTCGCCGTCGGGTTCGACGGCCGGCGCCCAGGCCGAGGCCGGGACCGCAAGAATGGCGTCGGTGAGGGGCATGCCGACCGAGTGCGACCGCGGTGTCAAAGCCGGCGTTACCCGGCCGGAGCAGGGGTGGAGGGATCATTCGCTGACTCGGTCCAGGGCCGTCAGGGTTGCATCCGCGGTGCGAGGCGGCGTACGGGACCGACGGCGTCGGTGGCGTCGGGTGCGCTGCGAGCCGGTCACGGGCGCGATGAAGCGGTGACCGCCCTTTGACGGGCGGCCGGAGCTGACGTTCGGGTGGTGAAGGCGCCGGGCCGGCGAAACCTACAGAGACGACCCGACGAGCAGTGCCAAGTCGACAAGGCGGTTGGAGTAGCCCCATTCGTTGTCGTACCAGCCGACGACCTTGACCTGCGGGCCGGACACCCGCGTGAGCCCGGCGTCGAAGACGCAGGAGGCCGGGTCGCCCACGATGTCGGTGCTGACCAGCGGCGCGTCCAGGTAGGAGAGCAGGCCCTTGTACGGTCCCGAGGCCGCAGCTGCGTACGCCTCTTTCACCTCCTCCACGGTGGTGCCACGGCGGGTGGTGACGGTGAGGTCGGTGACCGAGCCGGTCGGGACGGGCACCCGCAGGGCGAAGGCGTCCAGCCGCCAGGCGAGCTCCGGCAGGACAAGGCCGATGGCCTTGGCGGCGCCACTGGAGGTGGGCACGATGTTCAGGGCCGCGGCCCGGGCCCGGCGCAGGTCCTTGTGCGGGGCGTCCTGGAGGTTCTGGTCCTGCGTGTAGGCGTGGACCGTGGTCATCATGCCGGTGTCGACGCCGACGGCGTCGTGCAGCACCTTGGCCAGTACGGCAAGACAGTTGGTGGTGCAGGAGGCATTGGAGATGATCGTGTGGCGCTGCGGATCGTAGGCAGCATCGTTGACGCCGAGTACGACCGTGATGTCCTCGCCGCTGGCCGGAGCCGCGATGATGACCTTCTTCGCTCCTCCTTCGACGTGTGAGCGCGCCCTCGCGGCGTCGGTGAAGATGCCGGTGGACTCGATCACGATGTCCACTCCCAGGTCGCCCCAGGGCAGGGCCCCGGGGTCCCGCTCGGCGAGGACCTTGATCGTTCGGTCGCCCACGCGGATCGCACCCGGCTCGGCGGTGATCTCCTCGGGGAAGCGGCCCAGGATCGAGTCGTAAGCGAGCAGGTGGGCCATGGTGGGCACGTCGCCGAGGTCGTTGACGGCGACGATCTCCAGCTGCGAGTCCCGGGCTGCCGCCGCACGGAAGACGTTGCGGCCGATACGTCCGAAGCCGTTGATGCCGATACGCACAGTCATGGGTGTGTCCTTCGCCTAGCGCTCGTGATGTCGATTGACGCGCCGTTGCGCCCAGGGGCGATGCAGACCACGCGCCCAGGCGAGGCGCTGGTACGCGATCGATAAGTAGCTTATATAAGTCTGCGGTACATTTCCATGGTGACTTCTACTCATCGAGCCGACGTCGACGCCGACTTGGACGTCGGTGATTTCACGAGGGCGATCGAGAACTTCAACCGCTACTACATCCGGCTTCCCGTGGTGCAGCAACTGTCGTTCACGACACTGTCCGTGCTGGACACACTGGCTGTCAGCGGTCCGAAGCGGCTGACCGAACTCGCCAGGACCGAGCAGATCAGCCAGCCGGGGCTCACTCAGATGATCACGCGGCTCGAGCGCGACGGGCTCGTGGAACGCCGTCCCGACCCGGCGGACGGACGCGCCGCGCTCATCCGCATCACCGAGAGCGGCCGGAGGATCGGCCAGGCCCGGCACGAGGACCGCTGCCGCCACCTGCTCCCGGTGATCGCCCAGCTGACGCCCGCCGAACGACAGGCGATCGCCGCGGCTCTCCCCGCCCTGACCCGCCTCGCGGAACTCGGGACCCGAGCCGGACGGTAGGGCCTGTCCACTCATCTCCGCGGAGCGGCTCCAGGTACGGGCCGGACACGGTGATCGCTCCATAGGCGATCCCTCCACCGCCGGAGTCGTATCGGATCAGCGTCTGCTACGGCCGACAGCGGTGTAGGAGCCGGTGTTCCCGGCCGCAGCAGGCCCATGACCGGTTCCCCGGACCCGCCCCGGTCGTGGTCCTGGCCGACGAACCCCATGAGCGGGTGGTGTCCGCAGGTCTTCTCCAGGCGGCGGGTCCCTGCTTTTCGGAGTGCGCGATGACGAGCACCCCGCCCAGCTCCATGGGCACCTGACCGCCGGCGTCTGGAGTCGCCTCGCCGGCCAACGTCCAGACATGTGCACGCACTTCCGTCCGGGCGGTGCGAATCGCCGCGGCGAGCGCGATATCCAGCAGGACTTTGCCCGGATCGCGCACCGCCCGGGCCCTGCGCCGGCCAGGCCTCCACGGCGTCAGCCAGGACGATCTGGTCGGCGGGATCTGTGAGGCCGGTGGGGTCGGCGCCGCCCGCGTGGTCCCATCGGTGCGCTCGGGCAGTGGCTCGGGCGACCACGCGCCGACATAGCGTTCACGGCGGGCCCGCGCCGAGCCGAGCAGGTCCAGGCAGATGCGGCTGGTCACCGTCGTCAGCCAGGCGCCGGGGGACCGGATCTCCTCCTGCCGGCTTCGCGGCAGTCCGTACCAGCGCACGTAGGCGTCCTGCACGGCGTCCTCGGCCTCGGTCACCGAACCGAGCAACCGGTAGGCGACATTGATCAGGTGGCGTCGCTCGCCGGCAATCTCATCCGTGCTGGTCCCGACAGTCCCCATGCTTCCGGCCCTCCTCGCCCTACCTTTCGCAGGCCCGCGTCGTCGGGAAGCCGGGCGGCGGCTCGCTCCCCTGTCTGGTACGCGTCAGGTTTCCTCGTACTCGCCTCGGTCCAGGTCGTGCTCGGCATCGCGCACGTCTCGTCGTCCATCTCCCCCTGGGTGTCTTGATGTTCGGTCTGAGCGTGCCGGCGCTGGTAGCACTCCGTCCTGCGGGGTGATTGCCACCCCACCCTTCACCGCCACGTACCTGTTGGCAGGCGCCACACGGGCGGACGGCAAGCCATTCCGGCATCCCCTGTTCGCCCACCCTCGGCCGCGAGGAGCAGGTGCGGATGCCGTCGGCTCCTTCGCGGCCGGCGTCGAAGCCCCGTGGTTCTGACGCGCGCGCCACACCGCCCCGGGCGGTCATCCAGCTGTCTCGAGCCGCGCCGCGAGCTCGTCCAGGCACGCCTGCCAGCCTCGGGAGGCACCGTCGGCGATCGAGGGATCGGCCATGATGCGCGTGAAGACCAGGAGGCAACCGGGCCCCTCGTCGCGCAGCTCGATCCTGAGGTGATCGTCGTGGGTGATGGTGGCCGTGTAGACCGTGCCCTCACAGTCGTCACTGCTCCTCGGCCGCCTGGCGCGGCTGTTCCTAAGGGGCGTCGGGCATCGTTTCCAGGTGTCGTTCCAGTACTTCCAGGCGTTCCGTCCACAGTCGGCGATACGGCGCGAGCCAGGCGTCGAGATCGGCCAACGGCTCCGGGCGGAGCTCGTACCAGCGGCGCTGTGCTTCCGCCCGCACCGCGACGAGTCCGGCGTCGCGCAGTACCCGCAGGTGCTTGGACACCCGTGGCTGGCTCATCCTCCGCTCGTGGGTGAACTCCCCTACGAGACGCGGGTGCCCGAGCATAGTCCGAGCGTCCGTCGTCGTGAGTGGGGTCGGTCAGGAAGTCAACAGGTCCGGGGCGGCGGTTCGATAGCCCGGAAATGCCCTGAGGGTCGGTGTACAGGGGGTTGACGCACCGGGACGTGACAGGAACTGTGTTGCACATCGAGCTCGAAGTTGCGTGTTGCGCACCGCCGTGTGCGGTGCTCTCACAGGGATGCAGACCCGCCACCCCCGTTCCCCGTCGGAAGGCTGCGGATGACTACCGCGACGACGAAGAAGACGACGAAGAAGAAGACGACGAAGAAGACGACGAAGAAAACGACATCGACCCTCGCACGGGTGGATCCGGCCGTCCTCTATATATCCGTCACGCTGTCCGCCCTCTTCGTCGCCTGGGGGGTGTTCTTCACCGACAGTCTCGCCACGGTCGCCGAGACGACGCTGGGCCGGATCATCGACAACTTCGGCTGGCTGTTCGTCCTGACGAGTTCCGGGTTCGTGGTGCTGGCAACGGTGCTCGCGTTCAGCCGGTTCGGCTCCATCCGGCTCGGCAGAGACGGTGAGCGCCCGGAGTTCAGCACCGCGTCCTGGGTGGCGATGATGTTCAGCGCCGGCATGGGGATCGGCCTCATGTTCTACGGGGCGAGCGAGCCGATCATGCATATGTCCAGCCCGCCACCGGGCTCCGCGAAGGCGGGCAGTGAGGACGCCGCCCGACTGGCGCTGGAGTACTCGTACTTCCACTGGGCGATCCATCCCTGGGCGATGTACGCCGTCGCCGGGCTGGCGCTCGCCTACTTCGGTTTCCGCAAGAGCGGCAACAGCCTGATCAGCTCCGCCTTTCGCCCGCTGCTCGGCGACCGTGTGGACGGACCGCTGGGCAAGGCCATCGACATTCTGGCGATCTTCGCCACCCTCTTCGGTTCCGCCGTCTCCCTTGGGCTGGGTGCGCTCCAGGTCAACCGGGGCCTGAAAGAGGTCTGGGGCGTCCCCGACTCCACCGCGCTGGCCGTCTCGATCATCGCGGTCCTCACCGTTCTGTTCGTGCTCTCCGCCCTGTCCGGTGTGCACCGCGGCATCCAGTGGCTGAGCAACGGCAACATGATCCTGGCCGCCGTCCTGCTGCTCTTCGTCTTCATGACGGGCCCCACGGTGTTCATCCTGGAGGGCCAGACCGAGGCGCTGGGCGGCTATCTGGCCTCGCTGCCGAAGATGAGTTTCACGACGGGTGCCTTCGGCGGCGGCGAATGGCTCTCCGGCTGGACGGTCTTCTACTGGGCGTGGTGGATCTCCTGGACGCCGTTCGTCGGGACCTTCATCGCCCGGATCTCCCGCGGGCGCACCATCCGGCAGTTCATCGTCGGTGTGATCATCGCGCCGAGCCTGGTGAGTGTCGTGTGGTTCGCGATCCTCGGCGGGACCGCCCTGAACCAGGAGATGCACGGAGGTCACCTGGCCGAGGCGGTCGCCAAGGGCGAGGAAGCGGGCCTGTTCGCCACCCTGCAGAACCTTCCCTGGTTCCCCGTCACCTCGGTCGTGGTGATCATTCTGGTCGGCCTGTTCTTCGTGAGCGGCGCGGATGCGGCATCCGTCGTCCTCGGTATGCTCTCCTGCCGGGGCAGCATGGCCCCCGGCCGCCTCGTCGTGATCCTCTGGGGCGCGCTGACCGGTCTGGTCGCGGCCGTGCTGTTGCTGGCCGGAGGCCTGGAGGCGGTCAAGCAGGTGGCCATCATCGCCGCGTTCCCGTTCCTCTTCGTGATGATCGGCCTGTGCGTCTCCCTGGTCAAGGCCCTGCGCGCCGAGCCGGTTCCCGCCTCGTCGGAGGCACGGGAAGGCCTCACCGACGCCGCCGACGCCGCAGGCGAGCCGGGACCGGACGACGGTGTACGGCCGGCCGAGGCCATGGCGGACTCGCAGCCCGCGGGCTGAGCTGCCCGGCCGAGTCGACCCCGTCGGCGCCAACCCCTTGACCCTCGGCGTGCTTCTCCACGATGCTCAGTTGCGTATAGCGGTGCGTGTAGCGAATGAGGCAACGCACTCGCGAGGGTTTCCCGCTTGAGGAGCAGCTCATGGCTCACGAGGTTCGTGCCGTCGTCGCCCGGAAGAAGGGCGCACCCGTCTCCGTCGAAACGATCGTCGTCCCGGATCCGGGTCCGGGTGAGGCGCTGGTCAAGGTCGAGGCGTGCGGCGTCTGTCATACCGATCTCCACTACCGGGAGGGCGGGATCAACGACGACTTCCCCTTCCTTCTGGGGCATGAGGCGGCCGGTCGCGTCGAGGCGGTCGGAGAGGGAGTCACCGGCGTCGAGCCCGGCGACTTCGTCATCCTCAACTGGCGTGCGGTGTGCGGCCAGTGCCGGGCTTGCAGCAAGGGCAAGCCCTGGTACTGCTTCGCCACCCACAACGCGACACAACCGATGACGCTGCTCGACGGCACTCCGCTCTCGCCGGCCCTCGGTATCGGCGCGTTCGCGGAGAAGACGCTGGTCGCCGCAGGGCAGTGCACCAAGGTGGACCCTGCGGCCTCGGCGGCGGCAGCCGGTCTGCTCGGGTGCGGCGTCATGGCCGGCTTCGGCGCGGCCGTGAACACCGGCGCGGTCGGCCGGGGTGACTCCGTCGCCGTCATCGGCTGCGGCGGCGTCGGAATGGCCGCCGTCGCGGGGGCGAGGCTGGCCGGAGCGAGCAAGGTCATCGCCGTCGACATCGACCAGCGCAAGCTGGACCGGGCCATGGCCATGGGGGCCACCCACACGGTCGACGGGGCCAAGGGCGACGTCGTGGAAGCGGTGCGCGAGCTGACGGGCGGCTTCGGTGCGGACGTCGTCGTGGAGGCGGTCGGCCGCCCCGAGACGTACCGGCAGGCCTTCTACGCCCGCGACCTGGCCGGCACGGTCGTGCTGGTCGGCGTGCCCACCCCGGAGATGAAGGTGGAGCTGCCCCTGCTCGACGTCTTCGGGCGGGGCGGCTCGCTGAAGTCCAGCTGGTACGGCGACTGCCTGCCCTCGCGCGACTTCCCGGCCCTCATCGACCTTTACCTGGGGGGCCGTTTCGACCTGGACGCGTTCGTCTCCGAGACCATCGGCCTCGGTGACGTGGAGGAGGCGTTCGACAAGATGCACCGCGGCGACGTGCTGCGCTCGGTGGTGGTGCTGTGATGGCCGGCGCACCGCGCATCGAACACCTCGTCACGAGCGGGACGTTCAGCCTCGACGGCGGGACCTGGGACGTCGACAACAATGTCTGGATCGTCGGTGACGATGACGAGGTGGTCGTCATCGACGCGGCGCACGACTCGGACGCCATCCTGGAGGCCGTCGGTGACCGCCGCCTGTCGGCCATCGTGTGCACCCACGCCCACGACGACCATGTGCGCGCGGCACCGGACGTCGCTCTGGCCACGGGCGCGCCCATTCTCCTGCACCCTGACGACCAGGTGCTGTGGAAGATGGTGCACCCCAGCCGGCGGCCCGACGGGCCGCTCGCCGACGGTGGCGAACTTCTGGTGGCGGGCATCGGCCTGCGCGTCCTGCACACGCCCGGACACGCTCCGGGCGCCGTGTGTCTGTACGCACCCGAACTGGGCGCACTGTTCAGCGGCGACACGCTGTTCGCCGGAGGACCCGGCGCGACCGGGCGCTCGTACAGCGACTTCGGCACGATCATCAGCTCCATCGGTGACCGGCTGCTGACCCTCCCGGGCGAGACGGTCGTCCACACCGGACACGGCGAGACGACGACCGTCGAGGCGGAGGCACCGCATCTGGAGGAGTGGGCCGCCCGCGGCTGGTGACAGGGCGCCACCAGACCGGCCGGGGCGATCGAGTGCCCGCGTGTCTCCTCACTCAAGACCCGCGCACGAGACCCCGCCCCGGCCGATAACCCCGCAAGCCCGTCGGTACGCCCGCGCACCTGACCGGCATGGTGCCCGCGGCCGTCGTGGCCGTGCCCCTGGCGGTCGCGGTGGTGCCCCTGGCGGTCGCGGTTGGGAACGACCGTCATGGCCAGGGCCATCCGCACTCAAGATCCGGGCTCGAGAGCCCGCCCCGGCCGGCCTCCCCGCAAGCCCGTCGGCATGCCCGTGCACTTGGTCGGCATGCGGGTGCCCGCGGCCGTCGTGGCCGTGCCCCCGGTCGTCGCGGTGGTGCCCCCGGCGGTCGCGGTGGTGCCCGCGGCTGTTGCAACTGTGCCGGCGGCCGTCGCGGCCGCGCCGTCGTGGCGGTGCCCCCGGCCGTCAACAGCCAGGAACGACCGTCATGGCCAAGGACCATCCGCCCGTCGGCCCCTGGGTGAACCGCCGTGTACGCTCCCGCCCCGATGGTCCGCTTCGGAGGTCTCGTCGCCGCTGATCTGCGTGATGTGACCGGCGATCCCGGCGCCCCGGACTCCTCCGGCTTCTGCGCGGTCGTCGCGGACTTCGGAAGGCCGCCTGGTCTGCGCCCGGTTCGGCCGGCTGCGTTCCGTGCAGGTGCCCGCTCCGCAGACCGGCGCCCGGCGAGGTCCGGCCGCCGTCTACTGGACCCCTCACTGCACCGCACCGCCTGCACCCCGCGTGTGCGCCGCGTGTGCGCCGCGTCCGCGAGCACACCGAGGCGGGAGACGTCCACCAGGCCAATCTCTGCCGCGCGCTCTCCGCACCCCTGCCGGCCGGCCGCCGCCGGCATCGACGCGCCGACCGCACCGCTCGCCCGAGGCAACCCCGCGCCCCCAGGCCGGTAGGTCCGTCTTCTCGCGCACCGCGTCGATGTGGCCACCGCCTCGCCCGGACTCTTCCTGCGCCACGACGTCGCCTCGAATCCGCGGCTACGCCGCTGCCGATGCCCCGGTTCCGAGGGGCGCTCCGCTCCGACCGCGTTTCCTATGGCGCAGAGAGTTGCGTGATGGGCAACACAAAATATGGGCGTGAGGTGACCCGTGAACTCCTTGACAAGGGTTTGTGGACGCCCTCAAACTGGCGTTGCGTTCACCGCAATCCGTTTCGCTATACGCACCGAGGTGTCATGATGATTGCCGCGTGCCGTCTCGTGGATCTGCCCCGAGGCGAGGCCCACAGGCTCGACATCGACCCGCCGGTCTCGGTGTTCCACACCGACGACGGCGAACTCTTCGCCATCGACGACACATGCACCCACCAGGACGCCTCGCTCGCCGACGGCTGGCTGGAGGGCTGCGAGGTCGAATGCCCGCTGCACGCCTCGAAGTTCAACCTCAAGACCGGAGCCGTCGACGCCCCGCCGGCCAAGCTCCCGGTGCGCACGCACGAGGTCTTCGTCGAGGACGGCATGATCTACGTCCGGCTGTCCACGGCAGCCCCGAACCTGCCTCCCTGCATCGCCGCCCGGCTCGCGGGAGGCGTCGCGTGAGGACAGTGGCCGTGGTGGGCGCGTCGCTGGCCGGTCTGTCGGCGGCGCGCTCATTGCGGAAACAGGGATACGACGGACGGCTGGTCGTCATCGGCGATGAAATCCATCGCCCGTACGACAGGCCGCCACTGTCCAAGGAGTTCCTGGCCGGCGAGGTCAGCGAAGCCGATCTCGCACTGGAAGCGGACGGCGAGGACCTGCAAGCTGAGTGGCTGCTCGGAGCCCGCGCCGCCGGACTCGACACCACGCCCCGCGCCGTGCGGCTCACCGACGGCCGGGAGGTGCGGGCCGACGGCATCGTCATCGCCACCGGCGCCGCCGCCCGGACCCTGCCCGGCATGGACGGACTGGCCGGTGTGCACACCCTGCGCACACTGGACGACGCCCGCGCCCTGCGGGACGAACTGGCCCGGGGCGGACGTCTGGTCGTGATCGGCGGCGGCTTCATCGGTGCCGAGGTCGCCTCCACCGCCTCCGCTCTCGGCCTCGACGTGACCATCGTCGAGGCGGCGCCCACACCACTGGCCGGACCGCTCGGCGCGGCCATGGGGCGCATCGTCTCCGCTCTCCACGCGGACCACGGCGTGCGCCTGTTGTGCGGCGTGGGCGTCAAAGGGCTGAGCGGCGAGATGCGGGTCGACGCCGTTCTGATGGAGGACGGCCGCAGCATCCCCGCCGACATCGTCGTCGTGGGTGTCGGGGCCCGTCCCTGCGTCGAGTGGCTGGCCGGCTCCGGCGTCGAACTCGACGACGGCGTCAAGTGCGGTGCGGACGGCCGTACCAGCCTGGCCGGGGTGGTCGCGGTCGGCGACTGCGCCTCCTGGTACGACCCGCGCTCAGGCACCCACCGCCGCGTCGAGCACTGGACCGGCGCCCGCGAACGCCCCGACGCGGCCGTGGCCGCCCTGCTGTCCTGGGGCGAGTCCGAACCGGGCATGCCCCGGCCGCCGTACTTCTGGTCCGACCAGTACGGCGTGAAGATCCAGTTCGTCGGCAACGCGGCCCGCGCCGACAGCGTGACGATCGAGGAAGGCACCGCGGACGATCGCAACGTCCTGGCCGTCTACCGGCGTGCCGGACACCCGGTCGCCGTACTCGGCATGAACCAGCCGCGGCTGTTCACGCGCTGGCGCAAGCAGCTCGCGGCCAAGGCACCCTGACAGGGTCGTAGGCCTCGCTCTCACAGCCGCTCTCGCACACGGAGCGGCGCTGCTCCTTACTCAACGACGTCCGGTGTCGCTCTTCCCGGCGCGTGCATGCCCGATCCACGACGTATCCCCGAGGAGTGCATTGTGACCTCGACCGGCCTGCCGGAAAGCCTGATGGCCACCCTCCCCGGCTCCTCCTACACGGATCCCGAGATCTTCGCCCAGGAGCAGGAACACATCTTCGAGGCGATGTGGTTCTGCGCGGTGCGCTCCGCCGACCTCGCCAGGCCTGGTGCCTTCCGGACCGTCGAGGTGGGCCGCGAGAGCATCCTGATCACCCGGGCACGGGACAACTCCATACGTGCCTTCTTCAACGTCTGCCGGCACCGCGGAGCCAAGCTCTGCACGGCGGAGACCGGCGAGGTCAAGCGCGCCTTCCAGTGCCCCTACCACGCCTGGACCTACGACCTGACGGGCAAACTCGTCGCGGCACCCAACCTCACCAAGATGCCCGACATCAGCCGCACCGAGTACGGCCTGGCAGCAGTGGCCACCCGGGAATGGCTCGGCTATGTATGGGTGTGCCTCGCAGAGAACCCGCCCCCCTTCGACGAGGTCGTGGGGGATGTGGTCGCCCGCCTGGGCGACACGGAGTCGATCGAGCACTACGACATCGACAACCTCGAAGTCGGTCAACGGATCGTCTACGACGTGAAGGCGAACTGGAAACTCATCGTCGAGAACTTCATGGAGTGTTATCACTGCGCGACGATCCACCCCGAACTGACCGAGGTGCTCCCGGAGTTCGCCGACGGATACGCCGCCCAGTACTACGTGGGACACGGCGCCGAGTTCGGCTCCGAGGTCAAGGGCTTCACCGTCGACGGCTCCGAAGGCCTCGACCGCATCCCAGGCGTCACCGAGGACCAGGATCGCCGTTACTACGCGATCACCGTCCGGCCGCAGGTGTTCATCAACCTCGTGCCCGACCATGTGATCTTCCACCGGATGTATCCGGTCGCCGCGGACCGCACCATCGTCGAGTGCGACTGGCTCTACCTCAGGCACGTCGTAGAGAGCGGCAAGGACGTCAGCCGGTCGGTGGAGCTCTTCGACCGGGTCAACCGGCAGGACTTCGACGCGTGCGAGCGCTGTCAGCCCGCGATGAGCTCCCGGCTGTACGCCAAGGGCGGAGTCCTCGTGCCCAGCGAGCATCACATCGGTGAGTTCCACGCCTTCGTCCAGGAGCGTCTGGGCGCAGGGCGGCCACAGTAGTGGCGGCGGGCCGGCGCCTGGTGTGCAGGGCGCCCGTCCCGAAGGCGGCGCGCCGGGATCAGCCCAGGTAGCCCATGCGATGGCTGATCTCGTCCGCGCCCTCGACCAGCACCGGTGCCAGCTCGTGGATACGGTCCTCGGTGAGCCGGTACGCCGGTCCGGAGGCGCTGAGCGCCGCGATGACCTCTCCGTCCCTGTTGCGGACCGGGGCGGCCATGGCGTGCAGTCCTACCTCGAACTCCTCCAGGGTCCAGGAGTAGCCACGTTCGAGCGCCTCGGCGAGGTTCTTCTCGAGCTTCGTCTTCGCGGTCAGCGTGCGGGGGGTCATCTTCTTCAGGCCGACATCCGACAGCAGCGCGGCACGCTCCTTCGGCTGCATGTGCGCCAGCAGGATCTTGCCGCTGGAGGTGGCGTGCAACGGCGTCAGCTGGCCTACCCAGTTGAACGCCGTGACAGCACCCGGACCGCGCACCTGGTACAGGTTGATCGCGTAGCGCTCCTGCATCACGGCGAGGTTCACGGTCTCGCCGATCTCCTCGGCGAGACGCTCGCAGACCGGGCGGCTCTGCTTGGTGATGTCGATGCGCTCGGTGACCGCGCCGGCGAGGCGGACGATACCGAAACCGAGGCGGTACTTGCCGCGCTCGCCCGCCTGTTCCACCAGGCCGCGCACCTCCAGAGCGCCGAGCAGCCGGAACGCGGTGGACTTGTGGACATCGATCTCAGCGGCCACATCGCTGACGCCGGCCTCGCCGCGCCGGGCCAGAATCTCCAGCACGGTGATGGCGCGGTCGACGGACTGCACCCCACCGGTCGGCGCAGTTGTCGTTTCGGAATCTGCGTGGTAGTTGCTCACAACGCAACTATACGGGCGATAAACATAGCCGACAGCGGTGCAGGTCAGAGGCTTGGCACCATCCCGCACAAGTTGCGTTGTTCGCAACCTGGTGCGCATAGAGATACAGGTACTAGCATTCCGCGCATTCTCAACGGCGCGAGCGAGACGAGGCCCCATGGCTCACTTGCAGTACGACTTCGTTATCGTCGGTGGTGGATCGGCCGGCAGTGCACTGGCCAACCGGCTCTCCGCGGACCCCGGCAACCGGGTGCTGGTCCTGGAGGCGGGCAGGCCCGACTATCCCTGGGATGTCTTCATCCACATGCCCGCGGCGCTGACCTACCCGATCGGCAGCCGGTTCTACGACTGGAAGTACGAGTCCGAACCGGAGCCCCACATGGGCGGCCGGCGCGTGTACCACGCGCGAGGCAAGGTGCTGGGCGGTTCCAGCAGCATCAACGGCATGATCTTCCAGCGCGGCAACCCCATGGACTACGAGCGCTGGGCGGCCGACCCGGGCATGAAGACCTGGGACTACGCGCACTGCCTGCCGTACTTCCGGCGGATGGAGAACTGTCTCGCCGCCGACCCGGACGACGAGTTCCGCGGTCACGACGGCCCTCTCGTCCTGGAGCGCGGCCCGGCGGCCAACCCGCTCTTCGAGGGCTTCCTGAAGGCCACCGAACAGGCGGGACACGCTCCCACCGACGACGTGAACGGCTATCGGCAGGAAGGTTTCGCCAGGTTCGACCGCAATGTCCACCGTGGTCGCCGCCTGTCGGCCTCCAAGGCCTATCTCAAGCCCGTGCGAAAGCGCCCCAACCTCACGATCAAGACGCGCGCCCTGGTCACCCGCGTCCTCTTCGAAGGCAAGCGGGCCGTCGGCGTCGAGTACCGACGTGGCCGCGGCAGACCCCAGCAGGTGCGTGCCCGCGAAGTCATCCTCTGCGGAGGCGCGATCAACTCCCCGCAACTGCTCCAGCTCTCGGGCGTCGGCAATGCCGAGGAGCTGCGCGCGCTCGGCATCGACGTCGTACACAATCTGCCGGGTGTCGGCGAGAACCTCCAGGACCACCTGGAGGTGTACATCCAGTACGCTTGCAAGCAGCCCGTTTCCATGCAGCCGTACCTCGCGAAGTGGCGCGCCCCCTTCATCGGCCTGCAGTGGCTCTTCCGTACCGGCCCCGCCGCGACCAACCACTTCGAAGCGGGCGGCTTCGTCCGCGGCAACGAGGACGTGCCCTACCCCAACCTGATGTTCCACTTCCTGCCCATCGCGGTCCGCTACGACGGCTCCGTGCCCGCCGGCGGACACGGCTACCAGGTGCACGTCGGACCCATGTACTCCGACGCCATCGGCTCGGTGAAGATCAAGAGCAAGGACCCGGCCGAGCATCCCGCGCTGCGCTTCAACTACCTGTCCACCGAGCAGGACCGCCGTGAGTGGGTCGAGGCCGTCAGGGTCGCCCGCGAGCTGCTCAACCAGCCCGCCATGGCCCCTTACAACGCCGGGGAGATCTCGCCGGGACCGTCCGTCGAGACCGACGAGGAGATCCTCGCCTGGGTCGCCAAGGACGGCGAGACCGCGCTGCATCCGTCCTGCACCTGCAAGATGGGCACCGACGAGATGGCCGTCGTGGATCCGGCGAGCATGCGGGTGCACGGGGTGGAGGGGCTGCGCGTCGTCGACGCGTCGGTGATGCCCTACATCACCAACGGCAACATCTACGCGCCCGTCATGATGATCGCGGAAAAGGCGGCCGACCTCATCCTCGGGAAGGACCCGCTGCCGCCGTCCACCGCCGCGTATTACCGGCACCGCCCCCTGCCGTAACCAGCAGTTTTCAGACAGCCGCTCGGCCCGGAAACAAGGCGTTCCGGGCCTGGCGGCGTCGCGCCCCCATGGCTGTCTCCTTGGCGAAACCGTCACCGGTCAACCCCTTGACGTGGGGTGTCGCCTTCTCCAGAGTGTTCCATCACAAGCAATACGGTGCGCGATGCGCAACGAGATTCCCTCGAAGGGCCCTCGACGTGGCAGACCTGTACGTGGACGGAAAATGGCGGGATCCCGTGGCCGGCGGCCATCGGGACATCCGCTGCCCCGCCGACGACACGCTCTCCGTGACCGTGTCCGAAGGTACCCGTCCGGACACCGAGGCCGCCATCGCCGCGGCCCGCCGGGCCTTCGACGAAGGGCCCTGGCCGCGCACCTCCGAGCGCGAGCGCGGCGCTCTCCTCCTGCGCACCGCCGACCTCCTCGAACGCGACGCCGACGCGTTCGCCCGCGCCGAATCGCTGGACACCGGCAAACGGCTGGTGGAGAGCGAGTACGACATCGCCGACGTCGTCTCCTGCTTCCGCTACTACGGCGGGCTCGGCGGCACCGACGCCGGCCGGGTGATCGACACCGGCCGCGACGATGCCGTCAGCCGCGTCGTATACGAGCCGATCGGCGTGTGCGGACTGATCACCCCCTGGAACTACCCGCTGCTCCAGGCGAGTTGGAAGGTCGCGCCCGCTCTCCTCGCGGGCAACACGATCGTCCTCAAGCCCAGTGAGCTCACCCCCTCGACGGCCATCCTGCTGATGAAGTCACTGGAGGAGGCCGGGCTTCCGGCCGGTGCCGCCAACCTCGTCCTGGGAACCGGGCCCGAGGCGGGCGCACCTCTCGCCGAGGACCCCGCCGTCGACATGATCTCCTTCACCGGCGGCCTGGACACCGGCAGACGCATCATGGCCACCGCCGCCGCGACCGTGAAGAAGGTCGCGCTGGAACTCGGCGGCAAGAACCCCAACGTCGTCTTCGCCGACGCCGACTTCGAAACGGCCGTGGACTTCGCGCTCACGGCCGTCTTCCTGCATTCGGGCCAGGTCTGCTCGGCCGGCGCCCGGCTGATCGTCGAGGACGCGCTGCACGACCGGTTCGTCGACGAGGTGGTCCGCCGCGCCCGGCGGATCCGGCTCGGCGGCCCCTTCGATCCGCAGGCCGAGACCGGACCGCTGATCTCCGCGCAGCACCTGGCGAAGGTCGAGGCGTACGTCGCGGCCGGACTCGCCGAGGGCGCCGTCCTGCGCTGCGGTGGCGAACGCCCCGACGACCCGGCCTTGGCCGACGGCCACTACTACCCGCCCACCGTGCTCGACGAGTGCGGTCAGGACATGCGGGTGGTGCACGAGGAGTCCTTCGGACCCGTGCTCACCGTGGAGCGCTTCACCGACGAGGACGACGCCGTGCGCATCGCCAACGACACCGAGTACGGACTCGCAGGCGCCGTCTGGACGCAGGACGCCGGGAAGGCCCAGCGGGTCGCCCGCCGGCTGCGCCACGGCACGGTGTGGATCAACGACTACCACCCCTATGTGCCGCAGGCGGAATGGGGCGGGTTCGGGTACTCCGGCGTGGGCCGGGAGCTGGGCCCGACCGGCCTGGACGAGTACCGGGAGCCCAAACACATCTGGCAGAACATCCAACCCCGGCCGCAGCACTGGTTCCGCGGCTGAACGCCGAAAAGAGGTCGAACATGACCCCAGCAACGACCGAGGTGCCGCAGCGGCGCGGCACGCCCCAGGACTCGGCACCCACCCCGGTCATCTCCGTACGCGAACTGTGGAAGGTGTTCGGGCCGAAGGCGGACCAGGTACCGGGCTCCGAGGAACTGCGCGGGCTCACCCGCCGCGAACTGATGGACCGCACCGGATGCACCGCCGCCGTGCGCGACGTGGACTTCGAGGTCGCGCCCGGCGAGGTGTTCGTCGTCATGGGCCTGTCCGGCTCCGGCAAGTCCACCCTGGTGCGCTGTCTGACCCGGCTCATCGAACCCACCGCCGGAGAGATCCTCTTCGAGGGCGAGAACATCCGCGACGCGGACGCGGGCCGCCTGCGCGAACTGCGCCGCAGCAAGTTCTCCATGGTCTTCCAGCACTTCGGGCTGCTGCCGCACCGCCGGGTCGTCGAGAACGTGGCGTTCGGGCTGGAGATCCGCGGCATGAGCCGGGCCGAGCGCACGAGACGGGCGCTGGAGGTCGTCGAACTCGTCGGGCTCTCCGGGTACGAGAGCTCCTACCCCGACCAGCTCTCCGGCGGTATGCAGCAACGCGTGGGTCTCGCCCGCGCGCTGGCCGGCGACCCGGACGTGCTCCTCTTCGACGAGCCGTTCTCCGCGCTCGACCCGCTGATCCGCCGTGACATGCAGAACGAGGTCGTCCGTCTGCATCACGAGGTCGGCAAGACCATGGTGTTCATCACCCACGATCTGTCGGAGGCGCTGCGGCTGGGCGACCGCATCCTCATCATGCGCGACGGCGGGATGGTCCAGTGCGGCACCGGCGACGAACTGGTCGGGGCCCCCGCCGACGACTACGTACGCGACTTCGTCAGGGACGTGCCCCGCGGTGACGTACTGACGTTGCGGTGGATCATGCGCCCGGCGGAGCCCGGCGACCCCCTGGACGGTCCCGAGCTCGGCCCGGACGTCGTGGTGAAGGAGGCCACGCGGGCGGTGCTCGCGGCCGAGAAGCCGGTCAAGGTCGTGGAGGACGGCAAGCTGCTCGGCATCGTCGGCGACGAAGAGATCCTCGCGGTGGTCGCCGGGCAGGAAGGCGACGCGTGATGACCGTCGCGATCGAGAAGCCGGAGAAGACCGGGACGGTGGAGCCGCCCGCTCCCGCCCGGCGCGTGCGCAGGGTCAACCGCGCCGTGGTGGTGGCGGCGATCCTGCTGGTCTGGCTGGCGCTCTTCGCCGTGCTGCGCGGCAAGCAGACCCTGGACCTCGCGGCGGCCGACCTGACCGATCTGCACCGGTGGTTCAACGACGTCAACGACTCGATCGGCGCCAACCGCAACTCCAACCCGCTCTTCCTGTACTTCTTCAACGAGATCCGCCTCGTCATCGACTTCCTGGTGACCTTCGTCCAGGAGCTGATCTCGCAGCCGACCGCGGGCCGTCCGGTGCCGCAGATCGGCTGGCTCGGCGTCGTCGGCATCGTCGGCTACGTCTCCTGGGCCATGGGCAACTGGCGGGTCGCGCTGCTGGCCATGGCCGGCTTCACCTTCCTCGGCCTGCAAGGGCTCTGGCAGGAGAGCATGGACACCCTGGCGCTGACCCTCTCCGCGGTCTTCGTGGCGCTGCTGTTCGCCATTCCCCTGGGCGTGTGGGCCGGGTTGTCGGACCGGTTCAACCGGATCGTGACGCCGTTCCTGGACTTCATGCAGACGATGCCGACCTTCGTCTATCTGGCGCCGCTGACCCTGTTCTTCCTGATCGGTCCCGCCTCCGCCACGATCGCCACCACGATCTACGCGGCACCGCCGGCGATCCGTATCACGGCGCACGCCATCCGCTCCGTACCGGAGACCACGGTCGAGGCGGCGGACTCGATGGGCGCAACACGGCGGCAGGCCCTGCTCAAGGTCCTGCTGCCGATGTCCAAGCGGACCGTGGTGATGGGCATCAACCAGACCATCATGGCCGCCCTGGCCATGGTGACCATCGCGGCCCTGATCAACGCCCCCGGCCTTGGCGCGACCGTCATCCAGGCCCTCCAGTCACTGGACGTCGGCACGGCCTTCAACGCCGGTCTGGCCATCGTCGTCATGGCCATCGTGCTGGACCGGGTCACCACCGCGGCGAGCGGCCGGGCGGAGACGGCCCGGGGCTCGGACAGTCCCTTCCTCAAGTGGCGGCGGCAGCTGCTCGCGGCAGGCGCGGTGGCCGCGGCGCTGCTGGTGTATCTGTCGCACATGTATGTGTGGGCGGCCGAGTTCCCCGGCGACGGCGGCATCGGCAGCGGCATCGCCACGACGGCGGCCGATGTGACCACCTGGGCACAGGACAACCTGTCGGGCCTGACCAACGCCTTCCGTGACGCCCTCACCAACGGCCTGCTCAATCCGTTCCAGACCCTGCTAACCGACTCCCCGTGGTGGCTCGTCGGCGTCGCCCTCGTCGCGGTCGGCACGGTGCTCGGCGGATGGCGCGCCGGGGCCACCACCGTCGTGTGCGTGGGCCTGCTGGTCGGTACCGGTGTCTGGTCGGACGCCATGACGACGCTGGCGTCCACCGCGGTGGCGACGGTGCTGGTGATGCTGCTCGGCGTCGCCGTCGGAGTGTGGATGGGACGCAGCGCGCTCGTGGACCGGCTGCTGCGGCCTACCCTGGACGCGGCCCAGGTCATGCCGCCGTTCGTCTATCTCGTGCCGTTCCTGGCGCTGTTCGGCGCGACACGGTTCACGGCCATCGTCGCCGCCGTCGTCTACGCGGCGCCGGTCGCCATCAAGATCATCGCCGACGGGGTGCGGGCCGTGCCCGAGACCACCGTCGAGGCGGCGACGTCCACCGGGTGCAACACCTGGCAGATCATCACCAAGGTCCAACTGCCCATGTCGCGGGGCGCCCTGACCCTCGCGACCAACCAGGGCCTGATCTACGTGCTGTCCATGGTCGTCGTGGGCGGCCTGGTGGGCGCGGGTGCCCTCGGCTACGACGTCGTGGCCGGGTTCTCGCAGGGACAGCTGTACGGCAAGGGACTCGCGGCGGGGCTCGCCATCGTCCTGCTCGGAGTCATGTTCGACCGGATCACTCAGGCAGCGGCTCGCCGCGCCGGCGCATAAGGAGCACCACACCATGGCACGACACCTCAGAGCCGGCGCGGCCGGCCTGGCCGTCCTCGGCCTCACCCTCACGGCCTGTGGCGGCGCGAAGGTCGGCGACGACAGTGCGGGCGGCTCGGGCAGCTCGGGCAAGTGCGGCACCTTCAACCTCGCGATCAACCCCTGGGTGGGCTACGAGGCGAACGCGGCGGTCCTCGCGTACGTCGCCGAGCACGACCTCGGCTGCAAGGTCGAGCAGAAGGACCTGAAGGAGGAGATCGCCTGGCAGGGCTTCGGGACGGGCGAGGTCGACGCCGTCGTCGAGAACTGGGGCCACGACGATCTGAAGAAGAAGTACATCACCCAGCAGAAGACCGCCGTCGACGCGGGCCCGACCGGCAACGAGGGCCTCATCGGCTGGTACGTGCCGCCGTGGCTGGCCAAGGCGCACCCGGACATCTTGGACTGGAAGAACCTGAACAAGTACGCGTCGAAGTTCAAGACCTCGGAGTCGGGCGGCAAGGGGCAGCTCCTCGACGGCGACCCCTCGTACGTCACCAACGACGAGGCGCTGGTGAAGAACCTCAAGCTGGACTTCAAGGTGGTGTACGCGGGCAGTGAGACCGCGCTCATCCAGGCGTACCGCAACGCCGAGAAGAACAAGCAATGGGTGATCGGCTACTTCTACGAGCCGCAGTGGTTCCTGTCCGAGGTTCCGTTGAAGAAGGTCAGCCTGCCCGAGTACAAGGAAGGCTGCGACGCCGACGCCGAGAAGGTCGCATGCGACTACCCGGTGTACAAACTCGACAAGATCGTCAGTGCCAAGTTCGCCAAGTCGGGCAGCCCGGCCTATGACCTGGTGAAGAACTTCACCTGGACGAACGACGACCAGAACACCGTCGCCAAGTACATCGCGGTGGACAAGATGGCGCCCGAGGCGGCGGCGAAGAAGTGGGTCGAGGCCAACCGCGACAAGGTCGACGCCTGGATCAAGTAGGGCCTGCGACTGCCCTGGTGAACCCCGCCGGAAAGGCCCGGCAGGCTGTGTCCTCAGCCTGCCGGGCCTCGTCGTTTTCCGGTGATTCATCCCTGGAGTTTCCGGGGGTTTTTCCGGCGTCGTGGACCCCTTGACACGCCTGTCCACGGCGGGCACATTGAGTTGCGCAACCTGAACCCTGTTGCGCAGACAGCAACTGGATCGCTTTCAACGTCGGAGGTGCGGCGATGGCGGGACCCCGGGTGGTCATCATCGGAGCGGGCGTCGTGGGAGCGGCGCTCGCCGATGAGATCTCCGCACGAGGCTGGACCGAAGTGACCGTGGTCGACCAGGGCCCGCTGCCCGCCACCGGGGGATCGTCGTCGCACGCCCCGGGCCTGGTCTTCCAGACGAACCCCTCCAAGACCATGACCGAGATGGCCCGTTACACCGTCGAGAAGTTCTGCTCGCTCGACGTGGACGGTCAGCCCTGCTTCCTCCAGGTCGGCGGCCTGGAGGTGGCGACCAGCCCGGAGCGCGTCACGGAACTCCAGCGGCGCCACGGCTGGCTCGCCTCCTGGGGCATCGAGTCCCGGCTGCTGACCACCGAGGAGTGCGTCGAACAGCACCCGCTCGTCAACCCGGACAGGGTCCTCGCCGGCCTCCTCGTACCCACGGACGGCCTCGCGAAGGCGGTCCTCGCCGTCGAGGCGCAGATCCGCCGGGCCACCGAGCGCGGTGTGCGCTTCCTCGCCCGCCACGAAGTCCTCGACGTACCAAGGGCCGACGGCGAGGTGACCGGTGTCCTCACCGACCAGGGCGAGATCCCCGCCGACATCGTCGTGTGCTGCGCCGGCATCTGGGGCCCGAAGATCGCCCGCATGGTCGGCATGAACCTCCCGCTCACACCGCTCGCCCACCAACTCGCCTGGACGGGCCCGGTACCGGCCCTGACGGGCCAGACGCAGGAGGCGGTCCGCCCGATCCTGCGCCACCAGGACGCCGACCTCTATTACCGCGACCGCTTCGACGGCCTGGGCATCGGCTACTACGGCCACCGCCCGATGCCTGTCTCGGCCGACGACATCCTCTCCGTGGACGAGGCCGAGGAGATGCCGTCCGTCCTGAAGTTCACCGAGGAGGACTTCGAGGACGCCTGGAGCGAGACCCAGTCGCTGCTCCCCGCGACGAAGGACGCCAAGGTCGAAGAGGGCATCAACGGCCTGTTCTCCTTCACCACCGACGGCCTGCCGCTGCTCGGCGAATCCCCGGACGTCAAGGGCTTCTGGGTCGCCGAGGCCGTCTGGGTCACCCACTCCGCGGGCGTCGGACGGGCCATGGCCGAATGGCTGGTCGACGGCTACTGCTCCTCGTTCGACCTGCACGAGTGCGACGTCAACCGCTTCGAGCCGCACCAGCTCTCGCCGGAGTACGTGCTGGCCCGCGACTGCCAGAACTTCGTCGAGGTCTACGACATCCTCCACCCCCTCCAGCCGTCGGGAGACCCGCGCCCGATCCGCAGGAGCCCGTTCCACGCCCGCCAGCAGGAGCTGGGCGCCTTCTTCCTGGAGGCGAACGGCTGGGAGCGCCCCCAGTGGTACGAGGCCAACGCGGGCCTGGTCGAAGGCCGTTCCATCGTCACCCCCAACGACTGGGCCGCGCGGTACTGGTCGCCCATCGTCGCCGCCGAGGCCCAGGTCACCCGCGAGACCGTCGCGATGTACGACATGACGGCCCTCAAGCGGCTCGAGGTCAGCGGGCGAGGTGCGGGCGAGTTCCTGGAGCGGCTGTGCACCGGCAAGGTCGCGAAGTCCGTCGGCTCGGTGACGTACACCCTGCTCCTCGACCACGACGGCGGCATCCGCAGCGACATCACCGTCGCCCGGCTGGCCCCCGACCTCTTCCAGGTCGGCGCCAACGGCAACCTGGACCTCGACTGGTTCACCCGCCACCTCCCCGCCGACGGCACGGTCCAGATCCGCGACATCACCCCCGGCACCTGCTGCATCGGCCTGTGGGGCCCGCGCGCCCGCGACGTCCTCCAGCCGCTCACCGACGCCGACTTCTCGGCGACCGGTCTGAAGTACTTCCGCGCCAAGCGCGCCCACATCGGCTCCGTCCCCGTCACCGCGATGCGCCTGTCGTACGTCGGCGAACTCGGCTGGGAGCTGTACACCACCGCCGACCTGGGCCAGAAACTGTGGGACACCCTCTGGCAGGCGGCCGAGCCGCTCGGCGGCATCACGGCCGGCCGCGGCGCCTTCAACAGCCTCCGCCTGGAGAAGGGCTACCGCTCCTTCGGCACGGACATGACCTACGAACACGACCCCTACGAGGCCGGAGTCGGATTCGCCGTCAAGCCCGACAAGGACGACTTCATCGGCAAGGCGGCGCTGGAGCGGCGTAAGGCCGACGTACGGCGGAAGCTGACGTGCCTCACGATCGACGACCCGAGGGCCGTCGTCATGGGCAAGGAGCCGGTGTACGACGGCGACTGTGCGGTCGGGTACGTCACGAGTGCCGCGTACGGCTACACGATCGGCAAGGGGATCGCCTATGCGTGGTTGCCGGCGGAGCTTGCAGCTCCGGGGACGGTTGTGCATATCGGCTACTTCGACCAGAGCGTCGAGGCAGTCGTGGCCGAAGAGCCGCTGTTCGATCCGACGATGTCCCGACTCCGTGGCTGAGTTTTCGTCTGCGGCCCCGTTGGGGCTGGTCGCGCAGTTCCCCGCGCCCCTTTGGGGCGCTCAGCCTCAGGTCCGTAGGAAGGAGTACCGCAGGTGAACGCACAGCTGCTCGACGGCAAGGCGACTGCCGCCGAGATCCGCCGCGAACTCACGGAACGGGTGGCCAAGTTGACTGCGACCGGGGGCCGCCCGCCGGGCCTCGGCACTGTCCTGGTCGGCGACGACCCCGGCAGCCACGCCTACGTCGGCGGCAAGCACCGCGACTGCGCCCAGGTGGGTATCGCCTCCATACGCCGGGAGCTGCCCGCCGACGCCTCGCAGCAGCAGGTCGAGGAGACGATCGACGAGCTCAACGCCGACCCGGCCTGCACCGGCTACATCGTCCAGCTCCCGTTGCCGCGCCACCTCGACGCCAACGCCGTACTGGAACGCATGGACCCGGCCAAGGACGCCGACGGACTGCACCCCGTCAACCTCGGCCGGCTCGTCCTCGGCGTCGAGGCCCCGCTGCCGTGCACCCCGCGCGGCATCGTCGAACTGCTCCGTCGCCACGACGTGCCCCTCGCCGGAGCGCGGGTGTGCGTGATCGGCCGGGGCATCACCGTCGGACGGCCCATCGGACTCCTCCTCACCCGCAGGTCCGAGAACGCCACCGTCACCCTCTGCCACACCGGCACCAAGGGTTTGGCCTGGCACGTGCGCGAGGCGGACATCGTCGTCGCGGCCGCCGGCTCGCCCGGACTGATCACCAAGGACATGCTGCGCCCCGGCGCGGCCGTCCTCGATGTCGGTATCACCCGCACCGACCAGGGGCTGGTCGGTGACATCCACCCGGACGCCGCCCAGGTCGCCGGATGGCTGGCGCCGATGCCCGGGGGCGTGGGCCCCATGACCCGGGCCATGCTGCTCGCCAATGTCGTCGAGGCCGCCGAGAGGAACGCGAACACCGTATGAACGCGCTGAACACCCCCCTGGCGGAGCTGGACCCCGAGGTCCACGCCGCGCTCCGCGCCGAACTGCACCGCCAGCAGTCCACCCTGGAGATGATCGCCTCCGAGAACTTCGCGCCGTCCGCCGTGATGGAGGCCCAGGGCTCGGTCGCGACCAACAAGTACGCCGAGGGCTACCCCGGCCGCCGTTACTACGGCGGCTGCGAGCACGTCGATGTCACCGAGCGGCTGGCCATCGAGCGGATCAAGTCCCTCTTCGGCGCGGGCTTCGCCAACGTCCAGCCGCACTCGGGCGCCCAGGCGAACACCGCCGTCTTCTTCGCCCTGCTCCAGCCCGGCGACACCGTCCTCGGCCTCGACCTCGCGCACGGCGGGCACCTCACCCACGGCATGCGCATCAACTACAGCGGCAAGATGCTCAACGTCGTGCCGTACCACGTGTCCGAGGCGGACAACCTCGTCGACATGGACGAGGTCGAGCGGCTCGCCAAGGAACACCGTCCCAAGATGATCATCGCGGGCTGGTCGGCGTATCCGAGGCAGCTCGACTTCGCGGCCTTCCGCAGGATCGCCGACGAGGTGGGCGCCCTGCTGATGGTCGACATGGCGCACTTCGCCGGACTGGTTGCCGCGGGTCTGCACCCCAACCCCGTACCGCACGCCCACGTCACGACCACCACGACGCACAAGACACTCGGCGGCCCGCGCGGCGGCGTCATCCTCACCAACGAGGCCGACCTCGCCAAGAAGATCAACTCTGCGGTGTTCCCGGGCATGCAGGGCGGCCCCCTGGAGCACGTCATCGCCGCGAAGGCGGTGTCGTTCAAGGTCGCCGCGTCACCGGAGTTCGCCGAACGCCAGGCCCGCACGCTCGCCGGCTCCCGCATCCTCGCCGAACGCCTCGCCCGGCCCGACGCGGCGGCGGCCGGGGTGAAGGTCCTGACCGGAGGCACGGACGTCCACCTGGTCCTGGTCGACCTGCGCGACTCGGAACTCGACGGCCGGCAGGCCGAGGACCTGCTCCACGAGGTCGGCATCACCGTCAACCGCAACGCCGTCCCCTTCGACCCGCGCCCGCCCATGGTCACCTCGGGCCTGCGCATCGGCACCCCGGCCCTGGCCACCCGCGGCTTCACCGAGGCGGACTTCGCCGAGGTCGCGGACGTGATCGCGCTCGCCCTCCAACCGGAGCCGGACGTGCCCGCCCTGCGCGCCCGCACTCAGGCCCTGGCCGCCAAACACCCGCTCTACGCCCACCTGTCCGAAGACGGAGACGCCCGATGAGCCCCCGCACCCCCGGCGCCGAGCTCCCCGAACACCCCGACTGGCTGTGGCGCAACCCCGAGCCGAAGCGCTCGTACGACGTCGTCGTCGTGGGCGGCGGCGGCCACGGCCTGGCCACCGCCCACTACCTGGCGAAGAACCACGGCATCACCAACGTCGCCGTGCTGGAGAAGGGCTGGCTGGCGGGCGGCAACATGGCCCGCAACACCACGATCATCCGCTCCAACTACCTGTGGGACGAGAGCGCCGGCATCTACGAGCACGCGCTCAAGCTGTGGGAGGGCCTGGCGGAGGAACTCGACTACCCGATCCTGTTCTCCCAGCGTGGCGTGCTGAACCTCGCCCACAGCCTCCAGGACGTCCGTGACAGCGTGCGCCGCGTCGAGGCCAACCGCCTCAACGGCGTGGACGCCGAGTGGCTCGACGCGGACGGCGTCAAGGACGTCTGCCCGATCGTCAACATCTCCCCGGACGTGCGCTATCCGGTCCTCGGCGCGACCTACCAGCCGCGCGCGGGCATCGCCAAGCACGACCACGTGGCGTGGGGCCTCGCCCGCTCCGCCGACGCCGCCGGGATCGACATCATCCAGAACTGCGAGGTCACCGGCCTCGACGTCGTCGGCAACCGGGTGGTGGGAGTCCAGACCACCCGCGGCCCGATCGCGGCGGGCAAGGTCGCGCTCTGCTCGGCGGGCCACACCTCGGTCCTGGCGGCCATGGCGGGCATCGAACTCCCCGTCCAGAGCCACCCCTTGCAGGCCCTGGTGTCGGAGCTGCTGGAGCCGGTGCACCCCACGGTCGTCATGTCCAACGCGGTCCACGTGTACGTCAGCCAGGCGCACAAGGGCGAGCTGGTGATGGGCGCGGGCATCGACGCGTACAACTCCTACACCCAGCGCGGCGCCTTCCACATCATCGAAGAGCAGATGTCGGCGGCCCTGGAGCTCTTCCCGGTCTTCGCCCGGGCCCACGTCCTGCGCACCTGGGGCGGCATCGTCGACGTCAGCCCCGACGCCTCACCGATCATCGGCCTCAGCCCGGTCGACAACCTCTACCTCAACTGCGGCTGGGGAACCGGCGGCTTCAAGGCCACCCCCGGCGTGGGCTGGGTCTACGCCCACACCATCGCCCACGACACACCCCATCCGCTGAACGCCCCCTTCTCGCTCGACCGTTTCACCACCGGCGCGCTCGTCGACGAGCACGGCGCGGCCGCGGTGGCCCACTAGGACCATCAGGGAGCCGACCCATGCTGCTGATCCCCTGCCCGTGGTGCGGGCCCCGCGACGAGGCCGAGTTCCACTACGGTGGCCAGGCCCATGTGCCGTACCCGCAGGACCCGTCCTCCCTCACCGACGAGGAGTGGGCCCGCTACCTCTTCTTCCGCGACAACCCGAGGGGCCCCTTCGCCGAGCGCTGGAGCCATGCGGCGGGCTGCCGCCGCTGGTTCAACGCGGTGCGGGACACATCGACGAACGAGATCCTGACGGTGTACCGGGCGGGGGAGGAGCGCCCGGAAACGGTGGAGCCGCGCCCCGTCACCTTCCAGCCGAGTCCTGTCCCACCAGCCCGTCCGGCGCTTGAGGACGAGGCCGTCCAGGCCGAAGGGGGGTCCGGGGCGGCAGCCCCGGTTGGGGTGCAGGGGGCGAAGCCCACGCGGGGGTCGGGGGGCGCAGCCCCCGGCGGGGGCGAAGGGGCGGAGCACCTTCAGGATGATGAGGGTCCCCCCTGCTCGAGCGAAGCCGAGAGCTTGGGGGAGGGCAGGGGCGGCGGGGGCGAATCAACCCAGCCGTTCCGCCACCCCACCCGCGGCCGAATCCACCGCGACACCCCCCTCACCTTCACTTTCGACGGCACCGCATACCAGGGCTGCGAGGGCGACACCCTCGCCTCCGCCCTCCTCGCCAACGGCGTCATCCAGACCGGCACCAGCATCAAACTGGGCCGCCCACGCGGCATCTTCTCGGCCGGAGTCGAGGAACCCAACGCGGTCATCCAGATCGAGGCCCCGTTCCCCGAGCCCATGCTCCCGGCCACCACCGTCGAGCTCTACGACGGCCTCGTCGCGACCAGCCTCCCCGGCCAGGGCCGCCTCGCCACCGAACCGGACCCGGCCCGCTACGACGCCGTACACACCCACTGCGACCTCCTGGTCGTGGGCGCGGGCCCGGCCGGCCTCGCCGCAGCGGCAGCCGCCGCCCGCTCGGGTGCCCGCGTCATCATCGCCGACGACCAGCCGGAACCCGGCGGCAGCCTCCTCGGCACGGGCGAACTCCTCGACTGGGTGGACGAGACGGCCGCCCGGCTCGACGCCGCCCCCGACGTACGCGTCCTGCGCCGCACCACCGTCTTCGGCTACTACGACGACAACCACCTGCTCGCCGTGGAGCGCCGCACCAACCACCTGGGCGCCGAGGCCCCGGAGCACGTCTCCCGCGAACGCGTCTGGCGCATCCGCGCCCGCCGCGTCGTCCTCGCCACCGGCGCCCACGAACGCTCGCTGGCCTTCGCGGACAACGACCGCCCCGGCGTGATGCTGGCGGCCTCGGCCCGCGCCTACGCCAACCGCCACGGCGTCCTGCCCGGCCGTCACGCGGTCGTTTTCACGACCAACGACAGCGCCTATGCGGCGGCCATGGACCTCGCTGCGGCGGGCGTGGCCATCGAGGCCGTCGTCGACACCCGCACCGAGCCGGGGGAGCGGGCGGAGCGTGCCCGGCAGGCCGGAATCGAGGTGCTGACGGGGCACGCCGTCACCGCCACGGAAGGCGCCCCCCGGCTCACCTCCGTCACCGTCGCCCCGTACGGACAGTCGGCGGGACAGCGGGAGTTCGCCGCCGACCTGCTCCTGGTCTCCGGCGGCTGGAACCCGGTGGCGCACTTGTTCAGCCAGGCGGGAGGCAAGCTCCGCTACCACGAGGAGCTCGGCACCTTCGTTCCCGACACGTGTCGCCAGGCGGTCGAGGTCGCGGGCGCCGCGAGCGGCGTCTTCGACCTGGCCCGGGTCCTCGCGCAGGGAGCGGCCGCCGGAGTCCGCGCGCTCGAGGCCGAGGGCTACACCTGCGAAGTTCCGCACCTGCCACAGGTGGCCACGCCGCCGCGGACGCCGCCCATGCGGGTCTTCACCGTCCCGGGGCGGGAAGGCGCCCCGCGCTTCGTCGACCTGCAACGCGACGTCACCGTCGAGGACCTGGCCCGGGCGACCGGCGCCGGCATGCGCTCCGTCGAGCACACCAAGCGCTACACCACGGCCGGCACGGCGAACGACCAGGGCAAGACCTCCGGCGTCCTGGCCAGCGGCGTCGTCGCCGAACTGCTCGGCGTGGACATCTCCGCACTCGGCACCACCACCTTCCGGCCGCCGTACACCCCGGTCTCCTTCGCCGCTCTCGCCGGCCGCGACCGCGGTGCCCTGCTCGACCCGATCCGCACCACCGCCCTGCACGAGTGGCATGTCGCGCACGGCGCCCTGTTCGAGAACGTCGGCCAGTGGAAGCGGCCCTGGTACTACCCGCAGGCCGGCGAGGACATGGAGACGGCCGTCCTGCGCGAGTGCGCCGCCGCCCGGGAGGGCGTCGCCTTCATGGACGCCTCCACCCTCGGCAAGATCGACGTCCAGGGCCCCGACGCGGGCGTCTTCCTCGACCTGCTCTACACCAACATGATGAGCACCCTGAAGGTCGGCATGATCCGCTACGGCGTGATGTGCCGGCCGGACGGGATGGTCTTCGACGACGGCACCGTCATCCGCCTCGACCAGAACCGCTACCTGGTCACCACCACGACGGGCAATGCCGCCGCCGTGCTGGACTGGATGGAGGAGTGGCTCCAGACGGAGTGGCCCGAACTGCGCGTCCACTGCACGTCGGTGACCGAGCAGTGGGCCACCGTCGCCCTGGTCGGCCCGCGCTCCCGCGAAGTCCTCGGCTCGCTCGCGCCTCGACTCGCCGTCGCCAACGAGGACTTCCCGTTCATGGCGTGGCGCGAGACGACCGTCGCCGGCATCGACGCGCGCGTGTGCCGGATCAGCTTCTCCGGCGAACTCGCCTACGAGATCAACGTGTCACCGTGGGAGGCCCTCGCCCTGTGGGAGGCGCTGTACGAGGCCGGCGCCCCGTACGGCATCACCCCGTACGGCACGGAGACCATGCACGTCCTGCGCGCGGAGAAGGGCTACCCGATCGTCGGCCAGGACACCGACGGCACCGTGACACCGCAGGACCTCGGCATGAGCTGGGTGGTGTCGAAGAAGAAGCGGGACTTCATCGGCAAGCGGTCCCACGCCCGTGCCGATACCGCCCGCCCCGACCGCAAGCACCTGGTCGGGCTCCTTCCGGAGGACCCGGGCACGTTCCTCCCCGAAGGCACGCACCTGGTCGCCGGCAGTGTGCTGCCGACGCCGCCCGTGCCGATGCTCGGCCACGTCACGTCCAGCTACCGCAGCGCGGCCCTCGGCCGGACCTTCGCCCTCGCGCTGGTCAAGGGCGGCCGGGACCGCATCGGTGAGCGACTCTATGCCCCCGTGGGCGACCGGCTGGTCCCGGTGACCGTCGCGAGCCCCGTCCTCTACGACCCCGAGGGAGCCCGCCGCGATGGCTGACACCGCCGTTACCACCCCGCTCCGCAGCCCTCTGTCGCACGCCGCCGACCGGCTGGCCGCCGCGACCCGCACCTCCGGGGGCGCGATCCGGCTCGCGGAACTGCCCTTCCTGTCCCAGATCAATGTGCGTCTCGACCCCAAGGGAGCGGCGGCGGACGCCGTGGGGCTGGCGCTCGGTCTCCAACTCCCCGCCGAACCCGACACCGCGGTCCGCGCCGGGGAACTGACCGCCCTGTGGCTCGGCCCCGACGAGTGGCTCGTGGTGGGCCCGCCGGGCGCTCAACAGGACCTGGAGAGCCGGATCCGTGGGGCCGCGGGCGACGAGCCCGTGTCCGTCATCGATGTCTCGGCACAGCGCACCACGCTCCTCGTCGCCGGTCCCCGGGCCCGCGACGTGCTGGCCCACGGCTGCTCGCTGGATCTTCACCCGCGGGTCTTCGGCCCCGGTCGCTGCGCCCAGACGAACCTGGGCCGGACCCAGGTCGTCCTGGTCGCCCGTGACGACCCCCGGGCCGGGTTCTGGGTGCTGGTCCGTTCGTCCTTCGCCGGCTATCTCACGGACTGGCTGCTGGACGCGTCTGTGGAGTGGACGGGCTGACGCGGGCCCATGCAGGCGGCGGTCGGTGATCCGGGCACCGGATCACCGACCGCCGCTTGTCGTGAGGGTTCTGTCCTGGTCAGCGACCGAGCCGGGCCATGCGGGCCTCAGCCCGCATAGCCGAGACGGCGACTGAGCTCGTCCGCCGCCGAGACCATCAGCGGCGCGAGCTCGTGCATCCGCTCCACGGTGAGCCGGAAGGCCGGCCCCGACGCGCTGAGTGCGGCGACGACCTCGCCGTCGTCCGAACGCACGGGCGCGGACAGGGCGTTGAGGCCCTCCTCGTATTCCTCCACCGTGATGGCGTAGCCCTGCTCACGGGCTTCGGACAGGTCCGCCTCCAGTTTCCTCCTGGAGGTCACCGTGCGGGGTGTCAGACGGGGGAGGCCGGCCTCGGCGAGGAGTTCGTCGCGGGCCTCGCGGTCGAGGTGGGCCAAGAGGACCTTGCCGCTCGACGTGCAGTGCAGCGGAGTCTGCCGTCCCACCCAGTTCTGCGCGGCGATGGCCGACGAGCCGCGAACCTGGTAGAGGTTGATCGCGTGGTGGGACTCGAGCACGGCGATGTTCAGTGTCTCGCCCACGTCGTCGACGATTCGCTCGCAGATCCCGCGCCCGTGTCTGGTGACGGCGATGCGGCCCGTCACGGCGCCGGCCAGGCGCACGACACCGAAGCCGAGACGGTACTTTCCACGTTCACTCTCCTGCTCGACCATCCCATGCGCTTCCAGCGCGCCGAGCAGCCGGAAGGCGGTGGACTTGTGGACGTCGATCGCCGCGGCCACTTCACTCACGCCCGCCTCGCCGTGCTGGGCGAGGATCTCCAGCACGGTGACAGCACGGTCAACGGATTGCACTCCGCCACTGGGAGCGCCTGCGGACTCAGCGCCGTAGTTGCTCATGGCGAAACCCTAGGTGAAATGGTCAACAGGTGTGAGGGGGTGGGAGGTCATTTCCTCAGCGGAAGACGACCGTACGGTTGCCGTTGACCATGATGCGGCTCTGGCTGTGCCACTCCACCGCCCGCGCCAGGACCTGCGCCTCGACGTCGCGCCCCAGGGCGACCATGCTGTCGGGCCCCAGGGAGTGGTTCACACGGATGACGTCCTGCTCGATGATGGGTCCCTCGTCGAGGTCCGGGGTGACGTAATGGGCCGTCGCTCCGACGAGCTTGACGCCGCGCTCGTACGCCTGGACATAGGGGCGGGCGCCCTTGAAGCTCGGCAGGAACGAGTGGTGGATGTTGATAGCGCGGCCCTCGAGCTGCTTGCACAGGTCGTTCGACAGGATCTGCATGTAGCGGGCGAGGACCACCAGGTCGATGTCCAGCTCGTCGACGAGCTCCAGCAGCCGCGCCTCCGCCTGGGGCTTCGTCTCCCGGGTGACGGGCACGTGGTGGAAGGGGATTGCGTAGCTCTCGGCGAGCGGCTCGAAGTCCCGGTGGTTGGAGACGATCGCCGGCACCTCGATGTTCAGCGCGCCGGTGCGCCAGCGGAAGAGCAGGTCGTTCAGGCAGTGCCCGAACTTCGACACCATGATCAGCGTGCGCGTCGGCGTCGACGCCTCGTACAGCTGCCAGGAGATCCGGTACGCCTCCGCGACCTGCGCGAAGCCGGACTTCAGGTCCTCCAGTGACGTGCCCGGGTCCGAGACGTCGAAGTGCACCCGCATGAAGAAGCGGTCCTGCGACCGGTCGTCGAACTGCTGGCTCTCCTGGATGTTTCCGGAGTGCCGGACCAGGAAGCCGGTGACGGCGTGGACGAGGCCCGAGCGGTCGGGGCACGACAGAGTGAGGACGAACTCGCGGCCGGTTGTGGGTCCAAGTGACACGGAGCCCTCCCAGAGAAGTGCGTATTACGCAACAGCCTGACTGATACGCAACATGGTCCTGGCTGCGACGGTCTGCGGTCAAGGGCTTGACAGTGCTTCGGGTGGACTGCACCGTGAGTTGCGTAGCAAGAAGCACGTTGCACATGAGGCAACCACTCGCCCGTCCGAGGCGCTTCACTCCGAGGTGAACCATGACTACGACCGGCCTGCCGGAGAGCCTGATCGCGACCCTCCCCGGTGACCACTACACGGACCCGGAGATCTTCCGCCTGGAGCAGGAACACATCTTTGAATCCATGTGGTTCTGCGCGGCACGCTCGTCGGAACTGGCGAAGCCGGGCGCCTTCCGGACCGTGGACGTCGGACGGGAGAGCGTCCTGCTGACCCGGTCGCGGGACGGCTCCCTCCGGGCCTTCTTCAACGTGTGCCGGCACCGGGGCGCCAAGCTGTGCACGCAGGAGTCCGGAGAGGTGAAGCGGGCCTTCCAGTGCCCGTACCACGCCTGGACGTACGACCTCAACGGCAAGCTCGTGGCGGCCCCGAACCTGACGAAGATGCCGGACATCGGCCGCACCGAGTACGGCCTGGCGAGCGTGGCGGTACGCGAGTGGCTCGGCTATGTGTGGGTGTGCCTGGCCGAGAACCCGCCCTCGTTCGAGCAGTCGGTGATCGCGGACGTGGTCGCGCGCCTGGGTGACGTGGAGTCCATCGAGCGGTACGACGTCGAGAGCCTGGAGGTCGGCCGGCGGATCGTCTACGACGTCAAGGCCAACTGGAAGCTGATCATCGAGAACTTCATGGAGTGCTACCACTGCGCGACCATCCACCCCGAGCTGACCGAGGTCCTCCCGGAGTTCGCCGACGGCTACGCGGCGCAGTACTACGTGGGCCACGGCGCCGAGTTCGGCTCGGACGTCCAGGGCTTCACCGTGGACGGCTCGGAGGGCCTGGACCGTATCCCCACGGTCTCCGAGGAGCAGGACCGCCGGTACTACGCGATCACCGTGCGCCCGCAGGTGTTCATCAACCTGGTCCCCGACCACGTGATCTTCCACCGGATGTTCCCGGTGGCGGTGGACCGCACGATCGTGGAGTGCGACTGGCTGTACCTGAAGGGCGTCGTGGAGAGCGGCCGGGACGTGAGCCGGTCGGTCGAGCTGTTCGACCGCGTCAACCGGCAGGACTTCGACGCCTGTGAGCGTTGCCAGCCCGCGATGAGCTCCCGGCTGTACGCCAAGGGCGGCGTCCTGGTGCCCAGCGAGCACCACATCGGCGAGTTCCACGACTGGGTCCAGGACCGCCTCGGCACCCGCGCGAACCTCGCGGAGAGCTAGGCGATGACCCGCAAGGCACCTGCCGGGGACCCCGATGACTCCCGTCTGCGGGTGGGCCCGCCGAAGGATTACGCCGCGGGCGTTCCCGCGGTCACGTCCTCGCTGCGCCACGCCCACGCGCAGATGGGCGTCCGCCGCAGCCTGCTGACCCTGCTGAGCGTCAACCAGAAGACGGGATTCGACTGCCCGGGATGCGCCTGGCCCGAGCCCGAGCACCGGCACCGCGCCGAGTTCTGCGAGAACGGCGCCAAAGCGGTGGCCGAGGAGGCGACCCTGCGCCGCGTCGGTCCCGGCTTCTTCGCCGAGCACACCCTGGCGGAGCTGGCCGGACGCAGCGACTACTGGCTCGGTCAGCAGGGCCGCCTGACCCACCCCATGTACCGCCCCGCGGGCGGCGACCGGTACCGGCCGATCTCCTGGGACGAGGCGTTCGCCGTCATCGCCCGGGAGCTGGGCGCTCTCGACTCACCCGACCAGGCCGCCTTCTACACATCCGGCCGGGCGAGCAACGAGGCCGCCTTCCTCTACCAACTGTTCGTCCGGCTCCTCGGCACCAACAACCTGCCGGACTGCTCCAACATGTGCCACGAGTCGAGCGGCTCCGCCCTGACCGAGACCATCGGCATCGGCAAGGGCAGCGTCCGGCTGGAGGACCTGTACGAGGCCGACCTGATCCTCGTCGTAGGGCAGAACCCGGGCACCAACCACCCCCGGATGCTCTCGGCGCTCGAGACGGCCAAGGCCAAGGGGGCCCGCGTCATCACGGTCAACCCCCTCCCCGAAGCGGGCCTGCTGCGTTTCAAGAACCCCCAGCGGCCCTCCGGCGTACTGGGGGCGGGAACCCAGCTCTCCGACCTGTTCCTGCAGATCAGGCTCGGCGGCGACCAGGCCCTCTTCCAGGCCTTCAACCGCATGCTCCTGGAGGCGGAGGACGACGCTCCCGGCACGGTCCTCGACCGCGACTTCATCACCGCGCACACCCACGGCTTCGAGGAGTTCGCCGACCAGGCCCGCAAGACGTCCTGGGAAGACGTCCTGGAGGCGACGGGGCTGTCGGAGCGGGAGATCCGGGAGGCGTTCCAGGAGGTGGTGTCCGCGCGGAAGATCGTCGTGTGCTGGGCCATGGGCCTCACCCAGCACCGCCACTCGGTGCCCACCATCCGCGAGGTCGTCAACTTCCTGCTGCTGCGCGGCAACATCGGACGCCCCGGCGCCGGCCTGTGCCCCGTGCGCGGGCACTCCAACGTCCAGGGCGACCGGACCATGGGCATCCACGAGAAGCCGGACGCCGCTTTCCTGGACGCGCTCGGCGCGGAGTTCGGCTTCGTGCCGCCCCGCCACCACGGTCACGACGCGGTGGCGACCATCCGGGCCATGCGGGACGGACAGGTACGCGTCTTCGTCGCGCTCGGCGGCAACTTCGTCTCCGCCGCTCCGGACACCGCACTCACCGAGCGAGCTCTGCGCAACTGCGCGCTCACCGTGCAAATCTCCACCAAGCTCAACCGGTCCCACGCGGTGACCGGCCGCCAGGCGCTCATCCTGCCCTGCCTGGGCCGCACCGAAGCCGACCCGCGGCCCACCGGGGAGCAACGAGTGACGGTGGAGGACTCCATGGGCATGGTGCACCTCTCGCGTGGCCGGCTCGCGCCCGCCTCCGACACCCTGCTGAGCGAGATCGCGATCATCTGCCGGATGGCGAACGCGACCCTCGGCAGCGGCGGTCCGCAGGTGCCCTGGGCCGACTTCGAGGCGGACTACGACCTGATCCGGGACAGGATCGCCCGGGTGATCCCCGGCTTCGAGGACTTCAACGCCCGGGTGCGCCGGCCGGGCGGCTTCGCCCTGCCCCACCCGCCACGCGACGAGAGGCGCTTCCCCACCAGGACCGGGCTGGCCAACTTCACCGTCAACCCTCTGGACGTGCTGCGCGTCCCACAGGGCCGGCTGCTCCTCCAGACCATCCGTTCGCACGACCAGTACAACACCACCATCTACGGCCTGGACGACCGCTACCGGGGCATCCACCAGGGGCGCAGAGTGCTCTTCGTCCACCCGGACGACCTCGCCGCGCACGGCCTGACCGAGGGCGATCCGGTCGACATCGTCAGCGAGTTCTCCGACGGGGTCGAGCGCCGGGCACCGGCCTTCCGAACGGTCGCCTACCTCACCCCGCGTGGCTGCTGCGCCGCCTACTTCCCCGAGACCAACGTCCTCGTACCGCTGGACTCCACCGCGGACGTCAGCAACACGCCGACGTCCAAGTCCATCGTGGTCCGGCTGGAACCGGCGCACTGACCGCAGCGCCGGTCAGTCACGCTCGCGCATCGCCGCCTCGTACACGTCCGCCGTGGCCGCGGCGGACGTGTCCCAGCCGAACGACTCGGCGTGCCGGACGGCGGCCGCCCCCATCCGTGTCGAGAGCGCCGGGTCGTCGGCGAAGCGGCGCAGCGCCCGAGCGTAGTCCGCAGGCCTGTGCCCCGGCACCAGGACGCCGCTCACCGCATCCCGAACGGCCACCGGCAGGCCGCCGACCGCGGCCGCGATCACCGGCGTGCCGCAGGCCTGCGCCTCGGCGGCCACCAGGCCGAAGGACTCGCTGTAGGACGGCATGACCAGCACGGTCGCGGCCCGGTACCAGTCCGCGAGCTCCGCCTGCGCCGTCGGCGGACGGAACAGCACCACATCACCGATGCCGAGCTGGGCGGCGAGCTTCTGCAACTCCTCCGGCCTGGCCAGGCCGCTGCCGCTCGGCCCGCCCACGACCGGGACGACGATCCGCTCGCGCAGCCGCGGCCGCTCCACCAGCAGCCGGGCCACCGCACGCAGCAGGATGTCCGGAGCCTTGAGGGGCTGGATACGGCCGGCGAAGAGCGGGATCAGTGCCTGCGACGGCAGCCCGAGCCTGGCCCGGGCGGCGGCCCGGCCGGCCTCGACCCCGCGAGGATCGGGCCGGAAGCGGTTCAGGTTCACGCCGGGGTGCACGACGGCGACCCTGTCGGGTTCGGCGTCGTAGTGGCGGCACAACTCGTCCGCTTCCTTCGCCGTGTTGGCGATGAGCCGGTGGGCGCCCCGGACGACCCGTTTCTCCCCAAGCACGCGGGACTCGGGTTCGGGTGTGTCGCCCTGAGCGAGGGACGCGTTCTTGACCAGGGCCATGGTGTGCATGGCGTGCACGAGCGGTACGCGCCAGCGTTCGGCGGTGAGTCGGCCGACCTGTCCGGACAGCCAGTAGTGCGAGTGCACGAGGTCGTAGTACCCGGGGCGCTGCCCGGCCCAGACCCGCGTCACTCCGTGTGTGAAGTCGCACAGCCGCGCCGGCAGCTCCTCCTTGGCCAGGCCCTCGGAGGGGCCGGCGACCACATGCCGCGCCAGCACGCCGGGCGCGAGCTCGACGGTGGACGGCAGCGCCGCCGAGGTCGCCCGGGTGAAGATCTCCACCTCGATGCCGATCGCGGCGAGGCACTTGGCGAGTTCGACGATGTAGACGTTCATGCCGCCCGCGTCGCCGGTGCCCGGCTGGTGCAGGGGCGAGGTGTGCACGCTGAACATCGCGACGCGGCGGGGGCGACGACGGCTCACTCCGGGCGACCCCCTCGCGGCCCCAGGGCGATGCGCTGCTCGCCGGCGTACACGTTCATGGAGCTGCCGCGCAGGAAACCGACCAGCGTGAGGCCCGTCTCCGCCGCCAGGTCCACCGCGAGGGAGGAGGGCGCGGAGACCGCGGCCAGCACCGGGATGCCCGCCATGACCGCCTTCTGCGCCAGCTCGAAGGACGCGCGGCCCGAGACCAGCAGGAGGGTTCGGGACAGCGGCAGCGCGCCGGACCGCAGCGCGCGCCCGATCAGTTTGTCGACCGCGTTGTGACGGCCCACGTCCTCACGCAGATCCAGCAGCTCTCCCTCCGCCGAGAACAGCCCCGCGGCGTGCAGCCCCCCGGTGCGGTCGAACACCCGCTGCGCGGCCCGCAGCCGGTCGGGAAGGGCGGCCAGCAGATCGGGAGCGACCCGGACCGGGGGAGTGTCGGCGATCGGCCAACGGGCGGTGGTCCGCACGGCGTCCAGGCTCGCCTTGCCGCACAGCCCGCATGAGGAGGTGGTGTACAGGTTCCGCTCGAGCGAGATGTCCGGCACCGCCACGCCGGGCGCGAGCCGCACGTCGACGACGTTGTACGTGTTGGAGCCGTCAGTCGTAGCGCCCGCGCAGTACACGATGTTCGCCAGCTCCTCGGCCCGGCCGAGGACGCCCTCGCTCACCAGGAACCCGGCGGCCAGCGCGAAGTCGTCGCCGGGCGTGCGCATGGTGATCGCGAGGGGCCTGCCGTTCAGCCGGATCTCCAGCGGCTCCTCCGCCACCAGGGTGTCGGGCCGGCTGCCCACCGCCCCGTCCCGGATGCGCAGTACGCGCCGTCGCTCGGTGACCCGTCCCACGCAGGACTCCTCAGATCTCGGCTGCCGCGTCGTCAGCACTCGATGACGTTGACCGCGAGACCGCCCCGGGCCGTCTCCTTGTACTTGACCTTCATGTCGGCGCCCGTCTCCTTCATGGTCTTGATGACCTTGTCCAGGGAGACGTGGTGGCGGCCGTCGCCCCGCAGGGCCATCCGGGCCGCGGTGACGGCCTTGACCGCCGCCATGCCGTTGCGCTCGATGCACGGGATCTGCACCAGGCCGCCGACCGGGTCGCAGGTCAGGCCCAGGTTGTGCTCCATGCCGATCTCGGCGGCGTTCTCCACTTGTTCGGGCGAGCCGCCGAGCACCTCCGCGAGGCCGCCCGCGGCCATGGAACAGGCGGCGCCGACCTCGCCCTGGCAGCCGACCTCGGCGCCCGAGATCGAGGCGTTCTCCTTGAACAGCAGGCCGATGGCGCCGGCCGCCAGCAGGAACCGGACCACGGCGTCGTCGTCGGCTCCGTGCACGAAGTTGACGTAGTAGTGCAGGACCGCCGGGATGATGCCGGCCGCGCCGTTCGTCGGAGCGGTGACCACGCGGCCGCCGGCCGCGTTCTCCTCGTTGACCGCCATGGCGTAGAGGGTCACCCACTCCAACGCCCGCCCCGCCGGGTCGCCCTCGGCCCGCAACGCCTTGGCCACGGCGGTGGAACGGCGGCGGACCCTGAGCCCGCCCGGCAGGATCCCTTCACAGGACAGGCCACGTGCCACGCACTCCCGCATCACCCGCCAGATCTCCAGCAGCCCCGCGCGGATCTCCTCCTCGGTCCGCCAGGCCAGTTCGTTCTCCAGCATCAGCGCCGAGATCGACAGACCCGTCTCCCGGGTCAGGCGCAGCAGCTCGTCGCCGCTGCCGAACGGGTACTTCACCACCGTGTCGTCGACCTTGACCCGGTCCGCGCCGGCGGCGTCCTCGTCGACGACGAACCCACCGCCCACCGAGTAGTAGGTGGCCTCCAGCAAGGACAGCCCCTCGGCGTCGTACGCGAACAGCGTCATACCGTTGGCGTGGTACGGCAGGGAACGGCGGCGGTGCAGGACCACCTGCCGCTCCGCGTCGAAAGGGATCTCGTGGGTGTCGCCGCGCTCGCGGCCCAGCAGCCGAAGCCTTCCCGTCGCCTTGATCCGCTCGACGTCCCGTTCGGCCAGGCCGACGTCCACCGTGTGCGGCTCGTTGCCCTCCAGACCGAGCAGGACGGCCTTGGGGCTGCCGTGACCGTGGCCGGTGGCTCCCAGCGAGCCGAAGAGCTCGGCCCGTACCGACACCGTCCGCGCGAGCAGATCTTCCTTCTCCAGCCTGCCGGCGAACATGCGGGCGGCCCGCATGGGACCGACCGTGTGCGAACTGGACGGGCCTATGCCGATGGAGAAGAGGTCGAAGACGGAGATGGCCACGAGCGGGCTCCCTTGTCTGCGCGTGAGTGTGGCGGGAGGCCAGAGGGAAACCTCACGACCGCGGATGCCTTGGTTTCTGATTAAGCAACTGACATCTCTATGCGCAACAGCCTTTCTCTTGTGTTCCGGCTTGTCAAGACGCCTGCCATGCTTCACTCAGCGTCCCGACCGGGCGCAAGGCTGTCATTCAGTTCCATCAGTCAGGTGATGTGCGGGTCGGGTCGTTACAGTGAGGGCCCTGTTCGACGCGTCGGAGCGGATCTTGGCGAATCTGTCCCAGCATGAGGAGCTGTTCTCTGGCGACGGTATGGGGCCGGTGCGTCTGCCGCGCTGGCAGGCTGATGCTTCACCGGCGGGTTTGGCGGTCACGTTGGTCGCTGACTACACGTTTCCGGGGCGGGTTTGGCTGCCGGCGGCGGCGATCGTGGCGTTGCTGGGGGAGTTCGGCGTGGCTGCCGGTGCTGCCCGTACGACGATCAGCAGGCTGGCGCGTCGTGGGGTGCTGGAGGGCAGTCGGCGGGGGCGCTGCAGCGTGTACCGGCTGACGCGTGAGGCGGCTGTCGATCTGTGGAGTGGTGGTGGCTCCATCGCCACGTTCACCATGCAGCCCGACTCGTGGGACGGATGGTGGACTCTGGTGGCTTTTTCCGTGCCGGAGCGGGAGAGCGCGCGGCGGCGTGCGTTGCGCACGGCGCTGCGGTGGCGGGGGTATGCGCCGTTGTACGACGCGGTCTGGGCGTCGCCGCACCCGCTCACCCCGAAGGGGCGGGCGGAGCTGGCGGAGTTGGCGCTGGGGGCGGTGAGTGTGTTCCGTGCGCGGCAGGTGGATCTGGTGACGGAGGCCAACCGCAACCCGGTCGAGGCGTGGGATCTGCGCGGCATCGCGGGCCAGTACGAGATCTTCATCCGGCGGTGGAGCGGCCTGGTGCCCCGTATCGGTGCTGGTGGTGTCACCGGTGCCGAGGCGGTGCGCGCCCGTACCGAGGTGATGAACGCCTACCGCCATTTCCCGGTGCTGGACCCGCTGCTGCCCATCGATCTGCTGCCGGCCGACTGGCCTCGGTCCCGGGCGCGGGAGGTGTGCGTCGCGGTGTACGACGGTCTGGCCCACCCGGCCCAGGAGCACGTCCGTTCGGTGGCGGCCCGGTCCGCGGACGGTCCGCACCTCGACATCAGGGCCCACACGATCGCCGGCATGAGTGCCGGTATCGGTCACAGCGGCGGCTGAAACCCGATGGCCCAACCCTGAGTTGAGAGGGATTGGGTCGCGGTGATTGACAGATGAGAGTCCGGTGGCGACTCTTTCTGTTATTCGAAATGGTGTGGGAGCGTTCACAGTCGTGTGCTCGAAGAGCAGATCGCATGCGTCGCTCCTCGCCACCTCGGGCCTTTGTACCTCCTGTTCAGCGGAAGCCGCACCATCACCCCGTTACCCCACCTGACGCTTCCTCACCAGTGAAGCGACCGGTCCGCGAAACCCGCACCTCCCCCCACGAGCAACCCCCCACGAGCAACCCCCCACTCACACAGGAGTCATCCATGAGCATGCAACGGCGCACCTTCCTGGCTCTGAGCGCGGCCGGAGCAGCGGGCGTGGGCGCATCCCTGCTCGGCACCGGGCAGGCAGGCGCCCTCGTCAGGCCGCAGGGCGCGCCGACCACGCCGTTCGCGGTCGGCGTGCGCCGGTATGACTGGACCCGTGGCAGCCGCCGGTGCACCACCTACGTCTACTACCCCGCCGCAGGCACCCCCGGCGGCAGCCCGGTGACGAACGCCCCGGTCGCAGGCGGTGTCTTCCCCGTCTACAACTTCACCCACGGCTTCGGAAGCAGCCCGCAGAACTCGCTGTTCATCATCCGGGCCCTGGCCTCGGCGGGCTTCGTCGTCCCCGCCCCGCACTTCAACCACAACTTCAGCGACGTCAACAACGGCAACTCCTCCAAGGACGTCTCGCAGATCATCACCAACACCCTCGCCCTCAACGCGAGCGGACCACTGGCCGGGCACATCAACACCGGGATCGGCGTCGGCGTCTCGGGCCACTCCCTGGGCGGCATGATCACCCATGGCCTGCTGACCTCCTGGCCCGACCGCCGGATCATCTCCGCCAACCCGCAGTCCTGTACCGACATGGGCAACCCGTCCAGTTCGGTCTCCGCCAAGGTCCTGTTCGTCCACGGCGACCGGGACTCGACCACGGGGTACAACTCGGCCCGGCAGGCGTACAGGGAGATGGCCTGGCCCAAGGCGTTCCTCACCTTCGTCGGCGGCAGCCACACCAGCTTCTGGAGCGACAAGCGTTTCCCGGCCACCGTCGTCGACTGGGCCCGCTGGAGCATGTACGGCGACACCGCCGCACGGGACCGCCTCCCGGCCGACGCGGCCGGGCCCAACACCAGGTGGGAAGCCGCCCTGGGCTGAGGAGCAACCGTTCCACACGCCCGGCGTGACGTTCCCGCACGTGAGGATCATCAGACAGACAGAGCTGTCATGATCGCGTCACTCGCAGGGCGTGCACGGCGGCCCTCTCCCTCCGCAGGGATGACGCCCCGTCGGCCACCACCCCGTGATCCACCACTAGGCATGCACATCCCCCCACACCGGAGGTCACTGTGACCGACTCTCACCCGCGCCCCCGCACGGCGCCGCGTCAGCGAAGAATCCGCCGAGCCCCGGTCGGCCGAGTGGCGGGCGTCCTCGCCGCCGCACTCGCGCTGGCCGCCTCCGCGCTCACCATGCTTCCCCAGACCGCGCAGGCCGCGACCGCGCGACAGGTGGAGCGCCTCGACCGAGGACTGACCAGCGTCCACACCAGCAGCGGGAACCTGGTGTCGTGGCGCTGGCTGGCCACCGACCCGAACGACGTGGCGTTCAACGTCTACCGCGGCGGCACCAAGCTCAACTCCTCGCCGATCACCGGTTCCACCAACTACTTCGACTCCGGCGCCCCGGACTCCGCCGACTACACGGTGCGCCCGGTGGTGAACGGCTCCGAGCAGGCCCCCTCCGAGCTCGCGCTGAAGTTCCGGTCGGGCTACCTGGACGTGCCGATCTCCCCGCCGGCCGGTGGCACCGCCCCGGGCAACTCGGCGTACACCTACGAGGCCAACGACGCCTCCCTCGGCGATCTCGACGGCGACGGCAAGCTCGACCTGGTCCTGAAGTGGTATCCCACCAACGCCAAGGACAACGCCCAGTCCGGCTACACCGGCAACACGATCATCGACGGCATCAAGCTCGACGGCACGCGGCTGTGGCGTATCGACCTGGGTCGCAACATCCGCTCCGGGGCGCACTACACCCAGTTCCAGGTGTACGACTACGACGGCGACGGCAAGGCCGAGGTCGCAATGAAGACCGCCGACGGCACCCGGGACGGCACCGGCGCGGTCATCGGCAGTTCCTCGGCCGACCACCGCAACTCCAGCGGCTACGTCCTGTCCGGCCCCGAGTACCTGACCATGTTCAACGGCCAGACCGGCAAGGCGATGGGGACCGTCGACTACGTCCCGGGCCGGGGCAACGTCTCCTCGTGGGGCGACAACTACGGCAACCGTGTCGACCGCTTCCTGGCCGGCACGGCGTACCTGGACGGCGCCCGCCCGTCGCTGATCATGGCGCGCGGCTACTACACCCGTACGGTGATCGCGGCCTGGGACTGGCGAAACGGTGCCTTCACCCGCCGCTGGACCTTCGACACCAGCTCCTCCACCAACAGCGGCAAGGGCTACGACGGCCAGGGCAACCACAGCCTGTCCGTCGCCGATGTCGACAACGACGGCAAGGACGAGATCGTCTACGGCGCGATGACCGTGGACGACAACGGCTCCGGGCTGTGGACCACCAGGCTGGGCCACGGCGACGCCGGTCACGTCGGCGACCTCAACCCCTCCCGTCCGGGCCTGGAGTACTTCAAGGTCTCGGAAAGCTCCAGCCGGCCCGGCTCGTGGATGGCCGACGCGCGCACCGGCCAGATCCTGTGGCAGACGGCGTCCGGCTCCGACAACGGCCGCGGGGTCGCCGCCGACGTCCATGCCGGAAGCCCGGGTGCCGAGGCATGGTCGGCCACCGACACGACCCTGCGCTCGGCGACCGGCGCCTCCCTGGGCCGGGAGCCGTCCAGCATGAACTTCGTCAGCTGGTGGGACGGCGACCCCGTGCGCGAACTCCTCGACGGCACCCGCATCGACAAGTACGGCACCTCCGGTGACACCCGCCTGCTGACCGGCTCCGGCGTCCACTCCAACAACGGCACCAAGGCCACCCCGTCGCTGTCCGGCGACATCCTCGGCGACTGGCGCGAAGAGGTCATCTGGCCGACGTCGAACAACAGGGCTTTGCGGATCTACTCCACGCCGCACCAGACGAACACCCGCATCACGACCCTGCTCCACGACACCCAGTACCGCACGGCCCTGGCCTGGCAGAACACGGCCTACAACCAGCCCCCGCACCCGAGCTTCTTCATCGGCAACGGGATGCCCACGGCTCCACGGCCCACCGTCCACACGCCCTGAACCCCGCCTCGCGCGGCCGCCCTTGCTCACCGCGTGGGCGGCCGACCAGGGGCGGGGGAGGGCTGGTTCGCTGTGGGCCTCGCCCCCGCCGTATCGGGGTGCGGCACCTCCTGCAACGACCACCGCCCCACTCACCTGCACCAAGCCCCGGAAACACCCACCCCCACGACCGACCGCCCGTCGACCGCCACGACTCACCCGCGGTCGACGCGCAGGAAGGAGCGACGATGCACCCCACCGAGGCATCCGGTTCCGGGCGGATCAGCCGCAGGACCCTGCTCAAGGCCACCACCGCCACCGCCGGGGCGATCGCCACCGCCGCCGCGCTCGCCGAACTCGAGACGCCGGCCAACGCCGCCGTGGGTTTCGTCAAGGGCGTCGACATCAGCTGGGTGCCGCAGATGGAGGCGCGGGGCTACTCGTGGAAGAACGCGAGCGGGCAGACGCAGGATCTGCTGACCGTCCTCAAGGGGTACGGCATCACCGCGGTGCGGTTGCGCACATTCGTCAATCCCTCCAGCAGCCCGACCGACGGGCACTGCGGCATCAACGAGGTCGCCGCCTTCGCCAAGCGGGTCAAGGCCGCCGGAATGTCGATCATGCTGGACTACATGTTCGGCGACACCTGGAACTCCGTCGGCGTGCAGAACCCGCCCGCCGCCTGGCGGAACATGAGCTACAGCCAGATGCGCACCGCGATGAGCACGTACGTGAACCAGACCATGACGGTCATGAAGAGCAACGACGTGCTCCCCACGTGGGTGCAGATCGGCAACGAGATCAACAGCGGGATCTGCCGCCCCGTCGGCAGCGTCTCCAACCCGGCGCAGATGACCGGGCTGCTCAATGCGGCGTACACCCAGGTCAAGGCGGTGTCACCGAACTCGACCGTGTGCATCCACCTGGCCCAGCCGCAGAAGTACGACGTGATGACGACGTTCTTCAGCCGCTACGCCGCGAACGGCGGCAAGTGGGACATGTCGGTGTTCTCCTCCTACGGCAGCGCCGACGTCGCCCCCGGCATCGTGGCGAACATGAAGAAGATCTCCGACGCCTACGGCAAGCCGTTCCTCCAGAGCGAGTTCGGCGGTCGGGTGGACAGGGCCTCCTCCACCCGGGCCGCGCTGGTCGCCTACACCAAGGCGCTGAAAACCAACGGAGGGCAGGGAATCTTCTACTGGGAGCCCGAGTGCATGTCCCCGTTCACCGGCTACAACATGGGCGCCTGGGACTCCACCACCCAGCGGCCCACCGTCATCATGAACGGCTTCACCCAGGCCTGAGCGACGGGCCGCAGACCTCAGACCCGCACGACGACTCGGTCAAGGATGGATCGGTGATTGTAATGGGCATGTCATTGACGCTTTCCGGAGGGCATGGGGCCAGACTGGGAGCAGCGGGTCTCCTGACCCTCGCGACGCTGGTCGGCACCGGTGCGGCGCATGCCGATGCCGCTACGCGGGCGCTGCCGGCCGGTTGTTCCGGCACCGCGCCGATCAAGTGTCACTACGCGGTCTCGCCCGGCAACTACGACGTGACGGTCTCCGTCGGTGGAGCCTCCGCCGGGCAGACCGAGATGTGGGTGGAGGCCCGGCGCCTGATGCTTCCGGTGACGAAGACGGCGGCCGGTGCCGTCGCCTCGTACTCGTTCACGGTCAACGTGCGGCAGCCGGAGGGGCAGCCGACCGGTCAGGGCGGCACCGGAAACCCCGGTCTGGACATCCGGTTCGCGGGGGCCAACCCGCAGGTGTCGGCCGTCTCGGTGAGACCGGCGACCCAGCCGCTGGTCGCCTACCTGGCCGGTGACTCGACCGTGTGCGACCAGCTGACCGCCCCGTACACCGGATGGGGGCAGATGATCACGACTGCGGTGCGCCCCGGCGCGTCCATCGCCAACTACGCCGACTCAGGCGAGAGTTCGGGCAGTTTCCTGTCCAACTCGGCGCTCTTCCCGGCGCTGCTGTCGAAGGTCAAGGCGAACGACCCGGTCTTCATCCAGTTCGGCCACAACGACAAGCAGACCAGCGCGTCCACCTTCAGGAACAACCTCTCCACCATGATCTCGCGGGTCCGCTCCAAAGGCGGCGTCCCGGTCCTGGTGACGCCACCGGTCCGCCGGCACTTCGACGGCAACCGGCTCACGCCCACGGCACTGCACGTCAACGGCGTCGGCGTGAACCTACCCGCCGAGATGCGCGCGGTCGGCGCGGCGCAGAGGGTGCCGGTGATCGACCTGACCGCCAAGAGCAAGGCGCTGGTGGAGTCCCTCGGCCCGTCAGCCTCCGCGCAGCTCTTCCTGCGCTCCTCCGCCGACGGTGTCACGGACAACACCCACTTCTCGCAGTACGGCGCGACCCAGTTCGGCGGGCTGGTGCTCCAGAGCATCAGGGAACAGAACCTGCCCCTGGCCGCGTACCTGCGCTGACCGACGCGGCGGTGCCCGTCTCCGGGAAGGACCTGATGGACCTGATGAAGAACCTTCGGACACTCGTCACGACCGCCCTGGTGATCACCTTGTCGAGCCTCGGTGTGAGCGCCGCCTCGGGGGCCGACGGCGTCGCGGCGAACTGCACCGGCGCCTCGCGCGCCGGCGCCCCGGCCGCACGAGCCGCGGCCGCACCGGTCACCGTGTGGCTGGCCGGTGACTCCACCATGGCCAACCCGGGCGCCGCCCGCTGCCCGGTCGGCTGGGGCAGCCAGTTCGACGCCCTGTTCAACAGCGACGTGACGGTCAAGAACCACGCCGTGGGAGGCCGCAGCATCCAGACCTGGCTGTACGAGGGGAACGTGAGCAGCACCAAGGGGTCCGACGGCGAGTGCCGCCTCACGTCCACGACGTACTCGTCACGCTGGCAGGCGATGCTGAACGCGAGTACCGGGATGAAGGCAGGTGACTACCTGTTCATCCAGTTCGGCATCAACGACTCCTCCTCGACCTGCCCACGACATGTCGGCCCGGCACGGTACCAACAGCTGATGACCATGATGGCGCAGGCGGCCCTGGCCCGGGGCGCACACCCGGTGCTGCTCACCCCGGTGGCCGCCATCACCTGCTCCGGCGGCACGGCGACCAAGAACCGCGGTTTCGTCGCCCAGACCTTCGCCGCCGGATCCGCAACCGGCGCGCCGGTCATCGACCTCCAGTCGCTCAGCGTCTCGCGCTACAACACGCTGCGCTTCTGCCCGAACAACGGCGACTATGGCTCGGGCCCCGTGGGCGCCTTCTTCTGCAACGACCACACCCACTTCGAAACCCACGGCGCGCAGCAGGTCGCCGGGCTCGTCGCCGGTGACGTGCGCCGACAGGGCCTCCCGCTTGCCGCGTATCTCAGGTGACGACGGGCTCGGAAGCGGCGAGCATCCCCACGCCAGTGGCGGCCGTCATCCGGCGAGCCGTTCGACCTGCTGGTGGATGTGCTCCAGGTGGTGCTCGGATTCCGGTTTCATCAGCACGCTGCGGAGGATGCGGGCGCTGTCGGCGTCCGCGGTGATTTTGGGGTGGCGTGCGGTGAACGCCTCGCGGTCGGCGCGCAGGGTGCTCAGGAAGACCGGGTCGGGGCTCGTCATGCCGTCCGCCAGAATGCGGGCGGAGGCGGTGTCGATGCCGCTCAGGGTGGCGGGGTCGACCACGGGGAAGTAGCTGACGATGTCCAGTTCCGGCTGTTGGTAGAGCTCCAGGTGGTCGGAGGTGGTGATCAGTTGAGCCCACTTCAGTGCGGCCCGGCGGCCCGCCGCCAGCACCTGGCCCAGGCCGTCGGCGGTGGGCGGGAGGAGCTGGAAGGTGAGCCAGAGGGCGGCGGCCGAGGCGCCGGCGCGTGAGCATTCCAGGCTGATCTCGCCGAGGTGGAGCTCGCTGGAGGTGAAGTAGGTGTAGGGCGAGTCATGGAGGTAGAAGCGCCCCACCGCGGGGTCACGGAAGAGCACTGCACCGCAACCGTAGGGCTGGAGCCCGTGTTTGTGCGGGTCGACGACGACCGAGTCGCACCGGGCGATCGCCTGCCAGGGCTCGGGCGCCACTCCCTCGGGCCCGTCCGCGCCGGCCAGCAGGGTGAAGAAGCCGCCGTAGGCGGCGTCGATGTGGATGCGGACGCCGTAACGCTCCTTGAGGGGCAGGGCCTCGTGGATCGGGTCGACGGCTCCCAGCCCGGTGGTACCTGCGGTCAGGACGACCGTGCCCACCCGGCCGCCGCGCAGCAGGTGCTCCAGTGCGTCGAGGTCCATGCGTCCCCGGTCGTCCGTGGGCACCGCGTGTCCCTCCAGTCCCAGCACACGACACATGCGGCCGTGGGTGTAGTGGGCGTCCGCGCTGTAGGCGACGCCCCGGCCGGGGTGGAGTTCGCGGGCGACGAAGAGGGCTTCGAGGTTGGCGATCGTGCCGCTGGTGGTGAGGTGGCCGAGGTGGGTGTCGTAGCCGAACATGGCGGCCAGCTGGGCGACGGCCTCGCGTTCCATCCGGGCCGTGGCGGGGCCGCCGTCCAGGGCGTGGTTGTTGGGGTTGATCAGCATGGCGGTGAGGTAGCCGACCACGGCGGCGGGGTGCGGGGGCTTGAGCATCTGCCCCGCGTAGTGCGGGTGGAAGAAGGGGTAGTTGTCCCGCAGTCTCCCGGTGAAGTCCTCGAAGGCGGCGGCGAAGCGGCCGTCGTCGATCTGGAGTGACGGGTGCGGCTGGTAGGGGCCGAAGGTGTCGGCCCAGTCCTGTATCTCGTGGGTGGCTCGGCCGAGCCAGTGCCGTAGGTCCATGGGTGTCCCTCTCTCCGATGGGGCCGGCGGGGTGGTGTCCACCATAGGATTTAGTTGAGCAGTCAGCAATTGATTGCTCAGTAATTGAGACGTCAGTAGGTGAGGTGGCAGTAAACTCACAGGCCAGGACCGTCACGATGGGAGGACCCGGGCAGGTGAATGCCGCGACCCGGCGGGGCGACGAGGCCGCTCGCGCCGCCAACAGCCACCTCGTTCACGACTTCGGGCTGCTGATCAAAGCCGCGACCCGCCTGGAGCAGCGGATCGACACCGCTTTGCGACGGGAGTGCGGGATCAGTCACACGATGCTGGAAGTCCTCATCAGGCTGTGCCGCAAGCCGGGCGAGGAGGTCTCCCAGCGCCGGCTCGCCGACGACCTCACCCTCACCAGCAGTGGCACCACCCGGCTGATCGACCGCATGGAGGAAGCCGGCCTCGTCTGCCGTGTCCCGTCACCGGACGACCGCAGAAGCGTGCTGGTGGAACCGACCGATCACGGCCGCACCGTGTTCCTTCAGGCCGCGACCGTTCACTCCGATGTCGTCGAGCGCTACTTCGTCGCGCCAGTGGGCCGTGACGACTACGCCCGGCTGACCGGCGCGCTGAACGACATCAACGAGGCGCTGCGCGACGCCGACGACTGAGATCGCCGGCCCCTGGCGCTTTCCGCTGCGGCCGGTACGGCTTCGCGCCCCGCCGGACGGCGAGCAGTACCAGCACTGCCGCTCTGCCTGGCCGTTACTCTGACCCGCTGCCCGGCCCGCGTCAACGACGGCACCGGCCTGCCCTCGTCCCGCGTCCCCGGTCCCATCCACGCTTCCGCCCCGCTGGCCCGGATGTCGCCAGCCTCGGTGCCGGCCGCATGACAGCGCGCGCCGCATCCTCTCAGCGCAGCGGCTCCATCTCTCAACTGGCCGGCATCCGCAGGGCTTCCTCGGAGCGGGAACCGGCTCGGCGTGGTAGGTGATCAGCCGCATGGGGGAGCCCCCGGGCAGCGTCATGGGTTCGTGGACGAGGTCGAATTCTCCCACCAGCGGATGCCTCATCCGCACGGTCTCGCCGATGGTTCCGCAGCTCACCTCGTGCCGGGCCCACGCCTGCCGGAACTCCTCGCTCTTCTGCGACAACTCCTGGATCAGGGAAGAGAAGTGTGAATCTGCGGGGCTCTTGCCCGCGTTCATGCGCACAACGCCGGCGACTGTCCGAGCCCTGCGCTCCGGGGTTGATACCGAGTCCCAGATCGGTTGGTCACCAGCCGGTGACGCGCTTCCAGAAAGCCTGGATCGCCGGTGCGGTGTTCGTGGTCCTGGTGCTGTCGATGACGTGGTAGCCCTGGTGCTGGGCGGCGGTGGCGCAGGCGTGGTTGGGCAGGATGCGCAGCCGGGTGCCGACGGGCAGGTCGGGCAGCTGGGCGCCGTCGCGGGCCGTGAGGGTGCCGTGTTCCTGGCTTGCGGCCGTCATGACCAGGCCCGGGACGAGGGTGCCGTACAGGTCGGTGACCAGCCCGTAGCCCTGGTCCTGCGCCTGGACGGAGGTGCCGCGGTCGCGGGACATGGCCATCCAGCCGCCGTCGGTGACGATCCAGCCGTACTCGGGGCGGTGGCCGATGACGGTGACGACGACGGACAGGGCGAGGTCCTCGATGCGGCAGACGCCGAGGCCGGCCATGACCAGGTCGAAGAAGACGTAGTTGCCGGCGCGCAGTTCGGTGACGCCGGTGAGGTCCTCGGCGGCGTGGGCGGTGGGGGTGGAGCCGACGCTCACGGTGTCCACGGGCAGGCCGGCCGCGCGCAGTCGCTCGGCCGCGGTGGCGGCGGTGTCGCGTTCGTTCTTCGCCGCCAGGCGCTGTTCCTCGGCCGTGGGGGCGAAATAGGACTCGCCCGCGTGGGTCAGCACGCCGTCCAGACAGCCCGCGTCGTGCAGGATGCGACCGATCTCGACGATCGCGGGGGCGTCGGGCGTGAGGCCGCCGCGGTGGCCGTCGCAGTCGATCTCGATCTGGGTGGGGATGGGAAGGCCGGCCCGGCGAGAGGCTTCGGCGACGAACTCCGCCTGGGCAGTGCTGTCAAGGAGGATGCGCAGTGTGACGCCGCGGCGCAGCAGCGCGACGACGCGCGGGAGTTTGTGGGGGTCGATGCCGACGGCGTAGGTGATGTCGGTGTAGCCGCCGTCGGCGAACGCCTCGGCCTCGGCGAGGGTGGAGACGGTGATGGGGCAGGAGGAGCCGTGGTGCAGGAGGGCGGCGACGTCGAGGCTCTTGGCCGTCTTCACGTGGGGACGCAGGGCGACCGCGAGCCGGTCGGCCCTGGCTGCCAGCCGCTCGATGTTGCGCCGGGTTCTGTGGACGTCGACGACGGCGAACGGGGTGTCGGGGTCGGCAAGCGTCTGGCCCGCGCCGGGGCTGGTGGCGGGTGGGGTGGTCACAGGGAGATGTCCATTTTCTTCAGGAGGGCCAGGCCCAGATACAGGTCCTGTAGCCCGAGTCCGGAGCTGTCGAAGATCGTGATGTCGCTGTCGTCGGTGCGTCCCGCGGCGCGGTGGGTGAGAACCTCGCCGAGTGGGGTGAGGACGGCCTCGGCAGGAGCGTGCTGGCTCTCGCCCATGCGGCGGGCCTGCTCGGGCAGGTCGCAGAAGACGCGGGCGCGGGCGAACAGGTCGGACGGGAGTTCCCGCTTGCCGGGGGCGTCGGCGCCCATGCAGGAGATATGCGTACCGGGTCGGACCCACGCGGCCTCGAACAGCGGCGGGGTGTCGATCGTCGCGGTGGTGGCGGTGACGATCACATCGGCCCGGGCGCATGCTTCTTCGGCGCAGGCACCACGAGCGTTGTGTCCTTCCGCGACCAGTGCCGCGGCCATCTGCCCGGCCCGCTCGGCGGTTCGTCCCACGACCAGGACCTCGTCGACGGGACGGATGCGGCTGACGGCCGCCACCTCGTAGGCCGCCTGGTGTCCGGTGCCGAAGACAGCCAGGGTGGTGGCGTCGGCACGGGCCAGCAGATCGACGGCGAGGGCGTCGGCTGCGGCGGTCCGGTAGGCGTTCGCGGTGCCGGCCTCCAGGACGGCCGCGATCCTGCCGGTCGTCTGGTCGAAGAGCAGCAGGGTGGAGTGGTGGCGCGGCAGCCCGTGCTCCGCGTTGCCCGGCCAGTAGGTGCCGATCTTCACCCCGGCGTGCGTCGCCGAAGCGGACGGCTTGAGGGTGAACCGGTTGCGCGGGTCCGACGCGTGGACGGCGAGGCTGGGAAAGACCGGGCCGTCCACGGTCACGGCGAAGGCGGCGCGGGCCGCTTCGAGGGCCAGGTCCTCGTCCATGAGCGCGGCGGTCTGCTCCTCGGTGATGTGCAGCAGGTTCACAAAGCCCGTCCCAGAGATGTCGCTGGACTGATTGTCCAAATCTAGACGGACAATCTAGATTGTCCTCCGGTGGGTCGTCCAGGGGGTACGGCTTCCTCGCCGTGACGTCGCCCCGCCGGTCTGATACTCGGTATCAAGTAGAGTCCTGGCAGACCCTTTCAGCGTGACCGAGCCCGTCCGTACAGAGGTTCGACCGGGCGACCGTCGACCAGATCGCCGCCGAGGTGGGTCTGTCGCGCGCCAGCCTGTTTCCGGTACTTCGGCACCAAGGAAGAAATCGTCCTCGGGCGCTTGGCGGAATCCGGTCGCCGGATCGCGGAGGCGCTCGCCGCCCGTCCCGACGACGAACCGCCCTGGGGGGCGCTGCGCCGGTCCTTCGACGTCCTGACGCGGATGAACGAGGCAGCGCCCGAGCAGGCACTCGGCTATCTGCGCATGCTCCGGCAGACCCCGTCGCTGCGCGCCGGGCACCATGAGGAGCAACTGGGCCGGCATGAACTGCTGGTGCCGGAGATCGCCCGGCGCCTGGGGGCCGACCCCGACCGGCCGGAGGACACCAGGCCGAGCGCACTGGCCGCCGCGGCGCTCGCCTGCCTGGACGGGGCCGCCACCGCGTGGGTGGCTTGCGAGGGCACTGTTCCCCTGGCCGTGCTGCTCGGGGCGATGGGCGCGCTGGCGGGGTAGCCCGGCGTGCGTCGGCGTGAGCGCAGGTGGCGTCGCGCATGTGACGGGGGCCTGTAGCCGGCACAGAAGGGGATATCCGGGTTCGAGCTTCCGGACGCTACTCGTCGGAGAGCGTGAGGTCAGGGACCCGCCAGGCCGCCAGCGCGAAGGCGGCCAGGGACACCGCGGCACCGGTGAGGAAGACGATGCGCATCGAGGTGACGTAGCCCTCCAGGAACGGCAGTGCCGCGCTCGGGTCGAGGGTGCGCAGGAAGGCGGAGTCCTCCAGGTTCACGCCGCCGCCGGGGCGGAGGACGCCCATCAGGGCGTGCGCGTTGTCGGGCTGGGACAGCAGGCGGCGGTAGGCCGGATCGTGGCTGGCCTCGCCCAGTCGCTCGGCGATGCTGCCGGCCGCCGTGGTGAACAGGATCGACAGGAACGCCGCGGTGCCGACCGTGCCGCCGTTGGAGCGGAAGAAGTTGACGGATGCCGTCGCCGCGCCCATGTCCGTACGGGGCACCTCGCACTGCGCGAGCGTGGTGAGCGTCTGCATCGACGCACCGAGTCCCGCGCCCATCAGGGCCATGCCGAGCGCCGGGTGCCACAGCGGGCTGTCCACGCGCAGCGTGGCGAACACGAGCATCGCGGCGGTGAACGAGCCGACACCGGCGACGAGATGGACCTTGAACCGGCCGGTCCGGGCGATCATCCGGCCCGTCAGCAGCGTCACCGCGAGGTTCGCGGCGACCGTGGGCAGAGTGGCCAGTCCCGCCGCGATGGGGCTCATGCCGCGGACGATCTGGAGATAGAGCGGCAGCGTCGTCATCGCGCCGAACATGCCGATGCCGACGACGAAGTGCAGCCCGACGCCCAGCCGGAACGTCCGGATGCGGAACAGGCGCGGCGGCAGCAGCGCGGCATCACCCGACCGCCGCTCCACCACGACGAACACCGCCAGCCCCGCCACGCCGATCGCGTACATCAAAAGGGCCCGGGGCGAGTCCCACCCCCAGGTACGGCCCTGCTCGGCGACCGTCAGCAGCGGCACCACTCCCACGGCCAGGGCGAGCGCCCCGGCGTAGTCGAGCCGGTGCCGCACCCGCCGGTGCGGGAAACGCAGCACGCGCGTGATCGCCACCGCGGCCGCGGCGGCGAGCGGCACGTTGATCAGGAAGATCCACCGCCAGCCGGCTGAGGCCGAGCAGCTCGGCACGGTCCGCGAACGCGCCACCCACCAGCGGGCCGACGATGCTGGCGCCGCCGAACACGGCCATGAAGTAGCCCTGATAGCGGCCCCGTTCGCGCGGGGTGGTGATGTCGGCGACGATCGTCATCGCCAGCGACATCAGCCCGCCGCCGCCGAGACCCTGCACGGCGCGGAACGCCGCGAGTTCGTAGATCGACGTGGCGCATCCGCACAGCAACGAGCCGACGGTGAACAGGGCGATCGCGGCGAGGTAGACGGGCCTGCGGCCGTGGATGTCGGAGAGCTTGCCGTACAGCGGCGTCGCGATGGTGGCGGTGATGAGGTACGCGGTGGTCACCCACGCCTGGGCCGTCAGCCCGTGCAGGTCGTCGGCGATGGTCCGCAGCGCGGACGAGACCACCGTCTGGTCCAGCGCCCCCAGGAACATGCCGAGCACCAGCCCGGACATGACGGTGGTGATCTGCCGGTGACTGAGCCGCGGGGGCATGTCCCCGGCCGCGCCCTGTTCTTGGGTGTCGGAGAAGGTCACGTGTCGTCCTCGGAGGTGGGGGCGGGTACGGCTCGCGGGCGCGGGCCGCCCCGGGGGCTCCGGAGCGGCCCGCGCCGGGGGCGGGCGTGGCGGGCGAGGCCCGGGCGGCTATCCGGCGAGGCCGGCCAGGTCGCCGACCGCCTGATCGACCTCGGGCAGCGTCAGCATCGCCAGCTGGGCCGACCGGGCCCGCGCCCGGGGCTCGGGATCGGCGAGGAGCTTGCGGCACACGTCGGTGATGCCGGCCGCGCTGCGGTCCGTGATGTGACGGCCCAGGCCCAGCTCCTCCACGCGCTCCGCGTTGGCGGGCTGGTCCCCGAAGTGCGGCAGGACCGCCAGCGGCGTGCCGGTGCGCATGGCCTCGCGGATGCTGTTGAAGCCGCCGTGGGTGACGAACAGGTCGACCGACTCCAGCAGCAGCGGCTGCGGCACCCGCTCCGCGACGTGGACGTGCCCGGGCAGCCCCTCGGTGTCCACCGGCACCCCGGACGTCGACACGACCACCGTGCAGTCGTCCAGCTCGGCGGCCGCCCCCACGATCGCGCGCAGGCTCTCGGTGGGGTCCGGCAGCTTCACGGGCAGCGGCGTTTCCCGGTCCGCCATGCGCTCACGCATCTTCGGCAGGACGGTACCGATCGCGGCGTACACCAGCGGCCTGTCCGTGGGGAGTCCGGCGGCCCACTCCGGCAGCACCCCGCCGCGCTCGACGTCCACCGTCTGCCGATAGGCCCACGTCTGGGGCAGGTGCCGGGCGAACGAGAAGGCGGGCGGCACATAGTCCACGCGGCCGTGCGGCACGACGGACAGCGGGTCGTCCCGCACGGGCAGCCCCAGCTCCTCGCGCCGCTCGTTCAGCTGCGGCAGCAGCTCGGCGGGGTCCAGGATGTTGCTGAACCCGGAAGGCGTCGGCAACTGCGGTACGCCGAGCAGTTCGGCGGTGAGTACCGCGCCCATGTCCATGCCGTCCCGCAGGATGACATCGGGCCGGAACTCCTGGGCGAGGGGGAGCAGGACGTCCAGGTGAGGCTTGACTCCCGGCCCGGCCACGTGGCGCATCAGCAGCCGGTCCAGCGCCGCCGTCGGCTCCGTCAGGTCGGGGGCGTCGCCGAGCTCGGCGAGGTACGGGCCCATCGTGGCGAGCGGATCGAACTCCGGTAAAGCGGCGTCGACCTGTACGTCGTCGTCACGGAAGACGGGGACGAGGGCCTCGGTGGTGACCACCAGCACCTGATGCCCGGCCTTGGCGAGGGCGCGCAACAGGGGCAGCTGAGCACGCCCGTGGGAGGGACTGCCGAGCGTGGTGCACAGAACCCGCATGGGGTGAGCCTTTCTCTTCGCATTCTTCTTCTGGGAGTTCTTCGGAGGTGAGGAGGGGGTGGAAGGCAGCGCACCGGTCGCCCCGTACGGGTCACGCCACCCGCGTCGGTGCCTCCGCGCGTCCGATGCCGTGCCAGTTCAGCCCGGCCCGCGCGAGCCGGTCCGCGTCCAGCAGGTTGCGGAAGTCGTGGACCTCATGGCCGGACATGCGAGCGGCGATCGCCGCCCAGTCGAGGTCGCGCAGCTCCGGCCACTCGGTGAGGACGAGACAGGCCGCCGCCCCCTCCGCCGCCCGCACCGGGTCGTCGGAGAGGTCGACGAGATCGCTCAGATCGGGCCGGTCCTCGCGCAATGCCGGGTCGTACGCCGTGAGTTCGGCGCCGCGCTCGCGCAGCAGCCGGGCGACGGAGAGCGCGGGGGAGTCGCGCAGGTCGGAGGTGCCGGCCTTGAAGGTCAGGCCGTACAGGGCGAGTCGTACGCCGTGCAGCGAGCCGTCCTCACCGCGCCCGCACGCGGCGGCGACCCGATCGACGAGCTGCTGCTGGTGAGTGACGTTGGTCTCGATGGTGGCGCGCAGCAGGGGGAAGTCGACCCCGGCCAGTTCGCACACGGTCAGCAGGGCGTGGGTGTCCTTGGGCAGACAGGAGCCGCCCCAGCCGGGCCCGGGCCGCAGGAACGCGGAGCCGATGCGCGGGTCCCGGCCGATGCCCTCGGTGACATCGTTGATGTCGGCGCCGAAGCGTTCGCAGACGGTGGCGAGGTTGTTGGCGAAGGACAGCTTCATCGCGAGGAAGAAGTTCGCCGCGTACTTGGTCAGTTCGGCGCTGGCGGCGTCGGTGAGCACCAGCGGCGCGTCCAGTCCGGCGTACAGGTCGGCCACGCGCCGGGAGGCGTCCCGGTCGGCGGCGCCGATGACGATCCGGTCGGGGTGCAGGAAGTCGTGGACGGCGCGGCCCTCGCGCAGGAACTCCGGGTTGCTCACCACGGCCACGTCGTCCCGGCCGAGCAGCGCGGCGACGCGCTCGCACGTCCCGACGGGCACCGTCGACTTGTTGACGACGACACAGCCGGGCGGCAGTACGTCGCGGATCTGCGCGGCGACGGCCTCCACGGCGGCGAGATCGGCCGCGCCGCCCGCCCCCATGGGCGTGGGCAGGCACAGGAACACGACCTCGGCCTCGGCGACGGCGGCCGCGGTGTCGCCGGTGAAGTCGAGCCGGGCCGCGTCCAGGGCGTCCCGGACGGTCTCGGGCAGATCGGGCTCCAGGATGTCCACCCGGGCCTCGCGCAGCCGCTCGACCTTGTGCGGGTCGGCGTCCGCGCACACCACAGAGTGCCCGAGAGAGGCCAGGCAGGCGCCGGTTGTCAGTCCGACGTAGCCGGTTCCGATCACGGCGACGCGTCGAGCAGGCACAGAAGATCACCTTTTCCGGTCGGTGGGGGTGCCCGCTTGCGGCGGTCGAGGGGTGCGTGGGGGGCGCGCTCGATCGCATCGTGCGGGCGGACCTGGAGGGGGCCGACTTCGTCGTACGGCCCGGGCAGAGCCAGGACTCAAGTCACCAGTCGTTGACGTGAGTCAGGTATCGCATGCGGCGAGAATGTAAGTCAACGACTGATGACATCGATCGGTGACTTTGAGACAGCCGCCACAGACTGGAACATGGGCGGATGGCGGAAGCGCCGAGGACCACGGAGGTGCGGTACGTGACCGGAGTGCACAACGGCGAGGCAGCCGAGGAGGCGGTCCGCCGGCCCGCCCGCAAACGCTCGGCCTCGGCGACGCGCACCGCGCTGCGGGCCGCCGCGTCCTTCCGATTCGGCAAGTACGGCTACGAGGGCACCAGCGTGCGCGACATCGCGGGCGACGTGGGCGTGGACGCCGCCCTCGTCTACCGCTACTTCGGCTCGAAAGAAGCGCTGTTCAACGACGTTTCGAGCTCCCACAAGATGTTCGAGCCGTTGCTGAACGAGCCGGTCGAGGCGATACCCGACTGGTTCTGCGCGCTGCTCATGGGGCAGCCGAAGGAGGGTGACTTCCCGCATCCGGTGCTCTCCGTGCTGCGGTCCTCCGGCCGGGACGAGGCGGTGGCGCGGCTGCGCGCGGACTTCACGGAGGTGTTCTCCAAGCGCCTGGCCGCCCGCCTCGACGGCCCCGACGCCGACCTGCGGGCGGAACTCCTCGCGGCCTGGATGCTCGGCACCAGCCTGATGCGCACGGAGATCCGCCCACCCGCCCTTGTCTCGGCGCCGGACGCCACGCTGGAGCGCTATCTGCGCGCGGGCATCGAGGTCCTGCTGGGCACGGCGCCGGTAAAAGACGAAGAGGCGGCCGGGGTTGGGGACGAGGACGAGGAACGCGCCACCGGCGACAACTGACGGTGCTGCGACCTGTCAGGCGGAAGGGCGGGTCACGACGTGCCCTGGCTGCTCCCGCTGATCGTGTCGGCCTCCATCCTGGTCGTGGATGCTCAACAGCGACTCCGGCATCGTCAACGCCCTGCTGAGCACCGTCGGCATCGACCCGGTGAACTGGTTGACCTCGCCGTCCTGGTCACCGGCCTCGGTGATCATCGCCAACATCTGGATCGGCGTCCCCTTCAACCTGGTCGTGCTCCACAGCGGCCTCCAGTCCATCCCCGCCTGCCTGTACGAGGCCGCGGTGCTGGACGGGGCGAACGCCTGGCAGCGCTTCTGGCGCATCACCCTTCCCGCTGCTGCGCCCGGTGTCCGCGATCACCCTGCTCCTGGGGCCTGGTCTACACGCTCAAGGTCTTCGACATCATCCGGATCATGACCAAGGGCGGCCCGGCGGACTCGCCCACCACCTTCGCCACCTGGTCCTACCAGCTCGGCTTCGGCAACCTCCTGCCCGCCTTCGGCCCCGGAGCGGCCGTCGGCAACCTGCTCGTCGTCGCCGCCCTGGTGTTCGGCCTCGTCTACATCCGCATCCAGCGAAAGCAGGCGCTGTCATGAACCGAAGCCCCAGCCGTACCCTCACCCGCGACCAGGACAGGCGCAAGAGCCCGCCGGACCTGCCCTGGCCGGCTACCGCACCGTCCTCGACGAGCAGTTGCCCTACCTCGGTACCAGCCTCGTCATCGGTCTGGGCACCGTCGTCCTGACGGTGGCACTGTCCGCCCCGCCGGCTACGCCCTGGCCAAACTGCGCCCGCGCGGCGGCGGACCGCTCGGCTTCCTCTTCCTGGTCGCCCAGATGATCCCCGGCATCATCATGGCGATAGGCTTCTACGCCATCTACCTCCAGCTCGGCCTGCTCCGGTCCGTCCCCGGCCTGATCGTCGCCGGCTCCACCCTGGCCGTTCCGTTCGCGGTGCTCATCTTCACGGCGTTCATGTCCGGCATTCCCGGCGAACTGCTCCAGGCCGCGAAGACGGACGGCGCCGGGGGCCCTGGTCCGTCGTCCTGCCGATGAGCCGCAACGCCGTGGTCACGGTGTCCCTGTTCGCGTTCCTGTGGTCCTGGTCCGACTTCGTCTTCGCCGGCACCCTGGTCAACGGCGGCGCGCACGAGCCGATCACCCTCGGCATCTACCACTACATCGGCAACCTCGTGGTGGCCCAGCGCTACGTCGCCGCCGGCTTCGCCGAGGACTTCGACGCCCTCACGGGCACGGGTCTGAGCGACCACGCCTACACCTGGACCGCCGCCAGCTACCTCCTCCTCGCCGAAGCACACGCACACAGGAGCAGCAACCGACTTCAGTAGCAGAACTGACTTGCGTGCAACGGGCGACAGCGCCTAGTACCGCGGTGTCCACTGGGTCTTCGCGATCGCCTCGCGCAGTTCCGCCTCGGTGGCCCGCGGGGCCACGCCGTCCTCGACGGCGGCGAGTGCCGCGGCCAGGGCGATCTCGCGAGCGGACTCGCGCATCCCGGTCAGGGGCGGCAGCAGCGGCACGGGACCGTCCGCGCCGTCCGCCGCCCGTACCGCGCACTCGGCGACGGCCCGGGCGGCGGCCACCATCATGCGGTCGGTGACGCGCGTGGCCCCGCTCGCGGTCACCGCCAGCCCCATGGCCGGGAAGACGTACACGTTGTTCGACTGCGCCACCGGCACCTCGTGCCCGTCCACCGTGAGCGGCGGGAAGGGCGAGCCGGTGGCGATCAGCGCCCGGCCGTCGGTCCAGCGGGTGAGGTCCGCCGGTTCGGCCTCGGAGTGGGAGGTGGGGTTGGAGAGCGGGAAGATGACGGGCCGTTCGCAGGCCGAGCCCATCTGCCGCACGATCTCCTCCGTGAACGCTCCGTGAGCCGTGGACAGCCCGATGAGCGCCGTCGGCTCGACCCGGCGCACCACCTCGGCGAGGCCGGTGCCGTCCCAGCCGTTCACCTCGCTGTCGTCGCGTGCGAACATCCGCTGCTGCGGCGTCAGTTCCGTGCGCGATTGCACCAGCAGGCCGTCGACGTCGAGGATCCAGAACCGTGCCGTGGCCTCCTCCTCGGACAGGCCCTCCTCGATCATGGCCGTCCGGATCATGTCGGCGACACCGATGGCGGCCGACCCCGCCCCCAGGATCACCAGGCGCTGCTCGGACAGCGGAGTGCCGGACACGTTCGCAGCGGTGGACAGGGCGCCGAGCGTGACGGCCGCCGTGCCCTGGATGTCGTCGTTGAAGGTGAGCAGCCGGTCCCGGTAGCGCGAGAGGATGGGATAGGCGTGGGCGGTGGCGAAGTCCTCCCACTGGAGCAGCGTTCCGGGAAGCTCCGCCTCGACCGCCGAGACGAAGGCCTCGATCATCTCGTCGTACTCGGCGCCGGTCAGCCTGCGGGCGCGGCGGCCGAGATAGCGCGGGTTGCCGAGCAGGTCCTCGTTGTTGGTGCCGACGTCCAGCAGGACCGGCAGGGTGCGGGCGGGGTGGATGCCGCCGATCGCCGTGTAGAGGCTGAGCTTGCCGATCGGGATGCCCATCCCGCCGACGCCCTGGTCGCCCAGGCCGAGGATGCGCTGCCCGTCGGTGACGACGATGACGTCCACGTCCTCGTCGCGGTGCGGGCGGTTGCGCAGGATGTCCCGGAAGCGGTGCCGGTCCTCCCACGTCAGGAACAGCCCGCGCGGCCGCCGGTAGATCTCGCTGAAACGCTGACAGGCCTCACCGACCGTCGGCGTGTAGACGACGGGCAGCAGCTCCTCCAGGTACTCGGTGACCAGGCGGTAGAAGAGCACCTCGTTGGTGTCCTGGAGCTGACGCAGGTAGATGTGCCGGTTGAGGGGCTTGTCGTAGCCGTGGAACGCCTCGTAGGCGCGGGCGACCTGCTCGTCCAGGCTCTCCACGGCGGGTGGCAGCAGCCCGTCGAGGCCGAGCTCGGCGCGCTCCTGCCGGCTGAAGGCGGTGCCCTTGTTGACCAGCGGGTCGGCCAGGGTCGTGACGGCGGGGCTGGTGGTCGTGCGGGGCTGCTGGTTCATCGCCTGGTCCATGGTGTGACGCCTTCCCAGGACTCACCGGTTCGTGCAGGTGACTTGCGCTGTTCGGCTGAACGGCCATGTGATTTTCGGCTCACCGATGAGTGCCGAGCAATGCGTACGCGAGGCCCATCCCGCGGATGCCGAAGTCCCGTACCCGCACCTCGGGCGGCAGCGGGCACTGGTCCGGGGCGCAGATCACCTCGGGGCCGAAAGCGTCGTCCGCGAGGAAGATGTTGCCGACGCCGCCACGAGCAGCCGCGCAGTCATCGCGCACCTTCGGTCGCCAGCGGCCGGGCGGAGCCGCTCGGGACCTTGCGGACGAAGGCGGACCGCAGCGCGTGGTACGGGGCCTGCGGGTCGAAGAAGATGGCGCGCATGCGGGCGAGTTCGGTCCGCCGGTATTCGGCGAGGGGGCGCTGGAGCTCATCCGCGTGACGTGCCGTGGTCTTGGCGGTGATCCGGCGTGTGAGGTCCGGGTCGTCGGCGAGTGCGGCAGCCAGTCGCTCGACCTCGGTCGTGAACTCCCTGGCATGGGCGGGCACCAGACGATCCACCAGGCCGATCCGCGCAGCCGTCGCGGCGCTCACCGGCAACGCCTCGCTCGTCAGCCGTTCGGCCGTCTCGGCTCCCACACGGCGCGGCAGCGAGTACGTCCAGTACTCCGATCCGTACAGGCCCATGTTCCGGTAGTGCGGGTTGAGGACGCTGCCCGTGCGGCACCAGACCTCGTCGGCGGCCAGGGCGAGCATGACACCGCCGGCCGCCGCGTTGCCGCCGAGCGCTGCCACCACCAGCCGGTCCGTGGTGCGCAGCACGGCCTCGACCAGGTCGTTCATGGCGAGGAGGTTGGACCAGGACTCACCCGCAGGGTCGCTCGACGCCTCGATGACGTTGAGGTGGATGCCGTTGGAGAAGAAGTCGCGGGTACCGCCGAGCACCAGCACCGAGGTGGGGCGGGTGAGCGCGTACCGGTAGGCGGCGAGCAGCCTGCGGCAGTGGTTGGTGCTCATCGCCCCGCCCGGGAACGAGAAGGACAGGAAGCCGATGCCGTCCCGCTGCCGGTAGCGGATGTCGGTCCAGGTGGTGCGGTTCGGTGGCAGTTCGAGCGGGGCGGCGATCTCCGGCAGCCAGTACGGGCGGTCGCTCGAACTCGGCATGCCCGGGCCGCTGCCGGGCGGGGCCGGGAAGGTGGCGAGGACCGAGGCCGCCGGACGCCGGAACGGTGCCGGGTCGCCGGAGTTCTTGCGGGCGCGCAGATTCGGGATCCACACCGCACCGTCGCGGGTGGCCCGGCAGACCGCCCCGGACCGTGTCGCGAGCAGCTCGCCAGGGTGTCCGCGCAGTCGGTCCTCGGGATGCCCGCCGTGCAGGAACACCTCCCGGCCGCACACCTCGTCCAGGACGCCGGGCTGTGAGTCGGCGCCGCGGAGCTTGCGCAGCACCGTGTCGGTGCTGTCGCTCTCCCAGTCGATCCGCCGCTGCTCCTGGCGGAAGGAGTCGCGCCACACCACGCTGATCCCGGGATCGCTCTGCGGCCGCGGCTTGAACGATCCGTCGGCGAACCGCCGTACGGCCAGCAGCACCGCTGCCGCGGCGGCGTCGGACACCTCGTTGCGGTACACGTCGCTCTTGCCTGCCGGCGGCACCCGGAAGGACCCCTCCGCCCAGATGTCCCCCGCGTCCATCGCGGCCTCGGCCTGGAGTACCGTCACGCCCCACTCGGGCGCCTCCTCGGCGATCGCCCAGTCCAGCGATGACGGGCCGCGGTCGCCGGGTGGCCCCGGGTGCACGATCAGGCAGGTGTGCTCCTGCCACACGTCCTGCGGCAGGGCCGACTTCAGCATCGGCGCCACGATCAGTTCCGGGCGCACCTCGCGTACGGCGGCCCGGACCGCGTCGGCGCCGTGCGAGGCGAGCACGACGTCCACGTGGTGCCCTTGGTCCGACAGTTCCGCGTACACACGCTGGGACAGGCTGTTGAACGCGCTGGCGACGAGCAAGATGTCCATGACATGGCATGGTCGCCGGTCGGGGGAGGCCCGAGAAGGACCACGGCGGCGTTTCGCCGGTCTTCACAGGCCTCTTGCTCCATCCGGATCGCCTGCGGGGTCCCGCTGCTCGCCCGACGGCGCGGTCAGCGGGACGCCCAGGCCCACCAGGGTGCCGAAGTTCGGCGTACCGTCGGGCGGTTCATGTCGCAGTCGCCGTTCGCCGAGCTGTTCGCGTGGTGCACCATCCAGTCCTCCGTGCCGTCCGGCGACGTGAAGAAGCCGTTGTGGCCGAGGCCGTACACCTCGTTGGTCTTGGACCGCTGGAAGACCGCCGCCGACCGTCTTCCCGTCGTCAGGTGGGGGGGGTGGACGAGCGCCCACCTCGTGCCCGCCCCAGGCCGGCGTTGCTCGCGAACGCATTCGACATTACGGTCCTGCGGTGATCACCCGGCGCACGCCGGAGCGGGCGTCACGAGGGGACAGCACATGGGAATCCGGCCGGCCGGCGTCATCCGCAACCCGGTCCTGCCCGGCTCACACCCGGACCCGTCGGTCCTGCGGGTGGGGCCGGACTTCTATCTGGCGACGTCGACGTTCGAGTGGTACCCGGGCGTGCGCCTGCACCACTCCACGGACCTGGTGCACTGGCGCCCCCTCGGCGGCGCCCTCGCCGACACCCGCCTGCTGGACCTGACCGGCTGCCCCGACTCCGGCGGCGTGTGGGCGCCCAGCCTCACCCACGCGGACGGCCTCTTCCACCTCGTCTACAGCAACGTCTCCACGTACCTGGGCGGCTTCACCGACTGCCCCAACCACCTGGTCACCGCGCCCTCCATCGAGGGCCCCTGGTCGGATCCGGTGCCGCTGCACGCCCGCGGCTTCGACGTCTCCCTGTTCCACGACGGCGCGGACAGCCGGCTGCTGAACCTGGTCCACGACTGGCGCCCCGGCCACGGCGGCTCCGCCGGCCTGGAGGCCCGGCGCTACGACCGTGCCGAGCGCCGCCTGGTCGGCGACCCCGTGCGGATCGAGCTGCCGCCGCAGGCCGGCTGGATCGAAGGCCCGAACCTCTACCGCCACGGCGACTGGTACTACCTGCTCACCGCGGACGGCGGCACCGGCTACGACCACCAGGTCACCGTCTCCCGCTCGCGCACCCTGACGGGCCCCTACGAGCGCGACCCGAACGGCCCGCTCCTCACCGCCCGCGACCACCCCGACCTGCCCCTCCAGAAGGCCGGGCACGGCAGCCTGGTGGAGACCGGGGACGGCCAGTGGTACCTGGCCTACCTCGTGGCCCGGCCGCAGGGGCGTCGAGGGCCGTGCGTGCTGGGCCGGGAGACGGCGCTGGCGTGCGTGACGTGGACCGCCGACGGCTGGTTGCGCACGGAGACGGGACTGCCCACCCTGGAGGTGCCGGCTCCTGTCCTGTTCTCGGGCTCCGAAACCGTGCCCTTCGGGCACCACCCGGACGGTGACGGCACCGACGGATTCGACGAGCCGACCCTGGGACCTCAATGGTCGACCCTGCGCCGCCCCGCGACCCCCGACTGGGTCTCTCTCACCGAACGCCCCTCCCACCTGCGGCTTCGGGGCGGGCGCTCGCCCCAGAGCCTGGTCGGACCCAGCCTGGTGGCGCGCCGCGTCACATCGGCACGCTGCTCCTTCGAGGCGACGATGGAGTACCGGCCCCTTGGGTTCCAGCACCTGGCCGGGATCACCGCGTACTACAACACCCGCAACTGGTACCACCTGCACGTCACCGTGGACGACGAGGGACGGACCGTCCTGCGCGCGGCGAGCTGCGACCGGGGCGTGCTGAGTGTCGACGAGGCCGGTCAGGCACAGCTCGGCGTCACCACGCGACTGAGGCTCGGCGTGGACTTCGACGGGGCCGAGCTGCGCTTCCGGTACGACACGGGCGGAGGCTGGCATCCGTTCGGCCTCGCCCTGGACGCGACGGTCCTGTCCGACGAGCACGCCGAGCACATCGAGGACGGCCAGATCCGCTCCCTCGGCTTCACGGGCGCGTTCGTCGGTCTGTGGGCCTGGGACCTCACCGGGGCCGGCCACCACGCGGACTTCGACGAGGTGACGTACCGGGCGATGCGCTGAGCGCACGACGCCCGGCGTCCTGGCGCGGCCCGTCTCCCTGAGTACGCATGACTGCGCAGTCCGGCAGGACACAGGCAGAGACCAATGACGCCAGCGGGAGGACGGACCGGCGGCCCCGCGCCGCGCAGCGTGGACGTGGCCCGGCTGGGGCACCCGCCGCCGACGGTGCCGTCACCGCCGTGCTCGCCGCCAACGACGCCATGCCGTCGGCGTGATCCGCCCCCCTGACGGAAGCCGGACGGCGCGTACCGGACGGCATGAGCGTGGTCGGCTTCGACGACATCCCCGCCGCCGCGTATGTGACCCCCACCGCTGACCACGGTGCGCCGGCCTTTCGACGCCGTGGCATGCGAGGGACTCCGGCTCCTGGTCCAGGCCACCGAGGAACCGGACGCGGAACCGTCACCGGAGAACCACCCCCGGTCGTGGTCCGCGCCTCGACCGCGCCTCCGCCGTCCCGCTGGCTGCCGGGGGCGCCGCCGTCACTCCGGCGATGCGGCGGCGCCCCCGGCCTTGCCCCGGCCGTACCGCTGACGCACGCTGGTCCTATGGGTGCGCAAGACGGCCCTACGCTCATCACCTCCGTCCAGCGGGCCATGCGGCTGCTGGAGGCGGTGAGCGCACACCAGAACGGCGCGCCGGCGAAGCAGCTGGCGCGTGAGACCGGCCTGCCTCTGGCCACCGCCTATCACCTGCTGCGGACGCTGGTGCACGACGGCTACGTGCGGAAGCTGGACGACGGTGGGTTCGTCCTCGGCGACAAGTTGCAGACCCTTCGGAGCACGGGGCGCGCGCAGGCGCTGCTCAGCCGCGTCCGGCCCACGCTCGCGGCACTGCGGGACGAGCTCGCGACCCCTGCCTATCTCACCTTCTACGAGGACGGCGAGATCCGGGTCGCCGAGATCGTCGACGGCCCCGGGACGCCCCGCGTCGATCTCTGGGTGGGCTTCGAGGACGCGGGACACGCGACCGCACTGGGCAAGTCCGTGCTCAGGGAACTGGACGAGGACTCCCGCAAGGACTACCTCTCCCGCCACCACCTCGCCGACCTCACCCCGCGGACCATCACCAGCCTGCCGGAACTGCTCCGGCGGCTGGACACCTCGCCCCTGGCCCCGGCCGTCACCGACCTGGAGGAGTACGCCCTCGGCACGGTCTGCGTCGCCGTCCCGGTCTACAGCGGGGACACACTCGGTTCCCTCGGCGTCTCGCTGCCGGCGAACCGGCTCTCCCGGCTGCCGGAGATCAGCGGGCGGCTGCTTCCGACCGCGAGCCGCGTGACGAGGAGCCTCTCGCTCACTATCTGAAAATCCGCTCCTTGCCGGTGTCCCAGGTCACCCCGTTTTCTGGATGAAACAGACATTTCAGAGGTGTGCCCCCAGCTCGGCGCCCCGCTCACAGGTGAGGACCACGGACACAGACATGAGCCACCCCCGAGACCTCGGTGACGACCACTGGGCCGTACGGCCGTTCAGGAACCGAGTGGCCGGTGCCCGGGCCTCGGCCCGCAGACGCGCATTCGCGCAGCTGGCCGCCGGTACACCCGTCCTGCCCGTACTGATCGTCACGGTCATCGTGTTCGTCGACCTCGTCGGCGGAGCCGGCATGATCTGGCTCCCCCTGCTCGCGGCCGGGCCGGCCCTCGCCGCCACGACCAACGGGCCGCGCGGAGTCCTCTGGGTCGGCCTCCTCGCCCTCGCCCTCGGCGCGACGCTCGGCTTCCGGGACGGTATCCCGGGCCGGGAACTGGCCGCCGTACTGTCGGCCCTGGTGGCTGTCACCCTCGCGAGTGGCCTGGCCGGCGTCCTGCGGGGGCGCCGGGAGCGGGTGCTAGCGGCTGTCCGCTCGGTCGCGGAGACCGCCCAGCACGCGCTGCTCAAGCCCGTGCCGTCGACCGTCGGACCGTTCCAGGTGGCCGTCCGCTACAGCGCCGCGGCGGCCGAGGCCCGTATCGGCGGGGACCTCTACGCCCTGATACCCACCCCGCACGGGGTGCGACTGATCGTCGGCGATGTGCGGGGCAAGGGGCTGCCCGCCGTGGGGACCGCCGCGCTGGTGCTCGGGGTGTTCCGCGAGGCCGCCCACGACGAGCCCGACCTCCTCGCCGTGGTCGACAGGATCGAGCGGAGTCTGGCGCGCAACCTCGGTCACGACGACTTCGTCACCGCCGTGGTCGCCGGGTACCCGCAGGACGGGCGTCTGGAGGTGGTGAACTGCGGGCACACGCCTCCGCTGCTGGTGCGCGCCTGCGGGAGCGTCACGGCGGTGGAGCCCGCCCGTCCGTCCCCGCCCCTCGGGCTGCGCGCCCTCGCCGGTCACGCGCCCAGCCTCCATTCACTCCCCTTCGACGACGGCGACCAGCTGCTGCTCTACACCGACGGGGTCACCGAAGCCCGGGATCGCGGGCGTACCTTCTATCCGCTCGCCGAAGGGCTGGAGCGACACGTGTCCCACGAGCCGGCCCGCACCCTCGGCGCGCTCCACGACGAGCTGCTGGCCCACGTGGGCGGCCGGCTGCACGACGACGCGGCACTGCTCCTGATCCGCAAACCGGCCGCATCCGAAGCAATCGAAGCATCGGAAGCAATCGAAGCATCAGAAACATCCGACGCATCCGAAGCGGGAGAGCCCGAGGTGCCCGCTCACGGCCCGGCCGCCGCGGCCCGGTGCTCCCGGTGAGGGCGGTGTCACTGCTCCCCTCGCAGATCCTTGACCCGGCGGAGTTTGCCGACGGAGCGCTCCAGCGTCTCCGGTTCGACGATCGTCACGTCGACGGTGACGCCGACTCCGTCCTTGATGTCCTTCGTGATCGCGCGGGCGGCGGCCTCGCGCCGGTCGGCGGGCGTGCCGGGGCGGGATTCGACGTGGACGGTCATGTGGTCCATGCGGCCGCGCCGGGTCAGCTGGATCTGAAAGTGCGGCGCGACGCCGGGCGTGCGCAGCACGATCTCCTCGATCTGGCTGGGGAAGACGTTCACCCCACGCAGGATGATCATGTCGTCGCAGCGGCCGGTGATCTTCTGGATACGGCGGAAAGCGGGCCGGGCCGTGCCGGGCAGCAGCCGGGTCAGGTCGCGGGTGCGGTAGCGGACGACCGGGAGGGCCTCCTTGGTCAGGGACGTGAAGACCAGCTCGCCCTCCTCGCCGTCGGGCAGCACCTCGCCCGTGATCGGATCGACGACCTCGGGGTGGAAGTGGTCCTCCCACACATGCAGGCCGTCCTTGGTCTCCACGCACTCCTGGGCGACACCCGGGCCGATCACCTCCGACAGGCCGTATATGTCGACGGCGTGGATGTCCATCCGCTCCTCGATCTCGCGGCGCATCTCCTCCGTCCACGGCTCGGCACCGAAGATGCCCACCCGCAGAGAGGTGGAGCGCGGGTCGACGCCCTGGCGTTCGAACTCGTCGAGCAGGGTGAGCACGTAGGACGGGGTGACCATGATGATCTCGGGCTGGAAGTCCTGGATGATCTGCACCTGGCGTGCGGTCATGCCTCCTGAAGCGGGGATGACGCTGCACCCGGCCCGCTCGGCCCCGTAATGCGCGCCGAGGCCGCCGGTGAACAGGCCGTAGCCGTAGGAGATGTGCACCTTGTGGCCGGGACGGCCGCCCGCTGCACGAATCGAGCGGGCGACCAGGTCCGCCCACATCGACAGGTCGTTCTCCGTGTAGCCGACGACCGTGGGACGGCCGGTCGTGCCGCTGGAGGCGTGGACGCGCCGGACCTGGTCCATGGGGACGGCGAACATACCGAACGGGTAGGTGTCGCGCAGATCGACCTTGGTCGTGAAGGGGAAGCGGGACAGGTCCTCCAGTGAGCGGCAGTCGTCAGGTCCGACACCGGCGTCATCGAACTTCTTCCGGTACCTCTCCACGTTGTCGTAGGCGTGGCGCAGGCTCCGGCGCAGACGGTCGAGCTGGAGGTCGCGCAGCTCCTCGCGCGTCAGGCGCTCGGCGTCGTCCCGCAAGCCGTGGGGGAGGGGCTCGCCCTGCCGCCGCCCTGCCGCCGTGTCAGCTGTACGGCTCACTTCAGCACCACCTTGTACCCGACCGACCATTCGGTTAGCTTCGGCTTCGCCAAGTAATCCAGCCGCCCCGAGGCCTGTCAAGGATCAGGGTCTTACCAAGGTGCGCGGGGTCGTTCTATGATGGACCGAACGAATGGTCGGTTGGGAAGAAGTGGGACGGATGGACACGACACACTCCAGCCCCCGAGGGGCGGACGGCGCCGAGCCGGTTCTCCAGCAGCACTTCGACGCGACGATCGCGCGGGACCAGCGGATCGAGCCGCGTGACTGGATGCCGGAGGGCTACCGGAAGACGCTCGTCCGGCAGATCGCTCAGCACGCGCACTCGGAGATCATCGGCATGCAGCCGGAAGGCGAGTGGATCACGCGTGCGCCGTCGCTGCGCCGCAAGGCCATTCTGTTCGCGAAGGTCCAGGACGAGGCCGGGCACGGGCTGTATCTGTACTCGGCGGCCGAGACGCTGGGTGCCGACCGGGCGGATCTGACCGAGCGGCTGATCGAGGGCCGCCAGAAGTACTCCTCGATCTTCAACTACCCCACGCTGAGCTTCGCGGACGTGGGGGTGATCGGCTGGTTCGTGGACGGGGCCGCCATCTGCAACCAGGTGCCGCTGTGCCGGTCGTCGTACGGGCCGTACGCGCGCGCGATGGTGCGGATCTGCAAGGAGGAGTCGTTCCATCAGCGGCAGGGCTACGAGCTGCTGATGACGATGATGCGCGGCACCCCGGCGCAGCGGGAGATGGCGCAGGACGCGGTGGACCGCTGGTGGTGGCCGTCGCTGATGATGTTCGGCCCGCCCGACGACGCCTCGCCCAACTCGGCGCAGTCGATGGCCTGGAAGATCAAGCGGCACAGCAACGACGAGCTGCGTCAGCGCTTCGTCGACATGACCGTCCCGCAGGCCGAGAAGCTCGGCGTGACCCTGCCCGACCCCGAGCTGCGCTGGAACGAGGAGCGCGGACACCACGACTTCGGCACCCCCGACTGGGACGAGCTGATGCGGGTCATCAAGGGCGACGGCCCGTGCAACGCCCAGCGGATGGAGCGGCGCCGCACGGCTCACGAGGAGGGCGCCTGGGTGCGTGAGGCGGCCACCGCCCACGCCGCCAAGCAGGCCACCCGCGCGCGGAAGGGAGCGGTGGCATGACCGACGGGAAGCAGAAGTGGCCGCTGTACGAGGTGTTCGTGCGCGGCAAGCGCGGGCTGAACCACGTCCACGTGGGCTCGCTGCACGCCGCCGACGACCGTATGGCGCTCACCCACGCCCGTGACCTGTACACGCGGCGCAACGAGGGCGTGAGCATCTGGGTCGTGCGCTCCGAGCACATCGCCGCCTCGACGCGTGACGAGAAGGACCCGTTCTTCGCCCCGAGCGCCGACAAGGTCTATCGGCACCCGACCTTCTACGACATCCCCGACGACGTCCCGCACATCTAGTCCCGCCGAGGCCATCGAGGAACAGGCATGAGCGACGACCACGTCTACATGACCCTCGCCGAGGGACACGAGGACGACACCCGCTGGGCCTACGGCACCGGCTTCGAGGACCCTCTGCACGGCGTGGACACCGCCGTCCCCGACGGCGTGGACGCCGGGGAACTGGCCGCCCTCTGCGTCACCCTGGCCGATGACGCCCTGGTCTCGGCCCAGCGGCTGGCCGAGTGGACCACCCGGGCCCCGGAGCTGGAGGAGGAGGTGGCGCTGGCCAACATCGGCCTCGATCTGCTCGGCCAGGCCCGTCTGTTGTACTCCCGCGCGGGCCAGGTCGACGGCACCGGGCGCGGCGAGGACGCCTACGCCTACTTCCGCGACGCGGGCGAGTTCCGCAACGTACGCCTCGCCGAACTTCCCAACGGAGACTTCGCTTTCTCGATCGTGCGGCTGCTGGTGTTCTCCAGCTGGCGCCTCGCGCACTTCGAGCGGCTCACCGCCCACCGTGACCCGGTGCTCGCGGCGATCGCCGCCAAGGGGGTGAAGGAGCTGACCTACCACCGGCAGTACGCGGCCGAGTGGGCGGTACGGCTGGGCGACGGCACCGAGGAGTCGCACCGCCGGACGCGCAGGGCGCTGGAGCAGGTGGCGCCCTACCTGGGCGAGTTGTTCACGGCGTACGACGTGCGGGACGAGGTCGTCGCCGTCCTGCGCCAGGTCACCGAGGCGGCCGGACTGCCCATGCCCGTCTACCGGCCGCTGGGCGGCTCGGGCCGCACCGGGGAGCACACCGAGCACCTCGCTCCGCTGCTGGCCGAGTTGCAGGGCGTGGCCCGCGCCCACCCGGAGGCGACATGGTGACCACGCTGCCGGCCGTACGACGGGCCCGGCGCATCGCCGAGCAGGTGCCCGACCCCGAGCTGCCCATGCTCACGCTGGCCGACCTCGGGGTGCTGCGCGAGGTGTCCATGGATCCGGACGGGACGGTGGTCGCGAGCCTGACCCCGACCTACTCGGGCTGCCCGGCGATGGCGGAGATGCGCGCCGGCGTGGCCGCCCGGCTGCGCGACGCCGGGTACGCGCGCGTGGAGATCCGCACCGTCCTCGACCCGCCGTGGACCAGCGACTGGATCACGCCGGCCGGCCGCCGCAAGCTCGCCGAGCACGGCATCGCCCCGCCCGGGGCCGCGCCCGCGCGCGCCGCCGGACCGGTCCCGCTCGTGCTGTCGCCGACCCGTCGCTCGGTGCCCTGCCCCCGCTGCGGCAGCGCGGACACCGAGGAGACCTCCCGCTTCGCCGCCACATCCTGCAAGGCCCTGTGGCGCTGCCTCGCCTGCCGCGAGCCGTTCGAGTACCTCAAGGAGATCTGATGGAGGACCTGATGGAGCCGGCCCCGCCCCGGCGGCACGCGCGCGCGCCCGCCGACGTCCGGTCTTCCATCCCCTGCGGATCGCCGCCGTGCAGCCGCTGTGCGAGGACGCGGTGGCCGTCGGCTTCGACATCCCGGCCGAGCTGGCCGAGGAGTTCGCCTTCGCGCCCGGCCAGTCGCTCACCCTGCGGCGCGAGGTCGACGGCCGGGACGAGCGCCGCTCCTACTCGATCTGCTCACCCGCCGGCACGGCACCGCGCATCGGCGTGCGCGTCGTACCCGGCGGGCTGTTCTCCTCCTGGCTGGTGCGCGAGGTGCGCCCCGGCGACACCGTCGAGGTGATGGGCCCCACCGGCGCTTTCACACCCGACCTCACCACCCCCGGCCACCACGTCCTGATCGCGGCGGGCTCCGGCATCACACCCATGGTCTCCATCGCCGAGTCCGTCCTCGCCGCCGACGCCCGCTCGACGGTCACTCTCTTCTACGGCAACCGCCGCACCGGCACCGTGATGTTCGCCGACGAGCTGGCCGACCTGAAGGACCTCTACCCGACGCGGTTCCAGCTCGCCCACGTCCTCTCCCGTGAGCCCCGCGAGGCCGAGGTGCTCTCCGGCCGTCTCGACGCCGACCGGCTGTCGGCGCTCATCGACGCGCTGGTCGACGTGGAGTCCGCCGACCACTGGTGGCTGTGCGGCCCGCACGGCATGGTCCGCGCCGCCCAGGAGGTCCTGGCCGGCCTCGGCGTGGGCGGCGACCGTGTGCACCAGGAGCTGTTCTACGCCGACGACGAGCCGGTACGCGAGGTCCACCACGCCGAGACCGGCCCCACCGGCCCGGTCAGCCAGGTCACCGTCACTCTCGACGGCCGCTCCACCACCTCCGCCCTGCCCCGCGAGCGGACCATCCTCGAAGGAGCCCAGCAGACCCGCCCCGACCTGCCGTTCGCCTGCAAGGGCGGGGTCTGCGGCACCTGCCGCGCCCTGGTCACCGACGGCACGGCCGACATGCGCCGCAACTTCGCCCTGGAACCGGCCGAGGTCGACGCGGGCTACGTCCTCACCTGCCAGTCGTTCCCGGTCTCCGACGCCCTGACGGTGGATTTCGACACCTGAGCCTGCGCCGGGCCGTTTCCGCCGGGCAGCCCGAACCATTGCTCACTCGGCGCGCAGCACGCGCAACGCCGTGAGCGCCACGTGGAGTTCGGTGCGCCGTTCTCCGGATTCGAGGTCGGTGTCGAGGAGGCGTTCGATGGTGCGCAGACGCTGGTACATGGTCTCCCTGGACAGGCCGCCCCGGCGGGCCGCGGTGGTCTTGTTTCCGGCGGCGTCGAGGTAGTGGCCTAGGGTCGTCAGCAGGTCGCTGCCGTGCCGGGTGTCGTGGTCGATGAGCCGGCCGAGCCGCCGTTCGGTGTAGTCCTGGACGCGGGTGTCCTCGCGCAGGGCGTACAGCAGGCGGCGCAGGTCGATGTCCGGCAGCTCGTGGAAGGAGCGGTCCGCGGGGAGGGGCTGGCCGGGCGGGGTGGCCTCGGTGACCCGGGCCGCCTCCCGGAAGGAGCGTGCGGTGTCGGCGAGTTCCGCCACCTCCGAGCCGACGCTCACGATCGCCTCCGGGACCAGGCTCAGCGCGGTACGGCTCAGGCGTTCGGCCACGGGGCGCCAGGGCTGGGAGGGACGCAGGGCCAGCAGGACGCCGAGGCGGGCGGGGGAGAGCTCCCCGACGAGCGCCGGCACCCCGGCCGATCTGAGCTCCTGGTGCAGCCGGGCTTCGGGCTCGCTCCCCCCGGCGCCGGTGCCCAGGTCGACGAGGATCGCCAGGAAGCGGCTGTCCCGGGTGGGCAGACCGAGCGCGGCGCAGCGGGCGCGGGCGTCCTCGGGGGAGTGGTGGCGCTGCTCGGCCAGCTCCCGCAGGGCGTTGCGGTGGGCCGTGTGCTCCCAGGGCGTGGAGTGGATGAGACGGGCGACGGTCAGGGCCATCGCCGTTCTCTCCAGGACCGTGACGTGCTCCGGCCCGAAGCCCGGCCCGTCGCCGGGGGACGGGAGCATGGCCAGGCGGCCCCAGCGTTCGCCCTGGTAGGAGACCGGTGCCGTGAGCCAGCCCTCCGGGCCGCCCACCTCCGTGTGGTCGCCGGGTGCGGTGGCCCGGGACCGGCGTTCCCAGTCGGTGAGCGCCTCCTCCACCGTGCTCCCCGACGGCTCGCAGATCAGCGCCTGGTGCACCAGGTTCTCCAGGACGACGGTCCGGCCGCTCATATCCGCCGCCGCGCGCACCACGTCCTCCGGCCCAGCGCCGCGCAGGGTCAGCGCGGTGAACGCCTCGTGGATCCGCTGGGCCCGGCGCATCGCGTCGGCCTGGTTGCCGAGGATGAGCGCGTGGACGACCTGGGTGACCTCCAGGAAGTTGACGTCCCGGGAGAGGGTGACCAAGGGGAGCTCCCGGGCGCGGCAGGCCTGGACGAGGGCGTCGGGCGGCCGGTGGTAGCGCCGTACCAGCTCGATGACCAGCGCGGCCGCTCCCACCTCCGTGAGTTCGTCGACGTACCGGCGGACCCCTGCGGCGTCCTCGGGCAGGGGCATGCCCGTGGTCAGGACCAGCTCGCCGCCCTTGAGGAAGGAGGCCGGGTCCGTCAGCTCGGTGATGTGCACCCAGCGCACCGGCCGGTCCAGCCGGTCCAGCCCGGTGACGACCTGGGGCTGTCCGGCGGCCAGGACGGGCAGGGCCAGGACGTCGGCGACGGTCGGCGCACGACCGGCCGGGGCCATCGGGTGGTTCTCGTTCACGGTGTCTCCCTGCTCGCCCGGTCACTCTGACAAGCGGCACTGACCTGCGCAAGAGCTGCCCGCCGGCGGGGCGGGCGGTGCCCGCGCGCCGGGGCCGTGCCCCGGCGGCGTACCCGAGTCCTCGCGCTCCCCGAAGCGCGCTGGGCCACGGCGGCCACTGTCTTCTTCCTGCTCGCGCTGCCCTGGCAGTTGACCGGCGCACCCGCCTGGACCTGGGGCCCGCCTACGCCCCGTCGCACGTCACGGGCGGCTGGGAACCGGGCTGGGAAGGGCTCAAGGCGCTTCAAGGAGCGCACCCCGGTCGGTCCGAACGGCCTGCGGCTGCTGAGGGAGGGCGCCTGGCAGCGGGCCGCCGCCGAGGGACGTGACCGACGAACGTCGTCAGCACGCCGGTGGCCCACTGCTGGCACGCACGACCAGATCCACAGGGACGAGCGTGTCGACGCGGGGCGGTTCCCCCGGACCGTCGATGCGGTCCAGGAGGAGCCGCAGGGAACGGGTGCCGATCTCGGCGAAGTCGGTGCGCACGGTGGTCAGCGGCGGCAGGAGATGCGCGGCCTCGGGGATGTCGTCGTATCCGACGACGCTGACGTCCCCGGGGACGGAGCGCCCGCACTCGTGCAGGGCGTGCAGCAGGCCCAGGGCCATCTGGTCGTTCGAGACGAACACCGCCGTGACCTCCGGGCGCCGGGCCAGTCGGCGGCCCAGGTCGTAACCGGAGTCGGCGCTCCAGTCCCCGGCGAGCGGGGCGGGGACGTCGGCACCGGCCGCCTGGAGCGTCTCCTGCCAGCTCGCCAGCCGGTGGTCGGCGGAGGTCCAGCCGGCCGGGCCCGCGATGTGCCAGACGGTGGCGTGCCCGAGGCCGAGAAGGTGCTCGGTGGCCTTGCGGGCGCCGGTTCGGGAGTCGCCGGTGACCAGGGGCGTGCTGTCGTCGAGGGCGTTCTCCAGCACCACCAGCGGAGTCCCGAGGTCGGTTTGGGACAGGGCCCGGCCCACCCACTGCTGCGGGGCGATCGCGATGACGCCGTCCGCGCCCTCGGCCGACAGCCGGTTCACGGCCTCGACGACGGTGTCGTGGTCGGCCGTGTCGAGCGCGATGGAGCTCACCAGGTAACCGGCCTCCTGGGCCGCGGTGTTGATGGCGGTCAGGATGGAGGCGGGCCCGTACCGGGCGGCGTCGAAGGAGATGACGCCGAGCATCCGGGTCCGGCCGCTGGCCAGCGAACGGGCGCTGCGGCTGGGCCGGTAGCCGAGCGTGCGCATGGCGTCCAGGACCGCCTCGCGGGTCTCGGGGCGGACGGCCGGATGGTCGTTGAGCACCCGGGAGACGGTCTGCTTGGAGACGCCGGCCAGCCGGGCCACGTCGGCCATCACCGGCCGCGCGCCCGCGAAGTTGCGCCGGCTGCGGCCCTTGGGCACAGGGCTGTCGGCGGCGCTCGGTGTCATGGCGGGTGATTCCTCGACGTCGGTTACGGCGGGCCTGACCGCGCCCGGCAGGAGCACAGCATAGGCCGGGCGGGGCCCCGTGGAGTTCTCAGCCGGCCCGCACCGCCCACGAGCGAGAGAACACCCACTCCGCGTGCCGCACACCCGCCGCGCGCCACGCCTCGCCCACCTGCCCCGGCACATGAACCCGGGCATCCGCTGCCAACGGCAGCACCTTCAGCCGCAGGCCCTCCGTGCGCAGCGCCTCGACCGGCAGCCGGTCCAGCCCGATGTCCCAGACCCGCCCCGAGTAGAACTGGTCGGCGACCAGGACGTCCCCCACGTAGGCCCGGGCCAGGTCCCCCGTCCACCGCAGCCGCAGCAGGACACCGGCGGTTGCCCGCAGCAGATTCTCCGGTACGTCGACCCGGTACTCGGCGGCCACCGTCTCGACGTACTTGTCCGTCGGTGCGCTCGCCCGGCCCTGTACGCCGGTCACGGGCCCGGGCGCCGGACCGGCGGGCCTGACCAGGGTGACGGGCACCGCGCTGTCCGGGAGGGGCGCGGCCTCGATCGTGTAGCGGGTGAACACGCCGTCCGCCGCCTCCCGCACCGGTGTCCCCGCCACCGCCGGGGCGGAATCAGGCGCGGGCAGCACCGCGAACGACGGCTCGGCGGCCGGGCTGTGCAGCCGTACCTCGTCACCGTCGAAGACGACACCGTCCCCGCACAGCACCAGCCGCTCGGCTCCCCACGCGACGCCCCGGTAGACGGTACGGGCCGTCGCCGCGTCCAGGACCAGCAGCCCGACGCGTGAACCGTCGGCCGCGTCCACCTCGACCAGGGCGTCGGTGCCGGGCCGCACTCCGCTGACCAGGACCCGGCAGGCGACCGGTGTGACCTCCCCGGACGGTGCCGTGACGGACGCCACCGTGTCCGCGTCCAGGGCGAGTTCGGGCGCGATGCCGTCGGTCGCGGCCAGCACCAGGACCGTACGCCCGCCCGCTTCGACGGTGCACACCGGCTGCGCGGTCGCCCACTCCAGCCGCAGCCCGGCCACGTCCAGCCGCAGCGGCCAGCAGAAGTAGGCGCCGGAGGGCACCGTGACGGGAGCGCTCGGCAGCGTCAGCGGCGGTGCGTCCGGGAAGTCGACCGTGAAGGCCGTGCCCGGGTGGTCGGGCAGCGGCTCGTGCGGCTGGTGGTTGGTCACGAACAGAAGGCCCGAGGTGCCGTCGGTGCGGACGGCCCAGCGCAGGGTGTCCCGGTCGTGCTGCCCGGTCGGCAGCCGCTCGGGCAGCACGGACCCCATGGGAGCGATCCGGTGCCCGAAGCAGTCCAACAGCAGGTGCTGGATCCGCAGTTCGTGGTACGAGGGCCGCACCTGGCCGTATTCGCCGAGCGGGGCCTGGAAGTCATAGGTCAGGACCGGCAGGTCGTTGGGGTAGCCGGTGGCGTGCGACTCCTGAAGGGCCGTCAGCTCGCCGGTCGGGTTCGTACCGCCGTGGAACATGTAGTAGCCCTGCCACACCGAACCGCAGCCGATCTTGGTGAGTCCCAGGGCACCCACATCGGCGGCCTCCACCCGGGGCCGCCGGTGGTAGGCCGCCGCCATGCCGCCGCCCAACTCGCAGGTGGCCCAGGGGAACCGGTCCGTCGGAGCCGGGTCGGCTCCGCGTACGATCGTGGGCCGCAGGTCGGCGCCGATGCCCTCGTCGTCGCGCTCGTGCGTGAAGAAGAAGTGCTTGCGGCAGGTGTCGGGCCAGCCGCCGTCCGCCTCCGTCCAGAACGCCTCGGGATAGCCGCCGTACAGCGGAAGCAGTTCCTCGCCCGGGAGCTGGACCCCGCCCCAGGCGGTCGAGGTCCACAGCGGCGCGCTGAGCCCGGCCTCCTGGGCCAGGCGCTTCAGGGTGCGCAGATGACCGGGCTGGTCGTAGAGCTCGTTCTCGATCTGGATCGCGACGATCGGGCCGCCGTGCGCCCGGTCCAGGCCGCGCAGTTGTTCCGCGACGGCCGCGAACCAGGCGCGTACCGGATGCAGATACGCCGGATCGTCGGTGCGCGGTGCATGTGTGCGGGCCGGCACCCAGTCGGGCAGGCCGCCGTTGCGTACCTCCGCGTGGCACCACGGGCCGATGCGCGGGATGAAGTCCAGGCCGTGGCGGGCGCACAGCTCGGCGAAGCGACGCAGGTCGCGGTCGCCGTCGAAGCGGATCCGCCCCTCGATCTCCTCGTGGTGGATCCAGATGACGTAGGAGGCGACGGCGGTCACCCCGCCCGCCTTCATCTTCAGCAGCTCCTCCTCCCACTCCCTGGCCGGGTAGCGGGAGTAGTGGAACTCCCCGGAGACCGGGAACCAGGGGCGGCCGCCGCGGGTGAGCCAGCGGCCGGTGACCTCGATCGGGTCGGGCACGCCCGGCGCGTCGGCGAAGGGCAGGTGGCCGGTCAGTGGGGGAGCGGAGGGCGCGGGCACGCGCAGCAGGTGCGGGGTCACCAGGTGTTCTCCGGGCCGAGGTCGGGCGTGCCGGTGAGCTGGGCGCGGTTTGCGGTGGTGCCGTGCAGTTCCAGCAGGATCAGCTCGTTGGTGCCGGGCCGCAGCACCGGCGCGGGGACGTAGAGCGTGTGCTGCGGGCCGCGGTTCCAGTAGCGGCCCAGGTGGAAGCCGTTGACCCAGGCCTGCCCCTTCGTCCAGCCGGGCAGGGCGAGGAAGGTGTCGGCGGGCGTGTCCACCTCGAAGGTGCCGCGGTGGAAGGCCGGCACGGTGACCGCCGCCCCGTCGCCCGGGGTGAACGGCACCGCGTCCAGGTCGTCAAGCGGCAGCGCGTGGCAGTCCCAGCCGCGCAGGACGGTGCCGTTGAAGGAGACGGGCCCGAGCAGGCCCTTCGGGGCGCCGATGCGGGGCCCGTAGTTGACGCCGCCCATGTTCTCGACGAGCACCTCGAGTGTCGCGCCGGGGCGGTGGACACGCACCGGCAGCGTCTCGTCGTGGCGTTCGCGTTCCAGGACACCGGCGGGTGCGCCGTCGACGAAGACCTGGGCACGGTCCCCGACACCGCCGGCGAAGTGCAGCAGGCCGTCACCGGAGGCGGGAAGGAGGGTGCGGTAGAGCGCGTAGCCGGTGCGCTGCCCGAGCTCGCCCATGGTCACCGGGTCGTCGGTGCGGACAGGAGTGGCGAGCGCGTCGGCGAGGGAGAGCAGAGGGGCCCGGCCGTCCAACTCGACGTCGGTGGTCGGCAGTTTGGGTCCGGGCGCCGGGACGGGCTCGTCGGGGACGGCGGCATGGCGGGCGATGACCTCGCGGAAGGCGTGGTACTTCGGGCCCGGGTCGCCGCACTCGGTGAGCGGGGCGTCGTAGTCGTACGACGTGACGGTGGGTTCGTAGGCGTGTTTGTGGTTGGCGCCGTTGGTGAAGCCGAAGTTGGTGCCGCCGTGGAACATGTAGATGTTGACGGACGCCCCGGCGGACAGCAGCCGGTCCAGATCGGCGGCGGCGTCGGCCGCGTCCCTTACGTGGTGCGGCCCGCCCCAGTGGTCGAACCAGCCGATCCAGAACTCCGCGCAGAACAGCGGGCCTTCGCGTCGGTGCTCGCGCAGCCGCCCGAGGTTCCGCTCGACCCGGCTGCCGAAGGTGCTGGCGGTCAGCACGCCCGGCAGGCTCCCGGCGGCCAGGTGCTCGGGGTCGGCCTGGTCACAGGTGAACAGCAGTTCCTCGACGCCCCGGGAGCGGAACGCGTCGGCCAGGTGCTTCAGATACGCGCTGTCGTCGCCGTAGGCCCCGTACTCGTTCTCCACCTGCACGGCGATGACGGGACCGCCCGCCGCGGCCAGGTGCGGCCGGAGCGCGGGCAGCAGCAGGTCCAGGTAGCGGTCGACGGCCCGGGTGAAACGCGGATCGCTGGACCGCAGCCGGATGTCCGGGTCCGACGTCAGCCAGTCGGGCAGGCCGCCGCCGTCCCACTCGGCACAGATGAAAGGACCGGGACGCAGCAGCACGTGCAGTCCCTCGTCCCGGGCGAGTTGAAGGAACCGGGGCAGGTCGAGGAAGCCGTCGAGTACGAGTGGCCCCTCGGAATCGGGTTGATGGTGGTTCCACGGGATGTACGTCTCCACCGTGTTGAGGCCCATCAGCCGCGCCTTGCGCAGCCGGTCGGACCACAGGCCGGGGTGGACACGGAAGTAGTGCAACGCACCGGAGATGATCCGGAACGGCTCGCCGTACAGCAGGAATCCGTCGGACGTCGTCGTCAGGGCGGGCATGCGGAGGCTTCCCTTCGGGATGCGGGCGGAATGTCGAGGGGAGTCGATGGACGTTTCAGTGAGAGCGGGTGACGCGGATCAACCAGAGCGTGGCGCCCAGGCACAGCGCCGAGACACCGCACAGCAGCAGCGGGACCGCGCGGACCCCCGACCACTCGATGGCCTTGCCCAGCGCCGGACCCGCCGCGACACCGCCGACCATGGACGCGGCGATGACGAGGGCACCGGCTCTCCGGGCCCGCGGGGCGACCCGGTTCAGCCAGGGCAGCCCGGTGGGGAAGATCGGCGCGATGAACAGACCGACACCGGCGTACGCGTACGGCGCCAGCGCCGGCACGGACGCGGCCAGCAGACACACCGTCATACCCGCGCAGGAGACGGTGATGATGGCCTGGGCGGAGAAGCGCAACGCGAGCGGTGCGACCAGGAAGCGGCCCACGGTCATCATCAGCCAGTACACGGAGGTGGCGGTGGCGGCGACGCCCGCGCCGTAGCCGACGGTCTCCAGATGCGTGGGCTCCCAGCCGCCGACACCGGCCTCGATGCCGATGTGCAGGACGTAGAGCGCGACGAAGACGGCGAGCACCGAGGCGAGGCTCCGCCGGAGGACCCCACCACCACTGGCCTCGTCACCGGCCGGGACGGGCGCGTCGTTCCGTACGCCCTTCAGGCACAGCAGCAACGGCAGGTTGGCGAGGGCGAAACCGAGAAAGACGGCCGGGTAGTGCTCGGAGCCGACCACGCCGATCAGGGCGGGGCTGAGGATGGCGCCGATGCCGAAGTGGGCGTGGAGGATGTTCAGCATCGCGGTCGAACGGTGCCCGAAGCCCACGGCGAACAACTGGTTCAGCCCGTAGTCGATGCCGCCGAAACCGAGCCCGGCGAGCAGGGCCGCCGCCAGGGCGGTGGCCCAGCCGGGCGCCAGCGCGAAGCCCGCCGCGCCGACCGCCATCAGCAGATAGGAGCTACCGAGGAGGTGCCGGTTGCCGACCCGCCCGTAGAGCCGGTCGAACAGCAGCACACCGGCCACGCCACCGACGAAGTGGGCACTGAGCCCCAGCCCCGCGACGGACGGCGAGAGCCCGAATTCCGCACGGACGCCGGGGATCACGGGCCCGTACAGGGCCTGCAACGCACCCATGAGCACGAAGCCCGCACAGGAGGCGACCACGGCGGACCGGCTGAAGACCGGGGCGGACGGAGTGGGGGAGAGGGTGGCTGCGCGCTGTGCGGCGGGCTGGTCGGTCACGCGGACTCCGGGGGACGGCCGGCGGCGGGTGATGGTCATGTTACCGGTAACATCGGATCTGTCGACACCTTCGGAAGCACGAAGTGAGAAGCCCCGCGCAAGTTCCCCGCTGCCGCGACGACTCCCGTGATCGCGTGGTCAAGTCGGAACAACGGCTGATCTAATGCGCGTGCGGAGATCTCCAGGAGCGACGCACCGCGTCCCGCCGCCGCGTAACGGAAGGGAGCCTTCAACATGTCCGTCATCCACCGCACCTGGGTCAAACCGACCAAGCTGGAACTGCTCACCTCCTGGCTGCCGTCCCGTCCGTGGTACCGCGGTGGCGCAGCCGAACCGAAGCTGGCCAAGGCCGGCGGGTTCCGGTTGGACGATCCGCAGGGCGAGGTCGGGATCGAGTTCATCGTCGTCACCGACGCCTCCGGCCCTCACCCGTCCACCTACCTGGTGCCGCTCACCTATCGCGGTGCCGCTCTCGACGGGGCGGAGCATGCCCTCGTGGGCACCATGGAGCACGGCGTGCTCGGGCGGCGCTGGGCGTACGACGGCTGCCACGACCCCGTGCTGCTCGCCCAGTTGGTGGCCTTGATCGAGGGGCGGGCGCAGGCCCAGGACCAGAACCTCAGCGACGTCCCCGACCGGGAGGTCATCGCCTCCCACACCGGCGAAGGCTCCATCCCCACGGACTTCATCACCACCGACGACCAGGACGGCACCCGGCTGACGACGCCGCACGGCACGACCCTCAGCCTCCACCGGGTCCTGCAACCTGCCCCGGACGGCCCGTTCCCGCCCTCCCAGGGAGCGACCGGCCACGTCACCGGCTCCTGGCAGCAGCCGGACGGCACCCGGGCCCGCGGGGTGTTCGCCGTCCTGCACACAGGCCCCGGGGCAGCCTAGCCGCACCCGTCCAGGAAGGCACCGCCATGGCAGTCGAACCCCCGCAGCGCCTCGCCCTCCTCGGCGGCGGCTTCTCCACCGACGACGACGGCCTCCTCGACGACTGGGTACTGGCCCGGGCGCGCGCCTCCCGCCCCAAGGTGTGCTTCGTACCCACGGCCAGCGGCGACGCGCCGGCCTACACCGAACGGTTCCGCACGGCGTTCCGCAGCCGCTCCGCCTGCGAACCCTCCGTCCTGCACCTGTTCCGCCGCGAGCTGGACGACGACGCACTGCGCTCCTTCCTGCTCGCCCAGGACGTCATCTACGTGGGCGGTGGCAACACGGCCAACCTCCTCGCGGTATGGCGAACCCACGGCGTGGACCGGCTGCTCCTGGAGGCCTACGACCGCGGCACGCTGCTGTGCGGCATCAGCGCCGGCGCCAACTGCTGGGCCGAGGGCTCGCACACCGACTCCTTCGGGCCGTTGGCGTACCTCCCAGACGGCCTGGGGCTGCTGCCCGGCTCCGTCTGCCCGCACTACGACGGCGAACCGGGTCGCCGGCCCTCCTACCGCGCGGCCGTGGCGGCGGGACAGCTGCCGTCGGGCTGGGCGGTGGAGGACGGGGCCGCGGCACTGTTCACGGACGGTGTGCTGACGGAGGCCGTCACCCGGGCGCGGGGAGCCGGGGTGTACCGGGTGGAACCGGTCGGGGGTGGTGGCGTCAGCGAGCGTGCCCTGCCCTGTCGGTTGCTCGGGGCTTCCCGGTAGGTCTCCCCACACGGTTCCGGCTTCCATGACACGGGCACGTATCCCGTCACGACCCGACGGCCCCACACGTAGGAGACACCCGTGACACTGGTGATCGCCCCACCCGAACCCGGACTGACCGAAGCCGAACTCGTCCGGCGGGCCGTGGCGTTGCAGCCCGTGCTGATCGAACGGCAGGCGGAGGCCGAGCGGTTGACGCGCTGTCCGGAAGCCACCCACGACGACTTCTTACGGGCCGGGTTCTACCGGATTCTCCAGCCACGCCGTTACGGCGGGTACGAGTTCGGGCTGCCCGTGTTCTACCGCGTGATCACGGAGATCGCGCGCGGCTGTCCCTCCAGCGGCTGGGCGCTGTCCCTGACCGCCGCCCACGTCCTCCAGGTGGCGTCGGTCTTCGGGGAACGCGCGCAGAGCGAGATCTTCGGTGCCGACGGCGACTTCCGCGCCGCCGCCACGCTCATGCCCGTCGGCGTCGCACAGCCCGACGGCGACGCTCACGTGATCCTCGACGGCACCTGGCCCTACTCCTCCGGCGCCCCCTACGCGACGCACTACGTCGGCCAGACGCTCCGCGCCCCCGAGGAGCCCGGCGACACCCCGGGACCGCTCGTGCTGTTCTGCGCGCCGCGCCCGGTGTGGACGGTGGTCGACGACTGGCACGGCGTCCTCGGCCTGCGCGGCAGCGGATCCAACAGCATCCGCATGGAACAGGCCCGCGTCCCCGCCCACCACACGGTCGAAGCCGGCCTGCTCGACCTGCCCGTCGAGGGCGGCAGCCCCGGCTCGGACCTGCACGGCAACCCCATGTACGCCGGCCGGGCGCCGAGCTTCTTCCACGGCGAGCTGGCCGCGATCATGATCGGCACCGCGTACGCCGCCGCCGACGAGTACGCCCGCATCCTCGCCGCCCGCCCGCTCACCCGGGAACCCGACCGCACCCGCGCAGACCTGCACGACTACCAGCGGAACCTGGGCGAAGCCCTGGGCATCATCCACACCGCGCACGCGGCGCTCCAGCAGACGGCTCACGAATGGATGGAGGCCTGCCGCCGCAACGTCTCCGGCGAGGCCCCCTTCAGCACCGCCGAGGACAACCGCCTCGCCCTGATGTTCCTGAACGCCGGCAGCATGGCCTGGGACGTCCTCCAGGGCACCCTCTTCCGCACGGCCGGCTCACGGCACGCCCGGGACGGTGAGCGGATGCAGCGCTACTTCCGGGACGCGGCCACCTACTGGACGCACATCGGGCCCAGCATGGCCGAGCCCCTGGCCCGGCGGGTCGGCTGCGACCGCCTCGGGCTGCCCTCCGGCCACATCCCACTGATCCCCTGAACCTCGGAGATCAACAGGATTGCTTCGGGCGCGATCGGGTACGCGAGCAGGACCGCGCCCGGGGCGGATCTTGTCCCGGGCAGGCCGCACGACCGCCGCTACCAGGGAATCTGCCATGGAGACACCCGCAAACGACCCCACGCCCACGCCCGCCCAGCGGGCTTTGGACGTCCTCGCCGAGAACACCGAGGACGCGGCGGCTCTGGACGCGCTCGCCAACAGCGACGTGCTCATCCCCGTGCCCGACGACGCCAACGACGCCGACGCCGCCAACCCCTCGGCGGTGGCACTGCCGGTGCTGGAGCAGCCGGGCGGCGAGCCGGTGGTACCCGTCTTCACCTCCGAGGTGGAAATGGCCGGGCTGCTGCCGTTCGTCTCCCGCTACCGCCTGGTGCCGCTCGGCGCCCTGGCCGCCCAGTGGCCGGCCGACGACCTGTCGCTCACCATAGACGGCAGCTCGGAGCACCGCCTGACGCTCACCTCGGAGGGAGTGCGCACCCTGCTGGCACGTCCGTAGGACGGACCGGGCCGGGGCCTGGCCCGGGCCAGGGCTGTCTACGCGCCCAGCGTCCGGGCCAGCGCGGCCCGCTGGAGCGGCAGTACCTGCGCGTGCAGGTCACGGCCCCTGGAGGTCAGGGCCACCCACACGCCGCGTCGGTCCTCCATGCACACCGAACGCGTCACCAGCCCGTCTTTCTCCAGCCGGGCGATGAGCCGGGACAGCGCGCTCTGGCTGAGATGGACCCGCCCGACCAGGTTCTGCACCCGGCACTGCTCGCCCTCCTCGGGCCCCGCGGTCGCGAGGATGTCCAGGACCTCGAAGTCGGACGCGCCGAGGCCGTGCGGATGCAGCACGCGGTCGATCTCGCACATCGTGCGCGCGTGCGCCGACAGGATGCCCCGCCACCGGTCCTCGAGCCCCGCACCAGCCGTTTTCGACGCCATACGGGAACGGTAACACCGGTACGGCGTTCCATGACCGTGCATGCAGCGCACGTCCCTGGCCGGGCCGCGGGACCTACGTCGACTCCCGTCTGACCAGCTCCGTAGGCAGGATCACCGCCGCCGGATCCTCGCCCCCGATCTGCGCGAGCAGCACCCGTACCATCTCGGCGCTGATACGGTCCCACGGCTGCCGGATGGTCGTGAGCTCGGGGCTGGAGGCCAGCGCGGCCGGGGAGTCGTCGAAACCGCCGACCGCGACGTCCTGCGGCACGCGCCGCCCCGCCCGCCGGAGGGCCGCCAGCACGCCCTGCGCCATGAGGTCCGACGCGACGAACACCGCGTCCATGTCCGGGGCCTGCGCCAGCAGCCGCTCGGCGCCCGCCTCGCCGCTGGCCCGGCCCCAGTCGCCGGAGACGATGAGCCGCTCGTCGATCTCGAGGCCCGCTTCCGTGAGCACCTCCTTGTAGCCGGCGAGGCGATCGACACCGCCCGGGGTGTCCATCGGGCCGTTCACCACGCCGATACGGCGGCGGCCCAGCGACAGCAGGTGGCGCATCATGTCGCGGGCGCCGTCCCGGTCGTCCGCCGCCACGTAGCTCACCTTGGAGCCGCGCCCCAGGGGCTTGCCGCACTGCACGAGGGGCACCCCCGCCTCGTGCAGTTGCTCGGCGACCGGGTCGGCGGAGTGGCTGGAGACGAGGAGCACGCCGTCGACGTGGCCCGCGGTGATGTACCGCGTGATCCGGCGCCGCTCGTCCTGCGTGCCGGCCAGCATCAGCAGCAGGGGGATGTCGTGCGCGGCCAGCGCCTGGGTGCAGCAGCGCAGCAGGACGTTGAAGTTGGGGTCCTCGAACAGCTTCTCCTGCGGCTCGGTGAGCAGGAAGCCGATCGAGTCGGAGCGGCCCGTGATCAGCGAGCGGGCGTGCCGGTTGACGACGTAACCCGTTTTGCGGATGGCCGCGTTGACCGCCTCCTGGGCGGCGGGGCTGACGTAGTGGCCGCCGTTGAGCACACGCGAGACGGTGCCGCGCGAGACCCCCGCCTCGCGCGCCACGTCGTGGATCGTGGGCGGCCTGCGCCTGCCCCCCGCAGCGTTCATGGTCATGACTTTACGGCTCCGGAGAGCAGATCGAGACTCCAGAACCGCTGGATGACCAGGAACAGCGCGACCAGTGGGAGCACCGCGAGGAACGCGCCCGTGATCACCAGCGTGTACAGCGCCGGGGTGTTGGCGCCCTGCTCCAGCAGCGTGAACAGGCCGAGGGTGATCGGGAACTTCTCGTCGTCGCTGAGCATGATGTACGGCAGCAGGAAGTTGTTCCAGATCGCCACGAACTGGAACAGGAACACCGTCACCATGCCGGGGATCATCATCGGCAGCGCGACCCGGGTGAAGATCCGCCACTCGCTCGCCCCGTCCATCCGGCCGGCCTCGACCACGTCGGCGGGCACCGCGGCGGCGGCGTAGATCCGCGCGAGGTAGACGCCGTACGGCGACAGGATCTGCGGCAGCAGGACGGACAGGTAGGAGTCCGTGAGGTCGGCCTTCGCCAGCAGCAGGTACTGCGGGATGGCCAGGATCACCGGAGGCATCAGCACACCCGCGAGCAGCACGTTGAAGATCGTCTCGCGGCCGCGGAAACGGTAGATCGCCAGCGCGTAGCCGCTGAACGCGGACACGCACGTCGACAGCAGGGCGCCGAGCCCGGCGTACAGGGCGGAGTTGCCCATCCACGACCAGTAGACGCCGTCGCGGTAGGCGCTCAGGTCCTGGAAGTTGTCGGCGAAACCCGTGCCCGGCAGGAACGTGAACGTGGAGAACAGCTCACTGCCCGACTTGGTGGCGGCGATGACCACCCAGGCCACCGGCAGCAGGCAGTAGATCGCGCCCAGGAGCAGCGTGACCGTGGGGATCAGAGCGATCCTGCGGCGCAGTGGCGGGCGGCCCTGGGCGGTACCGGGCGCGGCGCCCGTCACCGGCTCGGCCTGGGAAACGGCAAGGGAACTCATCGAGCTGCCTCCTGCTTCTGACGACGGTTCGCGGCCCGCAGGAAGCCGAAGGACAGCAGGAGCGTGGCCAGCGCGATGATCACGGCCTGCGCCGCGGCGCCGTAGATGTCACCCTCGCCGAACGCGTCCCGGTACACCTTCATCAGCGGACTCCACGTCGTGGACACGGAGTTGGTGAGCGGCTTGAGGGTGGTCGGCTCGTTGAACACCTGGAGCGTCGCGATGATCGAGAAGAAGAAGGTCAGCACCAGCGACGGCGCCACCATCGGGATCTTGATCCGCAGCGCGATCTGCAACGGGGTGGCGCCGTCCAGCTTCGCCGCCTCGTACACCTCCGCCGGGATCGACTGGAGCGAGGTGTAGATGACGATCATGTTGAAGCCGGTGCCGCCCCAGACCGCGATGTTCGACAGCGCCAGGTACAGCGGCCCGCCGTCCAGCAGGTCCGGCTGCGGCAGCCCCAGCTTGTCGAGCACGAAGTAGAAGGGGCTGACGTCCGGCAGGTACAGGAAGCCCCACAGCAGCGCCGCCACCACACCGGGGATGGCGTACGGCAGGAAGATCGCGAGCCGGGTGAAGGGGGCCAGCCGCACCTTCTCGGAGTCCAGCATCAGCGCGAACAGCAGGGCGAGGCCCAGCATGACCGGGACGACGATGCAGCCGTAGCCCAGCACCCGCAGCGCCCCGTTCACCAGCTCGCTGTCGGTGAGGGCGTCGGTGTAGTTCTCCAGGCCGGCCCAGACCTCCTTGCGGGCGCCGGAGCCGAGGCCGAGGCCGGAGACCTTCACCTTGTGGAAGCTGAGCCAGAGCGCGAAGCCGATCGGCAGGGCGAAGAACAGGGTGAACAGGATCGTCGCGGGGAGGAGGAAGCCGTACGGGGCCCCCTTGACCCCGTACGACTGCCGGCGTGCCGTGCTTTTCACTCCGCGACCTCGAAGCCCTGCTTCTTCATGTCGGCGACGGTGTCGTCCTGCATCTCGTCGAGCGCGGCGCCGAAGTCCGACTTGTTCTTCGCGGCGGCGCCGAAGGCGTCCTTGAAGGTCGTGTAGGCGACGTTCACGTTCGGACCCCAGGCGGAGGGGGCGGTGGTCTCCGCGATGCCGGCGGCCTTGGTGTAGAAGTCGGCCTGGTTGGAGAAGTAGGCCGGCGGCTTGAGGAAGGCGCCGCTGGTCTGGGCGTTCTTGGCGGCCGGGTAGACGCCGCTCTCCTTGGCCAGCGCGTTCAGGGCGTCGCCGTCGGTGTTCAGCCAGGCCGCGAACTCGGCGGCGGCCTCCTGGTGCTTGGAGTCCGTGGTGACGGCGGTGGAGGAGCCGCCCCAGCTGCCGGTGCGGTTCTCGTTCGCGGACCACTGGGGGAGCGGGGCCATGGCCCACTTGCCCTTGGTGGCGGGGGCGGCCGTGGTGAGCGTGCCCGGGGCCCACACGGCGCTGACCCAGGCGATCTGCTTGCCGGTGTTGAGCGCCTTGTTCCAGGCCGGGGTGTACATCGGCTGGCTGTCGATGGCGCCCTCCTCGACCAGGCCGCCCCAGAACTCGGCGACCTTCTGCGTCGCCGCGTCGTTGATGGAGACCTTCCACTGGTCGCCGGAGGTCGTCCACCACTTGGCGCCCGCCTGCTGGGCGAGGCCCGCGAAGAGGCCGGAGTCGTTGGCGGAGAAGGTGGTGAGGTCCTTGTCGGGGGCGGCCTTCTTCAGCTTGCGCGCGGTCTCGGCGAACTCGTCCCAGGTCGTCGGCACCGTCAGGCCGTACTCCTTGAACAGGTCCTCGCGGTAGTAGAACATCATCGGCCCGATGTCCTGCGGGACCGCGTACACCGCGTCCGTGCCCAGCGTCGTCTGCTGCCAGACGCCGTCGGCGAAGCTGCCCTCGGCGTCGCCCACGTTCTTCGAGATGTCCGCCAGCGCGTCATTGCTGACCAGGGTGGGCAGCGCCTGGTACTCGGCCTGCACCAGGTCGGGCGCCTTGCCCGCCTTGTGCGCGGTGAGGATCTTGGTGACGAGCGTGTCGCCGGACGCCTGCTTCTTCACCGTGACGGTGATCTGGTCCTTCTTGCCCGGCCCCTTGTTCCACAGGTCCACGACCTTGTCCATGCCGGGCGTCCAGGTCCAGTACGTCAGCGAGACCGGCCCCGATTCGGTCTCGCCGTCCCCGGAATCCGAGCCGCAGGCGGCGAGCGCGGTGGCGCCGAGCGCGATGGCGACGGCGGATGTCACGAGGCGGCGGCGCTTCGTGTACGGCATGGATCTCTCCCCTGACCTGGGGTCCTCGCCTGCTGCGAGAACCTGCCACGCTTCTGTGAGCGTTCACAGTAGAGAAACATCCCGGACACTTGTCAATGGTTGTTGTCGTGCGGTTATGTTGGGCTCCGCACTGCACTGCTGTGTGTGCACGTTCCCATTTGATCGATCGACCGGGAGACCATCCATGCCGGAGACCACCCCCAGGGGCCTCACCAGGCTCGCCTTCGGTGGGGACTACAACCCCGAGCAGTGGCCGGAAAGCGTCTGGCGGGAAGACGTCCGGCTGATGCGGGAGGCCGGCGTCACCATGGTGAGCGTCGGGATCTTCTCCTGGGCGCTGCTGGAGCCCTCACCCGGCCGTCACGACTTCGGCTGGCTCGACCGTCTCCTGGACCTGCTGCACGACAACGGCATCCGCGTCGACCTCGGCACCCCCACCGTCGTCCCGCCCGCCTGGTTCTACCGGGCCCACCCCGACGCCCTGCCGGTCACCCGCGAGGGCGTGCGCCACGAGTTCGGCTCCCGCGCGGCCATCTGCCACAGCAACGCGGCCTACCGCACGGCCGCCGCGGCCATCACCACGAAGCTCGCCGAGCGCTACGGCGACCACCCGGCCCTGGCGATGTGGCACGTGCACAACGAGTACGGCGTCCCCGTCTCGGCCTGCTACTGCGACTCCTGCGCAGCCCACTTCCGCCGCTGGCTGGCGACGACGTACGGCACGGTCGACGCGGTCAACGAGGCCTGGGGCACGGCCTTCTGGGGCCAGCGCTACGCGGACCTCGACCAGATCAACCCACCCCGGCTCACCCCCGCGGCCGTCAACCCGAGCCAGGCACTGGACTACAAGCGGTTCGCCGACGCGACCATGCGCGAGAACTTCGTGACCGAGCGGAACATCCTGCACCGCTTCTCACCGGGCGTCCCGGTCACCACCAACTTCATGACGGCGCTGAGCCAGTGCGACTCCGTCGACTACTGGGCCTGGGGCCGTGAGGTCGACATCGTCACCAACGACCACTACCTGATCACCGACGGCCGCCGCACCCACGTCAACCTGGCCATGGCCGCGGACCTCACCCGCTCCGTCGCGGGCGGCGCCCCCTGGCTGCTGCTGGAGCACTCCACCTCGGGCGTCAACTGGCAGCCCCGCAACCCGGCCAAGGCTCCGGGGCAGATGGCCCGCAACTCCCTCACACACGTGGCGCGTGGCTCCGAGGGCGCGATGTTCTTCCAGTGGCGCCAGTCCCGGCGCGGCGCCGAGAAGTTCCACTCGGCGATGGTCCCGCACGGCGGCACCGACACCCGTGTGTGGCGCGAGGTCGTCGAGCTCGGTGCCGCCCTCGACGCTTTGAGCGAGATCCGCGGCACCCGCACCGAGGCCGACGTGGCCGTGCTGTGGGACTGGCACTCCTGGTGGGCGCAGAACCTCGAATGGCGCCCCAGTGTCGACCATGACGCCCGCGAGCGCGCCGACGCCTTCTACGAGGCCCTTTACGACCGCCACCTCACCGTCGACTTCGCCCACCCGGAAGCCGGCTTGTCGAGGTATCCCCTTGTCGTCGTACCGGCGCTGTACCTGATGACGGAGGTGGCCGGGAACAACCTCACAGCCTATGTCGAGAACGGCGGCACGCTGGTCGTCTCCTACTTCTCCGGCATCGTCGACGAGCACGACGCCGTCCACGAGGGCGCTTACCCGGGCCCGCTGCGGGACGTCCTCGGCCTCACCGTCGAGGAGTTCTCGCCGCTGCTGCCCGGTGAACGGGTGAGCGTCACCGGGCACGACGGATCCGAGCTGGGCGCCGACGTGTGGACGGAGTTCGTGGTGCCGCGCGGAGCCGAGACCGTCCTGACATACGCCGACGGCCTGACCGCCGGGCGGCCCGCGGTCACCCGGCACCGCCTCGGCGAGGGCACCGCCTGGTACGTCTCCACCCGGCTCGGCGCCGAAGGCCTCGACGCGCTGCTCGGATGGGCGGTCGAGGACGCGCGGCTCGCCCCGCGCGCCGACCTGCCCCGGGACGTCGAAGTGGTGCGCCGCACCGGCGAGTCGGGCACCTACCTGTTCGCCGTCAACCACACCGGCGCAGACGCCAAGGTGCCGCTGGAGACCCAGGGCACCGAACTGCTGACCGGTGAACGCGCCGCGGGCCCCCTGGCGGTCCCGGCCGGAGCCGTCCGGGTCGTCCGGCTCGACGGCTGAACCGACTCCCTCCGCCCGAGTGAGCCGCACGAGCCGCGGGCGGAGGGCCCTCTCACCTGCCTCCTGGCGAGGGGCACCCCCCATCCTCACGTCGAAGGGACGACGGACGACGATGTTCCATCCCAGACGCACGCTCAGAACCCTGCTGCTCCCGCTAGCAGCGGGACTCGCCCTCACCGCCCTGCCCGCCACCTCCGCCCACGCCGCGAGCACACTGACCAACGGTGGCTTCGAAGCCGACGGCGCGGGCGCGGCCACACCGGGCGGCTGGTCCGAGTACGGCGACACCGGCGCCTCGTACACCGAGGCCGGCGGCCACGGCGGCGGCTACCGCCTCAGCCATTGGGCCTCCACCGCCTACAAGGTGGAGACGTACCAGTACCTGTCCGGACTCACCAACGGCACTCACAAGCTCACCGCCTGGGTGCGCTCCGGCGGCGGGCAGAAGTCCGCGTACATAGCGCTGAAGAACTGCGGCGGCGCCGAGCAGCGCACCGACCTGCCGGTCTCGGCCAGTGGGTGGATCAGGATCGTCGTGCCGGTCAATGTGACCACCAACCAGTGCACGATCAGCATCAACAGTGACGCGAACGCGGGCAACTGGATCAATGTCGACGACCTGACCTTCACGTCGGGCACGTCCGGTACGTCGATCAAGGGTGCCGACATCTCGTCCCTGCCCAAGAGCGAGGCCAAGGGCGGCGTCTACCGGCACGGCTCCGGCACGGCCGGCGACGCCCTGTCGATCCTGAAGTCGTCCGGCATGAACTACGCGCGCCTGAAGGTCTGGGTGAACCCGGCCGACGGCTACAACAACAAGGCGCACGTCCTGGCCCTGGCCAAGCGCGTCAAGGCGCAGGGCATGAAGCTGCTGGTCGACTTCCACTACTCGGACTTCTGGGCCGACCCGGGCCGCCAGGACAAGCCCGCCGCCTGGGCCGGCCACTCGTACAGTCGACTGAAGACCGACGTGTACAACCACACGTACGACGTGTTGAACGCCTTGAAGGCGCAGGGCACCACCGCCGACATGGTCCAGGTCGGCAACGAGATCAACGGCGGCATGCTGTGGAACGAGGGATCGACCTCCAACTGGTCGCAGCTGGCCGGTCTGCTCAACTCCGGCCACGACGCGGTCAAGGCGGTCGACTCGAACACGACCGTCGCCCTGCACCTCGCCAAGGGCGGTGACCTGGCAGGCACCCGCTGGTGGTTCGACAGCGCGCGCTCCAACGGCGTCAAGTTCGACGCGATCGGCCTGTCGTACTACGGCTACTGGCACGGCACGCTGGCCGACTTCCAGACGACCCTCGACGACGCGGCCTCCCGCTACGGCAAGCCGGTGTTCGTCGCCGAGACCGCCTACCCGTTCCGCTTGGACAGCGAGGACTCCCACGAGAACATCATCGACACCGGTGCCGAGCTGGTCTCCGGCTACCCGGCGACCGTGGCCGGCCAGACCCGGTGGATGAACGACGTGGCGAGCATCGTGGAGGCCGTCCCGAACGGCCGTGGCCTGGGCATCTTCTACTGGGAGGCGACCTGGACCGCGGTGAACGGCAACGGCTGGGACCCGACCGACCCGTCCTCCGGCAACGCCTGGGAGAACCAGGCGCTGTTCGGCTACGACGACCGGGCCCTGTCGTCGATGTCCTGGTTCCGCCACCGCTGACCGTGTGAGGGAGGGGGCCCGGCCGCAGGCACGCGGCCGGGCCCTCGCCCGTCCACGAACTCACCTGTGACATACGGCAGTTCGGTATCGGTCAAGGATGCCGAGTCTCGGACGCGGCGGCTTCGACTGCGCGACAGTGGGAAGACGCGGTAGGAGGACGAGAGCCGCGAGGCAGGGGCACGACATGCTGAGGACTCCCACGGACGAGACGCGCCTGCGCATCCTGGCCTGGCTGAAGGAACCCGGCCCCGCCGCGCACGGCGTCACCGCGGACGCCGTCGCCGAGAGGTTCTCGATACCACGCCCGCTCGCCCTCACCCACCTCCGGCTGCTCCGGGCCACCGGCATGCTGTGCACCAGCCGGTCCGCCGGCCGCGTGCACTACCACCGCGACGAGATGCGGATCGCCGAGGTCGCCCGGATGTTTGAAAAGGGCTGGTAGGCCACCCATACCACCCGGCACCACCCGGCACCACCCGGTACGACTCGGTGCGACCGGTACAGCGGAGATTCCCCCACGGTGAAGGACACACGTGATGGACCGTCCCACGGCACTCGTCCCACGCCACTACGTCGCGGTGGGCCCCGGCCCCGAGGACGTGGTCGCCGACCCGCGCGGCCGCGTGCTGACCGGATTGGCCGACGGCCGCATCCTGCGCCTGGACGGCCTGGGGGACCCGGTGACGGCCCGCACCGAGGTGATCGCCGAGACCGGCGGCAGGCCGCTCGGGCTCGAACTCCTCCCGGACGGTGACCTGCTGGTGTGCGACGCCGAACGCGGACTGCTGCGCGTCGGCACCGGCGACGGCACGGTCCGCGTCCTCGCCGACTCGGTGGCGGGGGAGCGGCTGCGGTTCGCCAGCAACGTCGTGTCCCTCTCCGACGGCAGCGTGTACTTCACCGTCTCCAGCCGCCGCCACCCCTTGGAGCACTGGATCGGCGACATCGTCGAACACACCGGAACGGGACGGCTGCTGCGCCTCGCCCCCGGCACGGACACCCCCGAGGTGGTGCTGGACGGCCTCCAGTTCGCCAACGGGCTCGCCGCCGGAGCCGACGAGTCGTTCCTCGTCGTCGCCGAGACCGGCGCCCGCCGGCTCACCCGCTACTGGCTCACCGGCCCCGGGCCGGCCGGAGCGAGCCCTTCGCCGAGAACCTCCCGGGCATGCCCGACAACCTCTGGCGCGGCGCCCCGGACGGACCGGTCTGGGTCGCGCTGGCCGGGCCCCGCGTGCCCGCCCTCGACCTGTTCCACCGCAGCACACCCGCGGTCCGCCGGGCCGCCGCCCGCGTGGCCGTACGCGCCCCGTTCCGCCCCACCGGCACCATCGCCGTCCTCGCCTTCGACGACGAGGGCCGCGTCGTCCACCACCTCGCCCGCCGCCACTCCGGGTACCGGATGGTCACCAGCGTGTGCGAAGCGGGCGGACACCTCGTGCTGGGCAGCCTCTGGGAGCCGGGCGTGGCGGTCTGCGAGCCGCCCGCCCCGAAGTGACGCCGGTTCGCCACCGGGGTTAACCTGAACCCCGGCCGCGGCACCTCCCGCGGCGCGGCGGTGGGGCCCGCCGTACCCGAACCGCGGCACGGACGCCGCCAACGGTCCCTACTTGCGACGGCACGCGCCCGCACGATCCCGGGCCCCGGCGAGTAGGAGACGTACGACCATGACGGCCCCCGAGGCGGAAAGCCTCCGCATCCAGCCCCCTGCCCCGCAGCCGCGCGCCTGGCGCACCCAGGCGCCGGTCGTCGCGGTGGTGGCGCTCGGCGGGGGAGCCGGGGCCGCCGCCCGGTACGCGGCGTCCCTGTGGTGGCCCTCGCACACGGGCGGCTTCCCCTGGACGACCTTCTGGGTCAACGTCGCCGGCTGTGCCGTGATCGGCGTGTTCATGGTGGTCATCACCGAGTTCCGGGCCGCCCACCGCCTGGTCCGCCCCTTCTTCGGCACCGGCGTCCTCGGGGGTTTCACGACCTTCTCGACCTACGCCGTCGACATCCAGAAGCTGGCCGACAGCGGCCATCTCCGCACCGGCCTGACGTACCTCGCGGCGACCCCGCTCGCGGCGCTCACGGCGGTCTGGCTCGCGGCCTGGTCGACCCGCCGCGCGTTGAAGTGGAGGCAACCATGACACGGCTGACCGGCAGGGCCCTGCGCCTGACCGTCTTCGTCGGCGAGAACGACACCTGGCACCACAAGCCCCTCTCCTCGGAGATCGTCCACCGGGCCCACGCGGCGGGGCTCGCGGGCGCCAGCGTCTTCCGGGGCGTCGAGGGTTTCGGCGCCTCCTCGCTGATCCACACCTCGCGGCTGCTGTCCCTGAGCGAGGACCTGCCGGTCGCCGTCGTGATCGTCGATACCGAGCCACGGGTCCGGGCCTTCCTGCCCCAGCTCGACGAACTCGTCACCGAGGGCCTGGTGACCCTCGACGACTGCGAGGTCATCCGCCCCCAGTCTGGGCTTCGCCCGACCGGGGGCACCCCCACCACCGGCCGGGAGGACACCCCGGGCGAAACGGACGCGAAGGGTAAGAGGTCGTTGTGAACTGGCTGCTGGTCGTCGGGGGCGCGATGGTCGGCGCGCCGCTGCGCTACCTCACCGACCGCGCGGTGCAGTCGCGGCACGACTCCGTCTTCCCCTGGGGCACCTTCGCGGTGAACCTCGCCGGCTGTCTGATCCTCGGCCTGCTCACCGGCGTCGCCGGACACGTCCAACTGCTGCTCGGCACGGGTTTGTGCGGGGCCCTGACGACGTACTCGACGTTCTCCTACGAGACGTTGCGGCTGGTGGAGACGGGCGCCCGCGGCTACGCCGTCCTCAATGTGACGGCGAGCCTGGCGGCCGGACTGGCGGCGGCGTTCGCGGGGGTCGCGCTCGCCCGAGGGTGAGACCGGCTCTCGCCCGAGTGTAGTAAGACTGGCCCCCGCTCCCGCTTCCTCCCTGCACAGAACTGGATCCCATGAGCGTCATCAACGTCGGTCAGGCCGTCGTCCTCGGAGCCGTCGAGGGGGTGACCGAGTTCCTGCCCGTCTCCTCCACCGGCCATCTGAAGATCGTCGAAGGGCTCATGGGCATCCCCGTCGACGACAGCGCCGTGATCGGGTTCTCGGCCGTCATCCAGGTCGGCGCGATCGCCGCGGTGCTCGTGTACTTCTTCAAGGACATCGTGCGGATCGTCTCCGCCTGGGGACGGGGCCTGTTCGACCGCGAGGAGCGCTACCACCACGACTACAAGTTCGCCTGGTGGGTCATCTGCGCGACCGTCCCGATCGTCGCCGTCGGACTCGCCGCCAAGCCGCTCATCGAGGGCCCGCTCGCCTCGCTGTGGGTGGTGGCCGGCTCGCTGATCGTCGGCAGCGGGGTGATGTGGGCGGCGGACCAGATGGGCCGGCACAAGCGCGGTGAGGACGACACCTCGTTCAAGGACGCCATGCTCGTCGGCAGCTCCCAGATCCTCGCCCTGCTCTTCCCCGGCTTCTCCCGGTCCGGCGCCACCATGTCCACGGCGCTGATCCTCGACCTGAACCGGGTCGCCGCCACCCGGCTCTCCTTCTTCCTCGGCATCCCCGCCCTGACCGGCGCAGGCCTCTACGAACTCAAGGACGCCCTGGGCACCGGCGTGGGCGCGGCCCCGCTCGCCGTCGGCACGATCGTGTCCTTCGTGGTGGCCTACGGCTCCATCGCCTGGCTGCTGAAGTTCGTCGCCAAGCACTCCTTCAACGCCTTCGTGATCTACCGGATCATCGTGGGAGTGCTGCTGTTCGGCTTGCTCGGCGCTGGTGTGCTGCACAGCTGACCGGTTGCGAGGGCCAGGGGGCCGGGAGCCTGAACGCGGGCTTCCGGCGCCCTGAACCGTTCCTTTCGGGCTCTTGACATGTGCCTCCCACGCCCCGCAGGATCACCCCGTGAACCTGTCAGACAGCCGGACAGCCGGACAGCCTGTGCGTCGCGTCAGTGCCATGGAAGCGGTGCTGGCGCATCTGCGCGGCGCCATCGAGCGCGGCGACTACGCGATCGGCGACAAGCTCCCGTCCGAGGCGGAGCTGTGCCGCACGCTGGAGGTCTCCCGGCCCGTGCTGCGCGAGGCGCTGCGGGCGCTGCAGACCATGGGCCTGACCGTCTCCAGGACCGGCAAGGGCACCTTCGTCGTCGCCAGTACCGTCGAGGACCCCACCTTCGGCGACTACTCGGCCAGCGACCTGCTGGAGGTGCGCCGCCACGTCGAGATCCCGGTCGCCGGGTACGCGGCCCGGCGCCGCACTCCGGAGAACCTCGACCACCTGGCCCACCTCCTGGACCGGATGGAGCGGGAGACGGACACCACCGCCTGGGTCGCGATGGACACGCTGTTCCACCTCGCCGTGGCCGAGGCCGCCCAGAACCCGGTCTTCCGCCGGGTCATCGAGGAGATCCGGGACGCGCTGGCCCGCCAGTCCGCCTTCCTCAACGAGCTGGGCGGCCGCCGCGAGCAGTCCAACCGCGAGCACCGGGCGATCGTCGAGGCGCTGATCGACGGTTCCGAGAACGACGCGGTGGAGGCCATGGCCCATCACCTCGACCGCGTCGAGACGACCCTCACCGACATCGTGCGCCCCGCGCGCACGGAGACACCCACGGAAGGCGGACCCGAGGCGTGAGCGAGCAGTCCCTGCACGAAGGCGTGCAGAAACGTTCCGGCCATGTCGATGCCGGAGACGCGGGCTACAGCAAGTCCCTGAAGTCCCGGCACGTCAACATGATCGCCATCGGCGGCGCCATCGGCACCGGCCTCTTCCTCGGCGCCGGCGGCCGCCTCGCCGACGCCGGCCCCTCCCTCTTCATCGCCTACGCCGTCTGCGGCCTCTTCGCCTTCCTCGTCGTGCGCGCCCTCGGCGAACTCGTGCTGTACCGGCCCTCCTCCGGTGCCTTCGTGTCGTACGCCCGCGAGTTCATGGGGGAGAAGGGCGCCTACACAGCGGGCTGGATGTACTTCCTCAACTGGGGGACCACCGGCATCGCCGACATCACCGCCGTGGCCACCTACACCCACTACTGGGGCATGTTCTCCGACATCCCGCAGTGGGTGATCGCGCTCATCGCGCTGGCGGTCGTGCTCACCGTGAACCTGATCTCGGTGAAGATCTTCGGCGAGCTGGAGTTCTGGTTCGCGATCATCAAGGTCGGCGCGCTCGTCGTCTTCATGTGCATCGGCATCTTCCTGCTGGTCACCCAGCACCCCGTCGACGGCCACAGCCCGGGCCCGTCCCTGATCAGCGACAACGGCGGCGTCTTCCCCCACGGCCTGCTGCCCATGCTGCTGATCATCCAGGGCGTCGTCTTCGCCTACGCCTCCGTCGAACTGGTCGGCGTCGCGGCCGGTGAGACCGAGAACCCCGAGAAGATCATGCCGAAGGCGATCAACTCGATCATGTGGCGCGTGGGCCTGTTCTATGTCGGCTCGGTCGTCCTGCTGTCGATGCTGCTGCCGTGGAACACGTACACGGCGGGGAGAGCCCCTTCGTCACGGTGCTGTCCAACATCGGCGTCCCCGCGGCCGGCGGCGTGATGAACCTCGTCGTCCTCACCGCCGCGATGTCCTCACTCAACTCCGGCCTGTACTCCACCGGCCGCATCCTGCGCTCCATGGCCATGGCCGGATCCGCGCCCAGGTTCACCTCCGTCATGAGCCGCAGCCAGGTCCCCTACGGCGGCATCCTGCTCACCAGCGGCATCTGCGTCCTGGGTGTCGGCCTCAACTTCGTCGTGCCCGCCGAGGCGTTCGAGATCGTGCTGAACTTCGCCGCGATCGGCATCCTCGCCACCTGGGGCATGATCATGATCTGTCACCTTCTCTTCTGGCAGAAGACCCAGAAGGGCGAGCTGACCCGCCCGGGCTACCGGCTGCCGGGCTCCCCCTGGACCGAGATCGTGACGCTGGCGTTCCTCGCCTCCGTCCTGGTCCTCATGTACGCCGACGGCGGCGCGGGCCGCACCACGGTGCTGTGCCTGCCGCTGATCGTCGGGGCACTGGTCGCCGGATGGTTCGCCGTCCGCGGCCGTGTCGCGCACAAGTCCACCACCGGAGCCGACGCGTGACAGACGCGCCGCTCCAGGAAAAGCAGGCAGTGATGTACAGCAGTTCCCTCGCGGACGCACCCCTTGTCCGCGAACCCGTCCACGCCCCCGTCGCCCACCTCATACGCGGCGGAATCGTCGAAGGCATCCACTACGGCTCCGTCGTCGTCCTCGGAGCCGACGGAGAGGTCCAGCTCCAGATCGGAGACATCGAGGCCGCCTTCTACCCCCGCTCCGCGCTCAAGCCCGTCCAGGCCGTGGCCATGGCCCGGGCCGGGCTCCCGCTCGACGGCGACCTGCTGTCGCTGACCGCGGCCAGCCACTCCGGCGAGGAACGCCACCTCGCCGGTACCCGGTGCATCCTCGAACTCGCCGGACTCACCGAGGGCCACCTGCGCAACGTCCCGGACCTGCCGTTCGACCCGGTCGTCCGGGACGCCTGGGTGCGCGAGGGCCGGCTGCCCTCCCGGCTCGCCCAGAACTGCTCCGGCAAGCACGCGGCCATGCTCTACACCTGCACCCTCAACGGCTGGCCGCTGGAGAACTACCTCGACCCCGGCCACCCGCTCCAGCAGGCCATCGCCGAGATCGTCGAGGACCTCACCGGGCAGCGCATCACCGGGGTCACCGTCGACGGCTGCGGCGCGCCCCTGTTCTCCATCTCCCTGCACGGCCTCGCCCGGGCCACCGCCCGGATCGCCACCGCCGCGCCGGGCACGCCCGAGGCCCGCGTCGCCGACGCGATGCGCGAACACGCCGAGATGGCCTCTGGCTCCGGCCGGGACGTCGCCGCGCTGATGCGGGCCGTGCCCGGGCTCCTCACGAAGGACGGTTTCGAGGGCGTGCAGGTCGCTGCGCTGCCGGATGGCCGGGCCGCGGCGGTGAAGATCGCCGACGGTGCGAACCGGGCGCGTGTGCCGGTGGCTGCCGCCGCGTTGGCCCGGGCAGGCGTCGACCCCGGGCTGCTCACAGAGTTCGCCGGCGAGCCGCTTCTCGGAGGCGGCCGGGAGGTCGGGCGTGTGCGGCCCGTTCGCTCGCTGGAGCCCGTTGTCGGATCGGCTCGCGCCTGACGGCGTGCTGGATCCATCCGTCGGCGGCTGCGGGCCGTCTGTGATTGATCGCGCAGTTCCCCGCGCTCCTTCAGGGCGACTCACCCTCACCCCCTTAGAAAAAAGGACCCTCACCCTCATGACCGCCGCCACCCGCTCCGAACACGATCTGCTCGGCGACCGTGACGTTCCCGCCGAGGCCTACTGGGGTGTGCACACCCTGCGGGCCACCGAGAACTTCCCCATCACGGGCACCCCGATCTCCGCCTACCCGCACCTGATCGACGCCTTGGCCGCAGTCAAGGAGGCGGCCGCTCGCGCCAACGAGGAACTCGGCCTGCTGGAGCCGGAGAAGGCCGCCGCGATCGTCGCGGCCTGCCGCGAGATTCGCGCGGGGAAGCTGCACGACCAGTTCGTCGTCGACGTCATCCAGGGCGGGGCCGGCACCTCGACCAACATGAACGCCAACGAGGTCGTGGCGAACCGGGCGCTGGAACTGCTGGGCCATGCCAAGGGTGAGTACCGGTACCTGCACCCGAACGAGGACGTCAACCTCGGCCAGTCCACCAACGACGTCTACCCGACCGCCGTGAAGATCGCGACGGTGTTCGCGGTACGTGGACTGCTCGACGCGATGGCCGTCCTCCAGGACGCCTTCGCGGCCAAGGCCGTCGAGTTCCGTGACGTGCTCAAGATGGGCCGTACACAGTTGCAGGACGCGGTGCCGATGACGCTCGGTCAGGAGTTTTCCGCGTACGCCGTCATGATGGACGAGGACCGGTCCCGTCTTGCCGAGGCCGTCGAGTTGATCCATGAGATCAACCTCGGCGCCACAGCGATCGGGACGGGCTTGAATGCCCCCGTCGGGTACGCCGAGGCGGCCCGCCGTCACCTCGCGGCCATCACCGGCCTGCCCCTGGTGACGGCGGCCAACCTGGTCGAGGCGACGCAGGACTGCGGCGCGTTCGTCCAGATGTCCGGCGTGCTCAAGCGCATCGCGGTCAAGCTCTCCAAGAGCTGCAACGACCTGCGGCTGCTGTCCTCCGGTCCGCGCGCCGGGCTCGGCGAGATCAACCTGCCGCCGGTGCAGGCCGGTTCGTCCATCATGCCCGGCAAGGTCAACCCGGTGGTCCCCGAGGTCGTCAACCAGGTCGCCTTCGAGGTGATCGGCAACGACGTCACCATCACCATGGCCGCCGAGGCCGGACAGCTCCAGCTCAACGCCTTCGAGCCGATCATCCTGCACTCCCTGTCGGAGAGCATCACGCACCTGCGCGCCGCCTGCCTCACTCTCGCCGAACGCTGCGTCGACGGCATCACCGCCAACACCGAGACGCTGCGCGCGACCGTCGAGAACTCCATCGGCCTCGTGACCGCCCTCAACCCGCACATCGGCTACACGGCCGCCACCGACATCGCCAAGGAAGCCCTCGCCACCGGACGGGGCGTGGCCGAACTCGTCCTGGAGAAGGGCCTGCTGCCCGCCGAGACGCTCGCCGACCTGCTGCGCCCGGAGATCCTTGCAGGCAGCGGTCCGGCTCCGGCGGCCTGACCCAAGCGAGCACACGGGACCGGCAGCAAGGGACAATCGAGATCATGACGTCGTCGACGACTTTCCAGCCGGTCCTGGAGCGCATCGCAGAGGAGATCGAGCGGACTCCCGGCCGTGGCCGGCCCGCCGACTACATCCCGGCGCTCGCAGCCTGTGACCCGCGCAGCTTCGGCATGGCCGTCGCCGAGCCGGACGGCACGGTGTACGGCGTGGGGGAGTGGCGGCGGCCGTTCTCCGCGCAGTCCATCACCAAGGTCTTCACCCTCGCCCTCGTCCTGGCCCGCGAGGGCGACGCCCTGTGGGAACACGTGGGCCGCGAGCCGTCCGGCAACCCCTTCAACTCCCTGGTGCAGCTGGAGTACGAGAACGGCATCCCGCGCAACCCGTTCATCAACGCGGGCGCCCTCGTCGTCACCGACCGGCTGCACACCCGTACCGGCGACGCGTCGGGCGAACTGCTGGCGTTTCTGCGGACGGAGAGCGGCAACCAGGACCTCACCTTCGACAAGGAGGTCGCGGTCTCCGAATCCGCGCACGGCGACCGCAACGCCGCGCTCGGGCACTTCATGGCGTCCTACGGCAACATCGACAACCCGGTGCCGGTCCTGCTCGACCAGTACTTCCGGCAGTGCTCGATCGCGGCGTCCTGCGCCGACCTCGCCCTCGCCACGACCTTCCTCGCCCGCCACGGCGTCCGCGCCGACGGCACCCGTCTGCTCACCCTCAGCCAGGCCAAGCAGATCAACGCGATCATGCTGACCTGCGGCACGTACGACGCGGCGGGCGACTTCGCCTACCGTGTGGGCCTGCCCGGCAAGAGCGGTGTGGGCGGCGGCATCATCGCGGTCGTGCCGGGCCGCTGCACGCTGTGCGTGTGGAGCCCGGGCCTGGACGAACGGGGCAACTCGGTGGCAGGCGTGGCGGCCCTGGACAGATTCACGACGCTGACCGGATTGTCGGTGTTCTGACAGAACCTCCTGGCCCCCACCGATCACCGGCCGGTCACACTCCCGCTGCCCTCCAGAGGGCTCCACGTCGCCATGAAGCCACCCCACGTTGACACGCTGCCCGAGTGTTGGCCATGGCTTTCCCCGTCGATCTCCGCCGCTGCCAGATACTCGGTCTGGCCGGTACCGCCTTCCTCGCGGCAGGCGGTGAGACGGCCGGAGCCCTGCCCGTACGGGACCTCCTCCACCCGGCCTCCGCACGCACCGCCCTGGGCCTGGTGGGGGTGTACTTCGGACTCGTCCTGCTGATCGCGGCCTGGGCACTGCTGGGCCGCCTGGTCCGCGGTCCGAGACCGCCCGCTCCTCGCGCCCTGCTGCTCGTCCTCGCCGTCTGGTCCGCCCCGCTGCTGCTCGCCCCGCCGCTGTTCAGCCGGGATGTGTACAGCTACCTCGCCCAAGGGGCCATGGTCGACGCGCACATGGACGTGTACGCGCACGGGCCGTCCCGGCTCGGCGGCCCGCTCGCCGACGAGGTCGCGCCGCTCTGGCGGCACACCGGCGCCCCGTACGGCCCGGTGTTCCTCGCCGTGGCGGGGGCCCTGTCGGCGCTGACGCGCGGTGAACTGCCCGCCGGGCTCTTCGGAATGCGGCTCCTGGCGCTCACCGGCGTCGCCCTGATGGCGGCCGCGCTGCCCCGCCTCGCCCGCCACAGCGGCGCGGATCCGTCCGCCGCACTGTGGCTGGGCGCCCTCAACCCGCTCGTCCTGCTGCACCTGGTCGCGGGCGCCCACAACGATGCCGTCATGCTGGGCCTGCTCGGCGCCGGCCTGGTGGCGGCGCTCGGCCGGTGGCCGTTCCTCGGCGCCGTCCTCGTCACGCTCGCCGCGCTGGTCAAGGCGCCCGCCGTGCTCGGGCTGGTCGCCGTCGTCGTCCTCCAGGTCCGCGGGGGCCGAGGGACGGCGAAGGCCCTCGTGACGACCGTCGTCGCGGCCGCGGGGACGACCGTCGCCGCCACGGCCGCGGCGGGCACCGGATACGGCTGGATCGGCGCCCTGAACACTCCCGTCTCGCCCCAGAACTGGGCCCTGACCACCCTGCTCGGCCGCGCCACCCGGGCCCTGCTGGAACACCTCGGCAGCGATCTCGCGCCCCTGGCGATCCCCGCCTGGCACGCCCTGGGCGTCGTGGCGGCCGGGGCCGCGATCGTCCTGATATGGCTCCGGCTGCGCCCGCGACCGGTGTACGCGCTGGGCCTGAGCCTGGCGGCGGTGGCCGCGCTCGGCCCGGCGATCCGCCCCTGGTACGCCCTGTGGGGCCTGTTCCTCATCGCCGCCGCCGCGCCCAGCACGTCCGTACGCCACCGCATGGCGGCCGTGACCGGCGTGCTGGCGCTCAGCGTCCTGCCCAGCGGCGGCCCGGCCGACACCGGGCAACTCGTGCTGGCCGTCTCCGGCGGCGCACTCGCGGTCGTCGTGCTGTGGCAGGCCCACCAGGCCGAGCTGGCACCGGCGCTGGGACGCACGGCATGACCCCGGCCCTGCCGCGCACCGACCGCGGACGACTGCTGCTCGTACTCGCCCTCGCCACGGTGGTGACGGTCTTCACCGCGACCGTGCCCCTGCTGCGCGACTGGTTCGACCTGCGCGTCTACTACGGCAGCATCGACAGCTGGGTCCACCACGGCGGCCGGATCTACGACTACCAGGTCCCCGGCACGACGTACGGCTTCACCTACCCGCCGTTCGCCGCCGTCGTCATGCTGCCGATGGCCCTGCTGGACCTCCACACCGCGATCGCCGCCGCCCTGCTGCTCAACCTGGCGGCCCTGGTCCTGGTCCTGCGGCTGCTCGCGGGGCCGGCCTGGCGGCGCCACGGCTGGTACGGCTGGGCCCTGACCGCCTGCGTCCTCGCGCTGTTCGAACCGCTCCGCGACACCTTCAGCTTCGGCCAGGTGAATCTGCTGCTGCTGGCTCTCGTCCTCACCGACGCGGCGCTGCTCGCCACCGGACGCACACGCTGGGCGGGCATCGGCATCGGACTGGCGGCCGCGATCAAGCTCACGCCGGCGTTGTTCATCGGTCTGCTGCTGGTGGCCAGGCGGTGGCGCGCGGCGGCGGTCGCCACAGTCGTCGCCCTCGGCGCCACGGCCCTCGCGGCATCGGCGGACCCCGGGGCCTCACGCTTCTACTGGACCGAGGCGCTGTGGGACACCAACCGGGTGGGCCGCCTCGGCTATGTCTCGAACCAGTCGGTGCAGGGCATCCTGGCCCGGCTGGGCGAACCGGACCGGGCGGTGTGGACGGCGGCGGTTGTGCTGGTCCTCGGCGTGTGGGCGCTGCGGGCCCGCCGGGCGGTCGCCGTGGGGGACTGGACGGCGGCGTTCGCCCTGACCGGCCTCGCCGCCTGTCTCGTCAGCCCGATCACCTGGGTGCACCATCTCGTATGGCTGCTGCCGTCCTTCGCCGTGCTGATCCGTACCGGGCACGTCCGGATCGCGGGCGCCCTGTACGCGGTGCTGTGCACCAGCGTGGTGTGGCTCTGGTTCGACGACGCGTCCGGCGTCGACGGGTTCCTGGGCGGCAACACCTACGCCTGGATCACCCTGGGCCTGCTGCTGTGGCTGCCGGTCGGTCAGCAGCCTCCGGACCGGCGGACCGGCAGCCGAAGCACCAGCACCACGACCGCCGAGCCCAGCCCGGCGGCACCCGCGATCAGCCCCACGTTCGTCCAGGCGGAGTCGGCCTCGTCCGGCACGGCGGCCGCGACGGCGGGTGGAGTCGCCGCGACCGGTCGCGCGGCAGGCTTCGACGTGTCGAGCGAACCCACCGGTTCGACCCGGCTGCCCGCCTCGAAGCCCCAGTCGAGCAGCGAGCGGGCCTCCTCGTACACCGCGGAGCTGCCGCCCTCCTGAGGGTTCATCACCGTCACGACGAGGGTGCGCCCGTCGCGCCGCGCAGCCGCGACGAGCGTGTTGCCCGCCTTGCTGGTGTAGCCGTTCTTGATGCCGATCAGCCCCCGGTACGGCTTCACACCGCGGGCGCCGCTCAGCAGCCGGTTGGTGTTGCGGATCGGGTACGACCAGCCTCCGCCGCCCGGGAATCTGGCCTCGACGGTGGCGCAGTACCGGGCGAAGTCGGGGTTGCGCAGCCCGATCCGGCCGAAGACCGCCAGATCGAACGCCGACGACACCTGGCCCGGCGCGTCGTAGCCGTCCGGGGAGACCACGTGTGTGTCGCGGGCGCCGAGGGACCGGGCCTTGGCCTGCATGCGCTCAGCCGTGGCCCGCCAGCCGCCGTTGAGTTCGGCCAGGACGCGCACGGCGTCGTTGCCGGAGTTGAGGAAGACACCCCGCCACAGGTCGGCGACCCGGTAGGTACGGCCCTCGGTGACCCCGACCAGGCTGCTGCCGGTCCCGATGCCCCGGAGTTCCTGCTCGCGGACCGTGTGCCGGATGCCTGCCGGCAGCGTGGGCAGCACCGTGAGGGCGAACAGGGTCTTCAGGGTGCTGGCCGGGGGCAGCCTGCGGTGCGCGTTGTGGGCGGCGAGCACCTCGCCGGTGCGGGCGTCGGCCACCAGCCAGGACAACGCGGAGGTCTCCGGGAGGCGGGGCGCCCCGGCACGCGGGCGGACCTGGGTGCCAGGGCGGTCCAGCAGGGAGGGGTGCGGCGCCGCCGCCCTCGGCCCGGCCGGCGGACTGGGTTCCGCCCTGCCCGAACTGGCCGCCGCGGCGGGCATCAGGGACAGCAGCCCTGCCACACAGAGCGCACAGGTCGATGCGGCCACCCGGGAAGAGAATCCGTTGATCATGTGATCAACGTAGAAACGGATGTCCGCCGCGCCGCGACGACCGGGCCGCGCACCACGCGCGAGCACCCGGATGCCGCACGTGCGGGGTCCCACATTCCTCCGGGCCGCCCTCGCAGGTATCAGCCCCGAGCGGGAATGGCAGACGGGCCGGACCGACCACAACGCAGCACAAGCGCACGGCGAACTGGCAGCCCTCCATCCGCGTGTGACGAAGCCTCGGCTGAGGGGCGGCGCACGTGGTTCGGGGCCCACCCTCCTGATGCCGCGGGCAGTTCCACGGTGACGCGGAGCCCGCCGGCAAGGCGTGGGGTAAGCGTGAGGGTTCCGTCGCGTGCCTCGGTGATGGACCGCAACAGGGCACCGTCTGGGTCAACACCGGCGTCCGCCCCAAGGCCGTGGTGCTCACCGTCGAGAACGGCTGAGCAGGAGCAGTGCCTCGGTGAGGTCGATGGCCCGGGTGTTGACGGTGGCAAGGAGGCCGAGCACCGGGATGATTCGTAAGCGCGAGGACGAGCGGCGGGGCACCGTCCGAGCAGGCCGCGTAGTTCTTGCCGTCCGCCGCCTTCGGCAGCGGGCGGCCGGGCGCGGCCGAGTCCCCTCCGTGTGGAGGCGGTGGACGAGTTCGCCGGTGTCGTGGTTCGGATCGGCGCGGGCGACTTCGATGAGTGTCTTCGAGATCGCCAGCGGGGTCTGCAGCTCGTGCGAGGCGTTGGCTGCGAATCTCTGCTGCTGCGCGACGTGCGCTTCGAGCTGCGCGAGCATCATGTCGAAGGCGTCGGCGAGTTCGCGGAACTCGTCCTTGCGGCCCGGCAGCCGGATCCGGTGGGACAGCGATCCGGCCGCGGCCGCGCGGGTGGCGTGTGTGATGCGGTGCATGGGCGCGAGCATGCGGCCGGCGAGGAGCCAGCCTCCCAGGAGACCGAATACCAGGAGGAACCCCGGCGTGGGGCCGCGTCAAGACCGAGTGGCGCAGCGAGTCCCTCGGCTGGTTCCACGGCCGTCGCCTTCCATCCCACAGCACAGGCGGACCGGGCTGACGTGCAGGCCGACCTCAGTCCGACGGCAGCGTCGGCCGGATGCGCCGTAGGAACGTCGCGTTGTCCGGGGTATCGCGCATGCGTTCCAAGAGGGTCTCCAGGGCGCCCTGCCCGTCCCGGTTCTGCAGCACGCGCCGCAGGCCGTGTACGGCCACCAATTCCGCCGGGGGCAGCAGAAGTTCCTCGCGACGGGTGCCGGAGGGGATGATGTCGACGGCCGGGAACACGCGGCGGGAGGCCGGATCGCGGCTCAGGCGGAGCTCCATGTTGCCTGTGCTCTTCAGCTCCTCGAAGTAGAAGTCGTCGGCCCGGGAACCGGTCTCCACCAGCGCCGTCGCGAGGATCGTGAGGGAACCGCCCTCCTCGGCCGACCGGGCGGCGCCGAAGAACCGCTTGGGGCCGGTCAGCGCGGACGCGTCGACACCGCCGCTGAGGGTGCGGCCTCCGGACGAGGCCGCGTTGTTGTGCGCCCGGCACAGCCGGGTGAGCGAGTCGAGGAGGATCACGACGTCCTCGCCCGCCTCGACGAGCCGCTTGGCCCGTTCGATCACGAGCTCGGCGAGCGCGACGTGCTGCTCGGCACTCCGGTCGAAGGTCGAGGCGTACACCTCGCCCCGCACGCAGCGCCGCATGTCGGTGACCTCCTCGGGCCGCTCGTCGAGCAGCAGCATCATCAGCCGGCACTCGGGATGGTTGCCGGTGACGGCGGCCGCGAACTGCTGGAGGAGGACGGTCTTGCCGGTCTTGGGCGGGGCCACGAGAAGCCCGCGCTGGCCCTTGCCGACCGGTGCGATCAGGTCGACGACCCGGCCGGCCAGTCCGGCGGCCGGGTGTTCGAGACGCAGGCGCTGATGCGGATGCAGCGGTGTCAGGTCCCTGAAGTGACGTCGGCCGTGCAGCTTCCCGGGCTCGCGGCCCTCGACCCGTACGACGTCGGTCAGGCCGGGCCGCTCGCCGCGCACGCACTCGACGAGGTCGCCCTTGCGCAGGCCGTACCGGCGGATCAGGGCGGGGGAGACCGAGGGGTCGGCGGGCGAGGGCCGGCAGTTCCCGGCGCGCAGATGCCCCTTGCCTCCCGTGTCGATGTCGAGGACTCCGGTCACGGGCAGGGCCTGCTGATGAGCGGCTGGGTTTTCGAGTGTGGTGGTCATGGTGGTGTGTCCTTTCACGGACGGCAGGCATGGGACATGCGAAGGGGGAGGGAGAGAGCCGCGAGGGGAGGGCCTGGGGCATGCCTCCGGCGGCGGGAGAACAGCACCTCGGGTACGACAGAGCACGTCAGGGTGCCGGAAATGATGGAGAGAAACGGAGAACCGCACCGGCGCCCACAGAGAGGGGCGTGCACAGGTGCTGTTCGCAGGCTACCACCCGACAGGGCACCGGGCGAGAGACATGCGCGTCAGCGTGTGGCCGGCAGCCCGTACAGCAGAGGGATCCGCGGCGCGGTCAGCCGCCACCAGCCGGACTCCGTGCGGACCATCTGCAACCAGCGCGGCCAGGGAAGTTCGTGGCTTACGCGGCTGGTGCGCGCGCGTACCCACCATCCTGAGGCAGTGAGCTCCCCTAGGCTGAGCCGATGTTCCGCCCCGAAGGCCCCAGTCTGCGTGAGCTCGCAGTTCAGGCGCTGTCATCCGTCGAGCGCGGCTACGACCTCCTCGCGCCGAAGTTCGACCACACCCCGTTCCGGACGCCCGACGCGGTCCTCGACGCCGTCGAGTCGGCGCTGCGGCGGACGGGACCCTTTGACGCCGGACTCGACCTGTGCTGCGGCACCGGCGCGGGCGTCGGCGTGTTGGAGGGCGTGTGCCGGGAGCGGGTCGTCGGTGTCGACTTCAGTGCGGGCATGCTCGACGTGGCCCGGGAGCGGGTCCGGCCGGCGGGGCCGCCGGTCTCCTTCGTCCGTGCGGATGCCCGCGCCCTGCCCTTCGGACCCGCCTTCGACCTGGTGGTGAGCTTCGGGGCCTTCGGGCACTTCCTGCCTCGCGAGCTGCCCGGGCTGTTCGGGCAGGTCCGCTCCGTCCTGCGGCCGGGTGGCTGCTTCGCGTTTCCGCTGGTGGCCCCGCCCCGCCCGGGCTCGCTCGGCTACTGGACGCTGCTCGGCTTCGACGCGGTGATGCAGATGCGCAACGCGCTGTGGCGGCCTCCGTTCGTCATGTACTACCGCGCGTACCGCTTCGGGGACGTACGGCGTGAGCTCGCCCGGGCCGGCTTCCGGGTGGATCTCCACGCGCTGACGGAGTTCGGGCGGCGCCCGGACGGCAGCCCGAGGGTCCGCCTGGTCGTCGCCCGGACCCCTGGCTAGTCAGCCGCGCAGGAAGTTCAACAGATCGGCGTTGAACGCCTCCTCGAAATCGCCCGCCAGACCGTGCGGGGCGCCCGGGTACACCTTCAGTGTCGCGTCCTTGACCAGCTGGGCGGTCCGATGGGCCGAGGCGCCGATCGGCACGATCTGGTCGTCGTCGCCGTGCGCGACCAGCGTCGGCACGTCGATCCGCCGCAGGTCCTCGGTGAAGTCGGTCTCCGAAAACTGCGCGACGCAGTCGTAGGCGCCCTTCAGCCCGGCCTGCATGCTCCACGTCCAGAACGCCCGCCGCATACCCTCCGACACGGCGGCCCCGGGCCGGTTGAAGCCGTAGAAGCTTTCGCTCAGCTCCCAGTAGAACTGCGAGCGGTCCGCCGCCACGGCCGCGCGGATCCCGTCGAAGGCGTCCTTCGGAGCGCCTTCCGGATTGGCCTCCGTCCGCAGCATCAGCGGCGGCACCGCACCCAGCAGCACGGCCTTGGCGACCCGCGCGGTCCCGTGCCGCCCGATGTAACGGGCCACCTCGCCGCCGCCGGTCGAATGGCCCACCAGGACCGCGTCGTTGAGGTTCAGCGCCTCGATCAGCTCGGCCAGGTCGTCGGCGTACCGGTCCATGTGGTTGCCCTGCCACGGCTGATCCGAGCGGCCGTGCCCGCGGCGGTCGTGCGCGATCGCCCGGAACCCGTGCTCGGCAACCAGACGCGCCTGCCCGTCCCAGGCGTCCGCGTTGAGGGGCCAGCCGTGGCTGAACACCACGGGCTGCCCCTCGCCCCAGTCCTTGTAGAAGATCTCGGTTCCGTCGGACGTGGTGAGCGTGCTCATGGGAATCCTCTCGGTGGGCGTGACCTCTGTCCTTGTTTTCGATGATCTCTCCGAAATCCCGGGGTTGCGCCACCGGCGCCGGTACGAGGCGTTCGGCAGCGCCCACGGCACGGTGTGGTTTTTCTCGCCCGAGATGATCGGTAGCGGCCCGCGCTTTGGGTTGGCCGGTTCGGTGAGCACCGGCGCCGCCGAGCGCGGCGACGACACGGGCAGCGGCAGCACGCCCCGGAACGACGCCCGGTGGAGCGCGACCGAGGCGGCGGACAGGCCCCGCCCGGCGAGAATCTGCGTGGGCAGTCCGCCGAACGAGTGACGGGTACCGGCCGGCTTGCGCTCGAGCCCGCCGATCAGTCCCGCGAGGTGGTCGGCGACCTGCCCGACCGTCCTGCCGGCGAAGACCTCGGAAGGCCGGTCGGCCTCCCCCCGGTAATCGTCCGAACCTCGGGTTTCTCCGACCCCAGCCACTCCAAGGCCGCGTCCGGTGTGACGCCCCGGCGGTGGCGGGCGTCGGCGTCCGGCCCGGCAGGGTGAACTGGTGGACCAGCGCGTCCCGTTGGGGGTCTACCACGAGGTCGGTGATCTCCAGCGGAGGCGCGCACTGGCCGTGCACTCGCCGGGTGGCCCGCACCGACGGCGTGCTCGCGGGGCGGGTGATGGCGTCGCGGTGGTGCGGCGTCAGACCGGCCCGGCGCATCCAGTCGCAGGCTCGCCGCAGGCGCGCGGCGGCGGTGCCGTCGGCGCGGCGGTGGTAGCGGGGCGGTCGGGTGGATCGGCAGAAACCGGCCCGCCCGCGCGTCGGCCGTCAGAGCGCGCTGTACAGGGCGTCGATCAGCGCCATCTTCCGCGGGTCGTCCGCGACATGCGGCCCCATACGGTTCATCACGTACCCCATCGACACCTCCGCCTCCGGATCGGCGAGCCCGCAGGAGCCGCCGAAGCCGTCATGACCGAAAGCACGCGGGTTGGGTCCGTAGGAGCCGTTGGGGCCGCTGAGCCACAGCCCCAGTCCCGCCTCGGTCTCGCCCAACCCGGCGCCGAGCACCAGATCCCGGCAACTGCCCTGTCCCTCGCGCACCCGCTCGGCCGCCTCGGGGGACAGGACGCGGTGGCCTCCGAACGAGCCGCGCCCCGCGAAGACGCCGTAGAGCTCGGCGACCGCACGCGCGGTGCCGTGCCCGTTCGCCGCGGGTATCTCGGCGGCGCGCCACCCGGGCGTGGCGGCCGCGGCGGCGGACACCGGGGGGTTGGTCAGCGCGGCGATCGCCGCGGGCGCCAACTGGGCGAAGACGGCGGCCTGTTCACTGCTCGCCGCGACCGCCGGCTGGTCCAGCTCGGCCACCCGCCCGTAATCCTTCTCCGGCAGGCCGATGCGGAAGTCGATGCCCAGCGGCCCGGTCACCTCCCGCTCCAGGAAGGCCCCCGGCATCAGCCCCGACACCCGCCGCACGACCTCGCCGACCAGATGGCCGTAGGTCAGCGCGTGATAGCCGGACGTGGTTCCCGGTTCCCACCAGGGCTGCGTCGCCGCGAGCCGCTGTGTGGTCAGCTCCCAGTCGCAGAGCTGCTCCAGCGAGTGCGGTTCGCGCAGTCCGGCCAGACCGGCGCGGTGGGACAGCAGGTGCCGTACGAGGACCTTCTCCTTGCCCGCCGCGGCGAACTCCGGCCAGTACACGGCCACCGGCGCGTCGAGGTCCAGCAGCCCCCGGTCGGCCAGGATGTGCGCGCACAGTGCAACCGGTCCCTTGGTCGTGGACCACACGTTGACCAGCGTGTCCTGTTCCCACGGCCGGGTGTGTGCCGCGTCGGCCCAGCCGCCCCACAGGTCCACCACCGTTGTGCCGCCGACGGTGACGGCCACCGCGGCACCCAGTTCGCCCCGTTCCCGGACGTTCTCCTCGAACGCCCTGCGTACCGCCGTGAAACGCGCGTCGCAGCGACCGTGCACCTGTGCCTCGTTCTCGGACATGGCCCCTCCACCACTTCGCCGGGCCGGGCCGCCGAGGAGCGGCCCGGGCGCGAAGAACGTACCGACTGGTCGGACCTGGTGGAAGGTCGCGCCGGTGAAACGGCCGGATCAGTCGCCGGTCAGCGGCGGGATCAGATGTACGAGCGCATCCAGCGCAGCTTGGCCGCCTCCTGGAAGGGGCCGCCGCCCTCGTGGTCGTTGAAGTCGTACACCTCGATCGTCTTGTCCTCGTGGCTCCAGGCGTTGAAGGCCGCGAAGACGGTCGAGGGCGGGCAGGTCTGGTCCTCCAGGGCGGCTGAGAAGAGTGCGGGAGCCCCGCCCCGGGTGGCGAAGTGGACGCCGTCGAAATAGGAGAGCGTGCGCAGCGCCTGCTCGGTACGGCCGCGGTGTGTCTTGAGGTACAGGCCGATCTCCCGGTACGGGTGGCGGTCCGTGAGCGTCGCCGCGCGCGGGTAGTCGCACAGGAACGGCACGTCCGGCGCGATGCCGGCCAGGTCCGGTATCAGGCCGCCCACCGCGATCGTGATGCCGCCGCCCTGGCTGCCACCGACAGCGACCGTACGCGTCGGGTCGGTGAGCGGGTGCGAGCGGGCCGCCTCCACGGCACGCACGGCATCCGTGAAGACCCGGCGGTAGTAGTAGTTCTCCGGCGCGTCGATACCGCGCGTCATGAAGCCGGGGTACGCGGGGGCGCCGCCCACCGGGTCCGCCGTGCCGCCGCCCGCGCCCCAGGCGCTGCCCTGTCCGCGGGTGTCCATCACGAAGTGCGCCCGGCCCGTGGACGCCCACAGCAGATGCTCGTGCGGCAGCCCGCGTCCTCCGCCGTAGCCGATGAACTCCACGACCAGCGGCAGCGGGCCGTCCGCCCCCGCCGGCAGCGTCAGCCAGCCCTTGACCGGATGACCGCCGAACCCGGCGAAGGTCACGTCGAAGACCTGCACAGTGGACAGTCCCGTGTCGACCGGCTCGAAGCGGGCGGCCAGGTCGTGCTCACGCGCCTCCTGGAGCGTCTTGGACCAGAACGCGTCGAAGTCCTCGGGCTCGGTGGACGCGCTGCGGTACTCGCGGAGTTCGTCGAGAGGAAGGTCGAACAGGGCCATGTAGGACCGCCTTGGGTGAGGAACGGATGCGGAGACAGTGCGGATGATCACACTACGTGAGTGGTCGGAGGACTCGCCAGGTCCTTACCGCGGCACGATTCCGGGGCGGTGCGTGTTCCCGGTGGTGAAGTGCTGGTCAGGAGTGTGGGGGTGTGGGCGTGGGGCAGCGCGGCGGGTGGATTGTCAGGCGTGGGTGGTCGGGTCACCTGCCGGGCATCGGCCGCGTCACGCGTCGCGATGTGTCCATTCCGGCTCCGTACGGGCCCACTCCCGCTCCCACTCGGCCAGCCGGCGGCGCAGGGCGATCCGCCGCACGACGGAGTGGCCGAGGAGCACCACGAGCACCACACCACCCGCGGCACACGTGCCGATGGTGAGGGTGTGCTGCCAGACCCCGGTGTCGTCCACCGGCGGGGGCACGCTCCGCCCCCGGGAGTCGAACCACACGTCCACGACCTCACCGGGCCGGGTGTCCCCGGGGACCCGTGCCGTCGCGGTGCGCGTGCCCTCGCCCGGCTCGGTCCAGCGCACGGTGGCCCGGTACGCGTGCTGCCCGCCGGACTGCACCGACGGCAGCGACTCGCCCTCCCCGCCGACGACCTCGGCGCGGACGCGATGACGCTCGGCCTGTTGCTCCGCCGAGACCGACCGCGCCTCGCCATGGGCCCATCGGGCGGCGGCCGCCCCCACCAGGGGCGCGCCCACGACGATCAGGACGACGACCAGCAGCAGCGTCCACGCCTCGACGACATCCGACCGGCGCCGCAGCGGACTGTGCCGCCAACGCCAGCCGCGCACCCGGGTTCGCATGTCGACCTCCTCGCCGTCACCGCGGCCGGAGGGCCGGACCGGCCGTGCGGTGGCGGCGCCGTCGCTCCCTCCACGTCACGTCACGCGTGCGAGTTCCCACACGGGTCGGGTACCCCCTCCGGCACACATCGATCGCTCGGCACGGCCCGGGTTGCCGCGTGCCGGAGCCCTCCGGCCGGAGTGCCCGGGCCGGCCGCGGCGAAACACCGGGCGCGCCCCTGTGGCGAGCCACACGCCACCCCTGTGACACCACCAGAGGAGGGGGCGCGTCGAGGTCAGCCGAACCGCTCGATGCGGATGCGTTCCACCGGCTGACCGGCCGTCACGAGCAGCCGGGAGGCGTGCTCGGCGGAGGAGTTGGAGCCGCACACATAGGCCTCTCACCCACCGGAAGGTTGGTCGGCCAGGAGCGGCGCCACATGTGCGGCCGCCATACGTCCCACCGGCACACCCTCCGGCGCGCGTACCGGTTGGCCCGTCGGGTAGTGTTGCCGCCGGCTGTGGACGGACCCAGCCGTCGCCGAACCGAGGAGGTGAGACCCATTTCCGCTGTGTCAGCCCGGGTGCTCTCTCCTCGATGTCGCGCGGATCGCCGGCCGTAGGCGACCGCAGGAGTGCCCTTCGAATCTCGAAAGGCTCCTGGCTTCCATGCCCTCCGTGTCTCCCGTTCCACCGTCCTCCCGTGACTCCGTCGTCGCCGCCCTGCGCACCGCGGGCTGCGTCTTCGCCGAGGACGAGGCCGAGTTGATCCTCGCCACCGCCCGTACCCCGGCCGAAGCCGCCGCCATGGTCGAACGCCGCGTCGCGGGCCTGCCCCTCGAACTCGTCGTCGGCTGGGCCGAGTTCCGGGGCCTGCGCATCACCGTCGGCCCGGGCGTCTTCGTGCCGCGCCGCCGCACCGAATTCCTGGTCGAGCAGGCCCTGGCCCGGGCGCCCGGCGCCGGTGTCGTCGTGGACCTGTGCTGCGGCTCGGGCGCCGTCGGCGCGGCGCTGGCCGCCGGACTCGGCCGCGTCGAACTGCACGCCGCCGACATCGACCCCGCCGCGGTGCGCTGCGCCCGCGGCAACGTCGCCGCCGCCGGCGGTCATGTCCACCAGGGCGACCTGTTCGAGGCGCTGCCCGGCGACCTGCGGGGCCGTGTCGGCATCCTCGCGGCCAACGTGCCGTACGTACCGAGCGACGAGATCGGCCTGCTGCCGCTGGAGGCCCGCGCCCACGAACCGCTGGCCGCCCTCGACGGCGGCGCGGACGGCCTCGACGTCCTGCGCCGGGTCGCGGCCGAGGCGCCCCGCTGGCTCGCGCCCGGCGGCTGCGTCCTGGTGGAGACCAGCCGCCACCAGGCACCGACCGCCCTCGACGCCTTCGAACGCAGCGGCCTGACGGCACACCTGGCCGTCTCGGAGGAGCTGTACGCCCATGTCGTGATCGGCGTCGCACCGTAACGGCCCGGGCGCGCAGCCGAACGCCGGTGGCACTCGCTCAGTCGGGTGCCGTCGCCCGCGCGATGAGCAGTGCCACGTCGTCGAAGTTGTCCGGCTCGTGCAGGGTGCGCAGCAGCAGGTCGCAGAGCTCCTCCAGCGGGCGGTCGGGCCCTTCGAGCAGGGACAGCAGCGTGTCGAGCCGATCGTCGAGCGAGTCGCGCCGGGTCTCGACGAGACCGTCGGTGTAGAACACCAGCCGGTCTCCCGGCTCCAGGTCGACGGTCGTCGTGGAGAAGGCGACACCGCCGACGCCGAGCGGCACCCCGGTCGGCAGGTCGAGCAGCTCGGGAGGCCGGCCGGCCCGGACGCGCACCGGCGGCAGATGCCCGGCGTTGGCGATCCGGCACTGGCGCAGACGCGGGTCGTGGACGGCGTAGACGCAGGTGGCGATGGCCTGCTCCAGCCCTGCGGTGATCTTGTCGAGGTGTTCCAGGAGCAGGGCCGGATCGAGGTCGAGGGAGGCCAGCGTATTGGTCGCCGTACGCAGCCGCCCCATGGTCGCCGCCGCGGGGATGCCGCTGCCCATCACGTCACCCACGACGAGCGCGGTCTTGCCGCCCTCCAGACCGATCACGTCGAACCAGTCGCCGCCCACCTCGCTCGTGGCCCCGGCCGGCTGGTAGCGGGAGGCGACCTCCAGCCCGCCCGTCACGGGCGGATGGCTGGGCAGCAGGCTGCGCTGGAGGGTGAGCGCGGTGTCGCGGGCGCTCTGGTACCAGCGGGCGTTGTCGATCTGCACGGCGGCCCGTGCGGCCAGTTCGCGGGCCAGCAGCAGGTCGTCCTCGGTGAAGGGCAGCGGATTGCGGGTGCGCTTCAGGTCGAGGGCGCCCAGCACCTCGCCGCGCGCGATCAACGGCACCGCCAGATACGAGTGCACCCCGGCCCGGCCCAGCAACTCGGCCGCCTCCGGGGACCGGGCGATGCGCGGCAGGTCCTCGTCCTTGACCTCCGGCAGCATCACGGCACCGGCCGTGCGCACGCACTCGGTGACGAGCCGGTCGGGCGCGTACCGGGCCACCTGCCCGGGTGGGTCGGCCGCCTCCAGCGCCTCGGCGGAGTCGTACCCCTGGACCGCCAGTGCGCGGATCACGGCCGCCTCGGCAGGTCCGAGGCTGGTGCGCCGGCCCTGCACCACCGCGTCCAGCAGGTCGACGGCCGCGATGTCGGCCAGTTCCGGCACCGCCACGTCGGCGAGCTCACGGGCCGTGCGGTCCAGGTCCAGCGAGGTGCCGATGCGGCCGGAGGCGTCGGCGATCAGGGCCAGGCGGCGCCGCGCGGCCTCGGCCTCGATGCCCGCGCGGTACTGCTCGGTGACGTCGACGATCGAGACGGCCACGCCCAGGACGGTCCCGAAGGCGTTCTCCAGCCGGTACAGCGAGATCGACCAGGCGTGGTCCCGGTGCGGGTCGGCCGGGGTGCGCCCGATCGTGGACTGGTCGACGACCGGCTGTCCGGAGTCCAGCACCCGGCGCGCCGCGGCCTCCAGGGCGTCGACGTCCATCCGCGGCACCACCTCGCGGACCGTCCGGCCCAGATGCTCCTCGGCCGGCACGCCGTTGAGCTCCTCCAGCGCCGGGTTGACCGAGACGTACCGCAGATCGGTGTCCAGCACGGCCAGACCGATCGGCGACTGGGCGATCATCCGCGTCGACAGCGCCACCTCGCGCTCCAGCCGGTGCACGGTCGACTGGTCGGCGCACAGACCGAGCGCGTAGACGTCCCCCTGGTCGTCCAGCAGCCGCATGTTGCGGAACTCCACGAGGCGCGTGGTGCCGTCCTTGCGGCGGACGGGGAAGGCCCCGGCCCAGCTCTGGCCGGTGCCCATGACGTCCGCGAACAGCTTGACCACGAGGTCGAGGTGCTGCTCGTGGACCATGATCCGGGCGGCGTACTGCCCCAGCGCCTCCCGCGCCTCGTAGCCGAACAGCTCCTCGGCCTGGGGGCTCCACAGCACGATGCGGCCCTCGGCGTCCAGCACCACCGAGGCCACGCGCAGGACGTCGAGCAGCCCGCTCGGACGAGCCGGCGCACGCGGCGGCTCGTCGCCCCCGGCCATGGGAGACCCGGCTGCACTCATCCCACGCCCCGCCTTCGCCGATCTCGCGGCACACCGTCACGGTGCCGACACCCCATCTTCTACCGCGCGAGGCCGTCGATTCCGAGGCCCCGCACGTCACCTTCCACCATCTCCCAACACGGAGCGGACCGCTCCGCAAACTCGTCATCACGGCAGGGGCACCGCCGGTAGTGCCCGGCAGAAGGTGGTGCTTTGCTGGGGTAGGGGCGGATACGCCACGAGAGGAGCGATCACGATGGACCCTGAGCAGCCGCATCCCCACTCCGTCTCGGTGGAGATCAGCGGGTGCAGCAAGCAGGACGCCCGGATCGTGTTCGACACGCTGTGCGCCTGCTTCGAGTCCGACCGGTGCGCCGAGGACGTACCCGAGGACCTGCACGAGACCCGTCCGACCGTGTGGCTCGGCACGTTCGACGTCGCCGACACGCACGAGGGCGCGCGACCGGCCCGGCTGTCGTCCTCCGTCGACGCCGACCTGCACGGCGGTTACTGGGCGATCGAGCAGTTCCGCATGAGGCTGGACTCGCTGTTCGCCGTGCGGGACCTGAGCGCGGTCTCCGGCGACCAGGAAACGGAACTGCACGTGCGCCTCGAAAGCCGGTGACCGCCCCCCCACGAGCCGGTGACCGCTTTCACGCGTCCAGCAGGCCTAGGACGGCCCGCCGGTAGACGGCGTGCACCACGGGCAGGTCCGCGAGGTGCACGCGTTCGTCCACGCCGTGGAGTCCCTCGTACGGAAGCCCGAAGCCGGCCGTGGCCGGGATGCCCTCGGCCGCCAGCAGATTGCCGATGTTCGACGGGCCCGCCGTCTTGGCCCGCACCCGCAGTCCCTCGCCCGCCGCGGCGCCCAGGAGCGCGGCGGCGGGCTGCTCGTCCTCGGCCAGCCGGTACGGCGGCCAGGCCGCGACCGCCCTGACCTCGGTCGGCCGCGGAGCGGGCGACCGCTCGTCCAGCTCGCTCACCGCCGCCCGGACCATGGCCTCGGCAGCTCGGGCACCGAAGCCGGGTGTCGTGCGAATGTCGACGCCGACCTCGCACAGGTCCGGGACGACGGAGAAGCCCTCGCCGCCGTGGCAGAAGGTCACCGTCAACTTCGGCGGCAGCGGGAACTTGCCTCTCGCGCCGGGCAGCGGGGCCTCGTCAAGCAGCCGTACGAGAAGCGCCGCGCGCGACACCGCACCGACCGTCGCCCGGCTCGACCCGGAGTGCCCTGAGGTCGCGTGCACGGCGATCCTGGCCCGCCACAGTCCACGCCCGCCGACCACGACCTCCTCCAGTCCCGGGTAGCCGATCATCACCCCGGCCGGGCGTGCCGCCGCCGGGTCGGCGAGATACGCCCGGGCACCCCCGAAGCCGCCCGTGTGCTCGTCGGCGTCCAGCAGCACCGCGAGCCCGCCGTGCAGCTGACCGGCCCGGCCGTGCAGCTCGGCCGCGATGTGGCAGAACAGGGCCGCGGCGAGTTTCGAGTCGGCCGCGCCCCTGCCCCGCAGCCGGCCGTCGACGACGTCCCCGGCGTCGGGCGGGAAGGACCAGGCCGACTCGTCGCCGTACGGCGCGGTGTCCACACAGGCGTCCAGCGCCCACCAGGGCCCGGGCCGGCCGCCCGCGATTTCCACCAGCAGCGCGACCGGGCGGCGGGCGTCGTCGTGGAGACGCCGGTGCGGCAGGCCCCGGCCGGCGAGCCAGTCCTCCAGGACGGCCAGGACGGGCTCGTGGTCGTCGACGCCGGCGCGGCTCGGGCGGCGGATGAGCTCGCCGGCGAGCTCCACCACGGAAGAGGAAAGGCCAAGATCCCTGGTCATGGACCCACTGTGCCCTCCATCACCTTGTGCAACTAGTTGCATAAACGGTCGGCGGTCCTCTACAACTACAGACACGACACCGCGCACGGAGGGCCCGATGAGCCGTTACCCGCACCTGCTGACCCCCCTCGACCTGGGCTTCACGACCCTGCCCAACCGGGTCCTCATGGGCTCCATGCACGTCGGTCTGGAGGAGGCCGAGGGCGGTTTCGCCCGCATGGCCGCCTTCTACGCCGCCCGCGCCCGGGGGGGAGTGGGCCTGATCGTCACCGGCGGCATCGCGCCCAACGACGAGGGACGCCCGTACGAGGGCGGAGCGAAGCTCACCACCGAGGCGGAGGCCGGGCAGCACCGGGTCATCACCGACGCCGTGCACCGCGAGGGCGGGCGGATCGCCCTGCAGATCCTGCACTTCGGCCGGTACGCCTACCACCGGGACCTGGTCGCGCCCAGCCCGCTCCAGGCGCCGATCAGCCCCTACCCGCCCCGCGAGCTCACCGACGCCGACATCGAGCGGACGATCGAGGACTACGCCCGCGCCGCCCGCCTGGCCCGGCACGCGGGCTACGACGGCGTCGAGATCATGGGCTCCGAGGGCTACCTCATCAACGAGTTCATCGCCCGGCAGACCAACCACCGCACCGACCGCTGGGGCGGCTCGTACGAGAACCGCACGCGCTTCCCCCTGGAGATCGTGCGGCGAGTGCGCGAGGCGGTCGGCGAGGACTTCATCGTCGTCTACCGGCTGTCCATGCTCGACCTCGTCCCGGGCGGCTCGACACTCGACGAGGTGATCACCCTCGCCAAGGCCGTCGAGACCGCCGGCGCCACCATCATCAACACCGGCATCGGCTGGCACGAGGCCCGCATCCCCACCATCGCGACCTCCGTGCCGCGCGGCGCGTACACGTGGGTGACCAAGCGGCTCATGGGCGAGGTGTCCGTCCCGCTCGTCACCACCAACCGCATCAACACCCCCGAACTCGCCGAGGAGTTGCTCGCCGAAGGCGTGGCCGACATGGTGTCGATGGCCCGCCCGATGCTCGCCGACCCTGATTTCGTCATCAAGGCCGCCGCCGGCCTGCCCGAGGCGATCAATACCTGCATCGGCTGCAACCAGGCCTGCCTCGACCACACCTTCAGCGGCCTGATCACCTCCTGCCTGGTCAACCCGCGCGCCTGCCACGAGACCGAGCTCGCGCTCTCCCCGACCCGGCTGCGCAAGCGCGTCGCGGTCATCGGCGCCGGTCCGGCGGGGCTGGCCTGTGCGGTCTCCGCCGCCGAACGCGGGCACGAGGTGACGCTGTTCGACGCGGCGAGCGAGATCGGCGGCCAGCTCAACGTCGCCCGCAAGGTCCCCGGCAAGCAGGAGTTCGACGAGACGCTCCGCTACTTCCGCACCCAGCTCGACTGGCACGGCGTCGACGTACGGCTGGACACCCCCGTCACGGCCGGGGACGTCGACGACTTCGACGAGGTCGTCGTCGCCACCGGCGTCACCCCGCGCACCCCCGACATCCCCGGCGTCGACCACCCGAGCGTCCTCGGCTACCTCGACGTCCTGCGCGACGGCGCCCCCGTCGGCGACCGGGTCGCGGTCCTCGGCGCGGGCGGCATCGGCTTCGACGTCGCCGAGTACCTCACGGACAGCGGCGACAAGGCGCACGAGAACCCGCAGACGTATTTCCGCCAGTGGGGCGTCGACCTGGACTACCGCGCGCCCGGCGGCCTCGCCGCGCCCGAGCGGCCCGCCCCGCCGCGCACCGTCCACCTGCTCCAGCGCAAGACCTCCAAGGTCGGCGTCGGCCTCGGCAAGACCACCGGCTGGATCCACCGCACCGAACTCAAGCACCGCGGCGTCACCATGGTCCCGGGCGTCCGTTACGACCGGATCGACGACGCCGGGCTGCACGTCACGATCGACGGTGAGAGCACCGTGCTGGAGGTCGACACGATCGTGCTGTGCACCGGCCAGGAGCCGCGCCGCGGTCTGTACGAGGAACTGATCGCGGCCGGGCGCAGCGCGCACCTCATCGGCGGCGCCGACGTGGCCGCGGAACTGGACGCCAAGCGGGCCATCAAGCAGGGCACCGAGCTGGCGGCCGCCCTGTAGTGCGGTAACGCGTCCCTAGGATGAGGCCATGTCACTCCCGCACGCGATCCTCACCGCCCTGCTCGAGAAGCCGTCGTCCGGGCTGGAGCTGACCCGCCGGTTCGACCGGTCGATCGGGTACTTCTGGTCCGCGACGCACCAGCAGATCTATCGCGAGCTGGGAAAGCTGGAGACCGACGGACTGATCCGGGCGCTGCCCGCCGAGCAGCCGACGCGCGGGCAGAAGAAGAACTACGAAGTCCTTCCGGCGGGCCGCGCCGAACTGGCCCGCTGGACGGCCGCTTCCCAGGACCCCAAGCCGCACCGCGACGCGCTGCTGCTGCGGCTGAGGGCGGCGGCCGTGGTCGGCACCGCGGGTCTGGAGGTCGATCTGCGACGCCACCTGGAGCTGCACGAGCGGCAGCTGGCGGAGTACCAGGAGATCGAGAAGCGCGACTTCCCGCCCGGCCGGGACGGCACCGAGGACCGGCTGCGCCATCTGGTGCTCCAGGCCGGCATCGACCTGGAGACGTTCTGGACCCAATGGCTCAGGCGCGCCCTGGCGGACTTCGCCGAACTCCCCGACAGCTAGGGCCTGTTGATCGCCCGGCCTGACCGGGACGTGACGGCGGCCCGCCCGACCGGAGCGCTTCGGGAGGGCGGGCCGCCATGCGTACCGGATCAGAGCCGGTACGGCCTGTTGCGCCGGCGCAGGTACCAGGCCGTCGCGAGGAGGCCGGTCCCGACCAGCGTGCCGCCCGCCACCAGCGTGACGGTGCCGTAGTCCGTGGCGCTCCCGCCGACCCCGCCCATGACCCCGCGGGACGGTGAGGCCGAGGGGGACGGCGACCTCGTGGGAGAGGCGGCGGGGGAGACGACGACGGACTGCGTGCCCGCGGTGGTGCCGTCCGAGCAGATGACGATGACGGTGTACGTCCCCGAGGTGACGTTCGACCAGGCAGCGGACTGGCTGGTCGACGTCCCCGACAGGGTCACCTGACGCCCTTGTGCGAAGCTGCCCTGACTGCTGGTGAGGAGCGAGGCGGTGCCCCAGCTGCCGTTGATCTGGGTGCACGCGCTGGTCGTGACCGACACCGTGGAACCCGTGGTGCTCACGGAGATGCCCGGGCCCGCGGCTGCGGGCACCGCGGCCAGGGCGAGGGGCAGCGCGGCGGCGGCTGCCACGGTCAGGCCGGAGCGGAGAACTGGCGATGAGTTGCGCATATGGACTGCCCTCCGGCGGCACGGTTGGCGGTACATCCCTTGCGCCGCCGAGGTCGGGGAACGCCCGTGCTGCCTCAGAGTCAGCCAAGGCGACCCCGGCCCCGGCCGCACCCCGGGTGCCCCCGTGCAGGTGACGGGTTCCCACGGCCGGACCATGCCGAGGAGCGCGTCAGCGCTCCCGACCCGTCGTCACCGTCCGCTCCGTCGAGAAGCCTCCCCAGGTGCCGTCCGGCAGCATCGCCCGGACCCGGACCCGGTGGCTGACACCGGCGTCCCGTCCCACGTAGAAGCTGTACGCGGCCCGGTCGCGCGGCGCGTCCCCGCCGTACACCAGAGAGGTGGCGGGCCGGCCGTCCAGATGGATCTGGTACTCGGTGACCTCACCGTCCACGCGCGGCGGCACCCAGCTCAGGTCGACGTAGTACGCCCCGTCCGCCCGGTGGCTCGTCGCCCGGAAGCCGGTGGGGGCCGTCGCTCGGCCGTCGTCCGTGCCCGGCGTGGTGACACGGACGGCGGGAGCGGCGGGGGAGACGTTCCCGGCCGCGTCCCTGGCCCGGACGGTGAACGAGTAGGCCGTGCCGGGCCGCAGCCCCGTGACCACGGCGGCCGTCTGAGACCCGCTGACGCTGTGGGTCTTCGCGTCCCCCTGATGGATGTCGTACGACGCCACGCCCCGGTCGTCCGTCGAGGCGGACCAGGACAGCTGGACCGCCCGGCTGCCTGCCGCCCGGCCGTGCGGAGCCGACGGGCGAGTGGGTGCCAAGTGGTCGTGTGCGACGGCCGCGGGTGTCCTCGCCCGGACCTCCCGGCTGCGCGGTCCCAGCCGCCCCTCGGCGTCCCGCGCCCGCACGGTGAAGACATACAGGGTGGAGGGCCGGAGCCTGGTGATGTCCACCATGTGCTTCAAGCCCGGCACTTCCCTGACCTTCGTGGTGCCGCGATACACCTCGTAGGCATCGGCCCGGGCGGTCGTGTTCCACATGACGTGCACGCTCGTCGCCGTGCCCGCTGTCGCGGTGACGCCTGTCGGCGCGCCGGGCGGAGAGCCGCCGTCCCCTTCGCCCGTGCCGGTCCAGCCGCAGGAGGCGACCAGGACCGGAGCCGCGCAGAGCGCGAGGCGACGGAGATGGCTGGGGAGAGAGGAAAGGTTTCGCACGACACTGCCTCCCGGGGCGGCACTCGGGAATGGTCCGGACCAATATGGCGCGGCTGGCGCGATCACATCAAGCGGGCGGGTGCAGGGAGCCCTCTGTGGGGGCGTCACCTCCCGCCATTCGCGACCACCCGGGAGAGTTACGTATGCTGAACCTCCTCACGGCCGAACTCCTGTCGTACATCAGGGAGTTCGGGCCTGTCGCGGGGACCGCTGTCGTCGCAGATCCCGCGCCGGCACGGGCGGCCGGGGGAGCCCGAGTCCTTACGCGGACTCAGGCCCCCGGCCCCTGTCGGAGATTGGGGCCGTGCACCGTCCGGCCCCCCAGCGGTGGCCGGGGGATCACCCCCGGGCCAGATTGGGCTGAGTGCCCGTCAGGTTCCCCACGAGAGGCTCCTCCATCGTGCGTGTCCAGTCGCTCACACTGGCCGCGGCCAGTGCCGCCCTGCTCGCCGCGACGACACCCCCCGCCGCCCCGCCCCAGGCGCCGTGGCGCGAGAATCCCGTCAGCGCCGCCGACCTGCTGGTCAAGGTGCGGGATTGCACTCAGGTCTCACGCGGCCGGTACCGCAGTGACAACGGCGCACCCGCGAACATCCCGGTCTGTGGCACCCGCGACGCCGTGTTCTGGAAGGCCGACATGGACATCGACTGCGACGGCCGCCCCGGACCTCGCTGCAACCGCCGCACGGACCCGTACTTTTCCGACAGCACGGCCTACGCACAGTCCGACGGCCGCCCCCTGAGCGCCGAACGCCTGCCCTTCATCGTCGTACCCGCCCCGAGCCGCATCTGGGACTACCGGGAGTACGGCGTGGGCGGCGGTTCCGTCGTGGCCGTCATCCACCGCGACCGTGTGCAGTACGCGGTCGTCGGCGACACGGGCCCGCAGGACGTCATCGGGGAGGCGTCCTACACGACCGCCAAGGCGCTCGGCATCCGCGCCGATCCGCAAGGCGGCGGCACGCCGTCCGGCGTCACCTACATCGTCTTCAAGAACGCCCGCGTGTCACCCATCGAGGACCACGCGGCGGCCGTGACGGCGGGGGAGCGGCTGGCGAGACAATTCGTCGGCGCTCGCTGAGCGATTGACAGAGCGTCAGGTGCCAGCCGCCCGGGGGCCGATGGTCGCCGGGCCCGCCGCTCTCCGGCGCGCCCGGCCCGGACTCACACCTTCCGGTAGGTGTACGCCTCAGCGGCGGCCGACTCCACCGCCGCCAGGTCCGCCCCGGTCGCCGCCGTGACGACCGCGGCCACGGCTCCCTCCACGAACGGAGCGTCCACCAGCCGTGTCTGCTCCGGGAGTTCGTCGCCCTCCGCGAGCAGCGCCTTCACGGTGAGCACCGCGCTGCCCAGGTCGGTCAGCACGGCGACGCCGGCGCCGCGGTCGACGGACGCCGCCGCCGCGGCGATCAGTTCGGCGCTGGTACCGAGCCCGCCGCCCTCGGTGCCGCCCGCCGGGGCGACGGGCACCGCCGGACCACCGCCGGCGAGCCCCTTCGCCAGCGCGGCGACCGAAGCGGCCACCTCCGCGCTGTGCGACACCAGCACGATCCCCACGAGCCGCTCGTCACTCACCGGCGGCCTCCGCGAGCCCGGCGACGAGCAGCGCCGACGACGTGGCACCCGGGTCCTGGTGCCCGATGCTGCGCTCGCCCAGATAGCTCGCCCGGCCCTTGCGCGCCTGCAAGGGTGTGGTCGCCACGGCGCCCTCCTCGGCGGCGGTCCGGGCCGCAGCGAACGAGTCGCCCAGCGCGTCCACCGCGGGCACCAGAGCGTCGATCATGGTCTTGTCGCCCGGCGCGGCACCGCCGAGCGTCATGACCGCGTCCACCCCGGCCCGCAGCGCCTCGGCCAGCTGCTTCGCACTGACCTCGGAGGCATCCCCGAGCGCCTTGCCGGTACGGCGCAGCAGCGTCCCGTACAGCGGCCCCGAGGCGCCGCCGACCGTCGAGATCAGCTGGCGCCCGGCCAGAGTCAGGATCCCGCCGGGCGTGCCGGGGGCCTCCTTCTCCAGGGCCGCCGTCACGGCCGTGAACCCGCGCTGGAGGTTGCTGCCGTGGTCGGCGTCCCCGATGGGGGAGTCGAGGGCGGTGAGCCGTTCCGCCTCACGGTCGACGGACGCGGCGGTCGCCGTCATCCAACGGCGGAAGAAATCGGCGTCGAGCACTGGATCTCCTTGCCTGGTAGGTACGTGGTGATCCTCTACCCCTTCCGCGTCACATGCCCCAGCGCAGACCCGGCGTCTTCACCGGCGCGTCCCACAGCCGCAGCATCTCCTCGTCGACCTGGCACAGGGTGACGGAGGCGCCCGCCATGTCCAGGGAGGTGACGTAGTTGCCCACGAGGACGCGGGCGACGGGGACGCCGCGGGCGGCGAGCACCCGGTGCACCTCGGCGTTGAAGCCGTACAGCTCGAGCAGGGGCGTCGCACCCATGCCGTTGACGAGGACCAGCACGGGATTGCGCGGCCGGAGGTCCTCCACCACCGCCTCGACGGCGACCTCGGCGATCTCGCCGGACGTCATCATCGCCCGCCGCTCCCGGCCGGGTTCGCCGTGGATGCCGATGCCCAACTCCAGCTCGCCCGGCGGCAGGTCGAAGGTGGGGCTGCCCTTGGCCGGTGTGCTGCACGCGCTCAGCGCGACACCGAAACTGCGGGAGTTCTCGTTGACCTGCCGGGCGATGGCCTCCACCCGCTCCAGCGGCATGCCCTCGTCAGCGGCGGCGCCCGCGATCTTCTCCACGAACAGGGTCGCCCCGGTACCGCGCCGCCCGGCCGTGTACAGGCTGTCGGTCACCGCCACGTCATCGTTGACCAGCACCTTCGCGACCTGAATGCCCTCATCCTCGGCCAGCTCGGCGGCCATGTCGAAGTTGAGCACGTCACCGGTGTAGTTCTTGACGATGAACAGCACCCCGGCCCCGCTGTCCACGGCGGCGGCCGCGCGCAGCATCTGATCGGGCACCGGGGAGGTGAAAACCTCACCCGGACAGGCCGCCGACAGCATGCCGGGCCCTACGAAACCCCCGTGCAGTGGCTCGTGCCCCGAGCCGCCGCCGGAGACCAGCCCCACTTTCCCGGCCACGGGAGCGTCCCGCCGCACGATCACCCGGTTCTCCACGTCCACGGTCAGATCCGGGTGGGCAGCCGCCAGACCACGCAGCGCGTCCGCGACCACGGTCTCCGGGACGTTGATCAGCATCTTCACGGGTACCTCCTGGTGAGACTGGTACGTGCGCCTCTGGCCTTCATCCTCGCAGGCCGTCTCGGGCTTGACCAGTTGTCGATCTTGGCGTTTCACGGCCGTCGACAGCGGGTCGCGGCGGTACTGACACTGACTCGACGCCGACGTCGTCGACGGATCGTCAGGTGCGGAGGCCGACCTCCTGCTCACGCGACTCCCGGAAGGAGGCTTTCTTGGTACCGGCACCGGCCGACGATCATGTGGAATCAGGCGATGCGCACGTACCCGATGTGCCGAGCGGGCTTGCCGTCCTCTTGGCGGCCCCGGCATGCAGCCCCGCGTGAACACTGCCGGGAACCGGCAATGCGCGACCAGGGCCGGATCGTGCAGCATGGCTCGTGGGGAGCACGGCGGATCGCCTTGGTGCCGGACACCGGCAGGTGCCCGGCACCAAGGCACGGAACGACCGTGTATCGCCGGAGACGACTCAGACGCGCCGCGCGGGGAGAGGGGGGACCACGAGATGCGCACCCTTCTGGCAGCGGCCACGGGCCCGCCCACGATCCTGCTGACCGCCGCACTCGTCGTGGTCGTCTGCTTCTGGCTCCTGGCAGCCGTGGGTGTCACCGACGTCGGCAGCTTCGACGCGGACGTGGATCTGCGGGTCTGGCGCATGGGCGGGGTGCCCGTCACGGTGGCCTTCTCACTGCTGACCGCGCTCGCCTGGTCCCTGAGCGTCGGAGCGGCCGTTCTGTTCGCCGCGTTCGGGTTCCCGGGACCGGTCGCCGGGATGCTGCACCTGGTCGCACCCGTGGGGGCGATGCTCGTGGCCTGGGGTGCGACGTGCCTGATCGTGCGCCCGCTGCACCGTCTCTTCCCGGATGAACCCGGGCCGTCCGTGCCGGACCACGCCGCCTGAGCCGCGGGCGTCGCCGGAACGCGGGGTTCCGGCCCCTTCTGCCTCTCTTTCAGTCCTCCCTCGTTTTCAAGTTCCTCACGCTGAAGGACGTCTGCCATGGCTGCCATGATCGTGGGCACCGGCGTGCTCGTCGCCGTCTGCCTGCTCCTCGTACTCGTCGTCGCCCGTTTGTTCCGCAAGGTGGAGCAGGGCAAGGCGCTGATCGTCTCCAAGATGCGCAAGGTCGACGTGACCTTCACCGGACAGGTCGTGCTGCCCGTGCTGCACAAGGCCGAGGTGATGGACATCTCGGTGAAGACCATCGAGATCACCCGGGCCGGCAAGGAGGGCCTGATCTGCCGCGACAACATCCGCGCGGACATCCGGATCTCGTTCTTCGTGAAGGTCAACAAGACGATCGAGGACGTCATCAAGGTCGCCCAGGCCGTCGGAACCGCACGGGCCAGCGACCGGGACACGCTCCAGGAACTGTTCCACGCGAAGTTCTCCGAGGCGCTCAAGACCGTCGGCAAGCAGCTGGACTTCACCGATCTCTACACCAAGCGCGAGGAGTTGCGGTACCGGATCATCGAGGTCATCGGCGTCGACCTCAACGGCTACCACCTGGAAGACGCGGCGATCGACTACCTGGAGCAGACGCCGCTGACCCAGCTCGACCCCGCCAACGTGCTCGACGCGCAGGGCATCCGGAAGATCACCGAGCTGACGGCCGTGGAGCACGTGCGGACCAACGAGTTCCAGCGCCACGAGGAGAAGGAGATCACCCGGCAGAACGTCGACGCCCGCGAGGCCATCCTCGAGCTGGAGCGCCGGCAGGCGGACGCCGAGATCAAGCAGCGCCGGGAGATCGAGACCGTACGGGCCCGCGAGGAGGCCGAGACGGCGCGGGTGGTGGAGGAAGAGCGGCTGCGGGCGCAGGGCGCGTTCCTCAAGACCGAGGAGCAGCTCGGCGTCCAGCGCGAGAACCAGACCCGTGAGGTCGCCGTCGCGGCCAAGAACCGTGAGCGTGTCATCGCCATCGAGAACGAGCGCATCGAGAAGGACCGGCAGCTCGAGGTCATCGCGCGGGAGCGGGAGACGCGACTGACACAGATCGCCGCCGAGAAGGAGGTCGAGGCGGAGAGGCGGGAGATCGCCGAGGTCATCCGCGAGCGCGTGGCGGTGGACCGTACGGTCGCCGAGCAGGAGGAGGCCATCAAGAGGCTGCGCGCCGTGGAGGAGGCCGAGCGCGGCCGGCAGGCCGTGATCATCGCCGCGGAGGCCGAGGCGCAGGAAAAGCTGGTCAAGGACATCAAGGCCGCGGAGGCAGCCGAGCAGGCCGCCGTCCACCGGGCAGCCGAGGAACTCACCCTGGCCGAGGCCCGGTTGAAGAGCGCCGACTTCGACGCGCAGGCCAAGCGGCGCCTCGCCGAGGGCATCCAGGCCGAGTCCGCTGCCGAAGGCCTCGCGGTGGTCCAAGTCCGCGACAAGGAGGCCGAGGTCACCGAGAAGGTCGGCCATGCGGAGGCGGCGGCGACCCAGGCCCGGCTGCGTGCCGAGGCCGACGGGGCGCGGGCCAAGGCGCTGGCCGAGGCCGAGGGCATCAGCGGGAAGCTGAGGGCCGAGGCCGCCGGGCTGACCGAGAAGGCCGCCGCGATGGCCGCGCTGGACGACGCCTCCCGTGGCCACGAGGAGTACCGGCTGCGCCTGGAGGCGGAGAAGGACATCCGGCTCGCCGGGCTGGACGTGCAGCGACAGGTCGCCGAGGCCCAGGCCACGGTGCTCGCCACCGGGCTGGAGAACGCCGACATCAGCATCGTCGGCGGCGAGTCGGTCTTCTTCGACCGGCTGGTCTCCTCGATCGCGCTCGGCAAGGGCGTCGACGGCTTCGTCCAGCACTCCGAGACCGCCCAGGCGCTCGCGAAGCCCTGGCTGGACGGTACTTCCAGCTTCACCGACGACCTCAGCCGGGTCCTCGGCTCGGTGTCGACGGCCGATGTGCAGAACCTGACCGTCTCCGCCCTGCTGATGAAGTTCCTGAAGCAGGGCGGCGGGAACGCCGGTCAGTTCCAGCAGCTCTTGGACAAGGCGGGCGAGCTGGGCCTCGCCGACACTCCGCTGACCGAGCTCAACGGCAGCGCCAGGGCCTGACCGCCGCCGGGGCCCGGCAGGCGTGCCAGGGCCAGGCGGGCGCCACGGCCCGACCCGGCCCGTGGTCCGGAGCTGCCGCACAGGGGACGGCAGCTCCGGACCACGTTCTCCGACTTTTGAAAGGGACCTCATGACCACCGGTTGGGACACCGGCACGTACGAGGTGCTGCGCGACCGGCTCACCGCGCAGGCCGCCGAGCTCGCCCGGCGCGCCGAGGCGCTCAACGCCCGCCGGACCGAGGAGTTCGGCTCCACCCGGCTGGAGCTGACGAGCACCGAGCGGCTGCGCACCGAGCACAACTGCGTGCCCCGCGACATCGTCGCCGTCGGCGACAGGCTGCTCTTCGGCCACAACGTCTTCCTCGGCCTCAAGCCGGAGACTACGGTGGGTGACGTCTTCGCGCTGTACGACCGCGATCTGAACCGGCTGGCCGAGGACGCCGTGCCGGGCCTGCTCGACGATCCCGCCTTCGTCCGCGAGTTCGCCGCTCTCCACCGCTACTACCGGCAGGCTCAGCTGCTGCAACTCCGCCGCGTCGAGGGCAAGTTGCTGGCCGTCTTCCAGACGGGGGAGAAGGCCGGCGACATCCGTGTCCTGCGCTGGGCGGTGACCGACGACGGTCGGGTGTCCTTCCTGGACGCGCGGGGCGAGCGCGACCACGTCTTCCCGCCCTCCCACGACTTCGCCTGGACGCGGACGACCCGCGAGCACCATGTCCTCGGCCGCCATCCTCATGTCTCCATCGAGGGCCAGGTCTTCGTCGAGACGGTCGGCGGCACCCTGACCGTCAAGGTCGAGGACAACACCGAGACGGGGGAGGGGGTTCACGCGGAGCCGGTCGCCGAGCCGCTTCAGTCCCTCGCCGACGCCGACGTCGCGTACGCGCGTGTGGGCGCCCTCGTCCTGCTGGACGTCCTGCCGTACAAGGAGGACCTCCACCGGTACCTGGTCTTCAACACACTCACGAAGAGCGTCGTCCGCCTCGACGGCATCGGTCGGGCCTGCCGGACACTGCCCGAGGACCAGGGGATCGTCTTCCCCGGCGGCTACTGCCTCGCCACTGGGACGTACAAGACCTTCGACGGCACCGACACCGCCGGCCTGGAGTTCGAGCGGACGATCCGCTCACCCAACGGCGAGGACGTCCTCTTCGCCTTCCACGCGCGCGCGGAAGGCCGCAGTCTCCTGCTGCCGTACAACATGATCCGCAAGGAGGTCGCCACCCCGCTGTCCTGCCACGGCTGGGCCCTCTTCGACGACGGCACGCTGGTGGTGCTGCGCGCGGACAACGACGAGCCGCAGCGCGTGCACCCCGTCCAGATGTGGGACTCCCCGTACGTCTCCGACACGCACGCCGCCGCCCAGCCCGTCGGCACCGGCCCGCTCACCCGCCTCGGCAACGCCGACCTCGTGCGCGGTATCTCGGACTGTCTGTCCATCACGCGCGCCGTCACCGAGTCGACGCCGACGAGCGAGGTCTACGAGGCACTGGCCGCCGCCTGTGTCCGGGCCGCCGACTCCTACCACTGGCTCAGCGAGCCCGAACTCTGCGATCTGCACACGCCGCTCACGCAGGTCCGGGCCACCGCCGAGCAGGTGCTGGCCGAGTTCGAGACCGTCCAGGCCCTCACCAGCCAGGCGGCCGACGCGCTCGCCGAAGCCGCCGCCCAGGTGGCGGCGGTCGTGCGACGCCTGCGTGGCGAGACCCCGCGCAGCGCCTCCGCCTGGGTCGGCCGGCCTGACCGAACTGCGGCACGCCCAGGGCCACCTGCTCACCCTCAGGGACATGCGGTACGCCGACACCGGCCGCATCGACGAGCTCGCCGCGGATGCCGAGGCCGACCTCGCCTCCTTCGGGCAGCGGGCCGTCGCCCACCTCGCCCGCGAGGACGCCTTCGCCGGCCACCAGGCCGACATCGAACAGCTCGTCGCGGACGCCGGGGCAATCGACACCGTCGCCGAGGCCGCGCCCGTCGCCGCCCGTCTCGACGACCTCGCCGACGGGCTGCGCACGGTGACCGAGGTCGTCGCCGGGCTGGACATCGGCGACGCCACCGTCCGGACGTCCATCCTGGAGCGGATCGCCGAGGTCCTCGGTGGTGTCAACCGCGCCCGCGCCACGCTCGACGGCCGCCGCCGCACGCTCCTCGACCGTGAGGGACGGGCCGAGTTCGCCGCCGAGTTCGCCCTGCTCGGCCAGGCCGTCATCGGCGGGCTCGCGGGCGCCGACAGTCCCGAGGCGTGCGACGAGCAGCTCGCCACCATGCTGGTGCGGGTGGAGAACCTGGAGTCCCAGTTCGCCGAGTTCGACGACTTCCTCGGCGAGCTGGCGGACAAGCGCGACGAGGTCCACGAGGCGTTCTCCGCCCGCAAGCAGACCCTCGCCGACGCCCGCGCCCGTCGCGCCGAGCGCCTCGCCGACTCGGCGGCCCGCGTCCTGCGGACGGTCACCCGCCGCGCCGTCATGCTCGCCGGCACGGACGCGATCGCCACCTACTTCACCTCCGACCCGATGCCCGCCAAGGTCCGCCGCATCGCCGACGAGCTGCGCGAACTCGGCGACCAGGTCAGGGCCGAGGAAGTCGACGGCCGTCTGAAGTCCGCCCTCCAGGAGGCGCTGCGCGCCCTGCGCGACCGCACCGACCTGTACGCCGACGACGGCCGCACCCTCCGCCTGGGCAGCCACCGTTTCGCCGTCAACACCCAGCCCCTCGACCTCACCCTCGTCCCGCACGGCGACACCCTCGCCTTCGCGCTCACCGGCACCGACTACCGCTCGCCGGTCACGGACCCCCCCGACTTCGCCGCCACCCGCCCCTACTGGGACCGCCCCCTGCCGTCCGAGTCGCCCGGGGTCTACCGCGCCGAACACCTCGCCGTCCGGCTGCTGGACGAACACGGCCCGGACGCGCTCGCGGAGGCCGACCTGCCCGCCCTCGTCCGGCAGGCGGCGGAGGCGGCGTACGACGAGGGCTACCAGCGTGGCGTCCACGACCACGACGCGACCACGATCCTCGCCACACTTCTGCGCCTGCACGAGGGCGCCGGCCCGCTCCGCCACGCGCCCGCCGCCCGCGCCGCCGCCCAGCTCTTCTGGGCGCACGGTACGACGGCCGAGGAGCGGGAGAGCTGGACCCGGCGCGCGGTCTCGCTGGCGCGCGCCCGGGACACGTTCGGACTCGTGCCGGCGATCGCCGACCTCGTGGCCGAGCTGGCGGAGGCGATCGGCACCCGTGCGGCGGCCACCTACCTCTTCGAGGAGCTGACCAGCGGCCCCGACGGCTTCGTCATCAGCGCCGGCACCCGGACGCTGCTCGACAAGTTCCGCCGCACCGTGGGCACATCGGCCTACGACGACGACCTCGCCGTCCTCACTGACCCGGCCGCCCGCCGGCAGTTGGTCGAGGCGTGGCTGACGTCGTACGCCGCCGCGACCGGCACGGAGATCAGCCCCGGCGACCTGGCCGAGGCGGTGGCCGCCGAGCTCTGCCCGGACCTGCTCCGCCACGAGTCCGACGCCCCGTTGACCGAGACCGTGGAGGGCCTGCTCGGCACGCACCCGCGCGTCAGCGGCGGCACCCTCACCGTCCGCGTCGACGAACTTCTCGCCCGCGCACGGGAGTTCCGCGCCCATGACGTCCCCGCGCACCGCTCCTACCAGCGCCGCCGGACGGCACTGCTGGCCGCCGAGCGCACCCGCCTCCGCCTGGACCAGTACCGTCCGACCGTGATGTCCGCGTTCGTACGCAGCAAGCTGATCGACGAGGTCTACCTGCCGCTGGTCGGCGACAGCCTCGCCAAACAGCTCGGTACGACGGGCGACACGAAGCGCACCGACACCGGCGGCCTGCTTCTGCTCATCTCCCCGCCCGGCTACGGCAAGACGACCCTCATGGAGTACGTCGCCGACCGCCTCGGCCTGATCCTGGTGAAGGTCGACGGCCCCGCACTCGGCCACGCCGTCACCTCCCTCGACCCGGCCGAGGCCCCGAACGCCACCGCCCGCCAGGAGATCGAGAAGATCAACTTCGCGCTGGAGGCGGGCAACAACACCCTCCTCTACCTCGACGACATCCAGCACACCTCGCCCGAGCTGCTCCAGAGGTTCATCCCGCTGTGCGACGCCACCCGCCGCATCGAGGGCGTGCGCGACGGCGAGCCGCACACCTACGACCTGCGCGGCAAGCGGTTCGCGGTGTGCATGGCCGGCAACCCCTACACCGAGTCCGGCGGCCGCTTCCGCGTCCCCGACATGTTGACCAACCGCGCCGACGTGTGGAACCTCGGTGACGTCCTGACCGGCAAGCAGGACTCCTTCGCGCTCAGCTTCGTCGAGAACGCGCTGACGGCGAACCCGGTCCTCGCCCCGCTCGCCGGCCGCGGCCGCACCGACCTGGAGCTGCTGATCCGCCTGGCCGAGGGCGACTCAACGGCCCGCGCGGACCGGCTGGCACACCCGTACGCCCCCGCCGAGCTGGAGCGCGTCCTGGCCGTACTGCGCCACCTGCTCACGGCTCGCGAGACGGTCCTGGCGGTCAACGCCGCGTACATCGCCTCGGCCGCCCAGTCCGACGCCACCCGCTCCGAGCCGCCCTTCCGGCTCCAGGGCTCCTACCGCAACATGAACAAGATCGCGCAACGCGTCCAGCCCGTCATGGACGACACCGAACTGGCCGCGCTGATCGACGACCACTACACGGCCGAGGCCCACACCCTCACCACCGGCGCCGAGTCCAACCTGCTGAAACTGGCGGAGCTGCGCGGCACTCTGACAGACGAACAGGCACTGCGCTGGAGCGAGCTGAAGGCGGCGTACGTGCGGACGCGGACGCTGGGTGGACCGGACGGCGATCCCCTCGTCCGCGCCGTGGCCACCCTGGGGCTGCTCGCCGAGCGGATCGCGGCCGTGGAGACGGCGATCAACCGCGCGGCACAGTGAGGCGCCGCGCGGACGTCCGGCCCCGCTGCACCGTGCAGGTGACTCACCCGGCAGCGGTCACGGACGAGGTCGGCACAGCGGTGGAACCAGGCGGGAGACGGGGCGCCGTGGGCATGTCGGCGGGGGCGTCCTCCAGTTGCTGCACCATGGTGTCGTCCGGTCTGTCGCTGGGCGTGCCGTCGCGGGTGGACAGCAGGGACCAGGCCCCGAGCGCCAGGACGACCGCGGCGGAGGTGGCGACGACGCGGCCGACGCGCCGGAGTCTGGCTCGCCCGTCCAAATCCCGCCAAGCCGGGCCGGTCCACGGCTCCTCCACCTGCCACAGGTCGCCGACCGCGTCAGTCCTCCCGTTCACAACCTCGTCGTCCGGGTGCCGCGTCCGTTGCTCCGCACTGTCCGCGGCGAGGGAGCGGGAAGGCCGCCCCCGCACCCGTTCCCGTGCGGAGGGCTCCCTGGGGGCGGATGCGCGGATGGCCCGCTCGCTGTCCATGAGGAACTTCAGCCACACCTCCTCGGAGCCGGACGAGGCGCCGTCCGGCTCTTCGGGCGCTCCCTCGCGGTCAGGCCCCTGGGTGGTCACAGTGGTCCCCCTCGTCTCGTTCCTTCTTGCTCTCGGGGCCGTGGGCGGCACAACCCGAGCAACCTTTGCATAGTCTAAAGGTGGGGGAGGCGCGCCTGCGAAGGTCAGGGGCGGCTCTCGAGCGCCTCGACATCGCTGGAGTACGCCATGACCGACAACAAGCCGCCACGGAGCTGGACGGTGCTGTCCTCCGTGCCGATCGCGGTGATGGCGGTGGTCGCGGTCGTGGACGTCGTGGCGGGGCCGGGGGTGGGGTTCCTCCCGCTGGTCTCGCTCGGACCGGCCTTTGCCGGGCTGGTCGGAGGATGGCGTCGCACGGCGCTGATCGGACTCGTGGCGCTGGTGCTCTGCGCGGGACTGGGGCTGTACGACGGGCTCTTCCCGGAGCGCCGGGGGTTCACCGCGATGGCCTCGGTGGCCGGAGTCACCGGAGTGGGCATCGCGGCGGCCGTGATGCGCTCGCGCCGCGAAGACGAACTGGCCAGTGTGCGATCGATTGCGGAGGTCGCACAGCGGGTGCTGCTGCGTCCGGTGCCGTTGACGGCGGGCCCGCTTCAGGCGGCGGTGTCGTACACCTCGGCCGTCGCCGAGGCGCGCATCGGCGGCGATCTGTACGAGGTCGTGGCCTCGCCGCACGGCATCCGCGTGATCGTGGGGGACGTGCAGGGCAAGGGGCTGGGCGCGGTGGAGACGGCGGCGGTCGTCCTCGGCGCCTTCCGGGAGGCGGCACACGACGAGCCGGACCTGGTGGGGCTCGGCGAGCGTCTGGAGCGGAGCGTGGGCCGGGAGCTGGAGGGCGAGAAGTTCGTCACGGCGATCCTGGCCGAGATCGGCGCGGATTACGAGGCCGTCCTCCTCAACTACGGCCATCCGGCCCCGATGGTCGTACGCCGGGACGGCACGGTCGACTTCCCGGAACCGCCCGCCTATTCACTTCCGCTGGGACTGGGCGCCCACGGGAGCGAGGAGCCGAAGCCCTACCGGGTGGACTTCGCACCCGGCGAGCAACTCCTGCTGTACACCGACGGCGTGACCGAGGCCCGGGACGAAGGCGGCCGCTTCTATCCCCTGGGTGAACGCGCCCACCTGCTCAGGGAACTCGACGCTCACCGCGCCCTGGAGGCGCTGCGCGCGGACCTCGCCCGGCACGCCGGCGGGCCGCCCCATGACGATGCCGCGATGCTCCTGCTCCGCTACCGCGGGTATGAGGAAGGAAACCCGCTCCCCGACAGGTGAGTGGGCGGGGACTTCGGCACGGTAGAAAGGAACCATGCCGGAGCGCGAGACCCCCGCGGGGCCCATGGACGACGTTGACGCGGTGACCCGTGCGGTGCTGACCGCGTCCCGGCTGCTGGTGGCGGTCTCCGCCCGCTCCCTCGCCGAGGTCGAGGACCGGGTGACTCTCCCGCAGTTCCGGATGCTGGTCGTGCTGTCCACGCGCGGCGCCACCAAGCTGGTCGCCCTCGCCGAGCTGCTCCAGGTGGCGCCGTCCACGGCGATGCGCATGGTGGACCGGCTGATCGCGGCCGGGCTCGCCGACCGGCGCCTCAACCCTGACAACCGCCGCGAGACCCTGCTGCAACTCACCGAGGAAGGCCGGCGGACGGTGGAGGACGTCACCGCCCGCCGCCGCGCGGAGATCGCCGCCATCGTCCGACGGCTCACGCCGACGCAGCGGATGGGACTCATCGAGGCCCTCGACGCCTTCAACGAGGCCGGGGGAGAGCCCCTCGCACCGGGGCCGGAGGACGCGGAGGCGCACCCGCTGGGCTGGGGGGCCGACGTCCCGGTGGCCCGCGACGCCTGACCGGTTCGGTCGGCCCTGCCGGTCCCCGGGCCCGCTCTTCTCGGCCTCCGGCGCGTTTTGCATAATGCAAGGGAGTCGTGCGGGTCCTGCCATGCTGCCTGATCCCGGCAACGCGGGCCTTGCGCATGCGTCCGGCGGAGGGCACTGCGGATCACCCGCCCACCACACCAGGATGAGGGGCATGGCCGGACGCGGCGGGACACGGGGAGGGGGGACGCGCATGCGCCGAAGCCATCGGCCCCTGCCCACGCCGGAGGCGCACCTGATGGCGCATCTGCGCAGCACGGTGTGGGGGCCGGCCGAGTTCGTCGGCCTGCCGCCGTGGTGGCTGGTCGTGGAGGGACTCGTCGCCGGCGGGGTGGGGGCGATGGCGATCGTCGCCACCGCGGTCGCCGGCGCCTGGTACGGGGTTCCCGGTCTGGCGGACGGCGAGGGCGGCCTGCTGTGTGCCGCCGCGCTCGCTCTCTACCTCTGCGTGGTGCGGGCAGGACGGGCGCTGGTCGGCATCGTCGCGGTGCTCGGCGTCTGCCTCGCGTTGCAGACACCCCCGGCTGCCGCGGGCCTGGTGCTGGCGGAACGGGGGCGCGTGGAGTCCGTGGTGGTGACATCGGTCGAGGGCGGACCGGGAGCGGTCTCCGGCCGCGGCCGCTACCTCTGCTCGGTGGCCGACCGCGACGGCGAACCTCTGAAGGTCCGCATCTGGCGGGGCTGCGGCAAGACCACCCGCCCCGGCGACGCGCTCGCCGTCGTCTACGACTCGAAAGGCCGGGTGCCGCCGCGCGGTGTGGAGCCCGGGGTGTCCCCGGCAGAGCCCCTCCGCGCCCTGGGCGGCTGGGCTGCGGCGCTCCTCGCCGGATGCGTCACCGCGGTCGTACGCTCCTACCGGCTCTCCCACACGGCATCCCGCCCGCCCGCCTCGCCGGGGTCCACGGCGGGGTGGCGACGGGGAGCCGGGGTTCCGCCGGCGGGCTGAGGGCGACAGCCTGGGCGGTTCGCTGGAAGCGACCTGGTCGTGACCCGCATGACGGCGGGGGTACGGAGGTGGCGGGGCCGGTCAGACCGGCTGCTTCGCTGACCAGCGGGTGTCGTGCACGGCGTGCAGCACGCTTTGGTGGCTGAGCCAGCCGACCGGCTCGCCTTGCCGGGAATCCAGGACGGGCACCCCGGTTCCCGGTGCCGAGAGCAGGGCGTGCAGGGCCTGCGCGAGGGGCTGGTCCGCCGTGACCGGTACCGGTGGCACGGCGAGCCGTCCGACCAGGGTCGGCGCGTCGTACGGCTGTTCGGCGAGGGCCTCGGCCACGGCCTGGGCCGTCACGATCCCGGCGTAGTGCCCGTCGGCGTCGACCACCGGCAGGGCGCCGTGGCCGGAGCGGCTCAGCAGGGCTGCGGCGTCGGCGAGCGCGGTGGCCGCGGGCAGTGGCGAGGGCAGGGCTTCCATGACGGCCCCCACCTGCTGGGTGCCGATCGGTGCGCCCGGAACGGCACCCTCCAGGTCGATGCCGCGTCGGCGCAGCTTGAGCGTGTAGACGGTGTCTTTCGAGAGCAGTCGGCTGACGGCGGTGGCCAGCACGATCGCCAGCATCAGCGGCAGGATGATCCCGTACTCGCCGGTGAGTTCGAAGAGGATCACCACGGCGGTGATCGGGGCCCGGGACGCGCCGGCGAAGACGGCGCCCATGCCGACCAGCGCGTACGCGCCCACCGCGCCCGCGGTGCCGGGCAGCAGGTGGTGGAGGCCGGTGCCGTAGGCGGCGCCGAGCATCGCGCCGATGAACAGGCTGGGGGCGAAGACCCCTCCCGAGCCGCCGATCCCGATGGTCAGGCTGGTGGCGATCGTCTTGCCCACGAGGAGCAGGAGCAGGAAGCCGACCGCGTATCCGCCCTCGGTCGCCTTCTGCAGTACGGGGTAGCCCACGCCGTACATCTCCGGAAGTGCGAGCAGCACCAGGCCGAGTGCCAGTCCGCCGACCGCGGGGCGCAGCCACTCCGGGCCGCGCCAGGCCCAGTCGCAGGCGTCCTCGATCAGGTACAGCACACGGGCGAAGCCCACCCCGACCGCGGCCGCGATCACTCCCAGCAGGGCGAACAGTGCGTACTGGGCGAGGTGGTCGACGTGGAAGTCCGGGAGGTTCAGGAAGGTTACGTCGCCGAAGGCGGCGCGTCCGATCACACTCGCGCTGACGCCGGCCAGCACCGTCGCGCCGAACGCCTCCGCGGTGAAGGTGCCAAGGATCAGCTCCATGGCGAAGAAGACGCCGGCCAGCGGGGCGTTGAAGGTCGCGGCGATACCGCCCGCCGCGCCGCAGGCGACGAGCAGCTTCATCCGCCCCTCGGTCACCTTCGTCACCCGGCCCAGCGTCGAGCCGAGCGCGGAGCCGATCTGCACGATCGGCCCCTCCCGGCCCACCGAGCCGCCGGAGCCGATGCACAGGGCGGACGCGAGCGTCTTGACGACGGCGACCTTGGGGCTGATCCGGCCGCCGCGCTGGGCGACCGCGAGCATCACCTCGGGCACGCCGTGTCCGCGCGCCTCTTTGGCGAACCGGTTCACCAGGGGCCCGTAGAGCAGGCCGCCGATCACCGGCGCGAGCAGCACGAAGTAGGGGCCGAGCCAGGGCAGGTGCGGGTGGCCGGCGCCGGGCGAGGCCGCGTAGTCCTCGTGCCCGGTGAAGAGCCGGGTGAAGGTCGTGATGCACCAGCGGAAGACGATCGAGCCCAACCCGGCCCCGGCACCGATCACGAGGGCGAGCACCAGCAGGCCCCAAGACGTGGTGCGCAGCCCCGCCGGCCGCTGGGCGGACGATGCGTCACCGGGGGCGGGACGTATCGCCCACTTGATCTTCCTGGTCTCCTGGGCGCTGCTCATTGATTCCCCTCTCTCACTTTTGCATTATGCAAAACGTGTCAGGGGGCTCGGTCACCGGGCTCTGCGACGATGTTGCCGAGGTGGCGCGCCCGGCACGCGGCGGGAGGGTTCCGCCAGGAGGGGCCGGACGGCTGTCAGCCATTGACGCAGCTTCGCCGGGGCTTCCTTGCGCCCGACGATCGCGGAGGCGAACACCGGGTCGGTGGGCGCCAGCACGGCACCCACGAGGACCGCGATGAGCAGCGCCACCCCGAAGACCACGACGAGCACCATGACCACGACCCCCGATCAGCGAAGCGACCTCTGCGCGCAACGCCGACCAGGCTTCCCGGCACACCGGTGAGAACCTTCCACGTCCTTTACGTGACCCTGACAGGTGCCACCGCCGCACTCCGGCACCCTCGGCATTGCCGGAATCCGGCAGGGCGGGAAAGATGTCGAGGTCGCATCAACGGGGGGATCTCCATGGCAGGGCTGCATGTGTCCGAGGACTACGGGAAATACCTGGATGGCTATGCCGAGCTCCTCGGGGATGCCTCCGCGACCGGCCGCCGGCTGACACGGGAGGAACTGGACTCGCGCCGCACCCTCGGTGAGAAGGCGGCGGAGGCCGGTCTCGGACTGCGCGCCCTGGTCGCCGCCCACATGGCCGCGACCCGGGCGAACTGGCCGACCGGGAGCGGTGTTTCCGTGGACAGCGTGCTCGCCGCCGCTGCCCAGGCCATGGACGCGTTCGCCGAGGGCTACGAGCGGGCTCAGCGGCACGCCGTACGCCAGGAGGAAGCGGCCCGCCGGGAGTTCATCGACGACCTGCTGTACGGCCGAAGCGACCTGGGCCGGCTGGCCCAGCGCGCGGAGCGCTACGGGCTGCGCCTGTCGTACGAGCACGCCGTCGCCGTGGCTCGCGGCACGACCGCCTACGACGAGGGAGATCCGGCCCTCCGGGAGGTGGAGCGCGCGCTGATCAGCCGGTTCGGCGACCGCAGCGTCCTGCTCACCACCAAGGACGGACGGCTCGTGTGCATCGCCCCCGGCGACCAGGACGAGGTCCTCGCGTACTTCGCGAAGCAGGCGTTCGCCGCCACGGGCGGGGGACAGGTGGCGATCGGCCGCCCCCAGCCCGGCGCGGGAGGCGTCGTCCACTCGTACGAGGAGGCTCTGAACGCCCTCGACCTGGCCGAACGACTGGAACTCGACGAGCCCGTGCTGCGCGCCGCCGACCTCCTCGTCTACCCGGTCCTCACTCGCGACCGGCAGGCCATGGCCGACTTGGTGCACAGCGCTCTCGGCCCGCTGCGTCAGGCCCGCGGTGGTGCCCAGCCACTCCTGGACACCCTCACGGCGTACTTCGACTCGGGCTGTGTCTCCGCGGAGGCGGCGCGGCGGCTGTCGCTGAGCGTGCGGGCCTTCACCTATCGCCTGGAGCGCATCCACAAGCTCACCGGCGCCGATCCGTCCGACCCGGTCCACCGTTACACGCTTCAAACAGCGGTGATCGGGGCCCGGTTGCTGGACTGGCCGGCGAAATCCTTCTGAGAGGTGACCCGCACCAGGCCTCTTACGCAATCTGACGCGACCGCACTTCCGCATCGGCGCACCACTCCCTGCGCCCACTGTGTTCACGTCCGGTGCCGCGGACTCCGCCGCACGGGCGGCGCGGAGGGATTGATGAACGGACGTGAACGTGCACGGCAGCCGCAGGGGTCACCGGGCGAAGTCCACACGGCGCGTCCTGTTCGGCGGCGGGGCCCTCGCCATCGCCGGAGCGGCCACGGTGGCTGTCGCCCTGGCCTCGGCCGGTCAGTACTCCGGCGGCTTCCGCGCCGAGGCCGACGGCGCTCTCACCAAGGTCACCACGGCCGAGGGCCTGCCCGCCTTCGGCGAGTCCGGCAATGAAGGCACCGCCGTGGTCTGACGAGGATGAGGGGCATCAGGGCCTGTTCGTCGGCCGGCCCACGAGGAACGCGACGAGCGCGCCGGCCAGCACTGCCCATGCCAAGGCCGCCGCCCCGGCCTGTGACCAGCCCGTCGCGGCAACGGCCACGCCCGCCACCACCCCGGCGGCCACGGCAGGCCCGCTCGTCGCGCATGCCCACTGCTGACGGACGCTGCCCGGCCGGCGCAGCTCAGCGATCGCAGCCCTGATCACCAGCGCGGTGACCACGACGACCACTGGCAGCAGGGACCCGGCGCCGTTCACGAGGCGGCCACGTCAGCTGTCGCCCCTGGCGCTGCCTGGCCCAGGGCTGGTCCGCTGGTAGATGTCGGGGATGCCGTCGGCGTCGGTATCGCGCGTTTCCTCTTCCCAGAGACGGCGGTAGACCCCGTTGCGGCGCTTGACCAGCAGTGCCGCCAGAACCGCGGCGATCAGTGAGCCGAGCAGCACGGCGGCCTTGATGAGCTCGGCCTCGGCCGGGTGGGGGAAGGCCAGTTCGCCGATCAGCAGGGCGACGGTGAAACCGATCCCGGCGAGCACCGCCAGGGCGAACACGTCGGCCCAGGCCAGGTCGGGGTTGAGGCGGGCCCGGGTGAAGCGCGCGGCGAGGTACGTGCCCGCGAAGATGCCCAGGGTCTTTCCGGCGACCAGGCCCAGCACGATACCCAGCGGCTCCGGCTGGGTGAACACCTCGCCCAGCGACGCGGAGGATAGTGCGACGCCCGCCGCGAAGAGGGCGAAGAGCGGTACGGCCACTCCTGCCGAGACCGGGTGCAGCAGATGGGAGGTCCGCGCGGCCGGGGAGGCGTCCTCGCCCTTGTCGCGGGTGGTGCGCAGGATGAGGCCCATGGCCACCCCGGCGACGGTGGCGTGGACGCCTCCGTTGTACATCAGGGCCCAGATGGTGATGCCGAGCGGTACGTACCACCACCAGCCGCGCACGCGGTACCGCTGGAGGACGTAGAAGACGACCAGCCCGGCGACGGCGCCGGCGAGGGCGGCGAGATTCAGATCGCTGGTGAAGAAGACCGCGATGACGAGGATCGCGCCGAGGTCGTCGACGACGGCGAGGGTGAGCAGGAAGGCGCGGAGGGCGGAGGGCAGGTGGGTGCTGAGGACGGCCAGGACGGCGAGGGCGAAGGCGATGTCGGTGGCCATGGGCACGGCCCAGCCCTCCAGGCTGCCCCCGCCGACGGTGGCGGTCGCCGCGTACACGGCGGCGGGCACCACCATGCCGCACAGTGCGGCGACCACCGGCAGCGCGGCCGTTGCGGGCGTACGCAGCGAACCCACGACGAGCTCGCGCTTCAGCTCGATACCCGCGACCAGGAAGAAGACGCTGAGCAACCCGTCGGCGGTCCAGTGCTCCACCGACAGGTCGAGACCGATCGCGCCGATACCGAAGTGGAAGTCGCGGATCTCCTCATAGGTGCCGCTCCACGGGCTGTTCGCCCACGCCAGCGCCACCACGGCCGCTGCCAGCAGGACCAGTCCGCCGACGGTCTCCGTCCGCAGAGCCTGGACCACCGCCGAGCGCTCAGACCACGGCAGAAGGCCGAGGAAAGTGGAACGCTCGTGCGGGGCATCGGCCATCAGGAGGACCTCCGGGGCATCGGCATGGGGACATACGCCCCTTCGACGCCGACCAGACTTCCCGGCACACCCCGCGTGCGGCGCCCGCTCGGGCAGGCCGCTGACGCGTTGCAACCACCTTAACCGTCCGGCGCGGGCCTCGGACGAACCCGAACCACCGCACACCAGCCGGCGCCCTCGTCGTCGCCCGGCACATCTGTGACGCGCCTCTGGGGTATCGGCCTTCGTAATGTGGGTAAAACAGGTGCAAAGGGGTGCGCAATGGACGTATGGCTGATCTGGTTGATCATCGCAGCCGTGTTGGCTGTGGCGGAGATCGTCACCCTGACCGCTGCGCTCGGGATGCTGAGTGCGGCCGCGTTGGTCACGGCGGGTTCCGCCGCGGTCGGGCTGCCGCTGCCATTCCAGTTCCTGGTCTTCACCGCCGTGGCAACAGTCACCCTGCTGTTCGTGCGCCCCCTCGCGCTGCGCCACATGCTCCGGCCCCAAGCGGCACGGTTCGGCGTGGACGCCCTGGTCGGCAAGGGTGCCTACGTCGTCTCGGAGGTGACGGGCCTGGGCGGCAGGGTCCGTATCGACGGTGAGGAGTGGACGGCCCGCGCCCTCGACGAGACGCTGGTGATCCCCGTCGGCAAGACCGTCGACGTCATAGAGATCAGCGGCGCCACCGCGATCGTCTATCCACGGGACTGAGACCATGGAAACCTCGGCGTTCCTCATTGCCGGCCTGATCGTCGCCCTGTTCGCGGTTTTCACCGTGGTGCGGGCGGTCCGGATCGTTCCCCAGGCCCGTGCTCGTAACGTCGAGCGACTCGGCCGCTACCACCGGACCCTGAATCCCGGCCTCAATCTCGTCATCCCGTACATCGACCGCGTTCATCCGGTGATCGACCTGCGGGAACAGGTCGTCTCCTTCAAGCCGCAGCCGGTCATCACCGAGGACAATCTGGTCGTCGAGATCGATACCGTCCTGTATTTCCAGGTCACGGATCCGCGAGCGGCGTTCTACGAGATCGCGAGTTTCCTTCAGGCGGTCGAGCAGCTGACCGTCACCACGCTGCGCAATGTCGTGGGATCCATGGACCTGGAAAAGACTCTCACCTCGCGCGACACCATCAACAGCCAGCTCCGTGGCGTCCTGGACGAGGCCACCGGCAAGTGGGGGCTGAGGGTCAACCGTGTGGAGATCAAGGCCATCGACCCGCCGCAGTCCATCAAGGACGCGATGCAGAAGCAGATGCGAGCCGAGCGGGACAAGCGAGCCGCGATCCTCGGCGCCGAAGGGCAGCGTCAGTCGCAGATCCTCACCGCCGAAGGCGACAAGCAGGCCGCCGTCCTGCGCGCGGAGGGAAACCGGACCGCCGCGATCCTCCAGGCCGAGGGCCAGTCCCGGGCCATCGACGAGGTGTTCCAGGCCGTGCACCGCAACGACCCCGACCCCAAGCTGCTCGCCTGGCAGTACCTCCAGACGCTGCCCCAACTGGCGCAGGGAGCGGGCAGCAGCTTCTGGGTGATCCCCAGTGAGGTCACCTCCGCGCTCCAGGGGGTGTCCCGTGCCTTCAGCGAGGCACTGCCCCCGTCACCGGCCACCCGCGAGAAGCCCACGGACGACATGGCCGCCCAAGCCGCCGACGACACGGCGCAGGCCGCGGAAGCCGCTGCGGCGGCGCTTGCGGACGCAGCCAGAGCGGATCGCGCCGCCCCCGGAGCTCTGCCGCCCCAGCCTCCTGGCTGACAGCGGTCGGGGGCGTGACGCAGGGCCAGGGCATGTCCAGAGCCTCGGCCGGGCGCGGTCTGCCGGGAGTCACGACATGCTGCTCTCCGCGCCGATCAGCTCGGTGACGGCCCGTATGCCGCCTTCGGCGAGAGCGGCGCGCTGTCTGTCCGCTCCGGTCCCGTTCTGGAGAAGCCGGTGGACCAAGGCCGTCACCTGCCGGGTCGCGCCGGACGCGTCGAGTGCCGGAGCGACGTGCCGCAGGAGCTGGTACAGCACGTCGCCGGCCCGGCGCGGCCGGCCGCTCGGGCAGATCAAGGTGTCGCTCAGCCCGTGCCGGGCGGCATGCCACAGAGCGACCTGGAGAAGCTCCGGCGCGCAGTCGGGCACCGGCGCCCCGGCGGCCGTTTCCATGAGGGCGGTGTCCACGAGGGCGTGGGTCATGCCCGCGAGCATGACCGCGTCGTCCGCGCGCAGTTGGACGTCCAGGCACCGCACCTCGACGGTGGGGTACCGGGCCGACAGGCGGGCCTGCCAGTACAGCTGCCCGCTGTCCGAGATCACACCGCTCTCCAGCAGTCGCGTCACGCGCCGGTCGTAGTCGGCCTCGTCGCGGAAGAACGGGGGTGCGCCGCTGACCGGCCAGCGGCCGAAGATCACGGTGCGCCAGCTGGCGAAGCCGGTGTCGTGGCCGTCCCAGAGCGGAGAGTTCGCCGACATGGCCGTCAGGGTCGGCAGCCAGACCCGGATCCGGTTCAGGACCTGCACGCCCGTCTCGCGGCTGGGCACGGCCACGTGCACGTGCATGCCGTTGACCAGCTGCTCCGCCACCAGCTGGGGCGCCTGCGTGAGCATGGCCCGGTAGCGGGCCTGGTCGGTGACGGCCACCGGGTGACGATGGCGCAGCGGAGGCGTCCCGCAGGCCGCGATCCGGCAGCCGTGCGCTTCCGCCGCCGCCCCGATGGCGTGCCGCAGCCGCAGCAGATGTCCCCCTGCCTCCTCCAGTGTGCCGCACACCGGCGTGGCCACCTCGACCTGCGCCTGGAGCAGCTCGCACTGCACCTCCTGGTCGGCCACCAGATGTGCGAGACCCGCCGCGGCGCGCACCTTGTCGGCCAGGGGTACCGGAAGCCCGGTAACCGGGTCGAGGAGCAGGTACTCCTCTTCCACGCCGATCGTCGTCATCGGTCACCCTCTGTTCTGTCCCGTCGCCGGGGCCGGATCGCGCCGCGCCGGCCGGGCGCTGCCGGCCGGACGCTCGCGCGTGCCCCGAGTGCCGCGGCGACGGCAGGGCAAACCATGGCAGAAACGCGATACCGCGGTGACTCGGCGTGCCGGATGCTCTCTCCTCCGCGGAGGAGGGCAGGAGGCGTCCGGCGCGGGCAGACGCGAGGGGGGCTACGGGATGGGGCCGCTCAGGGCCGCGGGTTCGTGCGCTGCCGCCGGGGGCGCGCGTCTTGGCCGCGGCGTCCGGCGACCGAGGCGCAGCGCGGGCACTGGCCCCGTACCCGGTCCGCCGCGCCGCCGGAACCCGGGAAGGTGTCCGGCCAGGTGACGTGAGGGACGCGGACCAGTCGGGAGCGGTTGAGGGACAGTCCGCACACGGTCTGGTTCAGCCCCGGCTCCCAGGCGTGCACCTCGCCGGACGGCAGGCGGCGCCGGCCTTCCTTCTCGTCGGTCCACTGTCCGGACGCCGCGACGGCGTACTGCTTGACGCGTGCCATGGCGTGCGGTCCCGGGTCAGCCGGCCGCGTGGTCCACGCGCAGCCGCACCTGCTCCTCCAGGCGCTGAAGGCTGGTGTCCAGGGCGTCGCGGACCATCGTCTCGCCGGGGTCATGGCTGTCGTCGAAGAACGACAGGTGCACCGTCACTTCACTGGCTCCGCCGCCGATGCCGGCGACCTGGAGCCAGCCCGCGTAGCCGCCCTGGTCGCGGGTGCCCCATTCGAGCCGCATCTGGTCGCGCTGGGCACGCAGCAAGGCGGAGGTGTCCTCGTCGGTGCGGTCCTCGTGCACGGTGACCGCGGGCAGGTCCTCGGCCTCGACGTGCAGGGCCTCCGGCAGCCAGGTGTTCAACTGGCCGATGTTCGCGGCCTGGTCGAAGACCTGCTCGGGCTGTGCGGGCATCGTGCGTGAACGTTCGTACTCGGTCATCGCGGCACCGGCCTCGCCTCGGGTTCGTTCAGCGCACCGCGTTCCCGGCTTGCGAGCTTGTACGCAGGCGACGTGCGGCGAATTTCTGCAGAGTCTGCATGTGTCTGCATCTTTACTTACCGTGAAACTATGACGGAGGGGAATCCGGCGGGCGTCGGGCTGCGGGACGTCGTCGGCGGCGATCGGCACGGCGTCGAGCTCCACGCTTCCGCCGGCCGCGAGCCGTTGCCCGAATGAGTCCGCGTCGCCGTCGATCACCACGCCGGGAAAGGCGGGATCGACCACCACGGCGAGTGGTTCGCCGGTGTCCGCCCGCACGGCGAGGCGGTCGGCGACCAGGACACCGGCGGCAAAGCTCTGACGGCCGGTCAGCACCTACCCCTGGCCGTCGCCGGCGAGTGTCAGAGCCGGTTCTTGCGGGAGGCCACCGGCGCCGACGAGCTGCTCGTCACGACCATCACCCACGGCTACGCCGACCGGGTGCGCTCGTACCGGCTCCTCGCGGAGGAATGGCGACGCCGATGAGCCGCTCGCGGGTCGGCTCCGCCCGGGCCTGAGGGTGTCGGCGTTCGGCGACGCCGGATGCGGTCACACCCTGACCGCATCGCGTGTCACGGTGACCGGGCAAGCCGCCCGGACCACTCGAACCACGGGTCGGCACACGACTCGAAGGCCGAGGTGCTCCCTTGACCGTTCTCGATGCCAGGGCGCTCAACCGCGCCACCCTCGCCCGGCAGTTGCTCCTCGACCGCGTCGACCTTCCGGTGCTCGACGCCGTCGCGCACCTGTGCGGTCTCCAGGCGCAGGAACCGCAGGAACCGTTCGTCGGGCTCTGGTCCCGACTGCGGACGTTCGAACCGACGGTGCTGTCGGAACTGCTGACCGGGCGGCGTGTGGTGCGGACCCACCTCATGCGCCGCACCGTCCACCTCGTCACCGCCGACGACCTCGTGGCCTGGCGTTCCCGCCACGACGCGATGCTGCGCCGGCGGGTGCTCGGGACGTACCGCCGCCAGCTGGAGGGCGTGAACCTCGGCGAACTCGCGGCGGCGGGGCGGGAGGCCATGGCCGACGGCGAACCCCGCTCGATGGGCGACCTCGCGCGAGCCGTCGCCGGCCGCTGGCCGGCGGCGGGACCCCGGCCACTGGGCGAGATGCTGGTCGCCGGCCTGCTCCCGATGGTGCAGCTGCCACCGCGCGGGCTGTGGCGCACGAGAGCGGGAGTGCGCTACGCCCTGGTGTCCTCCTGGCTGGGGCGCGAGGTCGACCCACCGGTCCCGGACGACTCCGATCCCGTGGGGCAGACGCTGGTCCGGCGTTACCTGGCCGCGTTCGGGCCAGCCGCCTCGGCCGACCTGCGTGCCTGGTGCGGCCTGGCGGGGCTGCCGGCCGCGATCTCCGCCCTGCGCGAGGAACTGGTCGCCTTCCGCGACGAACGCGGCCGGGAACTGCTGGACCTCCCCGACGCGCCGCGCCCCGACCCCGGCATCCCCGCGCCGGTGCGGTTCCTCCCGGCGTTCGACAACGCGATCCTCGGCTACCACGACCGCGGCCGGATCATCGACGACACCCACCGCGGCCTGTCGGTCGAAGGCACCCGCGTCGTCCTGGTCGACGGCCGGGTCGCCGCGACCTGGACCGTCGTGGCGGACACCGTCCTGGTCACCCCGCTGCGCCGCTTCTCCCGGGCCGAGCGCGGCTCCGTCGCCGAGGAAGGGCGGGCGCTGGCGTCCTTCCTGTCCGGTGACGAGAGCGACCGCGTGCGGATCGCCGCGTCGTCCGGCTGAGCGATACGCCGACAGGGGCACGGTTCAGGCGCACACTGGAAGGGTGCTGCCGGTGCTCACGAGGGGGTGTCGGCCGATGGAAACGTCAGAGCGTGTGACCGTGCGGTGGTGGCGGTGGCGGCGCAACGCGCTCAAGCGGCGTATCGACGTCGTCGAAGCCTGGGTCGTGCTCGCCAGCTGGGTGTTCGCCCTGCTCGGCGGTGTGGTCGCGGGCCTGATGGCGGCGGGCGCTGTCGAACGGGCCGTCGAACGGCAGCGGGCCGAGACCCGTCAGGTCTCGGCGGTCGCCGTCGAGGACGCGCCGGGCCCGTCACCGGCCCGCGCGGCGAGTGACCACCGGGTGTGGGTCAAGGTGCGGTGGACCGCGACGGACGGCTCGACGCACACGGACGAGGCGCGAGTACCGCCCAGGACTCCCGCCGGGAGCACGATCGCCGTGTGGGTGAACAGGAGCGGTGAGATCACCTCCCCACCGGTGTCCGCGGGCGAGGCCCGGCTGCACACGACGCTGGGCGGCGGGCTGGCAGGCGCCCTCGCGGGCGGGGCGGTACTGGGCGCCGCCTGGCTGACGCGGCTCTCCCTGGACCGGCGTCGCATGGCCCAGTGGGACGCGGAATGGGAGCGGATCGACACACGGCGGGGCTGGAAGACGGGCTGAAGCAGGCAGGGCCTCGAGGCCGGGGGCGTCCCCTTGCGGGCTCGCAGACGTCGGATGGTCACGTGCGGCCGACGATGTCCTGGTCGTCGATGGTCTCGTGGGCGCCCGGCGGACCAGGTGCCGCCGCCCCGCGGGACGTGGTCCTTCTCCGGCGCAGTCCCGTCAGGCCGGTGGCCACGGGCTCGGTCCAGCGGGCGGTCAGCGGGCCGAGCAGGACCAGGATGAGCACGTACGCCGTGGCCAGCGGACCGAGGGAGGGCTCGATGCCGGCCGTGACGGCGAGCCCGGCGATGACGATGGAGAACTCGCCGCGGGCCACGAGCGTGCCGCCGGCGCGCCAACGGCCCTTGGGCCCGATCCCGGCGCGGCGCGCGGCCCAGTAGCCGGTGGCGATCTTCGTCGCGGTGGTGACGGCCGCCAGGGCGAGGGCGGGCAGCAGCACAGGCGGGATGCTGGCGGGGTCGGTGTGCAGGCCGAAGAAGACGAAGAACACCGCGGCGAACAGGTCCCGCAGCGGCGCGAGCAGGGCCGTCGCGCCCTCGGCGACCTCGCCGGACAGCGCGATGCCCACCAGGAAGGCGCCCACGGCCGCGGACACCTGGAGTTGCTGCGCGAGTCCGGCGACCACCAGGGTCACGCCGAGCACCACCAGCAGCAGCTTCTCGGGGTCGTCGCTGGAGACGAAGCGGGAGACATGACGGCCGTAGCGCACCGCGAGGACGAGCACGAGCGTGGCCACGCCCAGGGCGATGGCCAGGGTGACGGCGCCCGCGGCCAGGCCGACCCCCGCCAGCAGGGCGGTGACGATCGGCAGGTAGACCGCCATGGAGAGGTCCTCGAGGACCAGGATGCTCAGGATGGCCGGGGTCTCGCGGTTGCCGAGCCGCCCCAGCTCGCCCAGGACCTTGGCGATGACACCGGAGGAGGAGACCCAGGTGACACCGGCCAGTACGACGGCGGCGACCGGGCCCCAGCCGAGCAGCAGGGCGAGCACCGCACCGGGCAGGGCGTTGAGGACGGCGTCCACGACCCCGGCCGGGTAGTGGGTCCTGAGGTTGGAGACGAGGTCGGTGGCCGTGTACTCCAGCCCCAGCATGAGCAGCAGCAGGATGACACCGATCTCGGCCCCGATGGCGACGAAGTCCTCGCTGGCGACCAGCGGCAGCAGCCCGCCCTCGCCGAAGGCCAGCCCGGCCAGCAGATAGAGGGGGATCGGCGAGAAGCTGAAGCGCCCGGCGAGACGGCCGAGCAGCCCGAGCCCGAGGATGAGGCAGCCGAACTCGATCAGGAAGACCGCGGAGGAGTGCATGGCGGGTCACTCCCGCCCGAGTATCGCGGCGGCAGCCTCCACGCCCTCGCGGGTCCCGATGACGATGAGCGTGTCACCGCCGGCGAGCCGGAAGTCCGGCGCGGGAGAGGGTATCGCCTCGGCCCGGCGCAGCACCGCCACGATGGACGCCCCGGTGTCGGTGCGGATCCGGGACTCGCCCAGCAGCCGGCCGTTCCAGTGCGAGGAGCCGGACAGTTCGATCCGCTCGGCGACGAGCCCCAGATCGGTGGTGGACAGCAGGTTCGGCGTGTGGTGCGCGGGCATCAGCGCGTCGATGAGCGTCGCCGCCTCCTCCGCCGTCAGACGCACCGACAGGTCGCAGGCGTCCGGGTCGTCCTTGCGGTAGGCGCTGATCGTCCGGTGGCCGTCGCGGTGGGCGACCACGGACAGCCGGCGGCTGTCCCGGGTCGTCAGGTCGTAGCGGACACCGATGCCCGGCAACGGCGTACTGCTGAGGCGTGGCGCGCTCATGTCTGTCCCCCTTCCGTCGGCGTGCGTGCTCCTGATGACCCGCCTGCGGGGGCCGCGCCCGGACGAGCGCCCAGGTCCGGCCTGTGGGCTCATCCTAGGCGGCCGGGCGGGACCGTACCCGTCGTGCGTGTGCTACCTGGAGGGCACCGGGACAGCGGAGCCGGACGGGAAGGGAGTGGCCGTGGGCTGCCTCGCGGTCGCCCCCTCCACCTGCCGCACGGTGCCCGTCCCCGGCCGGGTGCCCGTACCCGCGCCGGCGGACAACTGGGACCAGGCCCCCAGCGCCAGAGCCACGGCGGCGGCTGTGGCGACGACCCGTCCCACGCGCCGGACCTTGGCACGGCGGTCCAGGGCGCACCAGGCCACGCGGACCCACAGGTCCTCCGGCTGCCACAGGTCCCCGACGGCGTGCGGGGGTTGGAGCTGCCGTCCCGCCGCCCGCTCCTTCGCGGAAGGCTCCCTGGGGGCGGAGGCGCGTATGGCGGGCTCGCTGTCCGTGAGGAACCTCAGCCACACGTCCTCCGGGATCGGGGGAGTGCCGTCCGGCTCGCCGGGCGTTCCCCGCCCGCCGCCCGGTCCTTCGGTGGTCACGTCCCGTCATCTCCTCTCCGACCATCGCCTGATCACTGCGCACCGCAAGATCAGTATGCCGCCCGGTGCGCGAGACCGCCCCCTCACGGGGGCTCGCGCAGCGCGTCCGAGACCGACTTGGTACCACCGTGTGCGCGGATACCACGCGGGCCCAGCTCCGTTGCGTCCGTCCTGGACAGGCCGCGCGGGGCGTCCACTTGCCGGCCGTGTACGCGACCGGGTGGTGCCCGGTGAGGGGACCTCCCTCGAAGTCGAGTACGCCCGACACCGGCGGTACCGGCACCCCGGAGGCACCGTCCGTGGACCGCCGTATGCCCTCCACGTGTTCCTGGAAGGGGACAAGTCCCGCGCGGTGGGCGGCTGGAGCGTCGGCAGCAGCCGTACGCCGGTGACGCGGGGGCCGGAGCGGACACCGTGCGCGGCCGTGCGCGCCTCCAGCAGCCCGGGCAGGGGCGGAGCATGTCGTCGTCCCCGAGCACGGCCCCCCTCGTACGCGGCGAAACGCATCGCGGGTCGTGATGATCCGGGAGCGCCTGGCCCGCCGGGCCGTCCGCGCCGCCGCCGTGCGCGTCCTGCCCTGCCCCTTGGGCAGCGGAGTCGCCGCGGTGAAGGTGCCGTGGGGCGGAAGCGCCTCGCGCCGTCCGCCCCACGGGTGTCAGGCGGCGGCGGGTGCCTCCGGCAGGACGTGGTCGCCGATCTTGTCGGTGCTCAGGCACAGTGAGCAGACGACGGCGTCGTGCGTCCGGCAGGCGGCCACGTCCGGCCGCTCGAACCGCTGCCGGCACACGTGGCACTCGTAGGTGGCGGCACTGGGGTTGCCGTCCTCGTCCAGGAGCGGCTCGGCGATGCCGTCGTCGGTGCGGCGCAGGTAGTACCTGCCCTTGGTGACCACGGCCATCAGCGGGGTGAGGACGAACGCGATGACGGCGGCGGCGACCGGGGAGTACGGCTGGAGCGTGTCGCCCAGCGCGTGGAAGTACATGGCGATGGACAGCGCGGAGGCGGCGACGAAGGCGACGACCCCGACCGGGTTGACGGCGTAGAGCATGCCGCGGCGGAACTCGGGCGCGTGCGGGGACAGCTTCAGCACGTACTTGTTGATGCCGATGTCGGTGGCCACGGTGACCACCCAGGCGATCGCGCAGTTCGAGTAGAAGCCCAGGATGCTGTTGAGGAAGCTGAACATGTCGGCCTCCATCAGGGCGAGCGCGAAACCCAGGTTGACCAGGACGAAGACCATCCGGCCCGGGTAACGCTTCGTGACGCGGGTGAAGGAGTTGGTCCAGGCGAGAGAGCCGGAGTACGCGTTCGTCACATTGATCTTGATCTGGCTGATCACGACCAGGGCCACGGCCAGCGGCACGACGATCCAGGACGGCATCATCGCGTCGAAGGCGTGCTTGAACTGCTGGATCGGCTCGGGCGCGGCGGTGGGGCCCACCTCGGCGATGATGTAGACCGCGAGGAACACCCCGATGGCCTGCTTGAGCGCACCCAGCACCACCCAGCCCGGGCCGGCCATCACCACGGCCGTCCACCAACTCCGCTTGTTCGCCTCGGTCTTGGGCGGCATGAAGCGCAGATAGTCGATCTGCTCGCCGATCTGCGCGATCAGTGACAGACACACGCCCGCGCCCAGCAGCACGGAGGCGGTGTTGACGCCGCCGTCCCCGTCGGTGCCCGCGTAGGCGAGGAAGCGGTCGACGGTCCCCGGGTCGGTGGCGACCAGGTAGACCAGCGGGCCGACCATCAGCAGCAGCCAGATCGGGGTGGTCCACACCTGGAGCTTGCTCAGCGCCGTCATGCCGTAGATGACCAGCGGGATCACCATGAGCGTGGACACCAAGTAGCCCAGCCACAGCGGCAGTCCGAGGCCCAGCTTCAGGCCCTGGGCCATGATCGAGCCTTCGAGGGCGAAGAAGATGAAGGTGAAGCTGGCGAAGATGACGCTGGTGAGGACCGAGCCGAAGTAGCCGAAGCCGGAGCCGCGCGTGATCAGGTCCAGGTCGATGTTGTAGCGGGCCCCGTAGTAGGCCAGCGGGAAGCCGGTCACGAAGATGACGACGGCGGCGACGGCGATCGCGAGCAGCGCGTTGCCGGTCCCGTGGGCCAGACCGATGCCGGCGCCGATGGAGAAGTCGGCCATGTAGGCGATGCCGCCGAGCGCGGTCGTCGCCACCACCATCGGGGTCCAGCGCCGGTAACTGCGCGGCGCGAACCGCAGCGTGTAGTCCTCGAGGGTCTCCTTGACGGCCTGATCGGCGCCTGGTGCCGCCTTCTGCGCGGGTTCGGGCTCGGCGACCTCGGCCAGTCGTGGCTCGGTACTCATGCCACGCCTCCTTGCTGCGGGTTGGGGACTGACAAGGCAGGCACGGTAGGCAGCGGCCGTTACCCCTAAATACTTCCTGCGTGAAGGGAATGTTTCGGATGTGTCTCACGGGGGGCCGAAGCTGTCGGAAGGGGCCCGGGCGCGCGAAAAGGGCCCATGCGCAGGCACGGGCCCTTCTGGTCGGTTCTGGCTGGCTGTGACGCCTACGTGCGGTCACCCTTCGGCTTGCCCCGCTGGTCGGGGGTGCCGTGCGGCGGCGGGCTGAACGGCTGCGGGGACGTGGCGGGCGACACCGGAGAGCCTCCGTGCCCCTCGCCCGACTCCGGACGCAGGGCGCCCGGATCGCCGGACGTCGGCTCCGCGCCCTCGCGCAACTGCTCGAGACGGGCCCCCAGCAGCTCGGTCACCACCAGCCGGTCGGCGTGCGACCTCTCGTACGCCAGCAGTTCCTCCACCTCGTCCGCGGACAGCGACCGCACACGGCTCTCCAGGCCGCCGATCGGCAGATGGTCGTAGTCCGGCAGCGGGAGGGTGTCGCGGGCGGGATCGGCCATGGTTCTCACTTCCCTGTGTACGACGTGTACGACCTGTACGTCGTGTTCACGTTCGGCGTGTTCACGTTCGACGTGGGGTACGGGGCGGAGAGCCGCGGGGGAGCGGGGATCAGCGGCCACCCGGGCCGCCGCTGCCGAACGAGCCGCTGCTTCCCTCGTTCCAGCGGGGACGCTCCTGGGTCGGGCTCCTCCGGTCGCTCTGGTTGCCGTGCGTCTTCAGCTCGTGCGGCGTCAGACGGTCCTGGCTTCTCGGGACCTCATCCGGCTCCCGGCGCTCACTCGTCTCCCGGACCGGGCCGCCGTCGGGCAGGCGCGGCTGCTCGTCGGGCCGTGGTGTGGGCAGTTCCCTGCGCTTGACGCGCACGCCGAGGACGAAGGCCCCCAACAGCAGGGCCACGACCACCACACCCGCCACGATCAGCCCGATGCCGAGGGCGCCACGCCCCGCGGCCATCTCCATCCATGCGCTAGTCATGGCACGCGAGTACCCCTGGTCCTCACCATGAACCGGCTCACCTGGACGCCGGCAAGGACCGTGCGGACGAGCGCGAGGAGGACCGGGAGGACGACCGTGAGGACCTGGTCTGCGAGCGGTTCTCCTTGCGGACCGCGTCCAGCAGCTCCGCCTTCGACATCCGGGAGCGCCCCTCGACGCCCAGCCGCTTCGCGAGGTCGTACAGGTGCTCCTTCGAGGCCCGCTCGTCGACGCCCTCGCCGCTGCGGCCGCCCTGCTGCCGGGGCCGGGCCGACCGCGGGTCCGACGGGCCCTTGCGGCCGCCCTCCTTGCGCTCCCAGTGGTCGCCGACCTTCTCGTGGGTGTGCTTCAGCGCCCCGAAGGCCACGCGGTGCGCACGCTCGCCCTCGCCGTACTGCTCCACGGCCGAGTCGTGCGCCTTGATCCAGGTGCGCTGTGCCTCCTTGGAAGACCGCTCCAGGGTCGACGGAAGCTCCTCTCGCCCGGGCATGTGACTCACCTCCGTGCGTCGTCGTTCCAGGGCCTGCCGGGTGCCCGGCCGGCGGGCCCGGAAAACCGTACGGAACCCTTGGCGCCACCGGGTTTGACCGGCATCGGCGGGGCTACCCGCGCGGTGTGACGACATCCCAGCAGGAGCTGTTCCGGTTCCTGGAGGACCGCTTCGCCTGTGCCCAGGCGTGCACCGAGTGCGCCCGGGCGTGCGCGTTGCGAGCGAGCCTCGTGGACCCCGACGGCACCGAGAACCAGGAACTCGTACGACGCAAGGGCATCATGTGCGCGGAGGTCTGCGACGCGACCTGCCGTGTGCTGTCCGAGCAGAACCAGGTGGACGAGACCAGCATCCGCGTCCAGGTGGAGTGGTGCCGGACCGTGTGCCTGGAGGCCGCTCACGTCTTCGACCGGCAGCCGGGAGCGGAGGACTCGGCGGCGGCGTGCCGTGCGTGCGCACGGGCGTGCACGGACTTCCTCGCCACGCTGAACTGAGGTTGAACCGAGGAGGCTGTTCCCCGTCATTCGCCATTCCCAATTTCTGTAACACGTTCTACGGTGTGCGCCGACAGGGCCGGTCTTGGGAGCCTGGAGGCGCCGTGCACCTCGAATACACGCCCGAGCAGCAGCGGCTGCGCACCGAACTGCGCGCCTACTTCGCCGAGCTGGTCCCGGACCACGCGTACGCCCGGCACGGCGACCCGGCCGCCCGGAAGCGGTTCTACCGCGAGACCATCCGGCGGCTCGGCGCGGACGGCTGGCTCGGCGTCGGCTGGCCCGAGGAGTACGGCGGGCGCGGCCTGACCGCGATGGAGCAGTTCATCTTCTTCGACGAGGCCGCCCAGGCCGGCGTCCCGCTGCCGCTGATGGCGCTGAACACCGTCGGCCCGACGATCATGCGGTACGGCACCGAGGAGCAGAAGGCCTACTTCCTGCCGAGGATCCTCTCCGGCGAGATCGACTTCGCCATCGGCTACAGCGAGCCCGGCGCGGGCACCGACCTCGCGTCGCTGCGGACCCGCGCGGTACGGGAGGGCGACGACTACGTCGTCAACGGCCAGAAGATCTGGACGACCAACGGCGACACGGCGGACTGGGTGTGGCTGGCGGTCCGTACGGATTCCGACGCGCCGCCGCACAAGGGCATCACCATGCTCCTGGTGCCGACCACCGACCCCGGCTACTCCTGCACCCTCATCAACACCCTCGCCTCGCACGACACCACGGCGAGCTACTACGAGAACGTCCGCGTCCCCGTCTCCCACCGGGTCGGCGCCGAGAACCAGGGCTGGCGGATGATCACCAACCAGCTCAACCACGAACGCGTGACCCTGGCCGCCCACGGCACCATGGCGATCCGCGCCCTGCACGACGTCCAGCGCTGGGCCATGGAGACCAAGCTCGCCGACGGCCGCCGCGTCACCGACCTGCCCTGGGTGCGCCGCCGCCTCGCCCAAACCCACGCCCGGCTCGACGCCCTCAAGCTGCTCAACTGGCGCATGGTCGGCGCCGTCCAGGACGGCACCCTCACCCCCCAGGACGCATCCGCCGTCAAGGTCTACGGCTCCGAGGCCCGCCGCGACGCCTACGCCTGGCTCATGGAGATCGTCGCCGCCCCCGGCGCCCTGAAGGAGGGCTCAACGGGCGCAGTCCTGCACGGCGAGCTGGAACGCGGCTACCGTTCGGCGGTCATCTTCACCTTCGGCGGCGGCAACAACGAGATCCAGCGGGAGATCATCTCCTGGATCGGGCTGGGGATGCCACGGGTCCGGCGCTGACCGGTTGTGACGAAAGTCGTGCCAGCACCGCGCCGAGGGTGAGCTGATCACCCCTCATGCAGTGTGCCAGGACGGCGCGGTCGCTCCGGTCGGCCGACGCAGTATCACCGCGGTCATCGCCCAGTACACCCGCGACTCGGAGGTGCGGGGCTGGTGTTCGTGGTCGCGTGCCAGCGCGGCTCGCTGCGCACGGCCACCTGGTGCCCCACAGCAGCCTGGCCCGGTCCAGGGCTCAGCCCGGATGCTGTGGCTCCTCGCTGTGGCCGCCGGGTTCGGCCGCCGTACGGGGGTGGTCCGGGGTTCGCTCCGGGGTGGTCGTGGTGTCGGGGTGGGGGACGGTCGCGGGGGTGTCGGGAGGTCCGGGCTGCCGGAGCTTCTTGCGGAGGCTGAGGAGGGGTACGGCGACCGTGAAGACGACGACGAAGGCGAGCAGCGTGGCGGAGACGGGGCGGCCCAGGAAGCCGGTCACGTCGCCGTCGAACATCCGCATCGAGCGCCGGAAGTCTGTCTCCAGCAGGTTGCCGAGCACGAAGGCGAGGACGAGCGGGCCGGGCGGCAATCCGACCTTCTTCATCAGGTAGCCGACGACGCCGAGCACGACCACGGCGAGCATGTCGAACATGCTGGAGCGGATCGTGTAGACGCCGATCATGGTGATGAGCACGGTCAGCGGCGCCAGGACGCTGGCCCGGACGCGCAGCACGCGGACGAACAGCCCGATCAGCGGCATGCTGAGGATGATCAGGAAGAGGTTCCCGATGTACATGGAGTCGATGACGCCCCAGAACACCTCGGGATGTTCGTCGATCATCCGCGGGCCCGGGGTCACGCCCGCCAGCAGCAGGGCGCCGAACATGACGGCCATGGTCGCGTTGGCCGGGATACCGAGGGTGAGCAGTGGGATGAACGAGGAGGTGGCGGCGGTGTTGTTGGCCGCCTCCGGGCCCGCGACCCCCTCGATCGCGCCCTTGCCGAACCGCTCGGGCGTCCTGGAGGAGCGCTTCTCGACCGTGTACGCGACCATCGAGGACATCGTGGCGCCGCCGCCGGGAAGGATGCCGAGGAAGAAGCCCACCACTGTCCCCCGGGCGATCGCCCACCTGGACTGCAGGAACTCCGCCCGGCTGGGCCGGGCCCGGCCGACGCGGGGCTTCGGCGGGGCGCCTTGGCGAAGGCCTTCGAGGCTGTGCAGGATCTCGCCGATGCCGAACAGGCCCATGGCGAGGATGACGAAGTCGAGCCCGTCGGCGAGTTGGTCGCTGCCGAAGGTGTAGCGAGCGCTGCCCAGGAGCGGGTCGCGGCCCACGGTGGCGAGCAGCAGCCCGATGCTGCCCGCAAGGAGGCTGCGGCGCAGGGATCCGGTACTCAGGGTGGAGATCATCAGGATGCCGAGCAGCGCGAGCGCGGCGTACTCCGGCGGGCCGAAGGCCAGACCCCAGCCCGCCACCAACGGGGCCGCCACGGTCAGTGCGACGATGCCTACGGTGCCGCCGATGAAGGAGGCGATCGCGGCGATGCCGAGCGCGGATCCGGCGCGGCCCGTGCGGGCCATCTCGTAACCGTCGATGGCGGTCACCACCGTCGAGGCCTCTCCGGGCAGGCGGAGCAGCACCGAGGTGACCGTGCCGCCGTACTGGGCGCCGTAGAAGATGCCGGCGAGCAGGATGATCGCCGAGGCCGGTTCGAGGGTGTAGGTGACCGGCAGCAGGATGGCGATGGTGGCGGCCGGGCCTAGGCCGGGCAGTACGCCGACCAGCATGCCGAGGGTCACCCCGATCAGGCAGTGCAGCAGGTTCTGCGGCTCGAAGACCACGCCGAAGCCGTCCAGAGCGGGAGCGAGGAAGTCCATCGGGTTCTCACAGGTGTCGAGGGATCAGAACGCGACGAGATGAGGCAGCGAGACGTCCAGCGCGACGATGAAGAGCAGATAGGACGCCGCACACGCGGCCAGCGCCACGGCCAGGCTGAGCCGCCAGCTGTCCCGGCCGAAGCCGCGCATCCACAGCACCAGCAGGAGCACCGTCATGACCTCGAAGCCCACCCGCTCGATGAGCACGGTGTACGCGACCAGCGACAGAGCTCCCAGGGCCACCACGGCGGTTTGCCGGCTGAACGGCTCCTGCTCGGTGTCCGCGCCGGGATTGAGGAGCAGCGAGGCGGACAGCGTCACCATGGTGAGGCTCACGATCAGGGGCCACAGCCCGGGGCCGGGGTCGGCGGGCGAACCCAGCCCCATCGATACGGCCGCCAGGGCGGCGAGGGCGCCGATGCCGAGCGGCACCAGCGCCCCCAGTCGTGCCTGGGTCCTCATGCCTCAGCCCTCGCTCTTCAGGTCCAGACCGAACTTGTCGATGAGCTCGCCGTAGCGCTTCTTGGCGGTCTCGACCTGCTTGACGACGGCGTCCGGCGAGGCCTCCCAGCGGCCGATGTAGTTGTTCTCCAGGAACTTGCCGTACTCCGGGTCTTGGAATGCCTTCTTCAGCGCCGCTCGCAGCTCGGAGACGACGTTGTCCGGCAGTCCTGCCGGGCGGGCGACCCAGCGGCGCTGGTCCACGACGACGTCGTGGCCGGACTCGACAGCGGTGGGCACGTCGGGCAGGAAGTCGATGCGCTCCTTGGCGAAAACCGCCAGTGGACGCAGCTTTTCGGACGTGAGATGGGGAGCGGCCTCGGCCACATGGACGGCGCCGACGTCCACCTGGCTGCCCAGCAGCGCGGTCACTGTGGGCGCGCCGCCGTCGAATGGGATGCCGCTGGCGTTGACGCCGGCGTCGCCGAAGAGGAGGGCCTGGGCCAGCTCACTGCCGGTGCCGGCGCCCGTGGTGCCGTACTTGACCGACTTCTTCGCGAGCAGGTCGTCGAGGGTCTCGATGTCCGACTGCGCCGGGACGACGAGGACGTAGTCCTCCACGGTCAGCCCGGAGACGACGTCCATGTCGGACATCTCGATGGGGTCATCGTCGACGACGGTGTGCGGGCCGATCGACATGAGCGACTGGAAGAGCATGACCAGGCTGTAGCCGTCGGGCTCGCGGCCCAGGATCTCCTTGCCGCCCACGGCGCCGTTGGCGCCGGGCTTGTTCTCCACCACAACGGACTGTCCCAGGGGGTCCTCCAACGCCTTGGCTGCGGCGCGCGATATCAGGTCGGTGCTGCCGCCGGGGTCGGAAGGCGCGGTCCACTCCACGGTCTTGGTGGGATAGTTCTCGGCGTCTTCGCCGCCGCCCCCGCCGCCCTGGACCCCTCCGCACGAGGTGAGGGTGAAAAGCGCAGCGGCGCAGACAGCCGCGCCGGCGAGGTGCCGGCCCTGGCGCAGTCGGGCCTGGAACATCATTGTTCTCCTTCATGGGTGGGGTTCTGGCCGGCCGGGGTCACCACCGCGGGAGCGGTGGCTGCGTCCAGTCGGGGTGCTTGCGCCGCATGGCGGCGACGTCGTCGCAGTCGTGGCACTGCGGCGTCCGGTTGAACCGTTCGTGCAGGCGGGCTGGTCGTGCAGGCGGGCTGGCACCAGGGCGTGGACGGCCGCGATCCCCTCGTCGGGGTGGTCGCGGCTGCCGTAGGTCTCACCGATGCCGACGACGCCGTCGGAGGCCTCTGTCTCGACGCTGCCGCCGGGTGTGTACGGCTGATGCGCACCAAGGAAGTTGAACAGCGGCGGGTCACTGACGAGGATGGGGGTGACGGTCACCTTGACGATGCGGGCGCGCTGCTGAGCACGACGGTCCCTCACTTCCTCACCTGTCCGTTGCGAGCGCCAGGCCGGTGTGCAGGAGGGCCTCGAGTTGCCCCAGGTGGTCAGGGGCCGGTTCCATAAGGGGTGCGCGGACCGGGCCGACCGGGGCTCCGCGGAGCCGGGCCGCAGCCTTGACCAGGGACACCGCATAACCCGTGCCCTGGTCGCGCAGTTCGACGAGGGGCAGGTAGAACTCCCTCAGCAGGTGTTCCATTCTTGGGTGGTCTCCGGCCCGGTGCGCCGCGTAGAAGGCGCCCGCGATCTCGGGTGCGAAGGCGTGGACCGCCGAGGAGTAGGCGGGGATGCCGATGCTCGCGTACGCCCGTACCTGCATCTCCGCGGTGGCCACGCCGTTGAAGAACAGCCAGTCGCCGGGCGCCACCAGCCGCAGCCGCTGCATCTGGTCGAGGTCGCCGTGCCCGTCCTTGAGGCCGACGACGCCGTCGACCGTGGCCAGTTCCCTGGCCGCGGCGGTGCTCAGCTTGACCTGCCCGCGCTGGTAGACGATCAGGGGAAGGGGCGAGCCGCCCGCCACCGCGCGGACATGGTCCACATATCCGTGCTGCGGGGCGGAGATGAGGTAGTGCGGCATGAGCAGCCCGGCGTCCGCGCCGGCCCCTCTGCGAGCCGGGCGAACTGCAGCCCGAGCGACCAGCCGTACCCGACGCCGGCCACCACCGGGACCTGTCCCGCCGCGACCTCGACGGCGGTGCGTACGACGGCGTGGTACTCCTCGGCGGACAGTGAGTAGAACTCTCCGGTTCCGCAGGCGACGAAGACGGCACCCGGACCGGCGGCGAGCTGCGCAGACAGGTGGGTGCGGAAGCCGTCGAGGTCGAGGCCGCCTTCGGCGTCGAAGGATGTCAGCGGGAAGGACAGGACACCCTGCGCCATCCCTTTGCGCAGCCGATCCGCCGTCTCGCGGTCGCGCTCGATATCCCGAGTCGTCTCCATGTGCGCCACCTGTCTTCGTATGTAGACAGTCGTCTTGTGATGGAGAGCATGGCTACATGGCTGATAACCCGTCAAGCATCGGTGCAAGAATTCTTCGAGTGCGTTCGGAAGGGGTGGCGATGAGTGAGCCTGAGGCGGTCAGTGGCGTACGGGGCGTGAAGTCGGCAGCCCGTACGGTCGAGTTGCTCGAGCTCCTGGCCGCGCGGCAGAACCGGCCCGCCCGGCTGCGAGAACTCAGCGAGGCCCTCGGCGCCCCGCGCAGCAGCGTCTACGCTCTGCTGCGGACCCTGACGGAGCACGGCTGGGTCCGCACCGATCCCTCCGGCACGCTCTACAGCGTCGGCATCCGCGCCCTCCTCGCGGGGACGACCTACCTGGACGCGGACCCTTATCTGCGCATCGTCCAGCCGCTGATCAACGACCTGAGCGCCAGGCTCGACGAGACCATCCACTACGGGCGACTGGACCGCACGGACATCGTCTATCTGGCGACGCACGAATCCAGCCAGTACCTCCGCCCCTTCAGCCGGGTCGGCCGCCGGCTCCCGGCCTTCAGCACGGCGCTGGGCAAAGCGTTGCTCGCCGAGCGGCTGGACACCGACCTGGCCGACCATGTCCCCGACACGCTGAAGCCCCTCACACCGAACACCCACGCCGACCACGACGCTCTGATCAAGGACCTGCGGGCCACCGCCGAGCGCGGATACGCCATCGACAACGAGGAGAACTTCGTCGGCGTCGTCTGCTACGGATTCTCACTCCGGTTCACCACACCCCCGATCGACGCGATCAGCTGCTCGATCCCCATCGACCGGCTGAGCCCCGCGAGGACCGAGGAACTCATCGAGGCCATGCGGCTCACCCGGCTGTCGATCGAGCGGATGGCGCCGATCGACCACACGATGCCGTAGGGCGTTCGCCCGACGGGACAGCCACGAGTCGCCCCATCGACATCGCCGTCACCCCCAGCTCGTGGGCAACGGAGTCATCGAGACCAGCTACAACCGCCGGCAGCTGCGGAAGCACCCGACCTGGGACCACCCCACCCCGCCGGAGATCCGGCAGCGCCACGACCAAGGCCGACTGCGAGTACGAGCCGAGCCGGACACCCGCCGCTACCTCACCGGGCAGAACCCGGCCCCCTTGCAGGTCGCCGTTCTTGCGCTGGCCCGGGACAACCTCCACGGCGACTGGAACCACACGCTCCACCCGGCCCCGGCCCCGGCCTCGGCCCCGGAGCCACCGCCTGGCTGCCGGATCCGGCCTGACCGGCGTGCCCGACGGGAATCAAACTCCCTGATCGACCAGATCGCCGACCACTGGCAGATGGTTGCCGACCGTGACCTGACCCGGCACACCGGACGTCCCCGCCTGCGCCCATCAGCTCGCGGAATCGGTCAACTCGAGTACCTCCACCGCGTGCCGGCCGCATTGCTGCGAGCCCGGCGTGCGGCCACGACGGTCCTGATCACCGAGATCCTCGACTATCACCGCAGGCGAGGGATGCGGCCGGGCTGATGCCGATGTCGATCTATCAGCTCTCAGTCCCGCCGCCGGCGTCGCCTGCGGTGGCAGGAAAGAGACGTTGAACGGCAGCGACGACGGCGGCGCGGCGGGCTGCCGGGGAGGGGGCGCGGACCTGGTCGGCGGCCGCGTCCACGAGGTCGAGTTGCCGGCCCAGGCCGTGGCGAGCTGGTTGACGAAGACGAGGATGTCAATGTCGAACGCCTGCCGGTTCCGTCGCGGGGTTGAGCGCACCTTGCACGGTGGCGCCTGGTGCAGGTTGTCCCGGCGAGGCCGTTCTCGGCCACCGCCGCATGCGGCAGCGCCGCGATCGGCGGTACCGCCGCGGTCGGACCGGCGCTGCCGATGCTCGTGGACGCCGAGGACCCGCCGCGCCGGGTCTCCTTCGGCGCCGACCCCGTTCAGGTCGGCTGCACGTCTACGCCGTGCGGCCCAAGACGTGGCACGGCTGGGCCGACGTATCCACACTGACCGACGACTCACAAGCCCGACCGAGAACAGGGCCTCTCGCATGAACCGCCGCGACGGCCGGGGCGAGCCGGGTCGGGGTCGGCCTTCGGTGGACCACCTCGGCGCGGACGACCCCACCGCTTCGAACGGCCGCTCCCAGAACAGCGGGCTCTCCTCGACGGCGACGGGGAACCGGAGCCGTTTCACCGGGCTGCCGTCACCGCTGACGAAGACACCGTCCTCGTACGGCCCGTCGAGGGGCAGACGGACCTCGGGTTCCTCCGCGGCGTGGCCCTCGCCGATCAGCAATGCCGCGGTCCGGGCGAGCGAGAGCCGGGAGACCGAGCCCTGACCGGCTGGCCGAACACCGTGCTGCTGGCGGCCAGCCACTGAACTGCCGTGGGATCACTGCCTTGTTGGGGGTGGAGGTGGTTCCGGCGAAGACCGAGGGCGTGCGGTGCAAACTCAAGCGGCTCGTCGCGCGGGGATGGGCACACGAGCCGGTGCCGGGCCGGTTCGTCTGCGGCGACGGCCGAGACGGCGGGTCATGACCATGGTCATCAGCCACAGGATCATCGCCTCCGAAGTCCGCGTCCGACCGCACCGGGAAACCGGACGCTTGATCCGCCGGCCGGTACCAGCCGCCGGTTGAGGTGGCCGTCGCCGATGAGGCTGGTGTCGGCGGCGACGACGACATCGCAGGCCAGCGCCAGTTCGAGGCCCCGGCGACAGCGTGACCCATGCACCACCGCGACCCATGGCTTCGGGCTGGCCGCGATGCGGCTGAAAGCGGGCCGACACGTCGACCAGGAAGTCGACCGGGTTGGCGCCCCGCCCGTGCAGCTCCAGGAAGGTGGAAGTCCCCGCCGGCACAGAAGCTCGGTATCCGGCCTGCCACGGCGATGACCGCGGTGCCCGGGGTCGGACTCAGCGCTGGTGATCTGTTTGTCCAGGGCTTCGATGAGGGTGATGTCGAGGGCGTTGCGCCGCTCGGGGCGGTTGAGCAGCAGCCACCGGACGGTGCCGCGTTGCTCGACGAGCAGAGGTTCCATGCCGGTCAACGTGGCTCCGAGGCGGCGAGTTCGGTGCGCCCGCGGTTGCGCAGCAGGTAGCGCTGGGTCTTGCCGCTGGGGGTGTTGGGCAGGGCGTCGATGAAGTGGATCGTGGGCGGCGTAGCGGGCCTTGACCAGCAGCTGGAGTTCGGTGGCCGACTCTGGCATCAGATCGAGCAGACGGGCCACTCGTGCCCCCTTGGCCAGGCCCTCGGTGCCGTACTCGACCGGATGGCCGCCGCCTCCGGATCCGGCCGCGTCATCGCAGGCCGGTCGAGCAGAACCTGGTCGGTCTGCTGACCGAGGAATCTTCACCGCGGCGTTTGCCGAGGGGCAGGCGCCCGTGGGAGGTCAGCGCCTCCGCCGCAGGATGCCTACCGCCCTTCGACCGAGCCGACATGGCTACTTCGGCGCCCTTGCCCACCGGAGCAACGGATCGGCGGGCTCTCCCATCGCTCCCGGTCAGGCTGGAGGCACCACGGGCAGGACGATGCGGGACGGCCGGGCGGGATCGTGGAAGACCTGCTGCCGGGCCACTCGGGCCGTGGTCGCGTTCTCCTCGGGTTCGCCCGTGTTGAGGTTGCGGTCCCAGCGGGGGAAGTTGCTGGAGGTGACCTGGACCCGTATCCGGTGACCCGCCCGGAAGACGATGCTGGTCTGCATGGGCGGACCCCGGCTGCTGGTCCACCGGTCCCTGTACGACACCACGCTGGACATCCTCGCCGACGCGGTTCCGGCGGTCCCCGTCGGCGACCCCTTCGACCCGGCCACCGTCGTCGGGCCGATAACCGGCGAGCGGCACGTGGAGAACGTCGAGCGCTTCGTGGAAGCGGCCGTCGAGGACGGCGGCCGCATCGTCGTACGTCGACGGCGACCACCGGCGTCGGCTTCGGCCTGGCGGACCCATGCCTGAGGGGTTCTTTGCGGATGCCGAGGTCCAGGGCGACATGCGCGACCGGGCGGCCGGTGGTGCGGACCTCGCGGACGGCCCGCTCGCGGAGCTCCTCGGGGTACTTACGTGGTGCTGCCACGGCTCGTGGTTCTCCTTCGGGCCTGGATCAAAAAGCCTGGCTTCAGGGACTCCACGAAACCGGGGTCAGCTCAGAGAAGGCGGGCGCGAAAGAACCGTCCTGCCCTGACCTCGCTATGTGCCGGACGGTACGCCCGGGCTGCCGGCAGCGCTACGAACGCCGCTCATGATGGCATCAACAATGCCCTGCTGGGTCACCGCATAGGAACGTCGGTTGAACAGCCCGAACCCGTACTGTCCGTTTTCGCCATTGTCCCAGTAAATAGCGGCTGCCCCATACTTCTTTGCAGTGACCGTGACGGCGCGTGCGAAGTCAGCACGATACCTATTGTTCGACGGGTCGAACGACGACTTGTCGATCGCACCGTATTCGCCGACAACTACCGGGTATCCTTTCGTGACGAACGTGTCGTACATCATTTTCAATTGTGAATCCAGGTAGTCTTCCTGCCCCCAGCTCGACGTTCTTGATGGATTGGCCGCTGCTCGTCCCCATTGAGTAATGCTGCCGCTTTCCTCTCCGGCGAAGTCCCACGGACTGTAGTAGTGAACGGAAATCATGATCCTCCGTTCATTACTGGGAATGGAGGGAGATCGATACTGGTCGGTCGGGAGTGCGAAGCCGTAATTCCCCGCGGTGTAATCGATGTTCGTGTTCCAGCCGGGAACAAGCAGCCATCTTGAACTGTTGTTTCCGCCGGTTTTCCTCACGGTGTCCACGAAGATCTGATTGTAACTGTTTATGTTGGAGTAGCACGGCTGGGTCGGACGGCCGTATTGCCCGTCAAATTCTTCGTTCATGGATTCCAGGATCAGGCGCTGGTCGTAATCCTTGAACCTGTACGCAACCTGTTGCCAAACTTTCTGATACTTGGCCTTGATCGTCGTCTGGGAGGATGAGTCACAGATCAGCCAGGAACCGTTGATGGTCTTGTAGCCGTCGCCATGTATGTTGATCACAACATGCAGGCCCCGGCTGTAAGCGTAGTTCACGACTTGTTGAATTCTGTTCAGCCAGGAAGAATTTATCGTGTAATCCGGGCCGGGTCCTATGTGTCTCAAATAGGAGACCGGGATTCTGATCGTTTTGAATCCTGCCGCCTTTACCTTGTCAATGAGAGCTTGCGTTACGGCCGGCTGGCCCCATGCAGTTTCACTGGGGTATCCGTTGGCGTTGGCTTCCAGCTGGTTCCCCAGATTCCAGCCCGCGCCCATATCGGAAACGATCTGCGAAGCGTTCGCCTGTGTCGCGGTGTTGGCCGATGCCTGATTCGTCAAGCCCTGCACAGATGCGGCAACCGCCAGTGCAACGGCAAGGAAAATAGCTCTGATCTTCCCTGCTTGTGAAATCATGGGTATTTCCTCTCTTCCAGTTTTGAGGGTGTCAAAGGTGCATACACCCGTCCGCCGTGCGGTGGCGGTGCTCATGGCATAGTCGCGCCCCCGGTGCTGATGAGTGGGAAGCGCTGGCGCAGTCGTCGGGCCTCTTTCGAAGTGTGGCCCTGCATCAAGCCCGTGAACGTACACGGTCAAACAGGGCTGATGTAAGCGCATACTGGAGATCGTTTCAAGTGTTGTGCGCGAACTGGTGTGAACGTGCACAGTGTGTCCGGAAACCGGCTCGTCGCGCGGTGGCGGCCGATTGCCGGGGCGGACCGTCCGTGCACTCGCACCAGGGCGGCAGGTGAGGTCCGTCTGCGGCTCGGAAGACATGCTTCACTCAGCATCCCGATCGAGCATGGAACTGTTATCAGCAGTCAGGGTGTGCGTGCCCTGGCGCGAGGTGGTGGCAGTCAACGCCAGGGTCGGGTCCGGGCGTTGGACCGGGTCGTTACAGTGGGAGGGCCCTGTTCGACGCGTCGGAGCGGATCTTGGCGAATCTGTCCCAGCATGAGGAGCTGTTCTCTGGCGACGGTATGGGGCCGGTGCGTCTGCCGCGCTGGCAGGCTGATGCTTCACCGGCGGGTTTGGCGGTCACGTTGGTCGCTGACTACACGTTTCCGGGGCGGGTTTGGCTGCCGGCGGCGGCGATCGTGGCGTTGCTGGGGGAGTTCGGCGTGGCTGCCGGTGCTGCCCGTACGACGATCAGCAGGCTGGCGCGTCGTGGGGTGCTGGAGGGCAGTCGGCGGGGGCGCTGCAGCGTGTACCGGCTGACGCGTGAGGCGGCTGTCGATCTGTGGAGTGGTGGTGGCTCCATCGCTACGTTCACCATGCAGCCCGACTCGTGGGACGGATGGTGGACTCTGGTGGCCTTTTCCGTGCCGGAGCGGGAGAGCGCGCGGCGGCGTGCGTTGCGCACGGCGCTGCGGTGGCGGGGGTATGCGCCGTTGTACGACGCGGTCTGGGCGTCGCCGCACCCGCTCACCCCGAAGGGGCGGGCGGAGCTGGCGGAGTTGGCGCTGGGGGCGGTGAGTGTGTTCCGTGCGCGGCAGGTGGATCTGGAGACGGAGGCCAACCGCAACCCGGTCGAGGCGTGGGATCTGCGCGGCATCGCGGGCCAGTACGAGATCTTCATCCGGCGGTGGAGCGGCCTGGTGCCCCGTATCGGTGCTGGTGGTGTCACCGGTGCCGAGGCGGTGCGCGCCCGTGCCGAGGTGATGAACGCCTACCGCCATTTCCCGGTGCTGGACCCGCTGCTGCCCATCGATCTGCTGCCGGCCGACTGGCCTCGGTCCCGGGCGCGGGAGGTGTGCGTCGCGGTGTACGACGGTCTGGCCCACCCGGCCCAGGAGCACGTCCGTTCGGTGGCGGCCCGGTCCGCGGACGGTCCGCACCTCGACATCAGGGCCCACACGATCGCCGGCATGAGTGCCGGTATCGGTCACAGCGGCGGCTGAAACCCGACGGTCTGACCGACCCTGAGTTCAAAGGGATTTGGGTCGCAGTGATTGACAGATGAGAGTCCGATCGGGACTCTTCTGTCGTTCGAGACGATGTGGGAGCGTTCACAGTCAGGTGGCGCGCACAGAGCAGATCGTATGCATCGTTCCTCGCCGCCTCGGGCCTTTGTACCTCCGCATCAGTGGTGACAGGAGGCTCTCCATGCGTGAGTTACGGCCGGTCGGCTCGACAGTTGCGGTGGTTCCCGGACCAGCGTGCGAGTGGGAGCCCTCGGCGGCCAGCTGCACGGCAAGGGCCGGGAGTCCGGCATCTGCGCGGTGCCGGCGGACAAGACCTGCGCGCCGTACTTCAGCACCTACCCGAGGGCCGACGCAGCCCGGGCACGCGCAGGACGCCCGCCAGTTCGCCGCCTGGGACCTGAACTGCCCCCTGTCGTCCTACGCCTGGCGCGGGGGCTTCAACGGCCGGGGCATGCCGGAGGTCGGCCGTCCCGGCCTGACTCAAACGGAGCTGCGCCGCCACGTCGTCCTGTGGGCCACGATGTCCGCACCGCCGTTCGTGGGCAGCGATGTGCGCAGCGCGTCGGCGGCGACGCCGAGCATCCTCAAGAACGCCGACCCCTGTTCAACCAGAGCAGCCGTTCGCGATGTCTGTTCGGTCACCACCGGAGCGATCAAGGGGTGGGCCGCTCGCTCGGAAGGTGGTGCACACGCCCATGGCAGTGTCACGAAGACGGCTTCTGGCGCTGGGCGCCGGAGCGGCCGCCGGAGGGTTCGGGCTGGCCGGCTGCGGGTCGCAGCGCTCGCTCGGCGACTCGGATGAGATCACGCTGTGGACCTGGGACCGGTCGGTGAGCGACGAGCTGGTGGCCCGGGCCGAGACGAAGGGCATTCCCGGGGCCGAGGGCTTCAGACTCAGCCGCACCAACATCGGCGGCCACTTCAACACCAAGGTGCGTACCGCGCTCGCCGGCAAGTCCCTGGTGCCGGACATCATCGGCATCAACTCCGACGTGGCCACCTACTTCCGCAACCAGGACGTGTTCGTCGACCTGAACGACTTCGGCGCGGCCGAGCTGAAGAGCCGGTACCTGGACTGGAAGTGGAACGAGTGCATCACGCCCGAGGGCCGGATGATCGCGTTCCCCATGGACACCGGCCCCACCGGGCTGTTCTACCGCGCCGACCTGCTTCAGGAAGCCGGGATCACCACCGACCCGAAGGAGCTGGCCGCCCGGGCCCCGGACTGGGACGGCTTCATCGCCCTGGGCAAGGAGCTGCAGAAGTCCCGGGAGCGCGCGGTGATCTGCCCCAACATCCGCCACGTCTGGAGCATCCGGCTGGGCCAGCTGGCCAGTAAGTTCATGACCGAGGACGGCCGGTACATCGGCGACCGGGACGAGCTGCGCGAGGCATTCGAACTGGCCTACCGGATCGGCAGGGACGGCCTGTCGGCCGGCGCCCCGGAGGGCTCCACCGACTTGTACGGCGTGGTCACCAGCGGCCGTCAGCCGGTCGGTATCGGTGCGGTGTGGTGGGGCCTGGCCTTTCCGGAGTCGGCCGCGCCGAAGACCGAGGGCAAGTGGCGGGTGGCCGACCCGCCCGGCGGTGCCGGCAACGTCGGCGGCTCGTTCCTGGCCGTCACCAAGTACTCCAAGAACCCCGAGGCGGCCTACAGGTTCATCACCTGGCTTCAGTCTCCGGAGAACCAGGTCAAGGCGTTCACGGAGATGTCGCTGTTCCCGTCCTCCCCGCGCTCCTTCGCGAGGCCGGAGATGCGTGAGCCTCGGCCGTTCTACGGCGGGCAGCGCACCATCGAGGTGTTCGGCCCGTCGGCGCGGCAGGTCAAGACCGTCTACAAGAGCCCGTACGACCGGGTCATGGACCCGGTCTTCGCCGCCGAGCTCGCCAACGTGGAGGCCGGCAAGAACGTCGACACGGCATGGAGGCACGCCCAGGACACCATCGAGCGCGAGCTGACCCGCGAGGGGGCGATCTGAATGGGCCACGCCGATGCGCTGCGCGGGAAGACCGTCAAGCCGCGCGGGAGCGCCGCCGAGCCGCCGCCGGACGGGTCCAGGCCACTGCCCGGCTGGCGCCGCTACTGGCCGATGTACGCGGCGGTCTCCCCGTTCTTCATCCTCTTCGCCGTCTTCGGCATCTTCCCGGTCGGCTTCTCCATCTACCTGTCGTTCATGTCGTGGGACGGCATCGGAGAGATGCGGTCGATCGGCTGGGAGAACTACGCGTACCTGGTGACCGACTCCGACTTCTGGCAGTCGATCGGCAACACCCTGATCATCTGGATCCTGTCCACCGTACCGATGATCTTTCTGGCGCTGGTCATCGCCTACGCGCTGCACACCGCAGTGCGGTTCAAGGCGTTCTACCGGGTGGCCTACTTCACCCCGAACATCACCTCGATCGTGGCGATGACCCTGGTGCTCGGCTCGGTCTTCAGCGACAGCTCCGGGCTGCTCAACAGCGCGCTGCGGGCGATCAACGCCGGCGAGGTCGGCTGGCTGTCCGACCCGTGGGCGATGAAAACATCCGTGGCGGCGATCACCACCTGGCGGTGGGTCGGCTACAACGCCATCATCTGCCTGGCCGGCCTGCAGGCCATCTCCAGCGACGTGCTGGAGGCGGCCAAGGTCGACGGCGCCGGCAACCGCCAGACCTTCTTCCGGATCACCATCCCGATGCTCCGCCCGGTGATCCTTTTCGTCGCCGTCACCTCCACCATCGGCGGGCTGCAACTGTTCACCGAGCCGCAGGTGCTGTTCCCGGTGGACGACAACGGGAACGTCGGCGGTCCCGGCGGCGAGGCCACCACCATCGTGCTCTACCTGTACCAGCAGGCGTTCATCTTCAACCGGTTCGGCTATGGCGCGGCCGTCGGCTGGGCGCTGTTCCTCCTGATCGCGGTGTTCTCCGTCATCAACTGGCGGCTGATCGGCGGCCGCGACGAGGACGCGATCGGCACCGGCAAGCGGAAGGGGAAGTCCCGTGCGCGCTGAGACGGCCGCCAGGTCGCGGACGATCGTGGGCCACGCCGTGCTCCTGCTGGGCGTGCTGGTCACGGTCTTCCCGTTCTACTGGATGTTCGTGATGGCCTCGAACACCACCGGGGACATCTTCGCCTACCCGCCCAAGCTGATCCCCGGCCCTCACCTGTGGGAGAACATGAACAAGGTGTTCGACGGGATCGACTTCTGGGGGTCGATGGGCATCACCGTCGTGGCCGCCACAGCCGTGACGTTCCTGGTGCTGCTCTTCGACTCGCTGGCCGCCTTCGCCTTCGCCAAGTACGACTTCCCCGGGCGGAGGGTGCTGTTCTGGATCGTGCTGGCCACCTTCATGATCCCGATGCAGCTGGCGCTGGTGCCGCAGTTCGTCACCCTGGCCTGGCTCGGCTGGGTCGGTTCGCTCAAGGCGCTGATCATCCCCGGCGCGGCCAACGCGTTCGGGATCTTCTGGATGCGCCAGTACGCGCAGGGGGCGATCGCCGACGAGCTGATCCAGGCGTCGAGGGTAGACGGGGCCGGGTTCTTCCGCCAGTGGTGGACGGTGGGGCTGCCGGTGCTTCGCCCGGGGCTGGCGTTCCTGGGGATCTTCACCTTCTTCCACATCTGGAACGACTACCTGTGGCCACTGATCGTGATGACCGACCCGGGCAAGGTGACGCTGCAGGTGGCCGTGCAGCAACTGAACGGCGTCTACACCACCGACCAGTCGATGGTCATCGCCGGAGCGCTCATGTCGGTGATCCCGCTGATCGGGGTCTTCCTGATCGGCTCGCGCCACTTCATCGCCAACCTGGCCGCCGGCGCCATGAAGTTCTGAAGCAGCACGCGCATGGTCAGCGCCTTTCGAAAGGCGTCTCCACACCCGCGTCGAGTTCCTCACGCAGGCACGAGCCCCGCCCCCGCACGGGAGGATCCATGAAACAGTCCATCAAGGCCTCGTTAGCCGGGGCCACAGCCGTACTCCTGCCCGTCGCGGCTACGGCGCTCGCAGTCGACGCGGGTGCCGCGACGCCGGCGGACGGCGTCGCGGCGGCCGGAAACATCTATTACGTCGCCCCGAACGGGAATGACGGCGCAGCGGGCACGCAGGCCGCCCCGTGGGCATCGATCGCCCGCGCACAGGCCGTCGCCAAGGCGGGTGACACTGTCTACTTCCGGGGCGGCACCTACGCCTACACCCGCGCGAACAGCGCCTGCTCAAGCCAGACCGCCAGAGTCGACGCGATCACCCTGAACAAGAGCGGCAGCTCGGGCGCCCCGATCCGGTACTGGGCCCACCCGGGCGAGAAACCGGTCTTCGACTTCTCTCGCATGACGGACAACTGCCGTATCAAGGGCTTCAACGTCACCGGCAGCTGGATCCACCTCAAGGGACTGGAAGCCAAGGGCGTACCGCAGAACAACAACCGCAACGCCGAGTCCTGGGGGATCTGGGTTTCCGGCAGCAACAACACCTTCGAGCAGATCAACACCCACCACCACATGGGAACCGGCCTGTTCATCAGCGGCGGGGGAGGCAACCTCGTCCTCAACTCGGACTCGCATGACAACTACGACCCGCGCAGCAATGACGGGCCCGGCGAGAACGCCGACGGGTTCGGTTCGCACTACACACCGGCCGGCCGCCCCGCGAACGTGTTCCGGGGTAGCCGCGCGTGGTGGAACGCCGATGACGGGTTCGACCTCATCTCCACCTACTCGCCCGTGATCATCGAGAACTCCTGGGCCTGGCGCAACGGGTACGTGCCGGGGACGACGACGCCCTCCGGCAACGGAGCCGGCTTCAAATCGGGCGGCTACGGGGGTGACTACGAGGCCAACGCGCCGAAACACACCGTCCGCTTCTCGGTGGCGTTCCTCAACAAGGCGGCCGGCTTCTACGCCAACCACCACCCGGTGGCCAACGACTTCTTCAACAACACCGGCTACGGAAACCACCCCAACTTCAACATGCGGGGAGTCGACTCGAGCGGTGCCTCCGTCGGCCGGGGCAACCTGCGCAACAACATCGCCTACACCGGAACGCCGACGTCGTACATGACCGGCGCGAACGCCGCGTACAACTCCTGGAACCTCGGCGTCCCCCTGTCGGACTCCCAGTTCCAGAGTGTGTCGACGTCCGGCTGGGAGGCGCCCCGCCAGTCCGACGGGAGCCTGCCCGTGCTGCCCCACCTCCGTCTCGCGGCGAACAGTGCCCTGATCGACAAGGGCACCGAGGTGGGGCTGCCCTTCAGCGGAAGCGCGCCGGACCTCGGCGCCTTTGAGAACGAGGGAAGGTGACATCGTGAGGCAAAGATCGCGTGTCGTTTCGAAGTACTGGAAGGTGGCCGCCGCCGCACTGTTGTCCGTGGCGTTAGCGGCACCGCTCTCGGCGAGCACCGCTGCGGCGGAGACACCTGCAACGAAGACATCGGCCACGGAGACCTCGGCAACGGCGCTCCACGACCAGCGTGCCGCTGCTGAACAGGTGACGGATCGCGGCCTCGAGTACCTGGTGTCCGACTACCGGACCCGCACTCCGTCGAAGTACACGGTTGCCTCATGGAAGCCCTTCGCCAAGGCGTTGAGGACCGCGGCCGCAGTCGCCGACGACGCATCGGCCACCACGTCGGACGTCGCCGCCGCGAAGACGGCACTGATGACAGCCGCCGCCGATCTGAAGGCCGCGGACGAGGGCACGTTCCAGACCATCACGAACAACACCTTCTGGAACGACACCAGCGGCAACCCCATCTATTCGCAGGGCGGCGGCGTCTTCAAGTTCGGCGACACCTACTACTGGTACGGCGTGCACTACACCGGCGCCGAGCTCTACCGGGCCAATCCGACGAGGAAGTACGACGGCGACGTCAGCTTCGTCTCGATCCCCGTGTACTCGTCCAAGGACCTGGTGAACTGGAAGTTCGAGAACCGCGTCGCGACGCGCTCCACCGGCGTGGGCAACGGCGCCAACCTGGGTGGTGCGGGCTGGGTCGGGCGGCTCGGGGTCTCGTACAACGAGAACACCGGCAAGTACGTGCTCGCCGTGCAGATGTGGCACACGGGCAGGGGCGGGCACGGCGTTCTGCTGCTGCAGGGCGACTCACCCACCGACACCTTCGACTACGGCTACTTCCAGACCCAGATCACCAACTCGCCCACGACCGGCACCGGGGATCAGACCGTCTTCACCGACGACAACGGCAAGGACTACCTGATCTTCTCCAACCGCGAAGGAAGGTCGCGCGGCTTCGTGGCCAAGTTCCGGGAATCCGACTCGCTGCGGATCGAGCCGGGCGTGGAGATCCGCCGCGGCGACGGTCGCGAGGGCAACGCCATGTTCAAGCTCGACGGCAAGTACTACCACGCGGCGTCGGACCTGCACGGCTGGAACACCTCTGTCAACTACGTCAATGAGTCGACCAGCGGCAACGTCCAGGGCTCCTACAGCAGCGAGTACGTCCTTGCCGGCACCCAGATGGACTACAGCCACGTGACCCAGACCGGGTTCTTCGTGACGGTCAACGGCAGCAAGCAGAACACGGTGATCTATGCCGGCGACCGCTGGGCCGACTTCGCCTGGAACGGCATCGGTTACAACCAGTGGGTGCCGATAACCAAGACCGGCGCGAGGCCGCAGTTCCACTCGGTGAGCCAGTGGCAGTTCAACGTCACGACCGGAGAGTGGCGTGCCGGGCCGGCGAACAACTACATCCTCAACCCGGACATCCAAGCTGACCGCATCATCGTCTCCAGTGTGCGGGGATGGCGGAACCTCGGCGGTTCGGTGACCAACGTCAACGGTGGTGCGAACGGGTCTCGCTTCGCCCTCCAGGTGAGCAACAGCGGCGGCGTCGAGCAGCGGATCGAGTCGGTGCCCGCAGGCACCTACACCCTGTCCCTGCACGCTCGGGGTAGCGCCGGGCAGGTTGTGATCACCGGCGCCAACGGCAGCCAACGCACCCTCAGCATCCCGTCGTCGAGCGGCTGGACCAAGCGCGAGCTCACCGGCATCGCGCTGCCCAGTGGGGCCGCCACCGTCACCGTGCGGGCGTCGGGTTCGGGCGGCGTCACCGTCGACCAACTCTCACTGGTCAAGGCCTCTGCCGACGCGCCATCGGGACAGCGGTACGAGGCAGAGACCGCACCGGCCCAGTGCCAGGGCACGATCGACTCGAACCAAGCGGGCTTTTCCGGTAGCGGGTTCTGCAACGGCGATGCCGCTGCGGGAGCCTTCGCGCAGTTCACGGTGACCTCGGCGGCCGCTGGTACGGCGACGCTGGGGATCCGGTTCGCCAATGGCTCCAGTAGCGGTGCGAGGCCGGCGAACCTGGTCGTCAACGGATCCACGGTGGGGACGGTTTCGTTCGAGGCCACCGGTGCGTGGACGACGTGGTCGACCAAGACCGCGACCGTCCCGCTGAACGCCGGCAGCAACACCATCCGGTTGGATCCGACCACGGCAGCCGGACTGCCCAACGTCGACTACCTCGATGTCGGTGCCACGACCGGCTGACATCCCACGCTCTGCCGGTCTCCTCGGCCGGCAGAGCGTGCGGGGTCGCGTCCTTGCGACCACGACACCGTCACCTCGTCAGGAGAAGGCATGAGCATCAAGCGTCCGGCCCGCGTCATCGCGGGCACGACGACGTTGGTCACCATGGTGTCCGCGACGTTACTCATGGTGCCCACGTCGGCCCATGCGACCTTCGGGACCGCGGACATCAAGCCGATCGAGAGCAATATCGCTGCCAAGGCTTGGGCTTCGGCGACAGCCGGCAGCGGCTCGTCGAACGCCCAACTGGCCATCGACGGCGACCCGACGACGTCCTGGTACCCCGGTCGTGCCGGCGCCCGGCAGTGGCTCACCGTCGACCTCGGTGGAACCTACGACAACCTGCGCAAGGTCAAGGTGATGTTCCCGGACCGTGGCGTGGCCCACCGGTACGTCGTCGAGGCTTCATCCGACGGTCGCCGGTGGAAGACCATCGCCGACAGGTCCCACAACAGAGCCGTGTCGCGAGGGGAAGTGCACCTGTTCACCCGGCCGGGAACGCGCTTCGTCCGGCTGATGTTCACCGGTGAGCCGGGTCGTGCCCGGGCCGGTGTCAGCGAGCTCCAGGTTTTCAACTATCTGCGCGACGACCTCACTCTCGGCGCCGATCTGTCCTGGGTGGACGACTTCCAGGACCGGCAGTACTGGGTTGACCCCTTGGCCGCAGACAGGGGCGCCGGACCACACCTGCTCGACGTGGCCAAGGACCGTGGCATTGAGTACAGTCGGCTGCGGATCTTCAACGAGCCGCGCAGCGAGAGCACCGGTCAGCCGACGCCGATACCGCGCCAGGGTCCGGAGCGCTCACTGGTCTCAGCGAAGGGGATCAAGCAGCGGGGCATGGGCCTGGGTATCGACTTCCACTACGCGGACTCATGGGCGGACCCGAGCAAGCAACCAAAACCACGCGCCTGGGCCGAGCTGGAGTTCGCGGACCTGACCCAGGCCGTGTACGACTTCACCGCCGACTATCTGGACCGGTTGATCCAGCAGGGCACCACGCCGGAGAAGGTCGCCGTCGGCAACGAGATCATCAATGGGTTCATGTACGGCAGCGAGGCGGCCCACATCGGCACGACGAATCCGCCGTACTTCGTCGACCAGGCCGATATCTACCAGTCGAAGCCCGGCGGTGGCCTGCTGTGGAAGTACTGGCGGTCAACCGACCCGGTGGAGCAGAAGCTCTACGACCAGTCGTGGGACCGGTTCACCACCCTGGCCGCGGCCGGGATCAAGGCCGTCCGTGACGCGTCACCGACATCCAAGGTCGAGATACACGTGATCGTCGACAAGGACAAGCTCGCCAAAACCATGGAGTTCTGGCACCAGTTCCTCACCCGGGTGAAGGCAAAGGGCCAGAACCCCGATGTGCTGGCCATCTCGTACTACCCGGAGTGGCATGGCACCCCCGAGGCGCTGGATCTCAATCTGAACGCCATGGCCACCACCCATCCCGACTATGAAATCGACATCGCGGAAACCGCCTACCCCGCCTCGGGCGGCGACGGCTCGCCGTTGCCCAACTCACCCTTCCCGCGAACGATTCAGGGCCAGGCGGACGCTGTCCGGAGGGTGTTCCAGGCCGCCAACGACGTGGTCGACAACCGAGGTTCGGGTGTCCTGGTGTGGGAGCCGCCGGCTACCAGCCCATGTTCCGGGCCGTGCCCGGACTGGCGAACACGTGGGAGCCACACGCGTCCATCAACGTCTTCAACGCCAGCCGCGCCAAGCACATCCTCCAGGACACCATCTACACGTCCACCGTGGTGGGTGCCGCCCCGAAGCTGCCCTCCTCCATCCGCATGCTCACCACCGCCAACAACAGGATCACCGATGTCCCCGTCCGCTGGCAGCCGTTGCCACCCGGCGCGACGGACAAGCCGGGTGAGGCGACGGTCACCGGGATGACCGACAAGGGACCGGTCACGGCGGTCATCGACGTCGTTCCCAGGCGCGGCGAACACGCCTCCACCACCTCATGACCTCCTTCGCCAAGCGACCCGCCGGGCAGCGGGGCCAACTGCCGCCGACTGGACGCACCCGGCAACGGGCCCAGCCGAACGCCAATCGCTACACCCGTTCCCGCACTCAAGGAGACATCCATGACCATGCAACGACGGACATTCCTCAGCATGAGCGTGGCCGGAGCGACGGGCGTGGGCCTGTCCCTGCTCGGCGCGGGGCAGGCACCGGCCGCCGTCGGTCCGTTGGACACGGCGCCGACCACGCCGTTCGCGGTCGGCGTGCGCCGGTATGACTGGACCCGTGGCAGCCGTCCGTGCACCACCTACGTCTACTACCCCGCCACCGGCACCCCCGGCGGCAACCCGGTGACGAACGCCCCGGTCGCAGGCGGTGTCTTCCCCGTCTACAACTTCACCCACGGTTTCGGAAGCAGCCCGCAGAACTCGCTTTTCATCATTCGGGCCCTGGCCGCGGCGGGCTTCGTCGTCCCCGCCCCGCACTTCAACCACAATTTCACCGACGTCAGAAACGGCAACACCTCCAAGGACGTCTCGCAGATCATCACCAACACCCTCGCCCTCAACACGAGCGGTCCGCTGGCCGGGCACATCAACACCGGCATCGGCGTCGGCGTCTCGGGCCACTCCCTGGGCGGCATGATCACCCATGGCCTGCTGACCTCCTGGCCCGACAGCCGGATCATCTCCGCCAATCCGCAGTCCTGCGAGGACATGGGCAACCCCGCCGCCTCGGTCTCCGCCAAGGTCCTGTTCGTCCACGGCGACCGGGACTCGACCACGTCGTACTCCTCGGCCCGGCAGGCGTACACGGAGATGGCCTGGCCCAAGGCGTTCCTCACCTTCGTCGGCGGCAGCCACACCAGCTTCTGGAGCGACAACCGCTTCCCGACCACCGTCGTCGACTGGGCCCGCTGGAGCATGTACGGCGACACCGCCGCACGGGACCGCCTCCCGGCCGACGCGGCCGGGCCCAACACCAGATGGGAAGCCCAACTGGGTGACTCATCCGGCGGCCCTGCCGCCTACACCCTGGTGGCCCAGCACAGCGGCAAGGCCGCCGACATCTACGAGGCCTCCACCGCCGCCGGCGTCCGGCTCGTCCAGTGGACTACCAACAGCCGCCCCAACCAGCAGTTCGAATTTGTGGACGCCGGCGACGGCCACGTCCGCGTCAAGGCCCGGCACAGTGGCCTGTTCCTCCAGCCCACGGGCACCGCGACCGGCGCGGACGTCGTCCAACAGGCCGGCAGCGGCGCCACCGGCCAGCAGTGGCGCGTGATCGACCACGGCGGTGACGTGATCAGCCTCGTCAACCGGGAGTCCGGCCTGGCCATGGATGTCTGGGAGTACTCGACCGCCGACGGCGCCCGCATCTCCCAGTGGACCTACACCGGCAACCCCAACCAGCGCTTCACCCGCCGCCGCGTCTGACCCGGGACCTGTCGGAGCACCGCTCGGGCAACAGGGCGGGCGGTGCCCCGACATGGCGCCGACAAGTCTTCGCGACCACATCGGACGCGTCAGATGCACGGACACCGGGTCGCCGAAGACGGCCTCCAAAACGTTCATCGGCAACACCGTGCTGCTCGCCCCGTCCATCACCCGTCGCCTCATCGAGGACATGGCTCGGCGCCGCCCCGTCCCGCGCCCCAACACCCGCCTGCGGCTCGACGGCCTCACGCCACGGAAGACGGACGTCCTGCTGCTGGTCGCGCGGAGCCTGTCGAATACGGAGATCGCCGCGACGCTGGTCGTGGCGCAACAGACCGTCAAGACCCACATGAGCCGGCTGCTCGCCAAGCTCGGTGCCCGAGACAGGGCGCAACTCCTCGTCATGGCCCACGAGTCGGGGCTGGTCGCTCCGCGGACGTCCGGCTGAACCACATCCGCCGGCAGCGTGTGGCCGACGTCGGCGCGTACGGTTTTGCTGAAGACCTGCGCTCGGCCGCAGTGGCAGATGCAGCCGGGTGGCGCCGGGGTCGGACAGCCACACCGGAAGCGCGACCGGCCGGCAGCCGGTGGCGGTACCCGCGCCTCCACCGTGCCGTCGGTGCGAACAGTTCCACGTACCTGCCGCGCTCACGGCAATTGGGAGTCCGGGTGTGCCCGAGCCGACGGAGGGCGTGGTCGCGTCACGCCGGTTGCCAGATCCGGGCGAGTGTCGAGGTGGTGAGCACCTGCTCGGGGTGTCCCTGTCCTGCCAAGTGGCCGTCGCGGAGCAGAAGGCAGGCGTCCGCCGAGCGTGCGGCCTCCAGGTCGTGCGTGGCCTGGACGACGGTCACCCCGTCGGCGACCAGCTCCGTCAGCAGCACCCCGATCCGCTCCCTTGCCTCGGGGTCGAGTCCGGTGGTCGGTTCGTCCAGCAGCAACAGATCCGACTCCTGGGCGAGCCCTTGGGCGATCAGGGCGCGCTGCCTCTGCCCGCCGGAGAGCTCCCCGAGCTGACGGCCGGCGAGGTCGGCGATGCCCAGGCGCTCCATGGCCGTGTCCACGGTGGAGCGGTCCTGCCGGGTCAGCCGGCGCCACGGTCCGCGCTCGCCCCAGCGCCCCATCTCCACCGTCTGCCTGACCGTCAGCGGCAGTGCGTCACCGACGGCGCCGCGCTGCGGGACGAAGGCCGGTGGCCGGTCGCCGTCGTGCTGGAGCTCGCCTGATGTGGGTCGGATCACTCCGGCCAGCACTCCGAGCAGGGTGGACTTCCCGCTTCCGTTCGGGCCGACGAGCGCCGTGGTGGCCAACGCCGGTATCTCCGCGTCAAGTTGACGCAGGACGGGACGGCCTGGGTAACCGGCGGAGAGCTTGGTGAGGCGGGCCCGGGACGTCCTGCCCTCGGCGTGGGCGAAAGAGGGGGATTCTTTGAACATGATTTTCATTGTAATGTGCATCGCATGGAGTGGTTGACGGGTCCCTTCGAGGTGACCTTTGTGCAACGGGCCCTGTGGGGCGGGATGCTGGTGTCGGTCATCTGCGCACTGGCAGGTACCTGGGTCGTGCTCCGGGGGATGGCCTTCCTGGGCGACGCCATGTCCCACGGGCTGCTGCCCGGGGTCGCGCTCGCCGCGCTGCTCGGTGGCAACCTGCTGGTCGGGGCGGTGCTGAGCGCGGCCGTCATGACCGCCGGTGTCACCGCCCTCGGCCGCACCCCGAGGCTGTCCCAGGACACCGGCATCGGCCTGCTCTTCGTGGGGATGCTGTCCCTCGGCGTCATCATCGTGTCGCGCTCGCAGTCCTTCGCGGTCGACCTGACCGGGTTCCTCTTCGGTGACGTCCTCGCCGTCCGTGAGCAGGACCTGGTGTCGCTGGGCGTGGCGCTGCTGCTGGCACTGGTCGTCTCGGTCCTCGGCCACCGGGCTTTCCTCGCCCTGGCCTTCGACCCGCGCAAGGCCCGGACGCTCGGCCTGCGTCCCCGCCTCGCTCACGCCGTGCTGCTCGGCCTGCTGGCGCTGGCCATCGTCGCCTCCTTCCACATCGTGGGGACGCTGCTCGTCCTGGGCCTGCTGATCGCCCCGCCGGCGGCCGCGCTGCCCTGGGCGCGCAGTGTGCGCGGTGTCATGGCCCTCGCGGCGCTGCTCGGCATCACCGCCACCTTCTGCGGCCTGCTGTTGTCCTGGCATCTGAGCACCGCGGCCGGCGCGACCGTCTCGGCCCTCGCGGTGAGCCTGTTCTTCCTCTCCCACCTGGCATCCGGTCTCCGCCACCACCGCCGTGCGCGCCTCGTCGGCGTCCACGCCACGGCAACCGACTGAAAGAACCAGAGGCGATCCCTTTGCTCGTCCGAAGAAACGTCATTGCTTGGGCACCTGCCGCGCTCGTGGCCGTCTCCCTGCTCACCACGAGCTGCGCGGGCCAGAACGATGACGTGTCCGCCCCGAAGTCCACCGCCTCGGCGTCCGCTCCGCACGGATACGTCGAAGGGGCCCAGGAGAAGGCCGAGCAGCAGTCGCGGCTGCTGCTCAACGACCCGGGGACCGGAGACACCCGGGTACTCGATCTGATCACCGGAAAGGCGCACCGGGTGTCCCGGACGACGGGCACCACCGAACTCACCACGGACGGCCGGTTCGGCTACTTCCACACCTCAGGCGGCACGCACGTCCTCGACGGCGGCGCCTGGATGGTGGATCACGGCGACCACGTCCACTATTACCGCGCGTCCATACGCGACGTGGGCCGGCTGCCCGAAGGCCCCGGCGCTCGCGTCCGCAGCGACGCCGCCGTGACCGCGGTGACCGACGAGGACGGCCGCGCCAGGATCTACCGTCGGGCCGAACTGGAGAAGGGCGAGGTCGGCTCGCCCCGCGCGCTTCCCGGGACACACGCGGGCGTTGTCGTGCCGTACGCGGAGCACCTGCTCAGCCTCACAAACAACGGGCAGGCCCCCGCGAAGCTCGCGGTGTACGACCGCGAGGGCAAGCGCGTCGCGTCGCCGGACGCGGCGTGCGCGGACCCGCGGGGCGACGCCGTCACCCGCCGCGGAGTCGTCCTGGGCTGCGCCGACGGTGCCCTGCTCGTCCGTGAGACCGACGGCGCGTTCACGGCCCGGAAGATCCCGTACGGCGACGACGTACCCGACAAGGAACGCGCCACGGCCTTCCGGCACCGGCCCGGCAGCGACACGCTCACGGCGCCGGCCGGGGAGCGGGCCGTGTGGGTCCTGGACGTCACCGAGCGCACGTGGACACGGGTGAGGACCGGTCCCGTGGTCTCGGCCAACACAGCGGGCGAGGGCTCCGTCCTGATCGTCCTCGAGACGGACGGATCGCTCCACGGCTACGACATCTCCACCGGCAAGCAGGTCTCCCGGACCAAGCCGCTCCTGACGGGCGTCTCCGCCGCCGGTACCGACGGAAGCGCGGGACCGGCCATCGAGGTCGACCGCAGCCGCGCCTACCTCAACGATCCCCAGGGCAAACGGGTGCACGAGATCGACTACAACGACAACCTGCGCGTCGCGCGCACCTTCGACCTGGACATCGAGCCGGCCCTGATGGTGGAGACCGGACGATGAAGAGAAGGACGCGAGCAACGCGGCGGCTGCGCACCCTGCTGACGGCCCTGCTCACCCTCTTCCTTGCCGGTGCGGCGACTGCCTGCACGAGCGGCGACGACCAGCCCCGGGTCGTGGTGACGACCAACATCCTGGGCGACATCACCCGGGAGATCGTCGGCGACGAAGCCGAGGTCACCGTGCTGATGAAGCCGAACGCCGACCCGCACTCCTTCGGCCTGTCGGCCGTGCAGGCCGCCGAACTGGAGCGAGCGGACCTCGTGGTGTTCAACGGCCTGGGCCTGGAGGAGAACGTACTGCGGCACGTGGAGGCCGCCCGCGAGTCCGGGGTGGCCACCTTCGAGGCCGGCAAGGCGGTGGATCCGCTCACCTTCCAGGCGCATGAGGACGGGGGGCCCGGGGAGGAGGCCGGGCAGCCCGATCCGCACTTCTGGACCGACCCCGACCGCGTGCGCAAGGCCGTAGGCCTGATCGCCGACCAGGTGGTCGAGCACGTGGACGGCGTCGACGAGAAGGCGATCCGCGCCAACGCCGACCGCTACGACGGCCAACTCGCCGATCTCACCACCTGGATGGAGAAGTCCTTCGGCCTCATCCCCGAACAGCGGCGGGCCTTGGTGACCAACCACCACGTCTTCGGCTACCTCGCCGAACGCTTCGGCTTCCGGGTGGTGGGCGCGGTGATCCCGAGCGGTACGACGCTGGCCTCGCCCAGCTCCTCCGACCTGCGCTCGCTCACCGAGGCCATGCGCAAGGCAGGCGTACGCACGGTCTTCGCCGACTCCTCCCAGCCCAAGCGGCTGGCCGAGGTCCTGCGTACGGAGATGGGCAGCCGGACGCGTGTCGTCGAGCTCTACTCCGAATCCCTGACCGAGAAGGGCAAGGGCGCCGGTACCTACCTACAGATGATGCGCGCCAACACCACCGCCATGGCGGACGGCCTGACCGGCGCCTGAAGCGCCCCCTCGGGCCCCGGCCGACCGGCCGTCCAGCAGCACCCACATCCGACGCCGCGCCCGCGCGGCCAGAAAGGAACACCCCGGTGAACACGTCGACACCCAACAGAGCCTTCACGGGCACCGCCCTCGCCCTGGCAGCCTCCGCCGTCCTGACCGCCTGCGGAGGAGAGAACAGCTCCTCCACCGACACGAAGGCCAAGAACGCCCCGGGCACCGAGGCCGTTGCGGTCAAGGACCCGCTGGTCGCCACGTTCGACGGCGGCCTGTACGTCCTGGACGGCGAGAGCCTGAAGCTGGCCGACACGATCGAGCTGCCCGGCTTCAACCGCGTCAACCCCGCCGGCGACGACGACCACGTCATCGTCTCCACCGACTCCGGTTTCCGCGTCCTGAACGCCGCCGAACAGGCCTTCACCGGCGTCGAGTACAAGGGCGCCAAGCCCGGCCACGTCGTACGGCACGCCGGCAAGACGGTCCTGTTCACCGATGGCACCGGAAAGGTCGAAGTCTTCGACCCCGACGACCTCGCGGGCGGCAAGAAGCCGCAAGGCCGCAGCTACACCTCGGCCGAGCCGCACCACGGCGTCGCCATCGAACTCGGCAACGGCGAGCTCCTCAGCACCCTGGGCGCCGAGGAGAAGCGCACCGGCGCCCTCGTCCTGGACAAGAACAACAAGGAGATCAAGCGCAACGACAACTGCCCCGGCGTCCACGGGGAGGCCGCGGCCAGGGGCGAGGCCGTCGCCGTCGGCTGCGAGGACGGCATCCTGATCTACAAGGAGGGCAAGTTCACCAAGGTCGACGCCCCCGACGACTACGGCCGCATCGGCAACCAGAGCGGCAGCGACGTGTCGCCCATCCTCCTGGGCGACTACAAGACCGACCCGGAGGCCGAACTGGAGCGGCCGACCCGCATCTCCCTCATCAACACCGAGACCGCGAAACTGCGACTGGTCGACCTGGGCACCAGCTACTCCTTCCGTTCGCTCGGCCGCGGACCCCAGGGCGAGGCACTCCTCCTGGGCACGAACGGCAGCCTCCACGTCATCGACCCGGAAACGGGCAAGGTGGAGAAGAAGATCCCCGTCGTGGACGAGTGGCAGGAACCGCTGGACTGGCAGCAGCCCCGGCCCACTCTCTTCGTCCGCGACCACACCGCGTACGTCTCCGAGCCGGGCAAGCGCAAGCTGCACGCCATCGACATCGAAACGGGCAAGAAGGTCACCTCCGTGACCTTGCCGAAGAGCACCAACGAACTGTCCGGTGTCGTCGCCGGCCACTGAGCGCGCGACCCCTGGCCTCGTCACGTGCCGGGCGTTGCCGCTCCCCGTGCGTCCAGCACCAGCACCGCGACGTGCAGGGACGTGCACTGAATGCCCGATTCCAGGTCGCAGCCGAGGAGCCGCTCGATGGTGTGGAGGCGTTGGTAGTACGCCTGCCGGGACATGCCGGCCCGCTTCGCCGCGACCGACTTGTTCCCGGCCGCCGTCAGATAGGCGCGCAGGGCCGGGAGCAGGTCGCCGCCGTTGCGGTCGTCGTGCTCGATGAGACGGGTGAGCTGCCGTTCCGCGTACCGCTGGAGGCGGATGTCGTCCCGCAGCACGCCCAGGAGTTCCGGCAACTGGACGTCGGCGGGGACGTAGAACCAGCGGTCGGGCGAGGCCGACGTGATGGCCTCGGCCGTCTGCTCGGCCTCCTGCCACGACCGGGCGATCCCGGAGAGGTCGGTCACGCCGGGGCCGACGGCGACGACTGCGTCAGGGCCGAGCTCCTCGTGGCAGAGACGGCCGATCCGCTCCGCGACCGGCTGCCAGGCGCTGGCCTGCGCCAGGGCGAGGAGTACGCCGATCCGGCCCGGGGCCGTCTCGCCGACCAGGGCACGGATGCCGCTCTGCGCCATCGCCTTCGCGATCCGTTCGTCGAGGTGCTCGCCGGTGCCGGTGTGTGTGTGGCGGATGACCACGGCGAAGAGGCGGTGCCCGAGGGTCGGCAGCCCCAGTGCCTCGGCGCGGGCGCGGGCGTCCGCGGGGGAGCGGAACCGCCGTTCGTACAGGTCCCGCAGCACGGAGCGGTGGGCCCGGCGCTCCCACCAGGCCGGCCCGGCCAGACGCGCCATGCTCAGGGCGACCGCCGCGTGCTCCAGGACCAGGACGTGTTCCGGGTCGGGCTCCGCGTTCAGCCGGCCCTCCAGCAGGACCAGCCGCCCCCACGGCCCGTGGTGATCCTGCACGGGCGCGATCAGCCAGCCCTCCGGGCCGCTCGGCGCGATCTTCTCCAGGGTCGGCGCGGCCCGGGAACGCCGGGACCAGGCCGACACCACCGGTTCGTACGGCCGGCCGAGCAGCTCGCACATCAGGACCCGGTGGGTGAGGTCCTCGAGCACCACGGGGGCCCCGGTGAGCTCAGCGGTGGTGTGCACCAGCTCCTCGGGGTCCGCGCCCCGCAGCGTCAGGGCGGTGAAGATGTCCTGGATGTCCCTCCCGCGGCGCAGCAACGCCCCCTGGGCGTCGAGGATGAGCGCGTGCACCGTCTGCGTGACGTCGATGAACCGGACGCCGCGGGCCAGTTCCACCAGCGGCACCTCACGGGTACGGCAGGCCGCCACCAGCTCGTCGGGCACCTTCCGGTACCGGTAACCGAGCTCCACGATCAGGCCGGCCGCGCCGACATCGGCGAGCTGGTCGACGTAGCCGCGCAGCTCGGAGGGGTCCTCGGGATAGGGCATGCCGGTCGTCAGGACCAGCTCGCCGCCCTCCAGGAAATCGGCGGGGTTGAGCAGTTCGGTGACGTGCACCCAGCGCACCGCACGGTCGAGCTGCGACTCACCGGCCAGAACGCGCGGCATCCCCTCGGCCAGCACGGGGAGGCGCAGAACCTCCGTGATGGTCGGGAAGTGCCCGGTTGCGGGACGTCTGGGCGGCATAGGGAGTGCTTTCGTCCTAGGGGTCGGGGGTCACCTTTGCACCGGGACGTCACCGTGACAAGAGGGGGAGTGTTACTTTCCGTGGTCGTCCCGCTCGCCGTGACAGATCGTCTCGATGAGACGTCAAGGCGGAACAGAGTGTGGGTTGACCTGCGTGTTCGCCGGGGTCGAGAGTGAACGCCATCCCCAGAGGGACCGAATCGGAAGGGTCCGCACGGTGTCCGCACCGTGTTGGGGCACTACTGACACCCAGGCCGCACCCGGCGAAAGGAACGACCTCATGCGCATCCCGAAGCGCGTCGCCGTGATCGGTGCCGGCAGCATGGGCAGCCAGGTCATGTGGCGCCTTGCCGCCCGCGGAGCCGAGGTCATCGGCTACGACCGGTACGCGCCGGGTCACGACCGGGGCGCGGCCGGGGGCGAGACCCGCATCTTCCGAGCCGTGCACCTCGGTGACCCCGGGTACATTCCGCTGCTGCGGCTCGCCGACCGGATGTGGGACCGGCTCCAGCGCGAAACGGGCTTCTCGCTGCGACGCCGCAGCGGATGCCTGGTGATGGGCGAGACCGCCTCGCCGTCGATGCGTCTCCTCCTCTCCGCCAGCTCCACCCACCGGCTGGACCACGAGGTACTGGACCGGGAGGAGCTCGCCCGCCGCTACCCGCAGCACCGCCTCCCGGACGGGCACACCGCCGTCCTCGACCGGATGGGCGCCATCATCAGGCCCGAGTCGTCGGTCCAGGCCGCCGCCGCCCGCGCCGAGCAGCTCGGCGCCCGGCTGCACCGCTACACCCCGGTGCGGGAGATCACCCCCGCGGCGGGCGGCGGGGTGCACATCGTCACCGACCACGGCACGGACCACGTGGACACCGCGGTGGTGACCGTGGGCCCCTGGATCAACACCCTGCTCCCGGACCTCCCCCGGACCGTGGACATCCGCCGGCTGATCAGCTCCTGGCACCTCCCCACCCGCCACGACTGGTTCGCGGGCGGCGCCCCCGCCTTCGTGCGCAGCACACCCCATGACTGCTACGGGCTCCCGTCGCCCGACGGCATCTCCGTCAAGCTGGGCCTGTCCCTCGCCCGTTATCTGCCGGTACCCGACCCCGAACGGCTCGACCGCACGGTTTGCCCGGAGGAACTCGCCACCTTCCGCGAGCTCATCGGCGAGCTGATGCCCGACCTGAACCCCGACCCCATCAGGCTGTCGGTCTACATGGAGGGCTACACCGCGTCCGGAAACCCGCTCGTGGGTCATCTCCCCGGCGAGGACGACATCATCGTCATGGCCGGATTCTCCGGCAGCGGCTTCAAACTGTCGCCCGCCATGGGCGAGATCGCCGCCGACCTGGCGCTCGACGGCACCACGGACCATCCCGTCGGCTTCCTCGCACCGGCCGGAGTCGGCACCGTCTGATCCACGGCAACCTCCCCTCTCTTCGGCACGCCCGTCCCAGTCGTGCCCGAAAAAATCTGAAAAAGGCGGAACTGAAACGTATTCAGTTCCCTGGAGATAAGAGAGCACTTCCATGACTGAACCCTCGTTCCGGCCGCAGTACGTCTCGTTCGACTGTTACGGCACGTTGATCGAGTTCCCGATCACCCCCATCACGCGGGAACTCGTCGGCGACCAGGTCCCCGCCGAGCAGTGGGACCAGTTCGTTCGCGAGTTCCGCGGCTACCGCTACGACCAGGTCCGTGGCGAGTACTACGCCTACGAGCAGGTGCTGCAGGACTCCTTCGAGCGGGTCTGCCGCAAGTGGGGCCTGAAGGCGGCCCCGGACGCGGGCAAGCGGTTCGCCGACGGCGTGCGCAGCTGGGGCCCGCACGCGGACGTGCCCGAGCCGCTGAAGAAGATGGGCGAGAACTACAAGCTGGTGATCCTGTCCAACGCGGGAGACTCCTTCCTGGAGGAGAGCGTGCCCCGGCTCGGGGCGGACTTCCACGCGGTCTACACCGCCGAACAGGCCGGCTTCTACAAGCCCCGCTACGCCGCGTTCGAGTACATGCTCGACCAGCTCGACGCGTCCCCCGAGGACTTCGTGCACGTCTCCTCGCACACCCGCTACGACCTGATGCCGATGCACGACATGGGCTTCCGCAACCTGATCCTGCTGGACCGCGGATACGACCCCGTGACCCACGGCTACGACTACCTGCCGGTGAAGTCCCTGGACGATCTCAACCGCATGCTCGGCATCTGAACTCGTATCCCGATCCCTCTGTACGGGACCCGCAGGTCCCCGCACCACGGATTCCCCGTATCCCCAGCGATCTCCAGGAGCTTTGCCATGGAAGGCAACCGGATAGGACGCAGAACCGTACTCCGCACCGCAGGCGCTCTGGCCGCCGCCTCGGCAGTGACCGGATGCGGCACCCTCATGGGCAGTGGCGAAAGCCGCGGCTCGACGAGCGGTGGCGGCAAGAAGCGGATCGTCGTCAGCAACAGCGGTGGCGCCTACAACGACGCTCTCACCAAGGCGATCTACGAGCCGTTCGCCAAGGAGACCGGCATCACGGTCACCACGGTCAACTACCAGTCCGCACAGATCATCGCCCAGGTCAGACAGGGTCGGCCGCAGGTCGACCTGATGGACAACACCCTGCTGATCTTCCAGAAGATGGCCCGCCTGGACTGTCTGGAGGCGGTGGACTACGACCGGCTGAGGAGTGTCAAGGGCGCGGGGATCGCGGAGCACCAGCTGCCGGAGCACGCGGTCGGCAAGAACGTCTGGGCGAGCCTGATGGCCTACCGCACGGACAGTCTCAAGCGCGCCCCGAAGGGCTGGGCCGACTTCTGGAACACCCACTCCTTCGCCGGTCCGCGCTCCCTTCAGAGCGCTGAAGCGGACTACCCGGAGCTGGAGTTCGCGCTGCTGGCCGACGGGGTGCCGCTGGACAAGCTGTACCCGCTCGACCTGGACCGGGCGTTCGCCTCGATGTCGCGGATCCGCGGCGAGGTGAAGAAGTTCTGGAACACCGGCGCCCTTCCGGCGGTGCTGCTGGGCCGCAAGGAGGTCGTCATGACCAGCCTGTGGAGCGGCCGCGCGGACGAACTGATCAAGCAGGGCATGCCGGTCGCCTACCAGTGGAACGGAGCCCGGCGGCTCACCAACGGCTGGGGCATCCCGAAGGGCGCGGACAACACGGAGGCGGCCTACAAGCTGATCGACTTCTCCCTGCGTCCCGAGGTGCAGGCGGCGTTCGCCAAGCTCTTCCCGCAGGGCCCGGTCGTCCCCGCCGCCACCAAGCTGCTCTCGGACGATGTCCTGGCCACGCTGCCGACCTCGCCCCAGAACCTGAAGACCGGGTTCGACACCGATGTGACCTGGTGGGACGAGAACCTGGAGGCGGTCACCAAGCGCTGGCAGGAGTGGGCCGATGCCTGAGCAGACCGGGCTTCTCGCCTCGGCCCTGGCCCCGGGGCCCAACGCTCTGACCGGTAAGTCGTTGTCCGTGACGGGCCTGAGCAAGTCCTACAGCGGGACGACGGTGGTCGACGGTGTCGACATGGAGATCGCGGCCGGTGAGTTCATCACCTTCCTCGGCTCCTCCGGTTCCGGGAAGACCACCACGCTGATGATGCTCGCCGGGTTCACCGAGCCCGACTCCGGCAGCATCGCCGTCGACGGCCGGGACATCACCAAACTCAACCCCGGAAAACGCGACTTCGGTTTCGTCTTCCAGCAGTACCTGCTCTTCCCGCACATGACGGTCGCGGAGAACGTCGCCTTCCCCCTCCAGTTGCGCGGAGTACCCAAGGCGGAGATCCGCCGCCGCGTGGGCGAGACCCTGGAGGCGGCGGGCCTGTCGAAGTTCGCCGGCCGCAAGCCCCGCGAACTCTCCGGCGGCCAGCAGCAACGCGTGGCCCTGTGCCGGGTGCTGGTCTACCGCCCGCCGGTCGTGCTGATGGACGAACCGCTGGGCGCCCTGGACAAGAAGCTGCGCGACCAGATGCAGACCGAGATCAAGTCCATTCAGCGTGAACTGGGCCTGACCGTCGTGTACGTGACGCACGACCAGGAGGAAGCCCTGGTCCTGTCCGACCGCATCGCCATCATGAAGGACGGCCGGATCGAGCAGTTCGACACGCCTCGCGGCCTGTTCGAACGCCCGCACACCCCGTTCGTGGCCGACTTCCTCGGCGCCGCCAACTTCCTCACCGGCAAGGTGGAGGAGCCGGCCGCGGACGGATGCACCCGGGTGCGGCTGGACACCGGCGGCGTGCTCACGGCCCGAGAGCACCCCTGTGTGCCCGGGCAGCGGGTCCGGGCAGCGGTCCGGCCGGGCAAGCTCCGCATGGTCGGCGCCGAGGACAGCTGTTGTACCGGCACGGTCGAAACGGCCGTATACGTCGGTTCACTGACCCGCCTCTCGGTCCGCCTGGACGGAGCCGACCCCGGCACACCGCCGCTGCGCATCGAGACCGCCCTCACCCCGCCGCGCCCCGGGGAGCGGGTCTGTGTGACCGCCGACCGCGCCGACGTCAGTGTCTTCGACGCCACGGACGGGGGGTGAGTCGTGGCCGGCGCCGCTCTCGCACCCGGCAAGGTGCGTGTGAAAACATCCGCGATGCGCGGGCACCGCTCCCGCATCGCCCTGGTCAACGCCGTCCCGGTGACGCTGTTCCTCCTCGTCCTGTTCGTCTACCCGATCGTCGGCGTCCTCTCCCTCAGCCTCGAAGGCGACAGCGGCGGCTTCACCCTCCACTGGTACACCGACGCCCTCAGCGGCGTGAACCTGTCCGTGCTGATCTCCACGCTGCGGATCTCCGCGGAAACCGCGGTGCTCAGTGTGCTGGTGGGCTTCGGCCTGGCCCACGCCATCGCCCGGATGCGGCCCGTGTTCGCAGCACTGGCGATGCTGATCGTGGTCGTGCCGCACTTCATCAGTGCCCTGGTGCGCACCTACGGCTGGATCATCATGCTCGGTGAACACGGCCTCATCAACACGCTGCTGACGTCCCTGGACGCCCCCGGCGCGCCGTACTCGCTGCTCTACAACGAGACCGGTGTGGTCATCGGCACCACCTCGGTGATGCTCCCCTACACGGTGTTGATCCTCCAGGGCGTGATGCGCGGCGTCGACCGCCGGCTGCTGGCCGCGGCCGCCGGGTTCGGCGCGGGGCGCCTGACCATCTTCCGCCGCGTCTACCTGCCGCTGGTCGCACCCGGCATCGGCACGGCCGGCCTGCTCAGCTTCATCCTCTGCCTGGGCTACTACATCACCCCGGCCCTGATGGGCGGCGACAAGCAGACCGTGGTGGCGGCGCTGATCGACCAGCAGGTGATGAAGCAGGACCAGTGGAACTCCGCCGCCGCCTTCGGCGTCATCCTGCTGTTGCTCACCTTCGCCGGCCTGGGTGTGCTCGGCCTGGCCAAGCTCCGCCGCACCAAGGCGCACGCACGAAGGAGCAGCTCATGATGGAACTGCCCGCCACCCGAGCCGGACACATCGCCCGCGCCGTCAGTGCCACCGCGATCCTGCTCTTCCTGGCGATGCCCATCGTCATCATCCTGGTCACCTCGTTCGGCGCCGACGGCGTCGGCACCTTCCCGCCGAAGGAGTACAGCACCCGCTGGTACGAGCAGATGGCCGCGCCCGGCGGAAACTGGGCCGCCTCCATCGCGCTCAGCAGCCTGATCGCCGCGCTGACCACGGTGTTCTCCCTCGTCCTGGGAGTCACCGCAGCCACCGCCCTGGCCCGCGGCCGGCTCCCGCTCCACGCGGCGGTCTACGGCCTGGTCCTCGCCCCGCTGCTCATCCCCCAAGTGGTCATCGCGCTCGGCCTGTTCCTGTTCTTCGAACCGGCCGGCATGCTCGGCAGCCCCCTGGCCATCGCCCTCGGGCACACCGTGCTGGCCGCACCCATCGCCGTCCTCATCATGATCTCGACCCTGCGCGGGATCGACGAACGGCTGGAGGACGCGGCGGCCAGCATGGGCGCCAGCCGGATGACCATCGCCCGGCGCATCACCTTCCCCCTGGCCACACCCGGCCTCATCGCCGCCGCCGTGTTCTCGTTCATCACCAGCTTCGACGAGTTCTTCATCGCCCAGTTCATGTCGACGCCGGACACGCGAACGCTGCCGGTCCTGGTCTTCAACGCCCTCCAGTTCGACGTCGACCCGACCGTCACCGCCGTCAGCGCCGTCCTCATCGCGCTCGCCATCCTCGCCCTCGCCCTGGTCGCCCTCGTGCGAAAACTCGGCGGCCACCGGCACGGGCAGCAGGGCGTGCTGCCCGTCGAACCCCTCACCTGAGCCCCGAAAACGTCCCCGCAGGAGAGCCGAAATGAAGACCATCCCGTACTGGATAGAAACCGCCGGGGCGTTCCCCGACCGGTCCGGCAAGCCACTGACCGAGGACACCGACCTGGTGGTCGTCGGCGCCGGCCTGACGGGTCTGTCCACCGCCCTGCACTCCGCCCGCAAGGGCGCCCGTGTCACCCTCGTCGAGAAGGGCCAGATCGGTTCCGGGGCCTCCGCGCGCAACGGCGGCATGGCGAACCTGGGCTTCACGATCGGCGTCAACCAGGCCATCCGCCGCTACGGACTCGAGCGGGCCCGCGAGATCTACAACTCCTACGGCGAGGCCGTGGACACCGTCGAGCGGCTCGTGAACGAGGAGTCCATCGACTGTCAGTTCAGCCGCGTCGGACGCCTGGGCGTCGCGTCCCGCCCCGCGCACTTCGAGAGCAAGAAGGCCCAACAGCGCGACCTGGCCAAGTACTTCGGCCACGAGACCACTCTGATCGGCAAGGCCGAGCTGCGTTCCGAGATCGGATCCGACGCCTACCACGGCGGCCTGCTAGACCCGTTCAGCGCCGCCCTGCACGTCGGCCGCTTCGTCCGCGGCATGGCCGAGGCGTGCGAGCGCACCGGTGTCGAGATCCACGAGCGCAACGCGGCCATCGGCGTGCGGCGTACCGCCACCGGCCGTTACGAGGTCAGCACCGAGCGCGGTGTGATCCGCGCCGGGCAGGTAATGATGGCCACCGACGCCTACACCGACAAGAACTTCCCGTGGCTGCGCCGCCAGCAGGTCTGTCTGGGCAGCTTCATCATCGTGACCGAGCCGCTCGGCGAGGAGCTCGCCCGGGACATCATCCCGAAGGCCCGCCTCATCGTCGACTCCAACCAGGTCTGCCACTACTTCCGGCTCACCCCCGACAACCGGCTGCTGTTCGGCGGCCGCGCCCGCTTCGCACCGTCCGACCCCACCTCGGACAAGAAGAGCGGGGCCGTCCTGTTCCGTGAGATGTGCGCGATCTTCCCCCAACTCGCCCGGACGAAGGTCGAGTACGTGTGGGGCGGCTCCGTCGGCTTCGCGATGGACCGCATCGTGCACGCCGGGCAGACCGAGGACGGCGTGTACTACTCCATGGGATACGCGGGCCACGGCGTGCAGATGGCCACGCACATGGGGCAGGTCATGGCCGAGGTGATGGACGGCCACCCCGAGGTCAGCCCGGTGCGAGACCTGGCCCCGCCCCGCATCCCCCTCTACAACGGCACCGCCTGGTTCCTGCCCTTCGCGGGCGCCTACTACAAGACGCTGGACCGCATTCGCTGACCGGTCGGCAGCACCTCTACTTTTACAAGGAGATCCGAAGATGACTGTCGTCCACGACGTTCCCAAGCAGCTGTACATCGGCGGTCGCTGGCAGGACGCGGAGTCCGGCCGGACGCTGTCCGTCGACAACCCGGCCACCGGCGAGGAACTGTGCCAGGTCGCCGACGCCTCCCCGGCCGACGGCCGGCGTGCCGCCGAGGCGGCGGTCGCCGCGCAGGCGGCCTGGGCCGCCACCCCGCCCCGGGTGCGCAGCGAGATCCTGCGCCGCGCCTACGACATCATCATCGCGCGCACTGAGGACCTCGCGCTGCTGATGACCCTGGAGATGGGCAAGCCCCTGACCGAGGCGCGTGCCGAAGTCGCATACGCCGCCGAGTTCTTCCGCTGGTTCTCCGAGGAAGCCGTCCGCATCGACGGCGGGCTGACCACCGCCCCGGACGGCAAGAACCGCCTCCTGGTCACCCGCCAGCCCGTCGGCCCCTGCCTGCTCATCACCCCCTGGAACTTCCCGCTCGCCATGGGCACGCGCAAGATCGGCCCAGCCATCGCCGCCGGCTGCACCATGGTCCTCAAGCCCGCCCCCCAGACCCCGCTGTCCTCCCTCGCCCTCGCCGGCATCCTCACCGAAGCCGGCCTGCCCGAGGGCGTGCTGAACATCGTCACCACCACCGACGCCGCCGGAGTCGTCGAACCCCTGCTGCGCGGCGGCCAGATCCGCAAACTCTCCTTCACCGGCTCCACCCAGGTCGGCCGCATCCTGCTGGCCCAGTGCGCCGACACCGTCATACGCACCTCCATGGAGCTGGGCGGCAACGCCCCCCTCATCGTCTTCGACGACGCCGACCTCGACGTGGCCGTCGAAGGCACCATGGTCGCCAAGATGCGCAACATGGGCGAGTCCTGCTGCGCCGCCAACCGCATCTACGTCCACACCTCCGTCGCCGAGGAGTTCGCCACCCGCCTCGCCACCCGCATGGCGGCCCTGAAGGTCGGCCCCGGCACCGAACCCGGCATCGACGTCGGCCCCCTCATCGACATCGCCGGCCGCGCCAAGGCCCACGACGTCGTCCGCGACGCGGTCAAGCGCGGAGCCACCGTCCTCACCGGCGGTGAACTCCCCGAAGGGCCAGGCTGCTTCTACCCGCCCACCGTGCTCACCGGCGTCTCCGCCGACTCCGCCATCATCGACACCGAAGTCTTCGGGCCGGTCGCCGCCATCCTCACCTTCGACGACGAGGACGAGGCCGTCGCCGCCGCCAACGACACCGAATTCGGCCTCGCCGCCTACCTGTTCACCCAGAACCTCGACCGTGCCCTGCGCGTCAGCGAACGCCTCGAAAGCGGCATGATCGGCCTCAACACCGGACTCGTTTCCAACCCCGCCGCCCCCTTCGGCGGCGTCAAGCAGTCCGGCCTGGGCCGCGAAGGCGGACGCGTCGGCATCGAGGAGTTCCTGGAGTACAAGTACATCGCAGTCCCCGTCGGAGCCTGACATGCCCGACCGACTCGTCGTCCTCCACCGGGGCAACCGGCCACCCGCCACCGGACTCATCGAACGCCTCGCGGACACCGTCTACGCCACCGAGGAGGAGCTGCCCTACCTCCTCCCCGGTGCCGACGCCCTCCTGGCCTGGGTCACCATCACCCCGGCCATCCGCCACGCCTGGCCCGACACCCCCGAGAAGGCACCTCGCTGGGTGCACGCTTCGTCCGCGGGTGTGGACGCCCTCCTCTTCCCCGCCCTGGTGGAGGATCCGGGCGTCGTTCTCACCAACGCCCGCGGCGTCTACGACCAGCCGACCGCCGAGTACGTCCTCGGTCTGATCCTCGCCCTCGCCAAGGACTTCCCCGGCACCTGGGAGCACCAGCGGCGTCGCGAGTGGCGTCCGCGGCCCAGTGACGGCATCACCGGACGCACGGTGCTGGTCTGGGGCACGGGCCCCATCGGCCGGGCCATCGCCCGGCTGCTGCGTGCCGTCGGGATGCGGGTCTGCGGCGCCGGCCGCAAGGCCCGCGCGGACGACCCCGACTTCGGCACGGTCCACGGCTCGACGACCCTGCCCGCCGCCTTGAAGGAGGCGGACTACGTCGTCCTGGCCGCGCCCCTCACCAAGGACACCCGGGGCATGGTCGACGCCTCCGTGCTGGCGGCCATGAAGCCGGGGGCCCGGCTGATCAACGTCGGCCGGGGCGGACTCGTCGACGAGGAGGCGCTCATCGACCACCTCGCCGCCGGCCGGCTCGCCGGCGCCGCCCTGGACGTCTTCGGCCAGGAGCCGCTGCCGGCCAGGTCGCCGCTGTGGGACATGCCCGGCGTGATGATCTCCCCGCACACGGCGGGCGAGACCACCAGCGAGCGGGAGGCGCTCGTCGAGGTGTTCCTCGACAACCTCACCCGGCACATCGAAGGCCGCCCTCTGCGCAACGTCGTCGACAAGCGGCGGGGCTACGTGGTCGACGAGACGCGCCCCGTCTGAAGGGCGAGTAGCAGGCGCCCCGGCCCGTGGACTCCACGGGCCGGGGCGCCTGCTACTCGCCCTTCTCGCGTCCCAGCGCGCTGCCCGTCACCGCCAGCACGGAGAGCACCACCAGCGCGGCGGCCGGACCGAGCACCGTCCAGGGGGCGAGTTCGGCGTACGGCTGGTTCTCCGACAGGAGCCGGCCCCACTCGGGGGTGGGCGGCTGTTCGCCGAGGCCCAGGAAGCCGAGCGAGGCCAGGACCAGGACGGTGGTCGGCAGCCGCAGCAGGGCGTTGCGGAGGAGGGCCGGCAGGACGGCGGGGAGGAGGTGGTGGCGCAGCAGGTGCAGCCGTCCCGCGCCGAGCGCGACGGACGCGGCGATGTGACCGCTCGCGCGTTCCTGTTCGAGCAGCGCCGCGGTCTGGGCGGCGTACGGGCTCCAGCCGACCACGCAGACCGCGATCGCCGCGCCCCACACCGTCGGCCCGGTCACGCCCGCGATCAGCAGTCCGGAGAGGACCGCGGGCAGGGTCGACACGACCTCCGTCGGACCGGCGCTCGCCCGCGGTGCCATGCCCAGCAGGAGCCCGGTGACCGCGCTGACCGCCGTCACGGCGAAGGCGACACCGGCCGTGCGCAGCGCCCCGTGGCCCAGCCGGGCCAGCAGATCCCGGCCCAGCGCGTCCGTGCCCAGGGGGTGTTCGAGGGAGGGGGACACCAGCCGCGCCGCCGTGTCGACCTGCAAGGGGTCGCGCAGGAGGCCCGCCGTGACAAGGGCGAGCAGGGCCACCGAACAGGCCGCGGTGATCCAGCGCAGGGAGCGCGGCGGGATGAGCGGGGGCCGGTGCAGGGCCGGCAGGGCGCCGTCGCGCAGGGGGCGGCCGAGGAGCGCGTGGCGCAGGGCCCGGATCAGGATGCCGGCGCCCACGCCGAGCAGGACCAGCGCCAGGGTCGCGGTCTGGAGCACCGGAAGGTCCTGCGCGACGGCGGCCTCCAGGGCGAGCCGGCCGAGCCCGGGGATGTTGAAGATCTTCTCCACCGCTACCGCGCCGCCGACGAGGGCCACGACGGTCGGCAGCACCTGCGGCAGCATGCCGGGCAGGGCGCGGCGCAGCGCGTTGCGGGCGATGTTGCCGGGCGGGAGCCCGACGGCGTACGCCGTGCGCGCCCACGGTTCGTGGAAGGCGGCGGGCAGCGCCTGGTCGAGCAGCCCGCCGAGCATCGCGCCCGACGGGATGCCGAGGGCGAGCGAGGGCAGCACCATCGACAGCGGCCCCTCCCAGCCGCTGGACGGGAACCACCCCCACCAGACCCCGCACACGGTGGCCAGCAGCGAGGCGAGCAGGAACTTCGGCAGCGCGGCCAGCACGGCGGCAGTGGTGCCCGTCCGGTCCTGCCGCAGTCGGCGCCGGGAGCCGAGGAACACGGTGCCGGCACACACCAGCGCGGCCACCAGGGCGGTCACCACGAGCGCGCCCAGCATCAGCGTCAGCGAGACCGACAGGGCGGTCCCCACCTGCGGCATGATCGGTTCGCCGGAGACCCACGAGACGCCCGCGTCCCCGCGCGGCAGGCCGCCCAGCCAGTGCGCGAGATGCGGGAGCGGCCCCTCGTCCAGCCCCAATTGCTCCCGTACGGCGGCCAGTTCCGCGGCTGTCGGGTTCTGGTCGGCAGAGCGGGCCCGCAGCACCGTGCGGGCCGGATCCGCGCCGGTCAGCCACGGCAGCAGCGCCACCGCGCCGAGCAGCGCGGCTCCGGCGAGCAGACGGCCGGCCGCCGCCGGCCAGAGGGACGGGCGGGCGGCGGGGGCGTGGGCGATGCTCATGCGCTACCCGATGTGCGTGTCGAGGTCGACGAGAGAGCGCTCGCGCGGGTCGAGGATCACGCCCTCGACACCGGTGGCGATGCCCTGCACCGCCTGCTCGTGGACCAGCGGAACGACGGCGTCGGTGCGCAGGATCTCCGCCTCCGCCCGCATGATCTTCTCCTGGCGGCGTTCCGTGTCGCGCTCCGCGGCGGCGGCCCGGATGGCCTTGTCCACCGCGCCGTCCTTCAGCCCGGCGATGTTGTAGACGCCCTCGCTGGTGAAGTCGCTGGCGAGGTAGTCGACCGCGTCACCGGTGTCGAGGAGCGTCACCCGCGAGAAGACGAGGGCGTCGTACTTCCCGGCGAGGAGGTCGCCCTCCATCTGCGTGTACTCGCGCACGTCCTGCTTCACGGTGAACCCGGCCTTCTCCAGCTGCTGCTGGAGCACGGTGGCGGCCTCGGGAAGCTCGGCCCGGTTGGTGTAGGTGGCCAGCCGCAGCGTCCTGCCCTTGGTCGCGGCCTTCACCTGGGCGGCGGTGTCGGCCTCGGCGCGGCCGGTCACGGCCACCCGCTTGTCGGCGGCCCACGGCACTGCGGGACCGAACAGGCCCTGCGCGGGGTCGGCGTACCCGCCGAAAACGGAGTCGACCAGGGCGGAACCGTCGACGGCCTTCCGGGCGGCCGCGCGCAGACGGGCGTCGGTGAACAGGCCGCTGCCGGTGTTGAGGATCAGGCTGTCGGTGCGCACGGAGGGCACCTCGTGCCGGGTGTCCTTGTCGAGCAGCTTCGCCTGGGCGGTGGGGATCCACTCGGCGATGTCGGCCTCGCCGCCGCGCAGCGCGTTGGCGCGGGCGGTGCCGTCCGCGATCCAGCTCACGTCGATGCCGGGCGCCTTCGCCTTGCCGCCCCAGTAGCCGTCGAAGCGGTCGAGTTTCGCCTTGGTCTTGCCGCTGAGCCGGGTGATCTCGAACGGGCCGGTGCCGGTGCCGACCGGGCTGACGGCGCCGTCCTTGCCGTACGCCTTCGCCGACAGGATCGCCAGCGCGGGACTGGCCAGCCGCAGCGGCAGCACGGGGTCGGGGGACTTGGTGGTGAGGGTGACCGTGTCGGCGTCCTCGGCCTTGGCGGTGAGGGCCACGTCGCTCAGCACGCGGGGCTTGGGCTTGGCCTGCCCGGCGTGGTCGAGGGCGTTGACCACGGACTGGGCGGTGAGCCGGGTGCCGTCCTGGAACTCGGCCTTGCGCAGTTCGAAGGTCCAGGTGGTGTCGTCGTCCTGCTTCCAGGACTTCGCCAGCGCGGGCTTGGCCGTGCCGTCGCGGTCGAGGGCGGTCAGGCCCTCGGCGACGGACAGCTTGCTCAGCACGGTGGCGTCGTTGCTGTACGGGGACAGCGCCTGCACCGGCGGCACGGCGAGCGCGACCCGCAGCCGACCGCCCGAATTCGCTCCGGCCCCCGTGCCGTCGCCGCTGTCGCTCGGTGCGAAGCAGCCGGCCAGCAGAGGGGTGAGAGTGAGCGCCGCTATGAGACCGCGGGAGGTGGTGCGCATGTGAGTCCTGTCGTGCGGAGGTCGGGCAGGCCGCAGCGGCCCGGTGGGGGGCTTGATCGGCGGCGTCAGCATATAAGGAGAGCCTTACCAAATCTCGAACGGGGTGGATTAAATCTCAACAATCGGACGGCGGGGGTTGGCGAACCCGGCGGTATCGACCGATTGTTCGAACTGTGTCATCGTGGGCGCCGGACGGAGGTGAGTCGCATGACCGGCGCGGACCCCGGGCTGTTCGGCCCCAGTTCGGTGACCTGGCAGCTGCACGGTGACCCCATGATGTGGATCGCCGGCATCCGGGCGCTCTACCTCCAGGCCCTGCACCCCCGCGCCGTACGCGGCGTCAGGCAGAACTCCGACTTCCGGCGTGACGCCTGGGGCCGCCTGATGCGCACCGCGAACTTCGTCGGCACGGCGACGTACGGCACCACGGAGGCCGCCGAGCGGGCGGGCGCCCGCGTCCGGAAGATCCACAGCATGCTGACGGCGACCGACCCGGACACCGGCGAGCGCTACGGCGTCGACGAACCCGGTCTGCTTCTCTGGGTGCACTGCGCCGAGATCGACTCCTACCTGGACGTCCTGCGCAGGTCCGGGTTCCGGCTCACCGACGCCGAGGCCGACCGCTACGTCGCCGAACACCGGGAGAGCGCACGCCTGGTGGGCCTCGACCCCGCCGCCGTGCCCGCCGACAGGGCCGAACTGGCGGCGTACTTCGAGAAAGTGCGCCCCGAACTGGCCGCCGGACCCGAGGCGCGCGAGGTGGACGACTTCCTGCTCCGCCCGCCGACGCATCCCCTTCTCGTACCGTTGCGCGAGGTGCTGTGGCGGCGCGTGGCACAACTGGCGTACGCCTCCCTGCCTCCGTACGCCCACGAGCTGTACGGCAGACCGGCCCCCGCACCCGCCACCGTCACCCGGCAACTGCGTCTCACCGGCCTCCTGCTGCGCCGCGTTCCCGCACGTGTGCGGTGGCAACTCCCGCCCAAACACATCCTGCGCGCCATGGCGAGGCTCGGCCCGGAGGCGCGTCCGGCGCCGTACAAACTCGGACGACAGGCCGCCATACTGGGTGGGCCAGGGGAGGGGCGGGCGAACAGCTACCGGGGGGAGCGTCGCGCGAGATGGGGGAGACCAGGCTGATCCACGGCCGGTACCGGCTGCTCGACCTGATCGGGCGCGGCGGCATGGGCGAGGTGTGGCGGGCGCGGGACGAGTCCCTGGGCCTGCACGTCGCCGTCAAGTGCCTCAAACCGCTGGGCCCGAACCACGACCACGCGTTCACCCGCGTGCTGCGGGAACGGTTCCGCCGGGAGGCCCGGGTGGCCGCCGCGCTCCAGCACCGCGGCATCACCGTCGTGCACGACTTCGGCGAGTCCGACGGCGTCCTCTACCTCGTCATGGAACTGCTGGACGGCCGCAACCTCAGCCAGCTCCTGGAGGACAACAAGCAGCACCCGCTGCCGGTCGCGGACGTCGTGGAGATCGCCGAGCAGGTCGCCGCCGCCCTCGCCTACTGCCACGAACAGGGCATCGTGCACCGCGATCTGAAGCCCGCAAACATCGTGCGGATCGGCGACGGCACGGTGAAGATCTGCGACTTCGGCATCGCACGCCTCGGCCACGACATCGGCTTCACCTCCCGGCTGACCGGCACCGGCATCGCCATGGGCACCCCGCACTACATGTCCCCGGAGCAGATCGGCGGCACCGAGGTCGACCAGCGCAGCGACCTGTACTCGTTCGGCTGCGTGCTGTACGAGATCGCCACCGGCGTACCGCCGTTCGACCTCGACGACGCCTGGGCGATCCTCGTCGGCCACCGCGACACCCCGCCCCGCCCGCCGCGCGAGCACCGCCCCGAACTGCCCGGATACCTCGAGCGGGTCATCCTGGACCTGCTCGCCAAGGAACCCGACGAACGGCCCGGCGACGCCCGCGAGCTGGCCCGCCGGATCAGCGCGCACCGGGCCGCGCCCGCGTACGTGCCGACCGTCGTGGCGGCCCGGCCCGCTCCCGGCGCGATGGCGCACGCGGGCCGGCTGCCGTCCTGGACCCACGGCATGACCACCGGCCACAAGGCGGCAGGCGCCGGACTGCGGACCACGCCGCCGGACCCGGCGGCCGGCCTGTCCGGCGAGTGGATCGCGCGGCCCGCCACCGGCCCCGTCGAGGAACCCGCCCCCGAGGAGCGGCCCGCGCCGTCCCCGGAGGTCCTGACCGCCCTGGCCGGCCGGCACAACGCGGGCCTGAGCCTCGGCCGGCTCGGCCGCTGGGCGGAGGCGGGGGAGGTGCACCGGGCGGTCGCCGCCGAACGCGCGCACCTCCTCGGCCCCGACCACCCGGACACCCTCACCAGTCGCTACGAGGTCGCCTTCACCCTCAGCCGCACCGGCCGCGCCCCGGACGCCCTGCGCGAGTACAAGCACGTCGCCGAGGCCAGGATCCGCACGCTCGGCGCCGACCACCCCGACACACTCGCGGCCCGCCAGGAGATGGCCTACGTGCTCGGCCAGCTCGGCCGGCCCTTCGACGCCCACCGGGTGTACACGTCGGTGCTCACCGCCCGGGAGCGCACCATGGGGCCGGACCACCCGGACACCCTGCGCTGCCGGCACAACCTCGCCTTCAACCTCAGCCGCCTCGGCCGCCTGGAGGACTCCTGCCGCATGGCCCGCGAGGTGGCCGCCGCCCGTGCCCGGGTGCTCGGCCCGGACCACCCCGACACCCTGGTCACCCGCTACGAGGTCGCCTACGCACTCGGCCAGCTGGGCCGCTGGGCCGAGGCCCTGGAGACCTACCGCGAGGTCGCCGAGGCCCGCAGTGGTGCCCTCGGCCCCGACCACCCCGACACCCTCGCCGCCCGCCACGAGATCGGCATCAGCCTGGGCCGCCTCGGCCGCAGCGCGGAGGCCCTGGATTTCTACAGCGCCCTGGCCGAGGACCGCACCCGGGTCCAGGGCCCCACGCACCCCGAAACCCTGCGCGCCCGCCACGGCCGCTGCGTCAACCTCGGCCGGCTCGGCCGCTGGGAGGAGGCCCTCGCCGAGTCCCGCGACGTGAGCGCCGTCCGCGAGCGGGTCCTCGGCCCCGACCATCCGGACACCCTGGTCAGCCGCCGCGAGGTCGCCGTGGGCCTCGGCTGGCTGGGCCGCTGGGCCGAGGCGCTCACCGAGTACCGCCGGGTGGCCGCCGCCCGCGAACGCGTCCTCGGCGCGGACCACCCCGACACCCTCGCCAGCCGCAATGACGAAGCGCATTGCCTCCAGCAGCTGGGCCGCAGCGACGAGGCCGTGGCCCTGTACCGGAGGGTGGCGGCCCTGCGCGGGCAGCGGGCGTCGGCCGGGGGGTGACGCGATGCGCTGTGCCGGGTGGTGGCCGTGCGTGGGGAGCGGGTGTCGGCGGGGTGGTGACGGGCGTGCCGTGTGCGCGGGCAGGCGCGTTGGCCAGGTGGTGACCCGTGCGATGTGCTGGAGCGGCGTTGCCTGGGAAGCGGGCGTAAGCCACTGGTGGCGGGCGTGGTGTGGCGGTGGTGCCCGGGTAGGGGGAGCGGGCGTCGGCGGGGTGGTGACGGCCGTGGTGTGGCGGGTGGCGGTCGTGCGTGGGCACCGCGCGTTGGCCGAGCGGTGACGCGCGCCGGTGTGCCGGGGCAGTGGGCAGCGGGCGCCCGCCGCTGGTGGCGCGCGTGGTGTGGGGATAACCCTGCGCAGGCAGCAGGCAGCAGGCAGCAGGCAGCAGGCAGCAGGCAGCAGGCAGCGGCCGGCAGGCGTCCGCCGGGCCGTGCCGCACTGTCGAGATGCCCGGTCGCCGTTCGTCTGGCCGAGCTGGATCACCCCGTGTTACGAAGAACCATGACCGCACCCCTGGGACCCCGCGCACACCGGACGTACGACGCCGTCATCGTCGGCGGTGGCCACAACGGCCTGGTCGCCGCCGCCTACCTGGCCCGGGCCTGCTGCCGCGTGCTGGTGCTGGAGCGGCTGGACCACACCGGTGGCGCGGCGGTGTCCACCCGGCCCTTCGCCGGGGTCGACGCCCGGCTGTCGCGCTACTCGTACCTGGTCAGCCTGCTGCCGAAGAAGATCGTGCGGGATCTCGGCCTGGACTTCCGGGTCCGCGCCCGGACCATCTCCTCCTACACGCCCGCCGAACGCGAAGGCCGCCCCACCGGGCTCCTGGTCGGCGGCGGTGAACGGCGGACCAGGGAGGCGTTCGCCCGGCTCACCGGCTCCGACCGCGAGTACCGGGCCTGGCAGGAGTTCTACGGCATGACCGGCCGCGTCGCCCAGCGGGTCTTCCCGACCCTCACCGAGCCGCTGCCCACCCGCGAGGAGCTGCGCCGCCGCCTCGACGACGAGGAGGCCTGGCGCATGCTGTTCGAGGAGCCGATCGGCGTCGCCGTCGAGGAGCGCTTCGCGGACGACCTGGTGCGCGGCGTGGTCCTCACCGACGCGCTCATCGGCACCTTCGCCGACGCCCACGACCCGTCGCTGAAGCAGAACCGCTGCTTCCTCTACCACGTGATCGGCGGCGGCACCGGCGACTGGGACGTGCCGGTCGGCGGCATGGGCGCCCTCACCGACGCCCTGGCCGACGCTGCCCGCGCCGCGGGCGCCGTCCTCGCCACCGGCCACGAGGCGCTGCGCGTCGCCACGGACGGCAGCACGGCCGAGGTCACCTACCGCACCGCTGACGCCGAGGGCACCGTCGCCGCCCGGCACGTCCTGGTGAACGCCTCCCCGCAAGCCCTGGCGGAACTGACCGGCGACATCCCACCGGCCCCCGCCGAGGGCGCCCAGCTGAAGGTGAACATGCTGCTCACTCGGCTGCCGCGGCTGCGCGACAGCTCCGTCGACCCACGCGAGGCGTTCGCCGGCACCTTCCACATCGCCGAGGGCTACGAGCAGCTGGCCGCCGCCCACGCCCAGGCCGCCGCCGGTGACCTGCCGGCCGCGCCGCCCTCCGAGATCTACTGCCACTCGCTCACCGACCCGACGATCCTCGGCCCGGACCTGGCCGACCAGGGCTACCAGACGCTCACCCTCTTCGGCCTGCACACCCCGGCCCGCCTGTTCGAGCGGGACAACGACGCCGTACGGGAGGAGCTGCTGAAGTCGATACTCGCCCAGCTCGACGCCCACCTGGCCGAACCGCTCGCCGACTGTCTGGCCACCGACGCGGACGGACGGCCCTGCATCGAGTCCCGGACCCCGCTCGATTTGGAGCGGGACCTCGGGCTGCCCGGCGGCAACATCTTCCACCGCGAGCTGAGCTGGCCCTATGCCCAGGACGGCACCGGCCGCTGGGGCGTGGAGACCCGGCACGCGAACGTGCTGCTGTGCGGGGCGGGCGCGGTACGCGGGGGCGGGGTGAGCGGGGTGCCGGGACACAACGCGGCCATGGCGGTGCTGGAAAGCCGGATCGACTGAATCACTGCCGCCGGGTGGGGCACTCCGACAGCACGAAGGTAGCCGGACCAGCCGGCCGCCCCGCGCGGACCGTCGCACCACCCCCGGGAGGCTCTCATGGCCGACCTCAGCCCGACCGACCTCCAGAAGGCCCTGAAGGGCATGGACTACCCGACGGACAAGAAGCACTTGGTGGAACGGGCCCGCAGCAACCACGCCGACGACAAGGTCGTCAGCACCCTCGACAGCCTGAAGAAGGACCGCTTCGAGGGACCGAACGAGGTGCAGAAGGCCGTCTTCAACCAGTGACCGGAGCCGCTCAGTCGGCCGACGGTGTCCACCCCACCGCTTCGACGCGCGCCGCGTCCGCCGGGCGCGCCTCGTCGAAGAGGACGCCGTCGGCCGCGTCCACGCGCAGCCCGTCCACATAGGCTCCACGGCCGACGTACCGCCGGTCCGTCGCGTACCGCCACCGCAGGGCGAGACGCCGCGCGGCGGGGAGGTCCGAGGTGAGCCGGCGCCAGACGCGGCCGGACCAGCCCGTGACCGAGCCCGACGGGTGCTGCCGGGGGTCCTCGCCCCGGCGGGACGTCGTGAAGGGCACCGGCTGCCAGGTCGTGCCGCCGTCGGCCGTGGCCTCAAGGACCAGCATGTCGGCTCCGGGCTCGGTGTCCCACCACAGCGCGCAGCGCAGCCGCGCCCCGCCGGACGACGTGTCGAGCGTGGGGAGGGTGAGCATCGCCGTGGCGGAGACCGCCATCCCGGAGAACCAGGCCCCGCGTCCGCGCACCGGCCGGACCGGGACGGCCCGCGCCAGGCTGTTCGCGGCGGCCACCCGGGGAGCCGACCCGGAGCGCCAACTCCGCACCGGGTGCACCGAGTTGCCCAGGATGACGAGGAACGAGTCGGTCGTCGGATCGAGCACCAGCGAGGTGCCCGTGAAGCCGGTGTGCCCGGCACTGCGCGGCGTGGCCATCGCGCCCATGTACCAGTGCTGGTAGAGCTCGAAGCCGAGGCCGTGCTCGTCCCCCGGGAAAGCGGTGTTGAAGTCGGTGAACATCAGCTCCACCGACTCCGGTTTCAGGATCCGCGCCCGCCCGTACACGCCGCCGTTGAGCAGCGTACGGCCGAGGACCGCGAGGTCCCACGCGTCGGAGAACACGCCCGCGTGGCCCGCGACCCCGCCGAGGCCGAAGGCGTTCTCGTCGTGCACCTCGCCCCACACCAGGCCCCGGTCGAGCCCGGACCAGGGAGGGCGCGCGTCCTCCGTGGCCGCGATCCTCGGCCGCCAGGAGGCGGGCGGGTTGTAGCGGGTGCGGCGCAGGCCGAGCGGCGCGGTGATCTCGTCGCGCAGGAGGACGTCAAGGGAGCGGCCCGTGATCCGCTCCAGCACGAGCTGGAGCGAGATGAGGTTCAGGTCCGAGTACAGGTACGCCGTGCCCGGCGCGCTGACCGGCGCCTCGTTCCAGATGAGCTGGAGCTTCTCCTCGTACGTCGGCGCGCCGTACAGCGGGATCCAGGCGCGGAAGCCCGAGGTGTGCGTGAGGAGCTGACGGATCGTGATGTCCTGCTTGCCCGCGCGCCCGAAGTCCGGCAGGTACGAGGCCACCTTCGCCTCCAGCCCCAGCCCGCCCCGCTCCATCTGCTGCACGGCCAGGATCGACGTGAACAGCTTCGACACCGACGCCAGGTCGAAGACGGTGTCCTCGGCCATGGGGATCTGCTCACCGGCCGGGAACTCGACGCCGGTGCCGGTTTTCTCGTCGTAGGCCCGGTAGCGCACCGCCATGCCGATGGGCCGGTGCAGGGCGACGGTGCCGCCCCGCCCGGCGAGCAGGACGGCGCCCGCGTACCAGGGATGCTCGGGGGAGGGTCCGAGGAACGCCTCGGCGTCGGTGACGAGTTGACGCAGATGGGAGGAGAGCAGGCCGGCGCGGGCGGCCGAGCCGTGCCGCAGCGTGGGGCGGTGGCCGGTCGCCGGGGCGGCCGCGGCAGGGCCCGCCGGAAAGGAGGCCACGGCGAGCGCACCGCCCAGCGCCATCGCCCCCCGGCCCAGTTGGCGTCGGGTCAGCCGACTGCTCGCCGCTCTGTCCGCCGTTCCCTCGGTCACAGCACGCCCCTTCGTCCCGGCCGCCTCGGGTGTTCACGGAAGTATGTCCGCCGCGCGTCGCCATGAATCGGCCGAATGAATCTGACGGAGCATCAGAAAACCTCTTCCGTCCTCCGGGAGACTCCGGCATCCTGCGCCCATGCAGACGGAGCTGAGCCAGAAACTGGGAGTCGAGCACGCCGTCTTCGGCTTCACGCCGTTCCCCGCCGTCGCCGCGGCCATCAGCCGGGCCGGCGGCTTCGGCGTGCTCGGCGCGGTCCGTTACACCGCCCCCGGCGAACTCAAACGCGACCTGGACTGGATCGAGGCGCACGTGGGCGGCCGGCCGTACGGGCTGGACGTCGTGATGCCGGCGAGGAAGGTCGAGGGCGTCACCGAGGCCGAGGTCGAGGCGATGATCCCCGAGGGCCACCGTCAGTTCGTCCGGGACACCCTCGCCAAACACGGGGTGCCCGAGCTCGCCGAGGGCGAGGCGTCCGGCTGGCGCATCACCGGCTGGATGGAGCAGGTCGCCCGTACCCAGCTCGACGTCGCCTTCGGCTACCCGATCCGGCTCCTCGCCAACGCCCTCGGCTCACCGCCCGCCGACGTCGTCGCCCGGGCCCACGACCAGGACGTGCTCGTCGCGGCCCTCGCGGGCAGCGCCCGGCACGCCCGCAAGCACCATGACGCCGGCATCGACATCGTCGTGGCGCAGGGCTACGAGGCCGGCGGCCACACCGGCGAGATCGCCTCCATGGTGCTCACGCCCGAGGTCGTCGACGCCGTCGCCCCGCTGCCCGTCCTGGCCGCCGGTGGCATCGGCAGCGGGCAACAGGTGGCTGCCGCGCTCGCCCTCGGCGCCCAAGGGGTGTGGCTGGGCTCCATATGGCTGACCACCACAGAGGCGGACCTCCATTCGCCCGCCCTCACCCGCAAGCTGCTCGCGGCCGGCTCCGGCGACACCGTCCGCTCCCGCGCGCTGACCGGCAAGCCCGCACGCCAGCTGCGCACCGAGTGGACCGACGCCTGGGACGACCCGGCCGGGCCCGGCCCGCTGCCCATGCCGTTGCAGGGCCTGCTGGTCGCCGAGGCCGTCTCGCGCATCCAGAAGTACGAGGTCGACCCCCTGCTCGGCACCCCGGTCGGGCAGATCGTCGGCCGGATGAACAGCGAACGCGGCGTCCAGGCCGTCTTCGACGACCTCACCCGCGGATTCGAACAGGCCGTGGACCGCGTCAACCGCATCGCCGGAAGGAGCGGCCAGTGAACAACAGCGTTCCCGCGGGCTTCTGGGCCCAGGCCACCGCCGACCCCGGCCGCGGGGTCCTGGTCGCCCCCGACGGCGAGGAGTGGACCGCCGGCCGCCTGCACGCCGCCGCCAACCGGCTCGTCCACGGCCTGCGCGCGGCCGGGCTGGAACGCGGCGACACCTTCGCGGTGGTCCTGCCCAACGGCGTCGAGTTCCTCACCGCGTACCTCGCCGCCAGCCAGGCCGGGTTCTACCTCGTCCCCGTCAACCACCACCTGGTCGGACCGGAGATCGCCTGGATCGTCTCCGACTCCGGCGCCAAGGTCCTCCTCGCCCACGAACGCTTCGCCGACGCGGCACGCCACGCCGCCGACGAGGCCGGCCTCCCGGCCACCCGCCGGTACGCCGTCGGCCCGGTCGAGGGCTTCCGCCCCTACGCCGAACTCCTCTACGGTCAGCCCGAGTCGGCGCCCGCCGACCGCACCCTCGGCTGGGTCATGAACTACACCTCCGGCACCACCGGCCGCCCCCGCGGCATCCGCCGCCCGCTGCCCGGCAAGCCCCCGGAGGAGGCCTACCTCGGCGGCTTCCTCGGCATCTTCGGCATCCGGCCGTTCGACGACAACGTGCACCTGGTGTGCTCACCGCTCTACCACACGGCCGTCCTCCAGTTCGCGGGCGCGTCCCTGCACATCGGCCACCGGCTGGTCCTGATGGACAAGTGGACACCCGAGGAGATGCTCCGCCTCATCGACCGCCACCGCTGCACCCACACCCATATGGTCCCCACCCAGTTCCACCGTCTGCTGGCCCTGCCCGACGAGGTGAAGGACCGTTACGACGTCTCCCCCATGCGGCACGCCATCCACGGCGCCGCGCCCTGCCCCGACCATGTGAAACGGGCCATGCTCGACTGGTGGGGCCCCTGTGTCGAGGAGTACTACGCGGCCAGCGAGGGCGGCGGCGCCTTCGCCACCGCCGAGGACTGGCTGAAGAAACCCGGCACCGTCGGCAAGGCCTGGCCCATCAGCGAACTCGCCATCTTCGACGATGACGGCAACCGGCTGCCGCCCGGCGAACTCGGCACCGTCTACATGAAGATGAACACCGGCGGCTTCTCCTACCACAAGGACGAGGCCAAGACCCGCAAGAACCGCGTCGGCGACTTCTTCACCGTCGGCGACCTGGGCCACCTCGACGAGGACGGCTACCTCTTCCTGCGCGACCGCAAGATCGACCTGATCATCTCCGGCGGCGTCAACATCTACCCGGCCGAGATCGAGTCGGCCCTGCTCGCCCACCCCGCCGTCGCGGACGCCGCCGTCTTCGGCATCCCGCACGACGACTGGGGCGAGGAGGTCAAGGCCGTCGTCGAACCGGCCGCCGGACACCGGCCCGGACCCGCCCTCGCGGCCGACCTCCTCGACCACTGCGCGCACCGGCTCGCCGGCTACAAGCGGCCCAGGAGCGTCGACTTCATCACCGAGATGCCCCGCGATCCCAACGGCAAGCTGTACAAGCGGCGGCTGCGGGAACCGTACTGGGAGGGCCGGACCCGGCCGGTGTGAGGCGGCGGTGCGGCTTTGGTCGCGCGGGCGGGTACGGGCGTCATCCTTTGGCCGGCGCCCGCCCGCCCTCCGGCCGATGTCCGGCCGGGCCCCGCCTTCCTAGCGTGAAGCCATGACGATCGCGACCGAAGAGGGACCGCTGCGGCGTGGGGGCGTACGGCCGGGCGAACGGGCACTCGCCCCCGACCTGGCACGCGGAATCATGCTGCTGGGCATCGTGCTGTCCAACACCGCCTTCCATCTGTGGGCGGCCCGGCGCGGACCCTCCGGATGGCAGCCCGTGGACGGCTCGTGGCCGGACCACGCCGTGCAGTTCATCATGATCATGGTGCTCGACCTGCGGATCTACCCGCTCTTCGCCTTCCTCTTCGGCTACGGCATGATGCAGCTCTACCTCCGGCAGACCGCCGCCGGCACCGACGGGCGCGCCGCCGCGGAACTCGTGCGCAAGCGCAGCCTCTGGCTGATCGTCATCGGCCTGACCCACGCCACCTTGCTGATGGCCGGGGACATCATCGGCTTCTACGGAGTTTTGAGCCTCGTCCTGGGACTGGCCTTCCTGCGGCGCGGGGAACGCGCCCTGACGTGGTGGATCTGGATCGGAGTCGCCCTGATGGCGCTCGTCACGGCCGGGCCCGTCATCGCCGCGCTGCTCCAGAACGAGCTGGGCACGCTGGGCGACGCCGACGCCGGCGCGGGCTTCAAGGCGTACGCACCGGACGAGGGGAACTGGCTCACCGCGGCGGGCACCCGGCTGGAGACCGGCTTGTTCGTCACCTTCGCCGCCGCCCCGCTGACCCTCGTCGGCGGCGGGTACATCCTCTTCCTGCTCGGCTTCCGGGCCGCCCGCCGCCGCATACTCGAGGAACCGGACCGCCACCGCACGCTGCTGCGCCGGACGGCGGTCATCGGCGTCGCGACCGGCTGGCTCGGCGCGCTGCCCGCCGCCCTCGCCCACATCGGCGTCCTGCGCGTGCCGGACGACATGCAGAGCGAATCCGGGGCGCTCACGGCCCTGCGCGACATCACCGGCAACGCCGGGGGCCTCGGCTATGTCGCGGCCGTCGCCCTCTTCGCGCAGTGGTGGACCAGCCGAAGGCCCCGCCGCGGCACGACGACGGTGACGGCGGTGGCTGCCGTCGGCAGACGGTCCCTGTCCTGCTACCTCGCCCACTCGCTGCTCTTCGCCCCGGTGCTGGCCGCCTGGGGACTCGGCCTCGGCGCGGACCTGGGCAGCACGACCATGGCGCTCTTCGCGTTCGCCGTCTGGCTGGTCACCGTGGCCGGAGCGTACGCCCTGGAACGGGCCGGCCGCCGGGGCCCCGCCGAAACGGTGCTGCGCCGGCTGATGTACGGGTCCCGGGCGTGACGAACAGGGTGCTGCCCACCAGGAGCGGCACCCTGTCCGTACGGTCAGCGGCGCTCGTGCACCCGGACGACCTTGAGCCTGGGCGAGGACAGGATGTCCTTCTCGCAGAACCGCGACGTCACCCACTTCTCACCCGAGAACAGCCGGGTCTGGTCCGCGAAGTGCGGCGACTCGGGGTTCGACGACTGGGAGTACGTCAGCAGGGTGCGGGCCACCGGGCAGCGGCTGCCGTCCCAGCCCACCGCCTGGAGGTGACTGCTGCCGAACGGCACCTCCGCGTAGCCGCCCTGGGCCGCGTTCCACGTCGGTTCGAGCACGTTCCACACGCCGAGCCGCCCCGAGCCGCCGGGCATCGGAAGGCGCTCACCGCCGCGGACGACGAACTGGTGCGCGCCGAGCGGCGCGTCGAGGGCGATGCCCGCCGAGCGCAGTTCCGCCACCGCGTCGGCGAGGGCGACGGCGAAACCGGGCGCGTCCGTGTTCAGCGTGTTCGGCGTACGCACCGGGTCCGCCGCCGAGAACGGCACCTTCCACAACTCGGCCGCCGGCACCGCCGGTTCCAGCTTCCGCCAGAACCGGTCGAACAGCAGCGCTCCCCGGCTCCCGGTGTCCATGGTGCGGTCCCACGCCGTCAGCACCCCGCAGGCCTCCGACACGTCGACGGCCTTGCCGTCGCTGCCCGTCGCCGTGCCGCCCGGCAGCGCGGCGCACGCCCGTGCCACGTCCGTCGCGGTGAGATCACCCGCGGGCACCCGGTTGGCGAACTGCTGCCGTTGCAGGTCGCGTACGGTCAGGCGGCCCCGGTCCGCCATCGCCGTCACGTCCTCGATCCCGCCGCGCGTACGCAGCCCGAGCGGCGTCCCCACCGTGCCGAAGACGCGCTCGTATCCGGTGATCGGCCGGTCGGCGTTGGTCATCCACGCGGTGCCGTTGGAGTTCTCCACGTACGGCGCGTCTTCGAGCGTCGGCATCCGCCCCGGCCCGAAGATCCCCGGGGCCACCGCGTCGGGATCGCTGCCGAGGGCGCAGTCGCCGCGCGAGCCGTCGAGGATCGCGATACCGGACGCCGGATACGTGGTCCTGCCCAGCGCCGTCGAGCAGCGCTCCGCCAACGCGTCGGTGATGCGCGGCAGTACCTGGGACTGGGTGAAGAGGGAATGCCCCGCGCGGTCGGCGGCGATCGTGTTCACCCAGGGAATGCCCTGGTGCCGGGCGAGGGACGCGAGGACGTCGTCCGTGCTCCGCGCCTTGCCGAAGCCGAGCGAGGTGTCGGCGAAGCGGAGGTTCGCGGCGTTCGGGTCGTGCAGGGCGTAGGCCGTCGTGCTCGTCCACGGCAGCGGGACCTGGGGGCTGAGGGAGGTGACGACGGGGCCGTAGCGGGTCCACCACTGGGTGCGGGTCACCGGCGCGCCGTCCTTCACCGCGACCGTCACGGTCCGCTTCTTCATGCGCTCCGGCTCGCCGTCCACGAGGTACGTCGTGGGATCGGCCGGATCCAGCGTCAACCGGTGGAAGTTGGCCGGTATGCCGGTCGAGACGGTATGGCTCCACGCCACCTGTGCGTTGAACCCGATGGAGACCGCCGGGGTGCCGAGCAGAGCACCACCGGAGACGTTGAGCTCGCCGGGGATCGTCTGCTGGGACTGCCAGAACCGGCGCCCGCCCTGCCACGGATAGTGCGGGTTGCCCAGCAGCAGACCGCTGCCGTTCGCCGTGGTGTCGCCACGGAAGGCGACCGCGTTGGAGCCCATGCCGGGCTCGCCCCACAGCTCGTCGGCCGCCTTCGCCACGGCCTTCGCGTCCGGCGTGCGGGCGACGGGCCGGGACGAGGCGGTGCCGGCTCCGGTCGGTGGCTGCGCGGCCGTGATCGTGTCCACGAAGCGCCCCTCGCCGGAGATCGAGGCGATGGCGAGGCCGCGGGCGGCCACGTCGAGCTCGGTGACCGGACGGACCCAGGAGGCGTCCGCGCAGGCGGGATCGGTGATCTTCTGCTGCTTCAGCCAGGCGTTGTAACCGGCCGCCCAGCCGCGCATCATGTCCCGGACCTCACGGCTCGGGCCCACGGGCGCGGGCTCGGCGAGCAGCTTCTCCACGGTGCGGGTCTCACGGACCCCGCGGAAGTACAGGTCACTGGCGAGGTTCGTCCTGGCTCCGGAAAGGGCGCCGCCGGCGGCCGCGCCGGCGCCGAAGTACCGGGAGCGCTCGCCCCGCAGGGTCACGAACCCGTCGGCGAGCGTGCAGACCTCGTCGGACGCCTGGGCCCAGCCCGTGCCGAAGCCCAGGTCGGCGTAGTTCTTCGCGAGGATGTGCGGGATGCCGTACTCGGTGTAGCGGATGACGGCGGACAGGCCGTCGCGGGACGGGTGTTGCTCCGCTCGTCCCTGGCTCGGGGCGGCGGCCGCGGGTAACGCGGACGCGGCCGTGAACAGGGCGGTGGCCCCGAGAACGAGTCGTCTCAGGCGGCTGCGCATCGTGCCCTCCAACGTGAATGAGGGAAAGGGGACGTGAGCGTACGGATGTGCCGCGTGCGCACGTCAGTACCATGACAGCGGACGCCTCTGGCGGCGGCAGGGTTGAGCCGGTCGGTTCTTGACCTCGCCCGGCGGTGAACCGAGGATCGGGTGTCATGACGACGCCCGGACACGGCAGCACGGTCGACGGAGTCCTGCGGCGCAGCGCCCGACGCACCCCGGCGCGCGTCGCGGTGGAGTACGGCGACCGCGCCTGGACGTACGACGAACTGGACACCGCCGTCTCCCGCGCGGCGAGCGTCCTCCTCAACCAGGGGCTGTCCCCGGGCAACCGGGTGGGCGCGTACGGCCACAACTCCGACGCCTACCTGATCGCATTCCTGGCCTGCGCCCGCACGGGCCTGGTGCACGTACCCGTCAACCAGAACCTGACCGGCGACGACCTCGCCTACATCGTCGGCCAGTCCGGCAGCGCCCTGGTCCTCGCCGACCCGGAGCTCGCCGCACAACTCCCCGGCGGCGTACGCACGTTGCCCCTGCGCGACGCCGACGACTCACTCCTCGCCCGGCTGCCCGAGGCGCCCCCGTACGACGGCCCCGAGCCGCGCACCGAGGACCTCGTGCAACTGCTCTACACGTCCGGGACAACCGCCCTGCCCAAGGGCGCGATGATGACGCACCGGGCCCTGGTGCACGAGTACCTGAGCGCGATCACCGCCCTCGACCTCAGCGCGGGCGACCGTCCTGTACACGCGCTGCCCCTCTACCACTCGGCGCAGATGCACGTCTTCCTGCTGCCCTACCTCGCGGTCGGCGCGACGAACATCATCCTCGACGCACCCGACGGCGACCGGCTCTTCGACCTCGTCGAAGCGGGCCGCGTCGACAGCCTGTTCGCCCCGCCCACCGTCTGGATCGCCCTGTCCAACCGCCCCGACTTCGCCACCCGCGACCTGAGCGGCCTGCGCAAGGCGTACTACGGGGCGTCGATCATGCCGGTCCCCGTCCTGGAACGGTTGAAGGAACGCCTGCCGGACCTGGCCTTCTACAACTGCTTCGGACAGAGCGAGATCGGCCCCCTGGCCACGGTCCTGGCCCCCGAGGAACACAAGGGGCGCATGGACTCCTGCGGCCGTCCGGTGCTCTTCGTCGACGCGCGTGTCGTCGACGAGGACGGCAAGGACGTACCGGACGGCACCCCCGGCGAGATCGTCTACCGCTCTCCGCAGCTCTGCGAGGGCTACTGGGACAAGCCCGAGGAGACCGCCGAGGCCTTCCGCGACGGCTGGTTCCGCTCCGGCGACCTCGCGGTACGGGACGCGCACGGCTACTACACGATCGTCGACCGGGTGAAGGACGTCATCAACTCCGGCGGCGTACTGGTCGCTTCACGCCAGGTCGAGGACGCCCTGTACACCCATCCCCAGGTCGCCGAGGCCGCGGTCGTGGGCCTGCCCGACGAGCGCTGGATCGAGGCCGTCACGGCCGTCGTCGTCCCACGCGGCGAGGTCACCGAGGCGGAACTCATCGCCCACACCCGCGAGAAGCTCGCCTCGTTCAAGACCCCGAAGCGGGTGGTCTTCGTGGAGGGCTTGCCGCGCAACGCCAGCGGGAAGATCCTCAAGCGGGAGCTCAGGGCGAGCCTCGGAGGCGAGCCGGGACCTGCGACCTCGGCCGGGTGACGTCACTCCGCCCCTCGACGAAACCCGTTGTGCCGAAGCCCCTGAACGCGTGAGGATCGACGCCGTGCCGATCTTCACTGCCCCGGACGGGACCCGGCTCGTCTGCCACATACGCGGCACGGGCGAGCCGCTGGTCGTGTTGCCCGGCGGGCCCATGCGTGCCTCCGGGTACCTCGGGAATCTGGGCGGGCTGGACGCCCACCGACGGCTGGTGTTCCTCGATCTGCGCGGCACAGGACAGTCCGCCGTGCCCGAGGATCCGGCGACCTACCGCTGCGACCGGCTCGTCGACGACGTCGAGGCGCTGCGCCGCCACCTGGGCCTGGAGCGGATGGACGTGCTCGCCCACTCGGCGGGCGGCAGTCTCGCCATGCTGTACGCGGCTCGGTATCCCGGCCGGGTGGCACGGCTGGCGCTCGTCACCGCCACCCCGTGGGCGCTGGGCCTGCCGGCGACGGCCGAGGACCGGCTGGCCGCGGCCCGGCTGCTCGCGTCGCAACCCTGGTTCGCCGACGCGTTCCCGGCGTTCGAGGCCTGGCTGTCCGGTACCGGTGACTTCGACCCCGTGTTCCTCCCGTTCTTCTACGGCCGTTGGGACGACACCGCCCGGGCCCACGCCGATCGCGAGGAGCACGAGACCAACGACGAAGCGGCGGACCGTTACGGGGCGGACGGCGCCTACGACCCGGACGCGACACGGAGCGCGCTGGCCCGCGTCACCGCCCCGGTGCTCGTCCTCGCCGGTGAGGTCGACGGCGGTCCGTGTCCGGGCCTGGCCCGGCGTGCGGCCGAGGTGTTCCCGGCGGCCGAGTTCGCGGTGCAGCCGGGGGCGGGACACTACCCGTGGCTGGACGACCCGGAGTGGTTCGTGCGAAGCGTCGCACGCTTCTTCCACGCACGGGACTGAATCCTCTGCTGTCCGCAGAGCGCGCCCGACTCGCGGTCGTCATCCCGCTACCGTGCCCGGCATGGACACCGAACCGCGCACCGTACGGGCGAACGGCATCACCCTGGCCTACCGCGTCTGAGGGCCGGAGGACGCGCCGCCCGTCGTGCTGCTGCACGCCCGCGGGGCCGACGGTGCCGGCTGGGCGGAGATCGCCCCCGCCCCGGCCGCCGGACCCCGCCGGGTGTACGCCCCCGACCTGCGCGGGCACGGCCGCAGCGACTGGCCCGGCGAATACGCCTACGAAACCATGCGCGACGACGTGCTCGCCTTCCTCGCCGCGCTCGGCATCGCCCGCGCCGACGTCGTGGGCCACTCGCTCGGCGGCGCCGTCGCCTGCCTGCTCGCCCAGCACAGCCCGCGCCTCGTACGGCGGCTCGTCCTGGAGGACGTACCCGCACCTTTCCCGCTGGACCCGCCGCGCCCGCCCGCCGAACACCCCGGCGGGGACCTGCCGTTCGACTGGGCGATGATCCTCGCCACCGACGAACAGCGCAACGCCCCGGATCCCATGTGGTGGGACCACATGGGGCGGATCACCATGCCCACGCTGCTGATCGGTGGCGGGCCGGCGAGCCTGGTCCCCCAGGAGCAGGTCGCCGCCCTCGCCGAGCTGCTTCCCGATGCCCGGCGCGTCACCATCGACGCCGGGCATCTCGTGCACGGGGCACGGCCCGAGGAGTTCCTCGCGGCCGTGGCGGAGTTCCTCAGCCCTGCGGACCGTACGCCGTCATGAAACGGTCGCGGAACTTGTCCATGCCCCACCGGGGCGCGTCCGGGGCCGGCTTGAGGCCGTCGGTCCAGCCCCAGTCGGCGACCCGGTCCAGCACCTTCTTGTCCCGGGCGACGATCGTGATCGGCACGTCCTTGCCGGTGTCCCCGGCGGTGACCGTCGGCACCGGCTGGTGGTCGCCGAGGAAGACGAGCACCGTGTCCTCGTCGCCGTAGCGCTCGACCCACTCGGTCAGGCTCCGGATCGAGTACTCGATGGCACGCCGGTACTCGGTGCGTACCTTCTCCGGATCCTTCCAGACCTCCGTGGGGTTGGTGCCCTCCTTCTTGATTTGGTGGAACACCGAACCGTCGCCGAGGTCCTCCCAGTCGATCATGCGGGCGATGGGCGACCAGGGGTTGTGGCTGGAGGCCAGGATGATCTCGGCCATGATCGGCTCACGGTCCTTCTTGCCGTGCTCCAGGCGCTGGAACGCCTCCATGCTGAACTGGTCGGGCACGGGCGTCCAGCTGAAGTACGGGCCGTGGTAGCCGAGGTGCTCGGAGTCGTAGATGTGGTCCAGGCCGAAGTACTTCCCCTCCGGCCAGGCCCGGCGCACGCCGGGGACGATGCCGACGGTCCGCCAGGCGCCGGTCTTGCGGAAGTAGTTGGTCAGCGTCATGCGGTCGCTGGTGGTCAGGCTGCGGTACCGCTGCTGGTTCTTGATCCACAGACCGGACAGGAAGGTCGAGTGGGCGAGCCAGCTGCCCGCGCCCGTCACCGGCGACTGCAACCAGCCGCTGCGCGACTCGAACCCGGCCGCCTCGAGCGAAGCGGTGCCCTCCTTCAGCACCGCGTCGGTCTGCTTCGCCATCGCCGGGTCGTCGATCGCGACCCTGCCGTAGCTCTCGATGAAGGTGAACAGGACGTCCTTGCCGCGCAGCCCCGTGAGCAACTGGTCCGGCGGCGTCTTCGCGAAGGCGTCCACGGCGGCCTGCTTCTCGAAGACCCGCGCGTCCTCCAGACCCGCCCGCACCTGTTCCACCCGGTTGCCGAGGAACTCGGCGTTGCCCTTGGTGGCGATCGGCACGGTGCCGATCTGCATGCCCAGGGTCATGCAGGTGATCCACGTCGTGCCGAGGATCAGCGTCGTACGGGCGGCGACCGGACGGTGCCGGACCATCAGGTTCGTCAGCCGCACCACGGCGAGGGTCGTGAGCACCAGCACCGCGACGAGCAGCACGATCACCCCGATCACGGCCAGCACCTGTCCGGTCCGGCCGAACGTCTCCCTCAGGAAGTCCGTGGCGTGCTCGATGAGGATCCAGTCCAGGACCAGGTCGAAGGGCCGGGCCAGCACCTGGTAGAACCCCATGTCGACGAACTTCAGGACCGTGACCAGCCCCAGGAACACGCCCGAGACGACCGCCGCGATCCGCCGGGGCCTCTGCGGCAGCGCGAGCAGCAGTCCCGCGAGCAGCACGCCCTCGGCGGGGATACGGACGAACGAGGCGAACTCGATCCGCTCGATCCGGTTCGGCAGGAGCAGCGCGAACACGACGAGCGCACCGGCAAGCACGGTCGTCCCCACACTGACGCCGCGCGCCGCACGGGGATGCCGACGCCGCCATCCGAACCAGCCGGGCTTCGTCGCCTTCGGCTCTTCCCCGCCGTCTGCTCCCTGAGCGCCGGCGCCGGCGCCTTGTTCTCGCGCGGCGGGGGCATGGTCGGGGCGCGTCGCGGCGGCGTCACGCCCGGGGCCCGCCATGGCGGTGCCGCTGTCGGCGTGCGCCGCGGCGGTGTCGCTGTCCGGGCTCGTCGGGGTCGTGCCGCTGTCGGCGTGCGCCGCGGCGGTGTCGCTGTCCGGGCTCGTCGGGGTCGTGCCGCTGTCGGCGTGCGCCGCGGCGGTGTCGCTGTCCGGGCTCGTCGGGGTCGTGCCGCTGTCGGCGTGCGCCGCGGCGGTGTCGCTGTCCGGGCTCGTCGGGGTCGTGCCGCTGTCGGCGTGCGCCGCGGCGGTGTCGCTGTCCGGGCTCGTCGGGGTCGTGCCGCTGTCGGCGTGCGCCGCGGTCGTGTCGCTTTCCGTGTCCGTCGGGGTCGTGCCGCCGTATGGCTCCCTCGGGCCGGCGCCGCCGTCCGGGCTCGCCGTGCCGACGTCGCTCCCCGACTCTGCCGCGACTGTGTCGTTCGTGTGCACCGGGGTCGTATCGCTGTCCGCGTGCGTCGCGGCAGCGCCTCCGTCCGGGCCCGCCACGGCGGTGCCGCTGTCCGCGTGTGCTGCGGCGGTACCGCTGTCCGCGTCCGCGGGGGCTGCGTCGCTGTCCGACTCCGCCGAGGCTGTCTCGCTGTCCGCGTCCGCCCGGGCCGCGTCGCTGTCCGGTTTCGCTGCGCCGGCGTGGCCGCCCCCCGGTTCTCCCGTGGCCGCGTCGCCGTCCCGTTCCGCCACGCCGGCGTCTTCGCCTGACTCCGTCGCGGTCGTATCGCCGTCGGGATCCACCCCCGCCGTGCCACTGGCCGGCCCCGCCGCGCCGGTATCGTCATCCGGTTCCGCCCCGCTCCCGGTCGTGCCCGATTGCTGTTGGGAGCGAGTGAAGAGCGACACCCGGTGGTCCTTCCGTGCGGTCTTGCTAGGCATGGCAAACAGAGCCCGGCGTCCGAGCCTGCCACCACGAGTACGTCCGCACGTCACCTCAGGTTCAACCGACCGGCCGGAGAATCACCCGTCCGCCGCCACGGCCACCTCCCGAGCCCACCGATAATCCGCCTTGCCGCTCGGCGACCGCTGGACCGACTCCGTGATCACCAGCTGGCGCGGGATCTTGTAACCGGCGAGCCGGTCACGGCAGTGGGTCCGGATGTCCTCCAGCGACGGGCGCGCCGCGCCTTCCCGCAACTGCACCACGGCCGCCACATGGTGGCCCCACCGGGGGTCCGGCACCCCGGCCACGAGCGCGTCGTAGACGTCCGGGTGGGACTTGAGGGCCTGCTCGACCTCCTCCGGGTACACCTTCTCGCCGCCGGTGTTGATGCACTGCGAGCCGCGGCCGAGGACGGTGACCACACCCTCCTCGTCGACGGTGGCCATGTCGCCGAGCAACACCCACCGCTCGCGGTCCTTCTCGAAGAAGGTCCCGGCGGTCTTGGCAGGGTCGTTGTAATAGCCGAGCGGCACATGTCCGCACTGGGCGATCCGGCCCACCTCACCGGCCGCCACCGGTTCGTACGTGGCCGGGTCCACCACCTGCGTACGGGCGTTGACCCGGACCCGGAACCCCCGCTCGGGGCCCGAGTCCTCGGTCGCCGTCCCGTTGAAACCGGATTCCGACGAGCCGAAGTTGTTCAGCAGCATGGCGTTCGGCACCAGCTCCTGGAACTGGCGGCGCACCGTGTCCGACATGATCGCGCCGGACGACGACACGCTGAACAGCGACGAGCGGTCGATGTCCCGCAGCGGCCCGCTCAGCGCGTCGATCAGCGGCCGCAGCATCGCGTCCCCCACCAGCGAGATGCTGCTGACCTTCTCCTTCTCCACGGTCCGCAGCACCTCCTCGGGCACGAACTTGCGGTGGATCACGACCCGTTGTCCGAAGTTGAAGCCGATGAACGCCGTGAGGGTGGAGGTGCCGTGCATCAGCGGGGCCGTCGGGAAGAAGGTGATCCCCGTGCCACCGGCCGCGACCCGCTCGGCGAGCTCCTCCGGCTTCTTCACCGGTTCACCGGTCGGCGCGCCCCCGCCGAGCCCCGCGAAGAACAGATCCTCCTGCCGCCACATCACACCCTTGGGCATCCCGGTCGTACCGCCCGTGTAGATGATGAACTGGTCGTCACCCGAGCGTGCCGGGAAGCCGCGCTCGGGCGACCCCGCGGCCTCCACATGGGCGAACTCCACACAGGGCACCGCGGCGGCCCCAGACGCCGGAGCTCCCACCCGGATCAGATGTCGCAGCTTCTCCGCCCGGGGCCGCGCAGCCGCCACCCGGTCCGTGAACTCCGCGTCGAAGACCAGCGCCACCAGGTCCCCGTCCCGGTAGAGGTACACCAACTCCTTCTCGACGTACCGGTAGTTGACGTTGACCGGGACGATCCGCGCCTTCAGGCAGCCCAGCACCGTCTGGAGGTACTCCACGCCGTTGTAGAGGTGGAGCCCGACGTGCTCCCCGGGCCGTAGCCCGCTGTCGAGCAGATGGTGGCCGACGCGGTTGGCCGCCGCGTCCAGCTCCACGTACGTCAGTCGGCGCTCCGCGCCCGTGCCCGGATGGTCGACGTACACCAGCGCCTCGCGTTCGGGAACCACGTCGACGACCGACTCGAACAGGTCGGCAAGGTTGTACTCCACCGCTCCTCCTGACCCCGGGACGTGCCTGGCATCGGACGGTTCGCGGGTCATCAGAGCAAAGGGCGGTCCAACTGTGAAGGGCCTCCGCGAAGAAATCTGACTGTCTGTCAGAAAACCCTTGAAGTGCCTCCCGCCCTACTGCAACCTGTTCTCGTTCCACGAGAGGGGAGTTGGCCATGGGTGGGACGGAACACCTCACCGTGCAGCGCGAAGGCGCCACACTGGTGCTCACGCTCAACAGGCCCGAAGCCAGGAACGCGCTCTCGCTGCCGATGCTCGTCGGCCTCTACGACGGCTGGCTGGAGGCCGACGCGGACGACTCGGTCCGTTCGATCGTGTTCACCGGCGCGGGCGGCTCGTTCTGCTCGGGCATGGACCTCAAGGCCCTCGCCGGCAACGGCATGGCGGGCGAGGAGTACCGCGACCGGCTCAAGGCCGACCCCGACCTGCACTGGAAGGCGATGCTGCGCCACCACCGCCCGTGCAAGCCGGTGATCGCGGCCGTCGAGGGGTACTGCGTCGCGGGCGGCACCGAGATGCTCCAGGGCACCGACATCCGCGTCGCCGGCGAATCCGCGACCTTCGGCCTGTTCGAGGTGAAGCGCGGCCTGTTCCCCATCGGCGGCTCCACGGTCCGCCTGCAACGCCAGATCCCGCGCACCCACGCCCTGGAGATGCTCCTGACCGGCCGCCCCTACAGCGCCCGCGAGGCCGCCGCCATCGGCCTGGTCGGCCATGTCGTCCCCGACGGCACGGCGCTCGCGAAGGCACTGGAGATCGCCGAACAGATCAACTCCTGCGGCCCGCTGGCCGTCGAGGCCGTCAAGGCCTCCGTCTACGAGACCGCCGAGATGACCGAGTCCGACGGCCTCGCGGCCGAACTCACCCGCGGCTGGCCCGTCTTCGACACCGCCGACGCCAAGGAGGGTGCCCGCGCCTTCGCGGAGAAGCGACCGCCCGTCTACAAGCGCGCCTGACCGAAGGAGCCCGCCGGGATGCCCGAAGTCCTCAAAGCCCCTCTCGTCGTCGAATTCCCCTTCACCCGCTCCCTCGGCCCCGTCCAGAGCGCCTTCCTGACCGGCCTGCGCGAACGCGTCGTCCTCGGCGTGCGCACTGCCGACGGCCGCACCCTCGTCCCGCCCGTCGAGTACGACCCCGTCACCGCCGAGGAGATCCGCGACCTCGTCGAAGTCGCCCCCACCGGGACGGTCACCACCTGGGCCTGGAACCACGCCCCCCGCCGCGGACAGCCCCTCACCACCCCCTTCGCCTGGGCCCTGGTCCGCCTCGACGGCGCCGACACCGCCCTCCTGCACGCCCTCGACGCCCCCGGCCCCGACGCCGTGCACACCGGCCTGCGCGTCCGCATCCGCTGGGCGGCGGAACGCACCGGCGCCATCACGGACATCGCCTGCTTCGAGCCGTACGACGGTGACCGGGCCGAAACAGCAGGGCACAGGGGCGAGTTCGCGGACCCGGTCACCGGCATCGTCGCCGCCGCCCGCCTCGACTACACCTACTCGCCAGGCCGCGCCCAGACCGCCTACATCAACGCTCTCGGCGGCCAGCGGACCGTCGGCGAGCGCTGCCCGTCCTGCCGGAAGGTGTACGTCCCGCCGAGGGGTGCGTGCCCCACATGTGGGGTGGCCACATCCGAACAGGTCGAGGTGGGGCCGCGCGGCACAGTGACCACGTTCTGCATCGTCAACATCAAGGCGAAGAACCTCGACATCGAGGTGCCCTACGTCTACGCCCACATCGCCCTCGACGGCGCCGACCTCGCACTGCACGGCCGGATCGGCGGCATCCCGTACGACGAGGTCCGCATGGGGCTGCGGGTCGAACCGGTGTGGACGGAAGGCGCCCGCTATCCCGACCACTACCGGCCCACGGGCGAACCGGACGCGGACTACGACACCTACAAGGAGCTGCTGTGACGAGCACACCGGGGGACCGCCGGATCGCCGTCGTCGCCTTCGCCCAGACCGACCACCGCCGCACCGGCGAGGAGCTCTCCGAGGTGGAGATGCTCATGCCGGTGCTGCACGAGGTCCTCGACCGGACCGGCCTGAAGACCGCCGACATCGACTTCACCTGCTCCGGCTCCAGCGACTACCTCGCCGGCCGCGCCTTCTCCTTCACCCTCGCCCTCGACGGCGTCGGCGCCTGGCCGCCCATCTCCGAGTCGCACGTCGAGATGGACGGCGCCTGGGCCCTGTACGAGGCGTGGACAAAACTGCTCACCGGCGATGCCGACACCGCCCTGGTCTACTCGTACGGCAAGTCCTCGCCCGGCTCGGTCCGTGACGTCCTCACGCGCCAGCTCGACCCGTACTACGTGGCACCCCTGTGGCCCGACTCCGTGGCGCTCGCCGCCCTCCAGGCGCAGGCCCTCATCGACGCCGGCGACGCCGACGAACCGGCGCTCGCCGGCGTCGCCGCCCGCAACCGTGAGGCGGCGACCGCCAACCCGCACGCGCAGCTCAGGGGGCCCGTCCCGCAGGGTGACTACCTCGTCCAGCCCCTGCGCACCGGCGACTGCCCGCCCATCGGCGACGGGGCCGCCGCCGTCGTCCTCGCGGCGGGCGACCGAACCCGTGAACTGTGCGCACGCCCGGCCTGGATCCGCGGCATCGACCACCGCATCGAGGCACACGGCCTCGGCGTGCGCGACCTGACCGACTCGCCGTCCACCCGGCTGGCCGCCGAACGGGCCGGCGCGTTCGAACGGCCCGTCGACACCGCCGAGTTGCACGCGCCCTTCACCGCGCAGGAGATCGTCCTGCGCAAGGCCCTCCGCCTCGACCACGGCGTCGTCGTCAACCCCTCCGGCGGTGCCCTCGCCGCCAACCCGATCATGGCCGCCGGTCTCATCCGCATCGGAGGGGCCGCCGCCCGCATCCACCGCGGCGAGTCCGACCGCGCCCTCGCCCACGCCACGTCCGGCCCCTGCCTCCAGCAGAACCTCGTCGCCGTACTCGAAGGGGAGCCCCGATGAGCAAGGAGCCCGTGGCCGTCGTCGGTATCGGCCAGACCAAGCACGTCGCGGCACGCCGCGACGTGTCCATCGCGGGACTCGTCCGGGAGGCGGCCCGACGGGCCCTGGACGACGCCGAGCTGACGTGGGCCGACATCGACGCCGTCGTGATCGGCAAGGCGCCCGACTTCTTCGAGGGCGTCATGATGCCGGAGCTCTACCTCGCCGACGCGCTCGGCGCCGTCGGCAAGCCCATGCTCCGCGTCCACACCGCGGGCTCGGTCGGCGGATCCACCGCGCTCGTCGCCGCGAACCTCGTCGCCGCCCGCGTCCACGGCACCGTCCTCACCCTCGCCTTCGAAAAGCAGTCCGAGTCGAACGCCATGTGGGGCCTGTCCCTGCCCATCCCCTTCCAGCAGCCCCTGCTCGCCGGAGCCGGCGGGTTCTTCGCTCCGCACATCCGCGCGTACATGCGACGCAGCGGCGCGCCCGAGACCGTCGGCGCCCTGGTCGCCTTCAAGGACCGGCGCAACGCGCTGAAGAACCCCTACGCCCACCTCCACGAACACGACATCACCCTGGAGAAGGTGACGGCCTCACCCATGCTCTGGGACCCGATCCGCTACTCGGAGACCTGCCCCTCCTCCGACGGCGCCTGCGCCATGATCCTCACCGACCGCGCCGGAGCCGCCCGGGCACCGCGACCACCCGCCTGGATGCTCGGCGGCGCGATGCGCAGCGAACCGACCCTCTTCGCCGGCAAGGACTTCGTCTCCCCACAGGCCGGCCAGGACTGCGCGGCCGACGTCTACCGGCAGGCCGGGATCACCGACCCCCGCCGCGAGATCGACGGCGCCGAGATCTACGTCCCGTTCTCCTGGTACGAGCCGATGTGGCTGGAGAACCTCGGCTTCGCCGACCAGGGCGAAGGGTGGAAGCTCACCGAGGCGGGCGTGACCGAACTGGACGGGGACCTGCCCGTCAACATGTCGGGCGGCGTGCTGTCCACCAACCCCATCGGCGCCTCCGGCCTGATCCGCTTCGCGGAGGCGGCGCTCCAGGTGCGCGGACAGGCCGGGGAGCACCAGGTGGACGGCGCCCGCAGGGTCCTCGGCCACGCCTACGGCGGCGGCTCGCAGTTCTTCTCCATGTGGCTCGTGGGAGCCGAGCCCCCGGACTCCTGAAAGGTCCCCCTCACGTGCCCTGTCCGCCATGGGGCGCGATCGCTAGGCTGGCCGCGGACGACGAACCGGGAGGAGCACGGACGTGGCCGAGACCACCACCCAGCAGCGCCCGCTCATGGGCTGGGACAAGCCGGAACTGGACCTCACCAACGCAGCGTGGCAGTCCAGCAGCCGCGGCCTGGGGGATGTGCAGATCGCCTTCGTGGAAGGCTTCATCGCCATGCGGAACAGCGCCCGCCCGGAGAGTCCCTCCCTTATCTTCACGCCCGCCGAGTGGGGCGCGTTCGTGTCGGGAGCGCGGGAAGGGGAGTTCGACCTCACCTGACGCGGCGCCGTGCGACCTTGACCGCGGCACCCTGTGAACCGTCCCGGATCGGCCGTGACCCCACGGCCGATCCGGGGGTGTTGCGCCCGCATTTCCGGACACGCGACCTGAGACATCCTCCCGGGGCCCGCGCCTCAGCCAGGCTGACCCCTTGAGGCAAGGTCGTATCCCGGAAGGCGAGGAACCCATGAGCACCCTGCCGGTCATCGCGGCGGTCGACGGTTCGGACGACAGCCTGCGCGCCCTGGAGTGGGCCCTCGACGCGGCCCGCCGGCGTTCGGCACCCCTGCGTGTGGTGCACGTACGCCAATACCCCCACTGGGCGCAGCCCGAGGTACTCGCGGCCGGACCGCCGGATCCGCAGGACGACCCGGTGCTCGACCGGGTCCGCGCCCACGTGGAGGGCCTCTCCACCCGGCCGGACATGGAGTACCTCGCCCTGGAGGGCGCACCCAGCGCCGTCCTGCCCGAACTGGGCTCTTCCGCCCAGTTGCTGGTCCTCGGCTCCCGGGGCCGCGGCGGCTTCGCCAGCCTGTTGCTCGGCTCCAACGGCATGGCCGCCGCACGCGACGCCGAGTGCCCCGTCGTGGTGGTGCCCCGGCCCGGACGCGATGTCCCCGGCGAGGCGCTGTCCGGTCCCGGCTCGCGCGTGGTCGTCGGCCTGAAGGTGGACGGCCCCGACGAGGCCACACTCGAGTTCGCCTTCGCCGAGGCCGCCGGGCGCGGCGGCCGGCTCCAGGCGGTCGCCGCCTACCCGTGGCCAGCGCAGCCCTGGATGATGCCCGGCGAACTGCCCCCGCCGATCGTCGACCAGGACGTCATCGAGGACCAGACCCGAATCCTCGCCGAGGGCTTCCTCGCCCCGTACCGCGAACGGCACCCCGACGTCCCGGTCGAGCCCGTCGCGGCGGCGGGCGACGCCGCCGGACACCTCGTGGCGGCCTCCCCGGGCGCCGATCTCGTCGTCGTGGGCCGCCACCGGCGGCACCTGCTGGCACCCGCCCGGATGCTGGGCTCGGTCACCCACGCGGTCCTGCTGCACGCCGCGAGCCCCGTCGCGGTGGTCCCGCCGGCACCGCTGGAGGACTGACCCCGCTGTAATGGATACCGGCAGGCCTATCATTAGGCTCATGCGGGAACCGATCAGCAGGGACACCCGGCTCGCCCTGGACCTGGCTCTCACCATCCGGCACGACGGCAGCGGCGGCGTCGCCGACGACCTCACCTACCCGGCAGGCCTGACCGCCTGGGTCCGGGCACACCCCGAGATCCTGCCGGACGCCGGCCGATTCACCGCCGACACCGCGCAGCTCGCCGCCGTCCGGGACCTGCGGGCCGCCGTCCGCGCGCTCTTCGCCCGCGCCGTGCGCCCCGGCGAGCCCAGCCCCGCCGACGCGGCCCGCCTGCTGCCCGGACCCGAGGCCGTACGGCGCCTCAACGAGGCCGCCGCCCGCACTCCCACCGTGCCCGCCCTGGACTGGCCCGAGGATGCCGGACCCGAGGTCCTCCGGCACCCCGTACGCGGCGGCGACGACCTGACGTCCGCCCTCGCACACGCGGTGATCGCGTTCCTCACGAGCCCCGACCGCGACCGGCTGCGGGCCTGCCATGCGCCCCGCTGCGTGCGGTACTTCCTCAAGGACCACCCGCGCCAGGAGTGGTGCACACCATCCTGCGGCAACCGCGCCCGCGTGGCCCGCCACCACCAACGGCACCGGACGACGGCGTAGGGGGTGTCCGGGTCGCCGCCCTCCCGACACTTCGCAGGCCGGGCCACGTACCATGGCGGCATGTCGTTCCTCCGCCGCCGCAGCGCCACGCCCGCCGGGCCCGACTTCGACGTACTGGCCATGGACCCGGGCGACTGGCCCGGCAACCTCGGTGCGGGGCTGCTGCCCGCGCCCGACGGCACCTGCCAGGGCGTCTTCCTGCGTTACGACCTGTTCGGCGGCCGCGGTCCCGCGATGATCATCGGCAACCTGCCGGAGGGCTCCCCGGCCCGTGAGGTCCCCGAGGGGCAGGTCCCCTTCGAGGTGGCCCAGCTGCTGCTGGCGCTGGAGAACGACGAGGAGGTCACCGTCGTCGGCACCGAGGACGTGCCGGTGATGCAGGGCGACAACCTCCTGATCGTGCGCCGCGTCAAGCTCTCCGAGAGCCGCATCTCCTGCGTGCAGTTCGACCGCAGCGACAACGTCCTGGTGACCATCGCCGCCTGGGACCGTCCCATCACGGACGACCTGTACGCCCTGCTCAAACCGCTGCCCGCGGAGCTGTTCCAGCAGGGCTGAACCCACCGGCAGCCCGCACACGAAAGGGCCGCTGCGCGCCTGACCAGGCACACAGCGGCCCCTTCGTCCCCGTCAGCGAGTGCCGACCGCCGCGCGCACGGCCCGCCGGGCCATCTGGCAGTCGTCGTGCAGCCGCCGCAGCAGCAGCCGCTGCTCCTCGCCGGACGGCGCAGCACCAGGGTGGGCCGTACCCGGTGCCGCCGGGGTCGCGTCGTGCATCGAACGCTGCACGGCCGTCTCGTACGTACGGATCTCCCGCGTCAGCACGAGCATCAGGTTCACCAGGAAGGCATCCCTGGACGCCGGGCCCGCCGACTGGGCGATCTGGCTGATCTGCCGACGTGCGACCGGTGCGTCCCCGAGCACCGACCACAGCGTCGCCAGGTCGTACCCCGGCAGATACCAGCCCGCGTGCTCCCAGTCCACCAGCACTGGACCGGCCGGTGACAGGAGGATGTTCGACAAGAGTGCGTCGCCGTGGCAGAACTGGCCCATGCCCTGCCGCCCGGCCGCCTGCGCGATGCCGTGCAGCAGCTTCTGGAGATCACCCAGATCCCGGTCGGTGAGCAGGCCCAGTTCGTGGTACCGAGCGATCCGGGCCGCGTAGTCCAGCGGGGCGTCGAACGTGCCCGCCGGCGGCCGCCAGGCGTTCAGCCGGCAGATCGCGCCGAGTGCCGCCCTGATGTCCGCCCGCGGCGGCGCCTCGGCCGGGTGCCGCTGGAGCGCCGCCACCCGTCCCGGCATCCGCTCGATCACCAGTGTGCAGTTGTCCGGGTCCGCCGCGATCAGTCTCGGCACCCGCACGGGTGGGCGGTGCCGGACGAACGAGCGGTACGCCGCTATCTCGTGGCGGATCCGCTCGGACCAGGCGGGGGAGTGGTCCAGTAAACACTTGGCGACGGCCGAGCTGCGACCGGTGGTGCCGACCAGAAGCACGGACCGCCCGTTGCGGCGCAGAACCTGCACCGGGGCGAACTCCGGGCAGATGCGGTGCACCGACGCGATCGCCGTGCGCAGCTGCGCGCCCTGGGGGCCGGACAAGTCGAGTCTCCCGCTGAGCGGTTGGGTGCCGAGTACCGCGCCGCGCCGCGCCCTGCCCGCACCGAGCACGGGGGCCGCCGGCCGCGCGGGGGCGAGGTAGGGGCCGCTGTCCGTGGGACGGGGGTGCAGCGACCGGGGCGGTGCGGACACGGAGGACGATGCTGCGTACATGGGCGAGACAGATCCCTTCGTGTGCCTGCGACGACAGCGCACCACCCGGCCCGGGCTCCCGGGAGCACCCTGGGGAATGTCCCTGCGGCGACCGGGTCGGGGTGGCGCGTTCCTACCTGACACCCGATGACCAGTGGCACACCATCTGGCGCACCCTGGCGAACCCTGGCGAATAGTCGCCCGGCAAGTCTGGCCGGGCTACTGTCAACTCAGCCGAGAACCTGGGGGCTTGACGTGAGCGGACAACCCAACACCCGGCTCGCGGACCTGTTCGGCCTGGCCGGCTGGTCCAAGGGCGAACTCGCGAGGCTGGTCAACCGGCAGGCGGCGGCCATGGGCCATCCCCAGCTGGCGACCGACACCTCCCGGGTGCGGCGTTGGATCGACATGGGAGAGATCCCGCGCGATCCGGTACCGCGGGTGCTGGCGGCTCTGTTCACCGAGCGTCTCGGCCGTGTCGTGACCATCGAGGACCTCGGTCTGGTCCGGCACGGGCGTGCGGGGAAACGGCAGGGCGGCGGGAGTGCGGAGTCTCCCGACGGAGTGCCGTGGGCGCCCGAGCGGACCGCCGCGGTCCTCACCGAATTCACGGGAATGGACCTCATGCTCAACCGACGCGGCTTGGTGGGCGCGGGCGCCGCGCTCGCCGCGGGATCCGCACTCAGCAGCGCCATGTACGACTGGCTGCACACCGACCCTGCCCTGGCTGCCGACGCTCCCGACCTCGATCATCCCCTGCACGCCGACCCCGCTGGGTTCGACCGCTACGAGGCCGCCCCCATCGGGTCGCAGGAGATCGAGGAACTGGAGCGCTCGGTCGAGGTGTTCCGCGCCTGGGACGCGGCCCGCGGCGGCGGGCTCCAGCGCAAGGCCGTGGTGGGCCAGCTCAACGAAGTGGGCGGCATGCTCGCCTACCGACACCCACCCCATCTCCAGCGGCGCCTGTGGGGCGTCGCCGCCAACCTGGCCGTCCTCGCGGGCTGGATGTCGCACGACGTCGGCCTGGAGCCCACGGCTCAGAAGTACTTCGTCATCGCCGCGCACGCGGCGAGAGAGGGCGGCGACCGGCCCCGGGCCGGCGAGGCGCTCTCCCGGGCGGCCCGCCAGATGGTGCACCTGGGCCGGCCGGACGACGCCCTGGACCTGATGAAGCTGGCCCAGTCCGGCTCCGGCGAGGAGGTGCTGCCGCGCACCAAGGCCATGCTGTGCACCGTCGAGGCCTGGGCGCAGGCGTCCATGGGCAAGGGCCAGGCGATGCGTCGCACCCTGGGGCAGGCGGAGGACCTCTTCGTCTCCGACAAGGGCGACGTCCCGGCGCCGAGCTGGATGCAGCTGTTCGACGAGGCCGACTTGTACGGCATGCAGGCCCTGTCCTACCGCACGCTGGCGGAGTTCGAGCCCGACGCGGCCGTGCACGCGCAGTACTACGCGGAGAGGGCCCTCGCCCTGCGGATCGACGGGCGGCAGCGGTCGAAGATCTTCGACTATCTGTCCATGGCCTCGGCGTGCTTCATCGCGGACGACCCCGAACAGGCGGACCGGTACGCGCGACTGGCCCTGGTGTCGATGGGCTCCAACTCCTCCCACCGCACCTGGGACCGGCTGCGTCAGATGTACCGGCTCACCGCCCAGTACTCCGGTTACCCGAAGATCCAGGAGCTGCGGGAGGAGATCAAGTTCGCCCTGCCGAAGACGAAGGGCAGGGGCGGCACCAACGCACAGGCCTGAGTTTCCTATGCCGTGACCTTGGCGACGAGCACGCAGGCGTTGTCCGCGCGCTCGCTCTCGCCGAACTCCTGGACCACCGTGCGCACGCAGTCCTGTGCGGTGGAGGCTCCGGCCAGCCGCGGCGCCAGGTCGAGGAGGAGGTTCGCGGCCGCCGTTCCGGTGTGCCCGGGTACCAGCCCGTCGGTGTGCAGGAGCAGCAGATCGCCCACCTCGAGGGTCTCTTCGGCCTGCCCGTAGACGGCGCCCGAGGTGGCGCCGAGCAGGACGCCGTCCGGTGCGCCCAGTGCACGCCCCGTCCCGTCGCGGAACAGCAGCGGGGCGGGGTGTCCGGCCTGCGCCCACACCAGGGTGCGGGTCCCGGGGCGGTAGCGGCAGCAGACGGCGCTGCCGAGGGCGGGTTGCACGGTGGCGTCGAGTAACTGGTTCAGCCAGGCCATCAACGGGCCGGGCGGGGCTCCGGCCATCGCCATGCCGCGTACGGCACCGAGCAGCATCGTCATGTTCGACGCGACGCCGACGCCGTGCCCGGTGAGGTCGCCGACGCTGAGGAGGGTCTCGCCGTCGGTCAGTTCGAGCGCGTCGTACCAGTCGCCGCTGATCGGCGTGTCCGTGGACGCCGGCAGACGCCGGGCCGCGAGGTCGAGGGTCCTGGGGCCCCGGTGCGGGAGCCGCAGGGAGCCGCGCCACGGTGGCAGCACGGCCTCCTGCAACTCGACCGCGAGCCGGTGCTCGGTCTGCGCGTCCTGCCGCAGGTCGGTGAGCGAGCCACGGGTCTCGCTCACCACCCGCTGGCTGCGGCGCAGTTCGCTGACGTCCCGCAGCACGGCCCACATCGAGGCGGTGCTTCCGTCGGAGTCGAGCACCGGTTCGCCCATCATGTGCACGGTCCGTACGTCGCCGTCCCGGCGTGCGATGCGGAACTCGCCGTCGATGGGCCGGGCGTCGACGAGGCAGTTCGTGACCATCGCCGTCAGTTTCGGCCGGTCCTCGTCGAGCACCAGGGACGGCAGCTCGTCGAGGGTGAGCGGGGGAGCGGCGGGGTCGCGGCCCATGATCTGGTAGAGCTCCCCGGACCAACTGGCCTCGTCCGTCAGCAGGTTCCACTCGGCGCTGCCGACCCGGCTGAGCAGCGAGCCGGTTGCGGGCGCGGTGGGTTCCGGGGCCGCCGTGGGCAGGGGTCCGTCCCGCAGCTGGGCCAAGTGCTCGTCGAGGTCGTTGAGCTGGTGCAGGGCCAGGTCGTACAGAGCGCGCTGCCAGCGTCCCCGGGGGTGGTCCGATCCGTCCTCCTCGACGTCGCGCCGCACGGCGTCCACGTCGCCCTTGAGCCGCCGCGTCTGCGATATCAGCGCGTCGACCGAGCCGCGTCCGGGCGGCTGGGCGGGTGGGCGGTCCGCGGAGAGGTGGGACGGCATGACGCACTCCGATGCGGGGACGGTTCGACCAAGGCGGACGGAGGGACCGTTACGACTGTTGCACAGCCCGCGACGCCCTGTAAGGGATTTGGCAACACACGATACGGTGGTGCTTCTGGCATATGCCACAGTCTCACGGAGTTACTCCGAGGTAGGTGCGGAGCAGGCTCTCCGGAGGATCAAGTCGTAGATTACACAAGGGGTTTGACGGTCCGTCGGGATGGCGGTGCAAGGTTGCCGCGCGTGTTCGACGACCCTGTGTTCGGGGGTTTCAGTACCGCAGGACGCCGGCGATGCCGTCCACCTCGCCGAGTGTGCCGTCCGGTACGAAGCGGACGTCGGCTCCGGTGTCCAGGCACTGCTCGACGATCTCGTCCACGATGTCCTCGCGGGATTCGAGATCGCCGCTCTCGGCGAGGATCAGATGGTCCCCGACGTCACTGACCGTCACGCGGTAGTTCTCCTCGACGGCCAGCAGCCGGACGCGGCCGTCCCGGGCGCTCTGCCAGAGCTCGTCGACACCGGCGGCGAACTCCCGTCGTCCGCGGGCCGTTTCGAGGGCGCGGGTCACGGCGTCCGTGTTCCGGCGGGCCTCCGTCTCGATCACCGGCCGTATGGCCTGCCACACGGACTCGGGCGTCCCGTGCGCGAGGCCGCCGTGCGGGACGTGCACCGCCCCCTTGGCGGCGCTGCCGACCTCGTCCAGCAGGGCGAGGGCGGCCGGCGGGCCGGTGACGTACAGCGGGCGCGGGTGCTCGCGCAGGACGGTGCTCATCGCGGTGTCGGCCGCGCGCAGGAACTGGCGGGTGCGCTCCTCCCGGAGGGCGCTCGGCGGGTCGCCGACCCGCTGCTGCCGTTCCGGGTCGAAGTTCTCCACGCGGAGGGTCAGCGGGAAGCCGTCGGCGCGTTGCTCGACGACGCGGTCGACGCCGCCGTTCCACAGGGTGGCACGGTCGGCGGAGAGCGACAGCACCCAGAACGGCCGCTTTGCCGTCTGGGCGGAGACGAGGCTGCGGGTGAGGAAGGTGTCCGAGAGCACCACGCGTTCGGGCACGGACCGGGCGAGCGACCACACCTGGTGCTCGCCGGAGGCGGCGAAGATCACCAGGCCGTCCTCGGCGTGCGTCAGATCGACCTCGGACAGGGCCTGGTCGAGGTGCCGGGCGACCTCGGCCCGTCGCTCGCGGCTGACCGCCGGATCGGCCTCCAGCTGCCGCTTGGCCTCGGCCACCGCGTTGCGCAGCCGGACCTGGTCCTGGGTGTTGTAGGGATCGCGCCGGTGGGTCGGCGTCAGCACGGAGACCGCGGGGTAGGGGCGCGGGCGCCGCAGCTCGGCAAGGGTCGCGGGACTCGGAACGTGCTCCATGACAGAACGATAGAGCGGATTCGCCATCAGGGCATTCGGGGCAATCGGTGCCTCGCTGCAGGGGTGTCGCGGTCGGGGAGTTGGGGAAGTTTTTGCCGCCGGCCGATTTCCGCCGGGGTTCCCCGTCGCGCGGCGGATCCGGGGATATCGCGTGTGCAAAGTACGGCTGGATCTGAGGGGTGACCGGGGCTGCGCGCTCCGTCGGCGAGTTGACCTGATGGGTGCTGCCGTAACACGCTCGAAATATAGATGGCTGATACAACTGATGTTCGGGAGGAACGCGTATGTGCGGCGTCACCGGCTGGGTCTCCTTCGACCGCGACCTGAGTGCCGAGACAGCGACCCTGGACGCGATGACCGAGACGATGGCCTGCCGCGGCCCGGACGACCGGGGCGTCTGGGCCGAGGGGCCCGCCGGCCTCGGACACCGCAGGCTCGCGATCATCGACCTGCCCGGCGGCCGCCAGCCCATGACCGCCGCCACCCCGCACGGCACCGTCGCCCTCGTCTACTCCGGCGAGGCCTACAACTTCACCGAACTGCGCGGCGAGCTCAGCGCCCGCGGCCACCGCTTCGCCACCGACTCCGACACCGAGGTCGTCCTGCGCGGCTACCTCGAATGGGGCGACGCCGTCGTCGAGCGCCTGAACGGCATGTACGCCTTCGCCGTCTGGGACGGCCGCACCGACCGCCTCGTGCTGATCCGTGACCGCATGGGCATCAAGCCCCTCTACTACCACCCCACTCCCGACGGCGTCCTGTTCGGCTCAGAGCCGAAGGCGATCCTCGCCAACCCGCTGGCCCGCCGACGCGTCGGCCTCGACGGCCTGCGCGAGCTGTTCACCATGGTCAAGACCCTGGACACGCCGTGTGGGAGGGCATGCGTGAGGTCGAGCCCGGCACCGTCGTCACCGTCGACCGCACGGGCGTACGCCGCCGCGTCTACTGGGAGCTGCGGACGCTGCCCCACACCGACGACCGCGACACCACGATCGCCACCGTCCGCTCGCTCCTCGACGACATCGTGCGCCGCCAGCTCGTCGCCGACGTACCCCGCTGCACCCTGCTCTCGGGCGGCCTCGACTCCTCCGCCATGACGGCGCTCGCCGCCCGGCAGCTCGCCGCACACGGCGAGCAGGTCCGCAGCTTCGCCGTCGACTTCGCCGGTCAGGCCGACCACTTCGTCGCCGACGACCTGCGCGCCACCCCCGACACTCCCTTCGTGCACGACGTGGCCCGGGACGCCGGCACCGATCACCAGGACATCGTGCTGGACGTGGACGCCCTCGCCGATCCCGGCGTACGGGAGAAGGTGATCAGGGCCCGCGACCTGCCAGGCCGGTCTCGGTGACATGGACGCCTCGCTCTACCTGCTCTTCCGGGCCATCCGCGAACGGTCCACGGTGGCCCTGTCCGGCGAGTCCGCCGACGAGGTCTTCGGCGGATACCGGCAGTTCTTCGACGAGGAGGCCCGCCAGGCCGACACCTTCCCCTGGCTGGTGCGCCTCGGCCGGCACTTCGGCGACGACGCGGGCATCCTGCGCCCGGAGCTGGTCAAGGCCCTCGATCTGGAGTCGTACGTCGCCGACAGTCACCGCTCCGCCGTCGCCGGTGTCCGCGCCTCGACGGCGAGAGCGACTTCGAGTTCCGGATGCGGCGGATCAGCCATCTCCACCTGACCCGCTTCGTACGGATCCTGCTCGACCGCAAGGACCGCGCCAGCATGGCCGTCGGCCTGGAGGTCCGGGTGCCGTTCTGCGACCACCGGCTCGTCGAGTACGTCTACAACGCCCCCTGGGCGCTGAAGTCCTTCGACGGGCGGGAGAAGAGCCTGCTCAGGGAGGCGACCGCGGATCTGATCCCCCGGTCCGTGTACGACAGGGTCAAGAGCCCCTACCCGTCCACGCAGGACCCGAAGTACGCGGTGGCCCTCCGGAACCAGGCGAAGGACCTCCTGGCGCGGTCGGACCATCCGGTCTTCGACCTCGTCGACCCCGAACTGCTCCGGCAGGCCGCACACCGCGACACGCGCGTGAGCAGCCAGGCCGCACGACGGGGCCTGGAGCGGACCCTCGACCTGGCGACGTGGCTGGACCTCTACGCACCCGAGGTCTCACTCGGCTGACCGAGGGCCCGTGGCCGCACCGGCTCACTCGGTGTCGTGGTCGGAGCCGCAGGAACTGCCGTCCGGCGGCAGAGTGCCGTACAGCAGGAACGCGTCGACCTTGCGGTGCACGCACTTGGAGGAGCCGTAGCCGGTGTGGCCCTCGCCCCGGTTGTCGAGCACCACGGCCGACGACCCGAGCCGTTCGGCCGTCTCCACTGTCCAGCGGTACGGCGTGGCCGGGTCGCCCCGGGTGCCGACGAGCAGCATCCTCGGGGTGTCGAGGTCCTTGACCTCGTCACGGATGAAGTCGGTGCCCTTGGGGCGGCCGTAGCACATCAGCACCTGGGTGAGCCGGTACCGGCCGAAGACCGGCGACGCCCGCTCGTACCGGGCGCGCAGCCGGCCGAGGTCCCTGCGCACCTGCTCGGCGGCGGGGCGGTCGGGATCGTCCGCGCAGTTGACCGCCATCAGTGCCGCCGGCAGGTTGTCCAGGGGCACGTCCTCCGGGTCGACGAGCCCGCCGTGGGCCGCCCGCCACGGTGGATGGGCGACACCCCCGGACGCGAAGGCCTCCAGGCGGCTGGTGTCGCCGTCCTCGAGCAGGTGCGCGACGGCCCGCTGGAGCGAGGGCCACAGCTCCCTGCTGTACAGCCCCTGAGCGAGGGCGCCCGCGAAGTCCTGGCCGGAGAACGCCTCGCCGAAGTCGGTGGGCACCGGGTCCTCGTCGAGCGACTCGACCACCTGGACGACGTGCTCCCTGGCCTCCCGCGGATTCTGCCCGAACGGGCAGGCGATGTCCTCCGTGCACCAGGCGAGGAAGTTCTCCAGCGCGGTCTGCTGTCCCCGTGCGGTCACCACACCCTGCTCGGACAGCGGCTCGGTGAGCGTGTCGACGCCGTCCAGCACCATCCTGCCGACCTTGTCGGGGAACTGGGCCGCGTACACCGCGCCGAGCCGGCTGCCGTAGGAGAAGCCCAGGTAGTTGAGCTTGCCGTCGCCGAGCGCGTCGCGCATGACATCCAGGTCGCGGGCGGCGTTCACCGTGCCGATGTGGGCCAGGACGGGCCCCGAGTGCTCGGTGCACTCGGCCGCGGCGTCGCGCAGCTTTGCGAGCACGGCCTGCGGATCGGCCACGGCGGCGTCGCCGTCCGTCGCTTCCAGTGAATCGTCCGGGGCGCTGCCGCAGCTGACCGGTGAGGAGCGGCCGACGCCCCGGGGGTCGAAGCCGACCACGTCGTAGCCGTTCGTCAGGCCCATGAAGTCCTTGCCGGCCATGGCGAGTTGGCCCACGCCCTGACCTCCCGGGCCGCCGAAGTTCAGCAGCACTGAGCCCCGGGACTTGCCCGTGGCCCGGTAGCGGGCCAGGGCCAGATCGAGGGTCCCCTTCCCGGGGTCGGCGTAGTCGAGGGGGACGGTGATCTTGCCGCACTGGAGGTCCTTCGGCACGTCCTCGCCCTCGCACGCCGACCACTTGACCTTCTGCTCGTAGAAGCGCGCCAGGCCGGGCGCCGGGTCGTCAGCGGTCGGCAGCCCCGCACCCAGCAGGGCCAGCCCGGCCGCACAGGGGACCGCGCAGCGCCTCAGCGAGGGGCGCGTGGACAGCTTGGCCAGCATCGATGCCTCCAGGGGGCGCCCCACAGCGGACAGGGGACCGGCGCCCTCGCTCACCATAAGCAGGCACCGGAAGCCGCGCCTCCGGACGGGCGGGCGGGGACGCGGTGCCTTATCCTGCGCGGCCGCGTCGCGCATACGAAGGTCTTTACCGCTAGTTCGACAACCGGGCCGCTCGATGGAGTGAAAGGCCGATAAGCCATAACTCGGATCGGCCGTCCGCGTTTTATCTCGTGCGGGTGAGTGCCCGCGACGATGTCTGGAAGGCAGGGAACCTATGAAACGGGTTACCCGAAACGGTGTGATCGTCGTCGCCGCCGCCTCTGGCGCGATGGCCCTGACCGTCCCCGCGTACGCCGGTTCCGGGGCGGACGGCTCGGCGGCCGGTTCGCCCGGGGTGGTCTCCGGCAACACCGTCCAGCTGCCGGTGCACGTCCCGGTGAACGTGTGCGGGAACACCGTGAACGTGGTGGGGCTCCTCAATCCCGCCGCGGGCAACAGCTGCGCGAACAAGGACGACGGGCGGGCCGGCAAGCCCGGCAAACCCGGCGGCGCTGTCGCGGAAGGCAGCGGAAAGGATTCACCCGGCGTGGTCTCCGGTAACGGCGTGCAGCTGCCCGTCGACCTGCCGGTCAATGTCACCGGCAACACCGTGAACGTGGTCGGCGTCGGCAACCCGTCGACCGACGACGAGTCCTCGAACACCCCGGGCGACCGTCCGGTCCGCCCCCACCACCCACCCGAGCCGGCGGCGCCGAAGCCGCCCACCCCGCCTCGGCCTCAGCCCGCCCCCGAACCGGCCCCGCACGCGGGCCCCCGCGCCACCGGCGCCCTGGCTCACACAGGCACCGACCACACCCTCCAGGCCGTCGCGGCGAGCGCGGCACTGGTGGCCGGGGGAATCGTCCTGCGTCGGCGGTTCCGCCCGGGGGCGGAGGGCTGAGGAGGCGGCTTGCGGCGTTCCGCTCAGCGGCTTCCGGAGCCGGCTCGCCGTGTTCGCCGGCTCGTCAGGGGAGGGCGACCGCGGCCGGGGGTACACCGACGGCCCTGCGGGCCAGGGCTCGGACGGCCTGCCGGCGGGGTTCCGGAGGGCCCCGCCGCCGAGGTCCTGCCGCCCGGTGCCGACGGACGGAGCCCTCGCGGCCTCACCGCCGGATTCCACGGCGACCGTGCTGCGATTGGTGCGGCGGAGCCCGTGTGTCCCACCGGGCGGCCACCACGTGACACCGCGGTCGTGCCCGAAGCCGCGCCGTCCCCCGTGCCCGCGCCGGACGTCGCCTCTGGTCGGGCTGCGGTCGGTCGGGGCAGCGCCCCGGTGCTGTAGGGGGTGTCCGCAAAGTCCCGCCTGCCCCGCGACGCCCGGCACTCCCCCAAGCTCTTCGAGCAGGGGGAGGACTTCGCGGACACTCCTAGGGATGCCGCATCGCAGGGGACATCGGCGGCGCTCCGGTTCGCCCTTGGGCAGCAGCCCGTGGGCGGCGGCGCTTCGGTTCGCTCAGCGCACGGCCGCGGTCGACGGCGAAGCCCCGCCCCCTCGTCCCGCAGCCGCAGCCGCACCAGACCCCGGTCGGTCGCCGGTGACCGTCGGCGACGGCCGGATCAGCGCCCTCAGACCGCCTCCGCCACCCCCGTCAGCAGCACCATCCCGGAATCGCCGTAGTCCGGCAGGGTCGGGTCCGCGTCGATGTGGGTGACGTCCAGGTCGCGGGTCAGGGGGGTGAAGACCTCGGTCACGGTCGCCGGGCTGACCGGACAGCCGGGCCAGCGGGAGGCCGGGCCGATGCGGTACGTCGGCATGTTCTCCATGAACGCGGCGACCAGGTGGCCGCCCGGCTCGACACTGCGGACGAAGGTGCGGCAGAAGTCGGCGAACTCGGCGAAGTCCTCCGTCGCGCCCTCGGCGACGAAGTGCATGGAGGCGAGTTCGTACGAGCCGGGTGGCAGGGTCCGGACGTCGGCGTGGACGACGTTCACATGCGCCAGCGCCCCGGCCAGGGTCGCCGGCACGTCCGGGTTGAGCCGCCGGCACAGCGCGTGGAAGGGGAGCCAGCTCGCGTCGAGACGGTGACAGATCTGGTCCTGGAGGTAGGCGACGTTGCTCGCGCCCGCCTCCACTGCGTCGATCCTGCGGCTCGCGCCGGACGCGAGGATCAGCGGATAGAGGTTGGGACCCGCCCCGAACTCCACCGAGCGGGCGATGGCGCCGCGCGGGAAGCGGCGGTAGAAGGCGCTGTGGTGCGCGACGACCGCCGCGTCCGAGGGATGCACCTCGCGGTAGTTCTCCCGGAGGTAGTCGGCGACCGGCCAGCGGTCCCAGTCCACGTCGTCGTTGTGCGTCGTCATGGCCGTCTAGCCCTTCAGCCGCAGTGGGAAACGCTCGGACAGCCGGGACAGGGTCCCGTTCAGGCGGTCGATGTCGTCGTCGGAGTTGAGCGCCGTGAGCTGGATGCGGAAGCCGACCCGGTCGCGGGGCACGAGCGGATAGGCGGCGAGCGTCACGTAGATGCCCTCCTCCCACAGGTACGCGGCGACCGCGTCCAGGTCCGCGGGGTTCGCCAGCGGAACCTCCACGATGGGCAGCCGGTCCGTGTTGAGGGTGCTCACCCCCAGGCCCTCCAGGTGATCGAGCACCCGGACCGTCTTGCGGTACAGGTCGGCCCGGACGGCGTCGCCCCGCCGCTCGTTGACGTCCAGCCCGGCGAGCGCCGTGGCCAGCGACGCCGTCGGGGACGGCCCCGAGTAGAGATAGGGAGCCGCGGCGGTCTTGAGGCGGTTCTTGAGTTCCGACGGCAGCGCCAGGAAGGCGAGCAGCGACGAGTACGCCTTGGAGAAACCGGCCGCGAGCACGATCCCGTCGTAAGACTCCCCGGTGTGCCGCACCACACTGTTGCCGCGCATGCCGTACGGGCAGGTCTCCGCCGGCCCGCGTTCCCCGATCACGCCGAAGCCGTGCGCGTCGTCGACGTACAGCGTCGCTCCTTGGGCCCGGCACACCGCGGCCAGCGCGGGCAGGTCGGTGATGTTGCCGCTCATGCTGTTGACGCCCTCCAGGCACACCAGCCGGGGCGCGCCCGGCGGCACCCCGGCCAGCAGGGCACGCAGCTCGTCGAGCCGCTCGGCGCGGAAGCGGTGCAGGGTGGCGCCCTGGGCGCGGGCCACCATGCAGCCGTCGTAGACGGTGCGGTGCGCGGTCGCCTCCACGAAGACGTGCCCGTCCTCGGCAAGCGCCGGGATCACCGAGGCGTGCACCAGCGTCAGCGTCGGCAGCAGCAGCGTGTCCGGCGCGCCCAGCAGCGCGGCGAGCCGCTCCTCGATGTCGGGGTACAGCCGCGGACTGCCCAGCAGCCGCGACCAGCTGGGGTGCGTGCCCCACTCGCGAACCGCGGGATCGACGGCCTCCATGATCTCCGGATCCCAGTCGAAACCCAGGTAGTTGCAGGACGCGAAGTCGATCAGCCAGTGGTCGCCGCTGCGGATGTGCCGGCCGCGCACCTCGTCGAGGACCGCGTCGCTCATGGGGCTGGTGCGCCGCAGATGCTCCAGGTCCGCCCAACGCGCCTCCCGGCGTCCCCGGGCGGCCTCGAGACGTGGCCGGGGCGGCGCGAAGGGGCGGGCGTTCGGGTACCGCAGCACGTGCGCGCTCTGCTCCACCGTCATGGGCCGGGCGAAGAGGTACCCCTGCCCGAACCGGCAGCCCATCCCGGCCAGCAGGTCCCGCTGCGCGGTGTCCTCGATGCCCTCCGCGATGACCTGGAGGCCCAGGGTGTCGGCGATCCGCACGATGCCCTCGACCAGGGCGACCTGCTGGGCGTCGTGGGCGATGTCGTCGATGAACGACTTGTCGATCTTCAGTACGTCGATGGGGAAGTCCCGCAGATAGCGCAGCGAGGAGAAGCCGGTGCCGAAGTCGTCGACCGCGATGTTCACCCCGAGTTCCTTGAGCGTGTGCAGCACCGTCTGGAGGCGGTCGTCGCGGTGCAGCAGCACCGTCTCCGTCAGCTCCAGCTGCAGCGACCCGGGCTCCAGCCCCGGCGTGCTCAGCGCCTGGCCCACCTGCTCGACGAATCCGGCGTCGTGGAACTGGCGCGCGGAGACGTTCACACTGACGTACGGCGGACGGGCCGGGCCCGGCAGCCGTTGTAGCCCCGCGATGTCGTTGACCGCGTTCTCCAGCACCCACGACCCCAGCGGGGCGATCTGCCCGGTCTCCTCGGCCAGGCTGATGAACTGGTCCGGCGTGACGGGCGGCCGCCGCTCGTGCGGCCAGCGGACCAGGGCCTCGAACCCGACGACCTCGCCTCCGGTGATGTCCACGACAGGCTGGTAACGCAGCGCGAACGTCTTGTCGGCGACGGCCTGGACCAGCTGGGACTGGAGGTCGTGCCGCTCCACCATGCGGCTGCGCAGGAGGGGCTTGAAGCGGCGCCACTGCCGCTTGCCCGCCGCCTTCGCGGCGTACAGCGCGAGGTCGGCGTGGCCCAGCAGTTCCTCCGCGTCCGTGCTGTCGCGCGCGGTGGCCACGCCCACGCTGGCGGACACCGTCACCGACTCGTCGTCCAGGTCGAACGGCCGGCCCAGTGTCTGGATCACCTGGGCCGCCAGCAGCTCGGCGTCGAGCGGCTGCCTGGCGTCCTCCATCAGCACGGCGAACTCGTCCCCGCCGAGCCGGGCCGCGGTGTCGGTGCGCCGCAGCGCCCGGGACAGCCGGTTGCCGACGGCGATCAGCAGATGGTCGCCGACCCGGTGCCCCATCGTGTCGTTGACCAGCTTGAAGTCGTCCAGGTCGATGAAGAGCAGACAGGTCAGGGTCGACTCGCGGCGGCCGCGCAGCAGGGCGCGTTCGATCCGCTCCAGCAGCAGCGTCCGGTTGGGCAGACCGGTCAGCGAGTCGTGGAAGGCCCGCTGCGTCAGCTCCTGCTCCAGCCGCCGCTGCTCGGTCACGTCCCGCAGCGTCACCACCAGGCCGGACACGGTCCGCTCGTCCCGGAAGTCGCTGCACCGCACCTCCACCTCGACACGCCGTTCCTGGCGCCGCACCCACCAGTGGTCGTGCCCGGGTCGCGGCCCCCTCTCCCGCACGGCGGCCAGCTCCCGCGCGGCCCGCTCCCGGTCCCCGGGATCCACCAGCTTCGGCAGCGAGACGCCGACGAGGTCGTCGGTGCCGAACACGGACCGCGCGGACGGGCTGGCGTACCGGATGGTGTCGTCGTCCTCCAGGATCAGGATGACGTCCGAGGCGTTGCGGACGAGGGTGCGGAAGTACGCCTCGCTCTCCCGCCGGAAGACCTCCTGGCGCAGCGTGACCCGCTCCATGGCCAGGCCCGCGTGCGACGCCAGGATCTCCAGCGAGCCCCAGGTCTCGGTGAGCTGCCGCTCGGGGGCGGCTACCAGCAGGACACCCGGGACGGTCCCGGCCGGACGGTCGGGCTGGGTCATGGGGCAGACCAGGACGGCGGGCAGGCCGTCCAGTCCGGTGGCGACGTCGGGATCGAGGGCGTCCGGACTCACCAGGTGGGTGCCCCGCGCGCCGAGGTCCGCCGCGCGCTCCGTCGGCAGCAGCACGGTCCCGTGCGGTACGTCCGGCCCCATCAGCCGGTCGACCGCCGTACGACAGGACTGGTCGACTTCCTCCTGTCGGAAGGCCGAGACCAGCGAGGCGGCGGCCTCGCGCAGCGCGAGCTCCCGCGTCACCGCATGGCGATGGGCCACGACCATCCCCGCCAGCCGAAGGATCACCAGCAGGAAGAGCGCACTCGAGAAGGCCGCGATCACGGCGGCGTCCCGCGTCTGATTGCTCAGCCCCTCGTACAACAGGATCCCCGGCGCGATGAGCGTGGCCACGGCGAGCGCCACCAGCCGGCGCGGCGGCGGCAGCAGGGACTCCCGCTGCGGCACGGACGCGGTCAGCGTGACCATCGAGGGGTGCAGGGCGGCCAGGCCCCAGGCGGTGTAGAAGGCGATCCAGCCGAGGTCCAGCAGGGTGCCGGTCTGCCACAGGCCGTTCAGTTGCAGGATCCCGTACGCGATGTCGAAGCCGAGCAGTGTCAGCGTGCCGACGACCAGCAGCCGCACGGCGCGGTTGGTCCCGTCGACCGGACTCGGGGTCAGCAGCAGGGCCAGCAGGACCAGCACCAGGACGTCGCCGAGGGGATAGGCGACGCTGACGGCGCGCTGCTGCCAGGTCAGCCCTTCCGCCACCGTCAGCGGCTGCACCAGGTACACCCACACGGGCAGCGCGAGGCCCGTGGTGATGATCAGCGCGTCGAGCAGGCTCGGCAGGTCGCGGTCGGCCCACCGGTGCCGTACGAGCCCCGACAGTCCGATCGCCAAGAGCGGGTAGGTGGCGAGGTAGCAGGCGTCGGCGGGGGAGGGGAACGGGTTGGAGGCGTCGAAGTACTCCTCCATCACGTTGTAGTACGTGTCGCCCGTGATGAAGGTGAGCAGTCCGCCGGCCAGGAACCACCAGGGCCACTGATGCGCGGGCCGGTGGACACGAACGCCGGTCACCACGGCGGCTACGCCGGCGAGTCCGATGACGGCCCACAGGGCGGGGGCCGCCGCCGGGATGGTCATGTACACGATTGTGGCGACCGTGACGAGGGCGATGTGGGCGGCCATCAGCCGGCGTGCTGACAGCAAGGACATGCGCCTCCCCCCGTCGGGGAGACCGAGGCGTAGGCCTGGTCTGTTGAATTCGATCGTAATTTCGCCCGCGCGCCTCTGCATCTCGGGCGGCCGGCCCCGCGAGGCCCCGATGGAGGGGGTGCCCGACGGGCCGGGACCGCCCGGGTCTCTCAGCCGCGTCCCCGGTGGAACCGTGCGTGCAACTCCTTCACCCGTTTCGTCAGTTCGGGTACCGGACCGTCCACGACTACGCCCGGTGCGACCTCGTGGACGGGGAGTGTCCGCACCGGCGGCGCGGGGACCCCCAACTCGCTCAGCCAGGATGCGAGTTGTTCCGACGAGGCGACGTAGACGATGCGTCCCAGACCGACCCAGGCGTGCGCGGCCGCACACATCGGGCAGTGCTCGCCGGACGTGTAGACCGTGGCCGCCGCCCGCTCCTCGGGCGTGAGACGGGCCGCCGACCAGCGCGCCAGCTCGAACTCCGGGTGCCGCGTGCGATCGCCCGAGGCCACCCGGTTGTGGTCCTCGCCGAGGACCGTGCCGTCCCCGCCCACCAGGACCGAACCGAACGGCTCGTCCCCGGCGGCGAGCGCCTCGGCCGCGAGCTCCACGCAGCGGCGCAGGTACGGCAGTTCCGTGTCCTTCACGACCATGGTGCCGGGCCCTTCCTGGTGACGACGTGATCAGCAGGACTGTACGGCGGCCGGGGCGTACGGCCGCACGGGAAAACGCGTTGCCCGGCCGCCCGGCGCGTGTTGGGGTGTGCCCATGACTCACATGGATCACACCGCGCTGCTCGCCCTGTTCGACCGTGAGCTGCGCGAGCAGGCGCGGCCGGATGGTCCCGGCGCCCGCGTCGAGCGGGCCGGCGAGGTGGTGCGCCAGGTCGCCACCGGGCAGGAGTGGAACGGCGTCCTGTGGTCCGCCTTCGACGAGGCGGCGGCGGACGCGGCGATCGCCGAGCAGATCGCCCACTACACCGGACTCGGCCTGGCCTTCGAGTGGAAGCTGTACGGACACGACCGGCCGGCGGACCTCGGGCAGCGGCTGCGCGCGGCCGGGTTCACGCCCGAGCCCGAGGAGACGCTGATGATCGGCGAGGTCGGCGAGCCGGCCCTCGACGCCGAACCGCCGCAGGGCGTCCGCGTGGAGCCGGTCACCGACCCGACGGGCGTGGATCTCGTGGCCGACGTCCACGAGAAGGCCTTCGGCGCGGACAGCTCCTGGCTGCGGCACCAGCTCCTCGCCCGGCTCTCGGCCGACCCGGACACCGTCGTCGCCGTCGTGGCGATGGCCGGCGACGAGCCGGTGAGCGCGGCCCGCATGGAACTCGTGCCCGGCACGCGGTTCGCCGGCCTGTGGGGCGGCGGCACCGTCGAGGGCTGGCGCGGCCGCGGCATCTACCGCGCCCTGGTGGCCCATCGCGCCCGCGCCGCCGCGGCACGCGGCTACCGCTACCTCCAGGTCGACGCCTCCAGCCAGAGCCGCCCCATCCTGGAACGCCTGGGCTTCACACCGCTGACCACGACGACGCCGTACGTGTACACGCCGTAGCAGGCCGGCCGTCCCCGCCCGGATGTCACATCCACGCCCGCCCGATCCGTCGCACGGTCATGACGACGAACCAGAAGAACCAGAGCATCCTCCTCGCCGGCGCGAGCGGTGTCCTCGGCCGGCACATCACCCGGGCCCTGACCGAGGCGGGCCACAAGGTCACCGGACTCGGCCGGAGCGCGGACAACGGCATCCGCGCGGACCTCATGGACCGCGACGCGCTGCTGCGCGCCGTCGACGGGCACCACTTCGACACCGTGATCCACGCCGCGACCGCCCTGCGCAAGCCCCCCATGCGAGACCGCGGCATGTTCGCCACCGACGCGCTGCGCACCGAGGGCACGGCCCACCTCGTCGAAGCCGCCCGCGTCACCGGTGCCCGCCGCTTCGTCGTGGAATCGATGGTCTTCGGCTACGGCTACGGGGACCACGGTGACCGCCCGGTCACCGAGGACGACCCCTTCGGCCCGCCTGGCAGGACCCCGCAGCTTGAGCGGCACATCGCGGCCATGCGGACCAAGGAGCGGCTCGCCTCCGAGGCGGAGGGGCTGGAGGGCGTCGCGCTCCGCTTCGGCCTGTTCTACGGCCCTGGCGGCACCGACGCCCTGCTGCCCCTGCTGCGCAGGCGGCAACTGCCCCTGCCCCCCGACCGCGGCCGGGTGCTGCCATGGGTGGAGCTCACCGACGCGGCCCGCGCGGTGGTCGCCGCCGTGGAACGCGGCCGGCCCGGTCAGGCCTGCAACATCGCCGACCGCACCCCGCTCGGCTTCCGCGCCCACGTCGAGAGCGTGGCCGGGGCGTACGGACTGCCGAAGCCGATGACCGTACCGCTGTGGCTGATGAAGCCCATGTCGTACGCGCACACGGTGATGTCCTCGCGGCTGGTGGTGTCCTGCGCCAAGGCGGAACGCGAGCTGGGCTGGACGCCGCAGTACCCCTCCAGCCGCGAGTGGCTCGCCGCTTCGCGGTCGGCGGGCCGCTGATGCCGTGGGGGCGGATTTGGCGGTGGCACGGCCCGGCACGGGTCCGGCGGGCCGGGCCTCCGGGCCACGGCACGCCGGGTGCCGGGTGTCTCCTTGTGCCGCGCACGTGCTGTTGCCGTGCTGTCGCTGCGCCGTCGCTGTCCTACGCCGTCAGCGGCGGGCCTTCGAGCGGTCCAGTGCGGCGACGCCGAGCGCGGCGAGGCCGATCTGGATGAGCCACTCGACCCAGTCGACGCCCTTTGTGTCGGCGACGTCGAACGCGGAGGCGATCGCGGAGCCGACCAACGCGGCAAGGATGCCGACGAGGATCGTCCACAGAATGCCGATCCGCTGACGGCCCGGGACCACGAGCCGGCCCAGGACGCCGATGACGATGCCGATCACGATGGCACTGATGATGCCGTCGATCTCCATCTCCGCCCCTTCTCCTCACGACCTTCGCTGTAGTGCGTGTGCCCCCTGACGGCCGGGACACTCCGGTGCGGACATGAAGGGGCCGGTCCGGATCGCGGACCGGCCTTCGGATTCCTCGCGGTGGGTCTAGGACCTCTTGGAGGCTTTCGCCGCCGTGCCGGCGCACACCAGACCCAGAATCACGGCCAGTGCACCGATGATGATGTTGTTCCATACGACGCCGGTGTCCGGGCTTTCGCCGACGACCCACGGCGAGATGATCATCCACACCCCGAGTGCGCACATGGCCCAGCTCAGGCCGTACATACGCTCCGGAGCGCGAGTGAACCCGAGCGCCAGCAGACCGATGGCGATGCCCATGATCAGGTTGTGCGTCACGAGCGGCGGCTGGCTGGTCGTGTAGTGGACTATCCACGGGGAGGCCGCGCAGTACAGACCGAGCAGGAACACCGGTCCGTCAACGAGCGCCACATCGCGACCACCGAGCACACGGGCGTACCGATCCCGCATCTCGGAGGCATCAGGGTGGCTGGTTATGTCACCTCTGGTCGGTGAGACGTTGGCCATGACTCGTCTCCTTCGTTGCAGGGCGACCGCGTCTGGTGGGGTGTGCGGTAAACGCCACGTAAGTTCATTCTGCTCTTATTTTTTCTTTATGTGTAGAGTCTGGTAGAGGTGTGAACTTCTACCGGGCGGTACATGTCCCGGCGGATCGGGGGCAAGCGGATGTGTACGACAGACCGATCGACGTCGCCGGGAGCGGCGCGGGACAGGGGAGGGCAGCGGACGTGTCTACGGCCATCGGCGCGAAGGTGTTGGAGCGGTTCCCCGCGGGATCTCCGCGCGGATCATGGCCGGCGGAGGAGTACGCGGCGCGCCGCCGCGCCGAGGGCGAGCCGGCCACCGTCGTGATGGACCTCGAGTCGGACGCCTTCCTCGTGGTGGTTCCGTCGGACGACGACTGAACGGCATCAGCGACTGAAATCCAGGATCGATCTCGCCCACCCTGGCCGCGCAGATGGCCTCCACCTTCCAGCGGCAGGCCGGCGGACGGCTGCTGCTCAACGTCGTCACCGGCGGCGAGGACCAGGAACAGCGCGCCTTCGGCGACTTCCCCGACAAGGACGGCCGGTACCGCAGGACCGGTGAACTCCTGAACGTCGTAGGGGAGTTGTGGCACGGTAGGACCGTCGGCCCGCACGGTGAGCACCTCCGGGTGCAGGACGCGACGCCCGCCCGCGTCCCCGACCCCGTTCCCCAGGTGTAATTCGGCGCTCCTCGCCCATCGCCGGTGAGATCGCCGCCCGGCACGCCGACGAGGCGAGCCGGCTGCTGGACGGATTCGACCCGGAGACCGTGGCGTCGGTGCAGGCCGGGCTCGCCCGCAGCGAGTCCGAGGGCCAGCGGCGCATGCTCGCCCTGCACGGCGGCCGCGAAGGCGTGCTGCCGCGCCCCGCCGCACCAGGTCTGTGGCGGCACCCCGCGGGCAAGGGGGACGCAGCCACCGCGCCCACCGCGCCCGGCGCGCCCACCCGACCCACCCAACCCACCGAACCCGCCGTGCTCGCGCCGTTCGCGAGCTAGGACCTCGGCCTCGCGTCCCCAACGATCAACCTCGGAGCCCGCGTTGGGCGTCATCCGTACCGAGGGGCAAGCCCTGCCCCTCGGTGACGGGAGGCACACACCCATGAAGCAGCGGGCTTCACGCACCGTCTCGATCGGCCTGGCCGTGGCGTTGTCCGCCGGAACGGCGGCACTCGCCCCGTCCGCACACGCGGCACCGTCGCAGCACGAGGCGACCCGCACCGCACTGCGTGATCTGGTCGAGAAGGGCGGACTGCCCGGGGTGGCCGCCAAGGTCCGTGACGCCGAGGGGAGTTGGTTCGCAAAGGCCGGACACGCCGACACCGGCACGGGTCGCGAGCGTTCTCCAGGCGACCACTTCCGCGGGGCCAGCATCACCAAGACGTTCGTCGCGACCGTCCTGCTCCAGTTGGAGGCGGAAGGCAGACTGAGCCTGGACGACACCGTCGAGCGAAGGCTGCCCGGCCTGGTGCGGGGCAACGGCTACGACGGCGATCGGATCACCCTCCGGCAGATCCTCAACCACACCAGCGGCATCGCCGACTACACCGACGACCCCGTGTTCGTCCACGACGCCGCCGGTCCCGGCTTTCCGGAGCACCGGTACGACACGCATACGCCCGAGGAACTCGTGGCGATCGCGCCGACGTACCCGCCGCTGCCGGATGCCGAGACGACGCCGGTGTACTCGAACACCGACTTCGTCATCGCCTAGATGGTCGTCGAGAAGGCGACGGGCCGCTCGTACGCGCAGGAGAGCACCCGCCGCATCATCCGGCCGCTCAAGCTGCGCGGCACGTCGTTCCCCGGCACGTCACCCCACATGCCGAAACCCCACCCCGTCGGCTACTCCCGGCTCCACCAGGACGCCCCGGACGCCCCGATCCATGACGCCACCGAACAGAACATGACCTGGCTGGGTGCGGCCGGCGATGTCATCTCCACCAGCGGCGACCTCAACCGCTTCCAGCGGGCTCTGATCAAGGGCGAGTTGCTGCCCCCGAGGCAGATGGCGGAGATGCTCGACGAGGTCCCCGCGGGGGGGCGGGCTCGGGTACGGACTCGGAGTCGAGTTCGCGCAGCTGTCCTGCGGCGTGAAGGTCGTGGGCAAGAGCGGCCGTACGAACGGCTCGCTGTCCGCGATGGTCGGCACACAGGACGGGAAGCACCAGCTGACGTTCAACATCAACGGTGACTGGCTCCCAGACCCGTCGCTCTACGTCAACGTGATAGAAGCGGAGTTCTGCGGCCGGATCCCGCCCCGCGCGGCCAAGCCGCCGGCGCAGCCCCGGCTCGGCTAGCCGGACGCCAGCGCGTCGAGGTGCCTCCGGCGTGCCTCGGCCGTCTGGGCCTGCACCAGCAGGAACATCCCCTCGCGCGCCAGCCGCTGCGCCCGGCTGTCCAGGGCCATGGAGCGGCCGCCCCCGGCCACGATCGCCGCGGTCGTGGCCGCCCGCAGCACGTCGTACGCCCGTGCCTTCACAGCCAGCCGTTCCGGGACGCCCTCGTGCGGGACAGGGTGGTCGGCCAGGGCGTAGGCCTCCCGCCGGACCTCGTCGAGCCGGGCCCGCAGCGACCGTGCCGGCTCCCGGCCGTCCGGGGCGTCGTCCACCAGGTCCAGCGCCGCGCTCGCCACCCCGAACACGGCCGGACTGGTGTTGGCGGCCCTGGGCAGATCGACCAGGGCGAACTGCTCCCGCGAGGTGCGCAGCACGACGGCCTCCTCCGGCACCCACAGGCCGTCCAGCTCCAGGGAGACCGTACGAGCGGCGGTGAGGGCCGCGAGCCGCATCGGCGCCGACGGGCGCATCCCGGGCTGTTCGCGGGCCTCGGCGACGACGAACACCACCTCGGCCGAGTCCGTCACACCCGCCAGCAGCATGACGTCGTTCAGACCCCAGCCCGTGTACCAGGGCACCGTGCCCTCGAAGCGCCAGCCGCCCCGCTGGGGCACGGCCCGCACGGGCACGCGGGGGAAGGCGCGGACGTGAGCGAACGCGATGCCGGCCAGCGACTCGCCGGTCGCCAGCGGGCGCAGCAGCTTCTCCCGGGCCGGTGAGTCGTATGTGGCGAGCAGCTTCACCGGTGTGTGGTGCTGTGTCTGCACGAACCATGTGGAGCAGCACGCCCCGGCCAGGATCTCCGCGACGTCCCGCGCCACGGCGACGGGCGCGTCCGCCCCGCCGTACTCCTTCGGCGCGCCCAGCCCGAGCAGCCCCGACCGCCTCACCGCCTCGATGTGGCTCGCCGGCACCCCCTTCTGGTCGACGCGCTCCGCGTGCGGGACGAGGAGATCCTGCGCCAGCCGCTGGGCGCGGGTGACGAGGGGGTGGGGCGGGGAGGCGAGGGGTGCGGAGCTCATGCGAGAAATTCTCGCGTCCCCGCGGTGCGGGGTGTCGACCCGGGGGCGTGTCGGGTGCCCGAACCCGTCAAGGACGCGCGCCGCGCAGGTCCAGTTCCGTCAGCACGTCGAAGTCGAGCCCGTCGGCACGCGCCAGGTAGATGCGCTGGCGGACATGGCTGTCCCGCAGGTGCAGCAGTCCGCGCGGGCCCTCGTAGGACACCGCGCCCGCCGCCGCCCCGATCGCCGACACCTCCAGCGTGCCGGCCCGCTTCAGCAGCGCGGCCAGCAGCAGCACGCCCTCGTAACAGGACTCGCCGAGGCTGCCGAGGGCGGGTGCCTCGACGCCGTAGCGGGCCGCGTACTGCCCGTGGAAGTCCAGGGTGTCCCGGTTGGCCAGCGAGGCGAAGAAGCCTGCCGTGCTGTAGAGGTCCTCGGTGGCCGACGGGCCGCTCGCCATCAGCATGTTCTCGTCCATCAGGGTGCTCAGCCGCAGACAGCGCGCGTGCAGGCCGTGCGCCGCGAACGACCGGTTGAAGCGCACCGCGTCGCTGCCGACGAGCAGCATCAGCACCCCGTCGGCGTCCGAGTGCTCGATACGGCGCAGCACCGGCTCGAAGTCATGGGTGCCGAGCGGGAGATAGGCCTCGCCGGCGACGGACCCGCCGGACGCGTGCGCGTACCCGCGGGCCGCTCGTGCCGTACGCCGCGGCCAGACGTAGTCGTTGCCGACGACGAACCACCGCCGCACTCCGCGCTCGTGCGCCAGCAGGTCCATCGCGGGCCGCAGTTGGTCGCGCGGCGTCTCGCTCGTCAGGAACACGCCCGCCGTGTCCTCACCGCCCTCGTACAGCGCGGTGTACACGTACGGGACGCGGTGCGCGATCCGTGGCGCCAGCACCTGGCGCACCGAGGAGATGTGCCAGCCCGTGACGCCCTGCACGACGCCCAGGTCCACCAGCGCCTCGACGTGGCCGGCGACGTCGCCGGGCGGGCCCGAGCCGTCGACCGGCACCAGCCGCAGTTCCCTGCCGAGCACGCCGCCGTCCCGGTTGACCTCCTCGGCGGCCAGCCGCGCGCACAGCTCACAGGCAGGCCCGAAGATCCCGGCCGGCCCCTGCAAGGGGAAGACGAGCGCCACGCCGAGCACGGAGTCGTCGGCCGTGAACCACTCGGGCGCGGGGAGGTCGTGCCGGAACATGGCGTCATGATTCCGGCTCCGCCGGACGAACTCCAGTGCGTCTCCTAGGATGGACGCACCTCGTGAACTAGGAGCAGGATGCCCACCCCGACCCCACGCCGGCCCGACGACCTGGTGCAACTGCTGACACGGGCCGAGCGGCTGGCGGCGCGGCGGTTGCAGGCCGTGCTGGAGGGGGAGGGCTGCTCGCTCGACGCGTGGCGGGTGCTGGCGCTGCTGTCCGACGGCGAGGGACACCACATGACGGCGATCGCGGAGGCCGCCTTCCTGCCGCCTCCGACGCTGACCAAGCTGGTCGACCAGCTCGTCGACCGGAACCTCGTGCACCGCCGGATCGACCCGTTCGACCGCCGCCGCGTCCTCGCCCACCTCACCCCCCGCGGCCAGGAGTACTGGCAGCGGCTCGACCGCGCGGTGCGCGCCGACTGGCCCCCGCTCGGCGACGGCGACGACGAACTGCTGCGGTCCCTGCTGGACCGGCTGGCCGCGACACTGGCGGAGTCGGCACGCGTGTGAGCCCGGGGCGACCCCGGTGCGCGGGCCTGGTCTACACCCTCGGCTGGTGCAGATCAACGCGGTGGAGTGTGCCTCCAACACCCCACCGCGGCTGCGCCAAGCCTGTGCTCGGCCCTGCCTTCGCAGGGTGCGGCCCTGTCCCGCGGAGGAGTTGGTCCCGTGTCGAGACGCCGTATGTCCGCCGCCCGATTCGTCGTGACCGAGGCGCGGTTTACAGATATTCCCGAACAGGAATGCCCGGCCGGCCAGGCCGCCTACTACGGGCGCGGCCCGATCCAGCTGTGCCGCGGGCGACGCGCTCGGCATCGACCTGCTCAACCTCCCGCATCAACGGCTCCCTGGAGTGCGACGGCAAGAACCCCGCGCAGGTGCAGAGCCGTGTGGACAACTGCCAGCGGTGCAAGCAGATCCTCGGGACGTCACCCGGCGGCAATCTGTACTGCTGACGGCGAGGAGTGTGTGTGAGACTCCGTCGATGAGCTCACGGACGATCACCGCGGACGCCGCGGGAACCTGGAAACTCGGCGACCTGCCCGTCCACCGCCTCGGCTTCGGCGCGATGCGGCTGACGGGTAGTGCCGCCTTCCACCTCGGCACTCCGAGCGACCGCGACCGGTCGATCGCCGTCCTGCGCAAGGCGATCGACCTGGGCGTGAACCACATCGACACGGCCGCCTTCTACTTCTCGTCGCTGCGCTCCGCCAACGAGCTCATCAACAGCGCGCTGGCGCCGTACCCCGACGACCTGGTCATCGTCACCAAGGTGGGGCCGTACCGTACCTGGTCGGGGGAGTGGGCTACCTCGGGCCGCCCCGAGGACCTGCGCGCCCACGTCGAGGAGAACCTGCGCCAGCTCGGCCGAGACCACCTGGACGTGGTCAACCTGCGCCGGATGCCGAAGTACGACTCGATCGCCGAGCACTTCGGTGCCCTCGCCGAACTGCGCGAGGCAGGCCTGATACGCCACCTCGGGATCTCCAACGTCGAACCCCGCCACCTCGCCGAGGCGCAGGCCATCGCGCCCGTGGTCTGCGTGCAGAACCGGTACGCCGTCGACCGCCCCGACCCCGCCACCGACGAACTGCTGCGGATCTGCGGTGAGCAGGGCATCGCGTTCGTGCCGTTCTACGCCGTCGCCGGCGAGGGCGCGGAGGGCGGCGCCGCCACCGCCCACGACGAGGAGGTGCGAGCCGTGGCCCGTGCCCACGGCGCGAGCCCCGCGCAGATCCGCATCGCCTGGACCCTGCACCAGGGCCCACAAGTGCTCGCGATCCCCGGTACCGGCAACCCCGACCACCTCGTGGAGAACGTGGCGGCGGGCGCGATCCGCCTCACGGACGAGGAACTGGACCGGCTGAACGCGCTGCGCCGAAAGGCCGGTTGACCGGTCAGACCACCCAGACCCCGTCCCGCATGAGATGCCGGCGCGGCAGCTCGTGCGTCTCGCACCACGCCTGCACCGCCCGCGGCCGCACCCGGAAGAACGCGTACGACGCGTGGTCCTCGCGCGGATCCCAGCCGGTCTTCGCGCGGAACGCCTCGGCCGCAGCCGGCGGCACCTCGGGGGTCGTGAACGTCTCCACGTCACCGTCGACGAGCACGACGTCCCGGGTGTCCCCGAAGGCCAGCCGGGCCCGTCGGCCGTCCGTCAGATTGCGGCCGGTGGGATTGGTCAGCCGTGTGCACAGCCACACGGCGTCGTCGTACCACACGAACCAGAGCGGGACCAGGCACGGCACGGTTTCGGTGTCCGCCGTGGCGACCCAGATGTCGATCTCCCGCTCCAGACGGTGCAGGACGTCCGCCTTGCGCTGCTCGGGGGTGCGGGGTGGCTCGGTGATCTTCATGCCCGGGACGCTAGCGGGTGGCCCGGGCCGACCGCCTCGGGCTGGGGACGTAGGCCGCAGACCTAGGCCCTCGAGGCGCCGAGGTACTGAGCCCGCCCCTCTCCGAGCGACCAGTCGGCCGGTCCGTTCTCCGTCAGGACGACGAACACGTTCCGCGGCTCGGTGCCCGCGTAGGTGTGCGCGAGCTCGGCGATCCTCCGGTACAGCGCCTGCTTCCGCGCGGGCGTGCGGCCGGAGCGCAGCGTGATCGCGATGTAGGCGATGCCGTCGTCGCGGTGCACGCCGAGGTAGTCGTCGGACCGCAGGGTGCTGCTCGCGCCGTCGTGGTCGACCAGGACCTGGAACCGGTCGTCGGGCGGAATGCCGATCGTTTCCACGAGGGCGTCGTGGACGGCGCGGCCGAGTGCGGCGAGTCGCTCGGGGCCGGCCCGGAGCGTGTCTATGCGGACGAAGGGCATGGGGTCTCTCCTTGGAGCCGTAGGGGCGTCGACCGTGAACGTACATACTAGTAGGTACAGAGATTGACGCGAGTGGCTTTGCATCCCTCGGGTGTTACGTATAACCTCTCCCGTCAACCGGAACGGCGCCTTCTTCCAGGACCTGTACGGCAACCGCGGGACCTGCTCCAGCCCGCCACCGACCGGAACTCCGGCTCACACCCAGTACGCACTGCCGAGGAACACGCACATGACCGCGCCCCGCATCGACACAGAGACCCTCCGCCGGCTGCCCAAGGCCGTGCTGCACGACCACCTCGACGGCGGCCTGCGCCCCGCCACCGTGGTGGAGCTCGCGGACGCGGTCGGCCACACCCTGCCCACGACCGACCCGGGCCAGCTCGCCGCCTGGTACTACGAGGCCGCCAACTCCGGCGACCTGGTGCGCTACATAGCCACCTTCGAGCACACCCTCGCCGTCATGCAGACCCGCGAGGGCCTGCTGCGCACCGCCGAGGAGTACGTGCTCGACCTCGCCGCGGACGGTGTCGTCTACGGCGAGGTGCGCTACGCCCCGGAGCTGATGGTGAAGGGCGGGCTGGCCCTGCCCGAGGTCGTCGAGACCGTGCAGGAGGGGCTCGCGGCCGGTATGGCCAAGGCGGCGTCCGCGGGGACGCCGGTGCGGGTCGGGACGCTGCTGTGCGGGATGCGGATGTTCGACCGCAGCCGGGAGATCGCCGACCTGGTCGTGAGGTTCCGGGACGCCGGTGTCGTCGGCTTCGACATCGCCGGCGCCGAGGACGGCTTCCCGCCCGCCGACCACCTCGCGGCCTTCGAGCACCTGCGCCGCGAGAACGTGCCGTTCACCATCCACGCCGGGGAGGCGCACGGACTGCCCAGCATCCACCAGGCCCTTCAGGTGTGCGGCGCCCAGCGCATCGGGCACGGCGTGCGCATCACGGACGACATCGTGGAGGGTAAGCTCGGCCGTCTCGCGGGCTGGGTGCGCGACCGGCGGGTCGCCCTGGAGATGTGCCCGACCTCCAACCTCCAGACCGGTGCCGCGACCTCCATCGCCGAGCACCCGATCACCGCGCTGAAGGACCTCGGCTTCCGCGTCACCCTCAACACCGACAACCGGCTCGTGTCGGGCACCACGATGACCCGCGAGATGTCCCTTCTGGTCGAGCAGGCGGGCTGGACCGTCGAGGACCTGCGGACGGTCACGGTGAACGCCCTGAAGAGCGCGTTCCTCCCCTTCGACGAGCGGAACGCGCTCATCCGGGACGTGGTCCTGCCCGGCTACGAGGCCGCGTTCTGAAGCAGCCCCCTAAGATAGGCGGCCTGTCCGATGTGCTGGAGATCGTCGGACAGGACGCTGACCAGCCGTACGCCCAGGGTGACCGGCGGGTCCCAGCGCTCGTCGACGACGCGTTCCAGGTCCTTGGCGGCCAGGCCGCGCAGGGCGTCGAGGGTCTGCGCGTGGACCGCGTCGTGGTAGCCGGTCAGCAGGTCACCGGAGTCGACCCGGACCTTGGCGACCTTGGCGGGGCTGTGGCCGTAGCCCGTGTCATGGCGGGGCAGGGCGAGGCCGAAACGCTTCTCCCAGTCCTGGGACAGCCACACCTGGTCGAGGTCGAACGCGTCGGCGACGTGGTCGTCCTGGACGCGGGTGAGGTGCCAGACCAGCCAGGCGATGGAGTTGGTGTCGGGGGAGGGGCGGGCGCTCAGTTCGTCGGGCCCGAGGCTCTCGACGGTGGCGTGGACTTCTTCCCGGATGCGGTTGTAGCCGTCGATGAGGATGTCCTTCGCATGCATGGCTCCACCATCGCGCATCGGCGCGCCTCGTGCGCCCCGGCTCACGCGCCGGTGGTCTCCGCTTGCGCGCCCGTGGTCCGTGGTGTCGTGCCCGCGGCCTTCGGTGGCGCGGCTGTGGCCCCTGGTGTCGCGCCTGCGGTGCCCGGTGTCGCGCCCGTGGCCTCCAGCAGCGCCATCAGCGCCCGGGCCGCCGGGCTGGTGGCCTGCAGGGGTGGCAGCAGGGCCACCGTCTCGTAGACCGCCTCGCCGGTGCCCTTCACCGGCAGCGCGGTCAGGGAGGCCCGCTTGTGCGCGAAGTGCCGCGGCACGACGGCGATGCCGAGGTTCTCGTCGACCAGGTCGAGCAGGGTGTGCACGTCGTTCACCTCCAGGGCCACGGTCCGCCGTACGCCCGCGGCGGCGAACACCGTGTCGGTGGTGCGGCGCGGACCCCAGTCCGGGTGGAAGTCGACGAACACCTCCCCGCCCAGTTCCTCGGGCGTGACGGCCGCACCTGCGGCGGCGAGCCGGTGGCTGGAGTGGCACAGCAGCGTCATCGGCTCGCTGGTCAGCGGCACCGACCGCAGCTGGTCGCTGTCCGCCTGCGTCCGTACGGCGAACGCCAGGTCGAGCCGCCCGGCCGCGACCTCCTCCGCGAGCGCGCCCGACCCGGCCTGCCGCAGACAGATCTCCACGTCCGGATGCTGATGCCGGAAGGCGGCGAGCAGCCCCGCGACATGCACCCCGGCGATGCACTGCTCACTGCCGAGCGCGAGCATGCCGCGCAGTACGCCCTGCACCGCCGCCACCGCCTCGTGGGCCGCGCGCACCTGCGCCAGGATCCGCTCCGCCTCACCGAGCAGCGCCCGCCCGGCCGGGGTGAGCGTCACCCGGCGGGTCGTTCGCACGAACAGCGGCGTCTGGAGCTCCCGCTCCAGCGCCCGGATCGAGGCCGACAGGCCCGACTGGGACACCAGGAGCCGCTCCGCCGCCCGGGTGAAGTGCTGGTCCTCGGCGACCGCGACGAAGTGCTGCAAGTGGCGCAGTTCCATGACTGAGAAGCGTAGCCGCTGAATTCCATCGGATTCTTCTGTTGGACGCATGGGCGCAGGTCACGACAGAGTGGACATCGGTTTCCTCCCGACCGAGCCAACCCCTCTGGAGTCGCGTTGTACACCGCACACCCCGACCGCTACGCGGACATGCCCTACCGGCGCACCGGACGCAGCGGCCTGAAGCTCCCCGCGCTCTCGCTCGGCCTGTGGCACAACTTCGGTCCGGACCGGCCGGTCGAGACGCAGCGCGCCATCCTGCGCCGCGCCTTCGACCTCGGCGTCACCCACTTCGACCTCGCCAACAACTACGGCCCGCCGCCCGGCGCCGCCGAGTCCGCGCTGGGCGAGTTCCTGAAGTCGGACTTCGCGGCCTACCGCGACGAGCTGGTCATCTCCACCAAGGCCGGCTATCTGATGTGGCCGGGCCCGTACGGCGAGTGGGGCTCGCGCAAGTACGTGCTGTCCTCGCTGGACCAGAGCCTGAAGCGGATGGGCCTGGACTACGTCGACATCTTCTACTCGCACCGCCCGGACCCGGAGACTCCGCTGGAGGAGACGATGGGCGCCCTGCACTCGGCGGTGCAGCAGGGCAAGGCGCTGTACGTCGGCATCTCCAACTACTCCGCGGAACAGACCCGCGAGGCCGCCCGCATCCTGGGCGAGCTGGGCACCCCGCTCCTCATCCACCAGCCGCGCTACTCGATGCTGGACCGCCGCCCCGAGGACGAGGGCCTGCTGGACGCCCTCGACGAGCTCCAGGCCGGCTCCATCGTCTTCTCCCCGCTGGAGCAGGGCCTGCTCTCCGCCCGCTACCTCGACGGCATCCCGGAGGGCTCCCGGGCCGCGAGCGACAGCCCGTTCCTGAACTCCGACGCGGTCACCGAGGAGCTGGTGGGCCGGCTGCGCGACTTGAACGACATCGCCAAGTCGCGCGGCCAGACCCTGGCCCAGATGGCGCTCGCCTGGGTGCTGCGCGGCGGCCGGGTCACCTCCGCGCTGGTCGGCGCGAGCAGCCCGCAGCAGCTGGAGGACAGCGTCGGAGCCATCGGCAACCTGGACTTCGAGGCGGAGGAACTGGCCCGTATCGACACGATCGTCAAGCAGTAACCGACCTGCCCGACCGGGGCGGCCGCCCCCGGTCACGCGCTCTGGGAGCCGATCGGCTCCTCCAGGCGCACCGTCACCGTGTCGCCCTCCTCCTTGCCGATGGCCTTGCGGACGTCGGCTCTCACGGGCGGCTTGTGCGTGCCGTCGCCCAGTGCGTGAACGAACCGCGGAACGGGTGCCCGTCGATCGTCCCGCGGATTTCGACCAGGCCGCGGGTGCCGAAGAACTCGACGGACCGGGGCCTGCCCGGACAGGTCCAGCCGCCCTCGGCGGGGCTCTTGCGCAGGGCCGCGGTAGCTTCCACGTCCAGTTTTCCGGTGGTGGCCGTGGTGTCCTCCGGTCTTCGGTCGCCTCTCACACACCAGAGCGCCGGACACCGGGAAACTCATCGCCGGTCTCACGCCCCGGCGGGCACCCGGTCCGGAAAACCGAGCACGGCCCTGATCCGGCCCTGCTCGTCCAGCGTGATCACATCCGCCCCGGTCACGGGCGCCGAGCCGTCGGTCTCGCTCACCAGCTCCCACGAGAAGCGCGCGATGCGGTGGTGCCCGTCGACCCGCCGGTTTGCCGGAACACGAACCCCGGGAACCGCTCGCGGGCCGCCGCGATCGGCGCGGCGATCTGCTCATGGCCGCGGACGTCGGCCGGGGCCCCCTGCTCGAAGAGCTTGGGGGAGGGTCGGTGTAACCGCCGTCCTCGGTCCAGGCGGCGGCGACCGCCATCGCCCGTGCCGCCGGGCCCTCGGCGTTCCAGGCCTCGAAGTAGCGGGCGACGGCGTCCTCGTGACGGTGGGCGGGTGCGGACATGGGCGATCAGCCTCCGAGGGGTGGTGTCTGCTGGTCAGGCTGCGGTTCACCGCTCGCGGTGAACCGGCACGGACCACCCTGCCCGCGCTCGGCTCGGCCGTCGGTCACCTCCGGAGTCATGCCCCCTGGCGACTGCCCGCGGGGTTTCGGCCAACTCGGGGTGTGAATATGCCAAGAGAGTGGCCGGAAAGACATGGTGACAGTGTTTCAGTAGTGAACATACTGACCAGCGAGAGCGCTTTCACATCAAGCGACGGCGCCCTTACGCACAGCACGCGAGTCGCGGAACAGGCGAGGCCGGGCCGGCAGGCGGGCAGGGCAACGGGGGAGGGGCACGTGCACGACGAGTTTCTGTGCCATGTCACGGCGTACGGAGTCTGCGACGGCCGCCGCATCGGCGTCCCCCTGGGCACCTACCGGGCGCCCACGCTCGCCCTCGCCCTGTGGTGGCTGCGCGACCGCGCCTCCTGGATCGCCCAGCGCCTCGACCCCCAGCCCGACGCCGAGCACTTACCGCCGGGCGCGCTCGTGCCGGTCGCCGAGACCGTGCCCGACGTGCCCACCCTGCTGCGCGCCTGGTGCGCCGATGCCGGCCGGCAGGAGCGGGTCGCCGAGGAGTTGGCGGCCGGACGGCTGGTGCGCATCGCCACCAGCGACGACACCACCGAGTACGAGCTGCTCGCCGAGTCCGTGGACGCCCTGCGGATGCAGCGGACGGCCCCCGTCCTGGGCGTACCCGTGGCCTGAGCGACTCACTGAGTCATATGTCAGGCAAATCGGTAGAATCTTGGTCATGGCGCAGTCGTCGGTAGCACCAGAACTCGTCCTGGAGACCGAGACGGGCTCCACAGTGATGATTCCGGGCCGCGACTACCACGTCGGGCGCGACCCGTTGAGTGACATCGTCATCGACGACGACCGGGTCTCCTGGCACCACGCGGTGCTGCGGCCCGACGACGGGCACTGGACCATCGAGGACGAGAACAGCACCAACGGCACCTACGCCGACGGCCGCCGCATCCACGAGTGGGACGTCGGCCCCGGCAGCGTCATCCGCTTCGGCAACCCCGCCGACGGCCCCCGCGTAGTCCTGCTGGGGCGCCCCGCTCCGGCCCCGGAACGCCCCTCCGCCGTCTCCATGCCGGCCATGACGGGCACCTACCGGCAGCCCACGACCGTCCGGCCGCTGCCCTCCCGCACTGTCCGCATCGGCCGCGCCGCCGACAACGACCTGGTCATCGACGACCTGGTGGTCTCCCGCCGGCACGCCGAACTGCGCGCCCTGCCCGACGGGACCTACGAGATCACCGACCTCGGCAGCCACAACGGCACATACCTCAACGGCAGCCGCGTCACCAGTGCCCCGGTCGGCCAGGGCGACATCGTCGGCATCGGCCACTCGGCGTTCTGCCTCGTCGGCGACCAGCTCCAGGAGTACGTCGACACCGGTGAGGTCTCCCTCGACGTGCAGAACCTCGCGGTCACCGTCGACCGGGGCCGCAAGACGCTGCTCGACCACGTGTCGTTCCCGGTGGGGGAGAAGTGCCTGCTCGCCGTCGTCGGCCCGAGCGGCGCCGGGAAGTCCACGCTCCTCAACGCCCTCACCGGCCAGAAGCCCGCCGACCACGGCACCGTCCTCTACGACGGCCGCGACCTCTACCGCGACTACGCCGAGCTGCGCCAGCGCATCGGCCTCGTGCCGCAGGACGACATCCTGCACGCCCAGCTGACCGTCCGCAAAGCCCTCTCCTACGCCGCCGAGCTGCGCTTCCCGCAGGACACGGCCAAGGCCGAGCGGCGCGCCCGGGTCGACGAGGTGATCCGCGAACTGGGCCTGGAACAGCGCGCCGACCAGCCCGTGCACAGCCTGTCCGGCGGCCAGCGCAAGCGCGTCAGCGTGGCCTTGGAGCTGCTGACCAAGCCGTCCCTGCTGTTCCTCGACGAGCCGACCTCCGGACTCGACCCCGGCATGGACCGCTCGGTGATGCACATGCTGCGCGGCCTCGCCGACGACGGCCGGACCGTCATCGTGGTCACCCACAGCGTGCTCAGCCTGGACGTGTGCGACCGGCTCCTCGTGCTCGCGCCCGGCGGGAAGATCGCCTACTACGGGCCGCCCGAGGACGCCCTGGCGTACTTCGGGTTCGAGCAGTGGCCGGAGGCCTTCGAGGCCTTCGACCGGGACGCGGGCCGGGACTGGGCCGGGGACTACAGCGCCTCGCCCTTCCACCGCCGGTACGTCGCCGACGCCACCGCCCAGCCCCCGCAACCCCGGTCCGGGCCCGTCGTCATCGCCCCGCCGCCCCGGCCGCGCAGCCGGGCCGCCCAGCTCGGCACGCTGGTGCGCCGGTACGCGGCCGCGCTCAGCGCCGACCGCACCTTCCTGATCATCATGATCGCCCTGCCGTTCGTCATGGGCGTGATGGCGCGGGCGCTCGCGGGCGGCAGGCTGACGCTCGACACGGCGATGAACGCCCTGCTCATCCTGTGTGTCGGCGCGGTGCTCACCGGGGCCGCCAACGCCGTGCGCGAACTCGTCAAGGAACGAGTGATCTACCAGCGTGAGCGGGCGGTGGGCCTGTCCAGATCGGCGTACCTGATGTCCAAGGTCGTCGTACTGGGCGTCATCACCGTGCTCCAGGCGGTGGTGCTGACCCTGGTCGCCCTGCTCGGAGTGGACCTCAACGCGCCCGGTGGCGAAGGCGTGCTGATGCCGCCCCTGGTGGAGATCGCGGTCGCCGTCGCCCTGCTGGCGTTCACGGCCATGATGCTCGGCCTGTTCATCTCCGCGCTGGTGCGCAAGGAGGAGGTGACGATGCCGCTGCTCGTGCTCATCGCCATCGTCCAGGTCGTCTTCTGCGGTGCCCTGCTGAAGCTGGACGGTGTTCCCGGGCTCGAGCAGCTGGGCTGGCTGGTGCCCGCGCGCTGGGCGCTGGCCGCGATGGCCGGCACGGTCGGGCTGGCCAGGATCGTGCCCGACGACCTGACCAAGGACCCGCTCTTCGAGCACTCGGCGGGCACGTGGCTGCTCGACGTCGGGATGCTGCTCGTGCTGTCGGCGCTCTTCGGCTTCCTGGTGTCCCGGCTGCTGCGCCGCCACGAACCGGCCGTGATGCGGAGGTAGGGAGCCCCTATGACGACTCCCGGTTTCCGGCCCACCCACGTCGTCCCGCAGCACGGGATGCCCGCCTGGGAGGCCCCCGACCCGGCCCGGCCCACCGTGGACCTGGACCCGCTGCTCCCGGTGCAGCTGCTGGAGCGGCAGGGCGACTGGGGGCATGTGCTGTGCTTCAACGGCTGGTCGGCCTGGGTGGACGGCCGCCGCCTGGTCGCCGTACCGCAGGATCCGCCCGCCGCGGACGGGCCGCTCACCCGCAGCGCCGACCCGCGCCCGCTGCTGGGCCGCGCGCAGGAGGCCCTGGCTCGCTACCGGTCCGCGGTCGAGGACCTCGCCGGCGGTCTGGACCGGGAGTCCTTCCACGCACGCACCCACGGGCTGCGAATCGGCGTCGTCGTCGACGGTGAGTCCGTGTGGCTCTACGACGCCGCCCACGGGCACTGGGTGTACGCCGACGGCACCCGGGTGACCACGTACGCGACGGACGAGACACCCCGGGCCCACCCGGAGCCCCGCCCGTCCGAGCCCCCGGCCCCGGCGCGCACCCCCACCCGGGTCGTCCCCGCGGAGGCAGTCGAGGAGACACCTCGGGCCGAGCAGGCGCCCCGGCCCGAACGGTCGGCCCGTCCGGCCGAGGCACCGCCCACACGGGTCGTACCGCCGGAGCCCTCGGGGGCTGCTTCTCCCGAGCCACCGGAGCCGACGCGGGTGGTGTCGCCTGAAGCGGCGGAGCCGAGGTGGGTGGTGTCGCCGGGGGGTGCCGAGCCGAGGCGGAACGTGTCGTCTGAGGCGCCCGAGCCTTCGCGGACCGTGCCTCCGGAGGTTCCTGCCCCTACGCGGGTGGTGTCGCCAGAGGTTCCCGAGCCGACGCGGTCGGTGCCGTCTGAGGCGCCCGCGCCCTCGCGGACCGTGCCTCCGGAGGGCCCCGCCCCCACGCAAGTGGTGTCGCCAGAGGTTCCCGAGCCGACGCGGTCGGTGCCGTCTGAGGCGCCCGCGCCCTCGCGGACCGTGCCCCCCGAGGCTGCCCAGCCGACGCAGGTCGTGTCGTCTGAGGCGCCCGAGCCGACCCGGGTCGTGCCTCCCGAGGCGCCGCCCGCCCGGGTCGTGTCCCCCGAGGGGGACGGCGAGCCGGCTTCTGACGAGGAGGCGGGCGGGTCGGCCGAGGCGCCGCCCACGCGGGTCGTGGGGTCCGAGCCCACCCGGGTCGTGTCGCCCGAGGGTGACGCCCGGTGAACCGCGAGACGAGTCTGTTCTCGGGGCGGCCCTCCGAGCTGGTCGGGCAGCAGATCGCCGGGTACCGGATAGAGCAGGAGATCGGGCGCGGCGGCATGGCCGTGGTCTACCGGGCCCGGGACCTGCGTCTGGAGCGCGCCGTCGCACTCAAGCTGCTCGCCCCGGAACTCGCCCGCAACGACACCTTCCGGCGCCGCTTCACCCACGAGTCCCGGGCCGCCGCCGCGATCGACCACCCGCACATCGTGCCGGTCTTCGAGGCCGGCGAGACGGACGGCGTGCTGTACATCGCGATGCGGTTCGTCGCCGGCAGCGACCTGCGCCATCTCCTGGACCGGGAGGGCCCGTTGCCGCCCGCCACCGCCGTACGCATCGCCGCCCAGGTCGCCTCCGCGCTCGACGCGGCCCACGACCACGGGCTGGTGCACCGGGACGTCAAGCCCGGCAACATCCTGGTCTCCCGCGGCACTGACAGCGACCACCCCGAGCACGTCTACCTCACCGACTTCGGCCTGACGAAGAAGTCGCTGTCGCTGACCGGCTTCACCACGGTCGGCCAGTTCGTCGGCACGCTCGACTACGTCGCCCCCGAGCAGATCTCGGGCCGCCCGGTCGACGCCCGCTGCGACGTCTACGGCTTCGCCTGCGTCGTCTACGAGACTCTCACCGGCCATCCGCCCTTCCTGCGGGACGACGACATGGCCCTGCTGTGGGCACACCAGTACGACGACCCGCCCCCGCTGACCGAGGCCCGCCCCGACCTCCCCCCACAGGTGGACCCGGTCTTCGCCAAGGCCCTCGCCAAGAGACCCGACGACCGGTACCCGTCCTGCCTCGACTTCGTCGCCGCCCTGCGCGCCGCGACGACCGGAGGCGGGGCCGTCGCGGGGCCCGCTCCCGCCCGGGCGGGCCGGCAGCCGCGGGAGGAGCGGCCGAAGCCGCCCCCGCGCTGGGCCGAACCGGTCTTCAAGGAGCGGACGTAGAGCAGCGGCCGCAGGGCAGTCGGTGTGCCCGGCGTCAGCCCGCCCGCTCGGCGCGCACCTCACCCCGCCGCCGTACGTGCCGCGCCAGCAGCGCCCCGGCGAACCCGGTCACCAGCCCCCACGGGACGGCCAGGCCCACGGCCCCCCACAGCCGGGGTCTGAGGAACAGCTCGCCCGCGAGGCCGCCGCCCAGGTCGCCGATGCCGAGCACGGACAGGCCGTAGTGCGCGGAGATGCGCCCGACCAGGCAGATCATGAACACCGTGAGCACGAGCGCGACCGCCATGTGCACGGCGTGCTGCCAGGCCCGTACCCGGGCCGGCGAGCGGGCCGCCATCACGAACGCGGCGGCGATCAGCAGCACCGCGTCGACGACCAGCAGCCACCACACCCTGCCGTCGTGCTCGGAGAGCGTCCTCAGGTTCAGCTCGGAGATGTCCGGGGTGCGCAGCACCTCGTCGAGCACATGCGGCATGGGCAGCCCGAACGGCCCCTCCACCCGGCCGTTCCAGGTGGCGCCGAGGCCGATCGTCAGCGTCAGCCACACCAGGTTGGGCATGCCGAGCAGGATCACGGCGAACGTCTCCGCAGCGTGCCCCCGTGTCGCCGCCACGACCAGGGCGACGACCACGCCGATGACGACGTAGGCGAGCAGCAGCGCGACCATCGCGTACGCGGCCGGCCGCACCGACGTCTGGAAACGCAGCAGCCCGGCCGGCAGCGGGGCGCCGCGCGACACCAGCAGGGCCAGCACCAGCACACCGGCCAGCCACACCACGCCGACGAACACGGACAGCGGAACGTCGGTGGTGAAGCCGATCTCCGGTGAGACGCCGAACAGGTCACCGAGTTCGCCCAGGGCGTCGTTCCCGAGGGAGATGTCGAACGTGTGGCGGGCGGCGAGGGCCAGGCCGATCAGCGCGAGCAGCCACAGGGCCGCGATCCTTGCGGCCCAGCCGGCAAGCTCCGCGGCACCGGCGACCGCGCGGTGCCGCAGCGGCCGCAGGAAGCCCCAGGCGATCACCAGCGCCCCGGTGAGCGTGACGGACAGCGGGATGACGGTCAGGCCCGCCTGCGTGTCGGCGAGGCCTCCGGCGCTTCCCGAGAGCTTCACCGAGCCCCCGACGGCGGTGACCACGGTCGCCACGACGACCGGTGCGAACGCGCCGTCCGGGAGGTCCGCCGCCCCGGCCGCCCACAGGCCCAGAGCCGACACCACCGCCATGGCGAGCAGTCCGCCGAGCACGGTGACGAGGGCATGCGCCCAGCCGTGGCGGGCGACGGCCCGCTTCCCGGAGGTACGTGCCTGGCCGGAGGAGGTGCGCGAACTCACGCTGCCACGCTAAGCAGCACCCGCGCCGGACGCCCGTCAGGAGGTCCGTCCGCGTCGGCTTGCGAGCCGTACGGAACCGGAGCACACAATGAACTCGTAGTGGAAAAAGCGGCATACATCGGGATCAATCGCCTCGGGTGTGAGAAGGCCGCAGAGAACCCACGCGGGAAGAAGAGCTCGTGAGCGTCGAACCGCCGTCGTCCGGCCGCCCCACAGGACCCCCCTCGGGCCCGCTGTCGGGTCCCTCCCAGCCGCCGTCGGGAGGCGGGCCGCCCTCCGAACCGCCGAGTGGGGGAGGGCAGGCGCCGGAGCCCCGCCGACCGTGGTGGGGGTCGGTACCTCGCGTCGCGCTGATCGCCACGGCCGTCGTGGCCGCCGTGATCCTGGCCGTGGTGTTCACCCGGCCCGACGGCGGCGGCACCGGCGCGTCCGACGGCGGTACCAGCACGTCCGAGGGCGAGGTCTTCCTCCAGCCCGCGGCCGACACCGGCCCGGACCCGTTCACCGAGTCCACGGCGAAGGAGAGCTCGGCCTCACCGGTCTCGCCCTCGCCGACCGAGCTGGCCACGCAGAACGCCGTCCAGGGCGTACGGGGCGGCGCGCCCGGCCTGTACGGCGGCACCCGCAACGCAACCAGCTGTGACGTGGAGAAGCAGATCACCTACTTCAAGGGTGCTCCGGACAAGCAGCGGGCGTTCGCCTCCGTCGCCCGCGTCGACCCGCCCGACGTTCCCGCCTACCTGCGCTCGCTCACTCCCGTGGTGCTGCGCATGGACACCCGCGTCACCAACCACGGTTACCAGGACGGCAGGGCCACCAGCTACCAGGCCGTCCTCCAGGCCGGCACGGCCGTCCTCGTCGACGACCGCGGCGTGCCCCGGGTGCGCTGCGCGTGCGGCAACCCGCTGTCCGCGCCGGTCGCCCAGCAGACCGCGCCCAAGATGACCGGCGACGCGTGGCCGGGTTACAAGCCGTCGAACGTCGTCGCGGTCGCGCCCGCTCCCAAGCCGGTCGACGTCTTCGTCGTGTGCGAGCCCGACGGCGAGTGGTTCGAGCGACACAAGGGCGACACCGGTACGAAGGACCGCAAGACCGAGAAGCCCGACAAGCCCTCCCCGTCGGTGAGCGTCACCACGCCGACGTCACCAGCCGGCCCGACCTCGCCGGAGCCTCCCACGAGCGAACCGCCGACATCGGATCCGGAGACCTCGCCGGAGCCGCCGACGAGCGAGCAGCAGCCGCCGACGTCGGAGCCGCAGCAGCCTCCGCCCGGGAACGACACTGGAAACGGCACGACTGGCCAGCCCCCGGCCTCCTGACCCGGCCCGGCTCACCCGGCACGGACCACCAGGGCGTAGTCGCCGGCGCCGAGCATGTAATCGGCCGGCAGGTCGCCGTGCGCGGTGCGGACCGCCTCGATGCGGCCGGTCTCCGGTTCGAACACGACATCCTGGACCCTGCCGAGCTCGGTGCCCGTCTCAGTGAGAATCCTGAGGCCCGGCAGCTCGCGGTGCGGCGGCACGTCGGACGGGGCGGCGGCCGAGCGGACGAGCACGGCGTCCGGGCCGACGGCGTGCAGGGCGCCCCAGGGGAGGGCGGACTCCCTGCGGGAGTACCTGCCGCGCACCCGGACATGGGTGACCACACCGGACGGGGCGTCGACCGTCAGGGACTTCACGACGCCGATCTCGTCCGCCTCGGCCAGCGTCAGCACCGGCAGCCCCCGCGCCTGGGAGAACAGCATCATGGCGGCGTCCCCTTCCGTCCCTCGCGGAAGGCGCCGACCCGGGCGGCGAAGGCCGGCAGGTCGTCGGCCACGTAGCGGACGGCGTCCGCCGGGATCACCAGCGCCCGGCCGGTGACCACGAGCGTCTCGCCGCGCGGCACGTACACCCGGTGCCGGCGCCGCCCAAAGCCCTGCACCAGCGCTTTGCCCGCGGCGATCCGGAAGCCCACGACCCGGCCGCTGCCGCCGCCCTCGACGACCACGTCGAGCACCGTCCCGACCTCGGCGCCCTCGTCGGTCAGCACCTTCGCGTGCAGTACCCGGCCCTCCTGGACCTGTTGGCGTGCCGCCACGACGGACGTGTCCGCCAGAGCACCGGCGTCGACGATCATGACCGCGTCATGGCCCAGCGAGTGCACGGCCGTCCAGGGCAGGCTCTGCTTCAGCGGGCCCGACAGCAGTCCCCGGCCGCTGAGCGTGAAACCGGTGACACGCCCGGCGGCGGCGTCGAAGAGGGTGTGCTTGACCTGGGCCACGGCGTCGCCGCCCAGGGTGACCACCGGCAGGGTCGTCAGGCTCCGTGCCGCCATCAGCTCGTTCATCGTTCGCCCTTCCCACAGGGCGGGCGCCGTACCGTGATGACCGTCCGGCGATCCGGACAGGCCGCCCTCGGCCGGTCCCGATTCCTACCGGGTGCCCCGCGGACAGGGGACAATGCCCCGGGCACCGGACGGGCCGAAGGCCTGTCAGGACTGCGAAGCCCGGCTCGGGGTACGAGCACTGTGCAGAGTGTCCGGCCAGTCCGGCTTCCCAGAGAGAAACGAATGATCGACCACCTGGACGGGGCAGTGATACCGACTGGTTTCGACGTGCCCGTGGAACCGCTGAGGCGGGCGGCACACTACACCGGCGAGCAGGGCTGCATCGCCGAGGCGCGGTCCTTCGCCGCGCTCTTTCTCGACCAGCTCAGGACCGAGTGGTGCGCGCGCATCGACAACCGGGCCGACGGCGCGGTGCAACTCGTCGTGAGCGAGCTGGTCACCAACGCGGACCGGCACAGCAACGGGCCGTACATCCTGGAGCTCGTCGGCACGGACACCGCGGTGATGGTGTCGGTCTACGACAGCAGCTGCGCACTGCCCCGCGTCTTCCCCCGCAACCCCGAACGCGTCGGGCGGCACGGCCTGGAGATCGTCCACGCGCTCGCGGAGCAGGTCAGCGTGGAGCTGGTGCCGGTGGGCAAGCGGGTACGCGCCGTGCTGCCGCTCACCGGCGAAGCCGAGGGTTGAGCCGTCCACGGGCTGTCGAGCCGTCCGGAGCCCCGGCTCCCCGGAGCAGCGGCGGATGCCGTTCCCCCTCCCGCATGTCCCGCATGTGGGGACGGCACCCGCTGGTCCGCCGACGGCGTCAGGCGCAGCCCAGCTCGCCCAGCATGCCCTCGCGCAGTCGCGTGATGATCCGCTTGATCAGACGGGAGACGTGCATCTGCGAGCAGCCCAGCCGCTCCCCGATCTCCGCCTGGGTGGCCTCCTCCACGAATCGCATGTGGAGGATCTGCCGGTCGCGCTCACTGAGCTCCGCCATCAGCGGGGCCAGCGACTGGAAGTCCTCGACGAGCCGCAGCCCGTCCTCCTCCACGCCGATGAAGTCGGCCAGGACCGCCTCGCCGCTCTCCGGGCCGTCGCCGGTCAGCGCGGCGTCCAGGGAGGACGAGTTGTACCCGTTGGCGGCGATCTGCCCCTCGACGACCTCCTTCTCGGAGATGTTCATCAGCGTGGCCAGCTCGGTGACCGTGGGTTCGCGGTCCAGCCGGCTGGCGAGTTCCTCGCGGGCCTTGGCCAGCTCCACGCGCAGTTCCTGAAGCCGCCGCGGCACGTGCACCGCCCACGTCGTGTCCCGGAAGAACCGCTTGATCTCACCGACGATGTACGGCAGCGCGAAGGAGGTGAACTCGACCTCGCGCGCCAGCTCGAACCGGTCGATGGCCTTGATCAGGCCGATCATGCCGGTCTGGACGATGTCCTCCATGTCGTCGCCGCGGCCCCGGAACCGGCCGGCCGCGAACCGTACGAGCGACATGTTCATCTCGATCAGCGTGTTGCGCGCGTACTGGTATTCGTGCGTGCCCTCTTCGAGTTCCGTCAGGCGCCGGAAGAACTGGCGGGACAGCTCCCTGGCGTCGCGCGGCGCCACGGACCGCGGGTCCACGACTCCCGGCAGTTCTCCGTCACCCGTGCCGGCCTGCGCGTTCTCTTCGACGACCTGTGCCTGCGACCGGATCACGGCGGTCTCCATTACCTCTCCCATGAACGTCACGACGGGCATCTGCCTGGGTGCTTCCGAGTTGCGGGTACCCGGTTCTGCGCTACACATGCCCGGCGATCGGACGGCGGCGGAGAAGTCGGTGGCGTGCGGCGGCCGGGGCCGTCGGGCCCGAGCGACGAGACGATCACTCCGGGGAGCGCGCGGAGGAGCCGCGGTCGCCCAACGCCGCCTGGCGACCGGTCCGTTCGGTGATTCCACCCAGGGCGGAATGCCGGCCCCTTCCCCTGACGACCACGACTCCTAGGCTGGAGAAGTGAGCAACCACGTGCCGAACGATGCCCGCGTCATTCCCCTGCGTCCGTCCGGCGCGCGCCCCCGGGCCGCCCGCCCGGCCACCGCTCCGCCGCGTCAGGGGCCGTCGGCCCCCGCCGCGAAGGAGCCTCTGTGGCGTGACCTGGTCGGTGACGTCCTGCGGCGCGAACGTCTCGCGCAGGAGCGGACCTTGAAGGACGTCGCCGACGAGGCGCGGATCTCGATGCCGTACCTGTCGGAGGTGGAGCGCGGCCGCAAGGAGGCCTCCTCGGAGGTCCTCGCGGCCGCCGCCCACGCCCTCGGACTGAGCCTCGGTGACCTGCTGTCGAGGGCGCAGGGCGAACTGATCCGCGTCACCTCGCGGTACTCGGCCGGCAGCCGCCGCGGGGCGTCCCCCTCGTCCCCCTCGTCGTCCGAGGGACTGTGCATGGCCGCCTGAACCGGTGGCCGGCCGGCGCCTCAGACCCGCACGGGGCGTCGGCTGAGCACCTCGTCGGCCAGCCCGTAGCCCACCGCCTCCTGCGCGGTGAGCACCTTGTCGCGGTCCATGTCGGCCCGCAGGGTCGCCACGTCGTGGTGGGTGTGCCGGGACAGCACCTCCTCCACCTGGGAGCGGATCCGCACCATCTCCTTGGCCTGGAGCGACAGGTCGGACGCCGTGCCGCGCGCTCCGCCCGAGGCCGGCTGCCCGAGCAGCACCCGCGCGTGCTCCAGCACGAACCGCCGCCCGGCATCCCCGCCGGCCAGCAGCACGGCCGCCGTGGCGGCCGCCTGCCCGACGCAGAACGTCGAGATCGGCGCCTGCACGTACGTCATGGTGTCGTAGATGGCCATGAGCGAAGTGAACGAGCCGCCGGGGGAGTTGAGGTAGATCGAGATCTCGCTCTCCGGGGACGACGACTCCAGATGGAGGAGCTGTGCGATAACGACGTTGGCGACGCCGTCGTCGATCTCGGTGCCGAGGAAGATGATCCGCTCGTTCAGCAACCGGCTGAACACGTCGTAGGAACGTTCGCCCTGGGGGGTGCGCTCGACGACGTTCGGAATCGTGTAGGTACCCATCACTGAAGCCCCATCCTGCGCCGGGTGGCCGCCGGGCGGATGTCCGCGAGGGACTCCAGGACCCGGTCCACCATGCCGTACTCCTTGGCCTCCTCGGCCGTGAACCAGCGGTCCCGGTCGCCGTCCCGGGAGATGGTCTCCGGGGTCTGTCCGGTGTGCTCGGCGGTGATCCGCTCGATGGTCCGCTTGGTGAACTCCAGGTTCTGCGCCTGGATCTCGATGTCGGCGGTGGTGCCGCCGATGCCCCCCGACGGCTGGTGCATCATGACGCGCGCGTTCGGCAGGGAGTAGCGCTTGCCCGGCGTGCCGACGCAGAGCAGGAACTGGCCCATGCTGGCGGCGAAGCCCATGGCCAGGGTGGAGACGTCGTTGGGGATCAGCCGCATCGTGTCGTAGATGGCGAGGCCCGCGTGCACCGAGCCGCCGGGGCTGTTGATGTACAGGCTGATGTCGGTGCGCGGGTCCTCCGCGGACAGGATCAGCAGCTGGGCGCAGACCCGGTTCGCGGAGACCTCGTCGACCTGCGTGCCCAGCAGCACGATGCGCTGCGCGAGCAGCTGGGCGGCCAGATGGTCGTCGAACCGGGTCGGAGGGGTGTCGCCCTCCTCCGACCGCGGGGTGAGTGTCGTGAGTGGAGTCATCGGTTCTCCTCGTCGTGGCGGAAGTTCCGCGGACCTGCCGCGGATGTGCCGTCGACTCCACTCTTGGCCTCGGACGATGCCCGCAGACCGTTTCTCTGCCCTCGGCAGATCCGCTCCCGGCAGAGCGCGTTCGTCCAGCCGGTCTCAGCCCTTCTCGCGCGACTCCCGGAAGAACGCCCGGCGGACGAACCCGCCGTCCCGGTGAATAATCACCCGCCCGGCCGATGAGTTTCCCGGCGTGGACCGGTCGACACAGATGACAGCGATCCACGCTCCAGGAGGTACTCATGGCATCCGACGGCTTCACGACGTGTCTCTGGTTCGACGGCCAGGCGGAGGAGGCTGCCCACTTCTACGTCTCGGTCTTCAAGAACTCCAGCGTCGGAAAGATCGCCCGCTACCCCGCGGGAGCGCCCCAGCCCGCCGGCAGCGTGATGACCGTCGAGTTCACGGCCAACGGACACAAGTTCCTCGGACTCAACGGCGGCCCTCAGTTCAAGTTCACCGAGGCGGTCTCCTTCATGATCTTCTGCGAGGACCAGGAGGAGATCGACTACTACTGGACCAAGCTCACCGAGAACGGTGGCGAGCCCGGCCCCTGCGGCTGGCTCAAGGACCGGTACGGCGTGTCATGGCAGGTCGTACCCGACCGGCTCGACGACATGATCACCGACCCGGACCCGGCGAAGGCGGCCCGGGTGACCGAGGCGTTCATGGCGATGAGCAAGTTCGACATCGCGGCCCTGGAGAAGGCGTACGCGGGCGAATGACGCGCTCTCCGGACAGGGGCAGGAACACCTTCTGCCCCTATCCGGCCTCGGCCAGGATCTCCCTGATCACATGCCGCGAGTTCGCCGCGACCGGCGGGTTCGTCTCCCAGTAGTACGGCAGCGCGATGACCGCGATCGACAGGGCCCAGCCCCGGCCCCGCGCCCACTCGGCCTCGCCGGCGCCCACGGCCTCGCGGAAGACGCCGCGGACCTCGGCGGGCAGCACACACCAGGCGCTGATGAGGTCGACGGCGGGATCGCCCACCCCCACCGTGCCGTAGTCGATCACGGCGGTCAGCCGTCCGCCGCTGACCAGCAGGTTCCCGGCCATCAGATCGCCGTGCGCCCAGACCGGCGGCCCGGCGTACTGCGGGGTGCGCAGTGCCTGCTCCCACAGGTCCGTCACCGCCGCGGTGTCGATCCGCCCCGCCAACTGCGCGAGCGCCTCACGCATGAACCGGTCCCGGGTCGCCAGCGGCACACCCCGGTACCCGATCGGACCCTCCGCCGCGTCGGTCCGGCGCAGGGCGGTGACGTACGCCCCCAGGTCCCCGGCGAGCAGCCGGGGTTCCTCCAGTGTGCCGGGCACCGGGTTGTGACCCTCCAGCCAGCCGTACACCGCCCAGGGCCACGGGAAGTCCTCGCCGGGCTCACCCCGCCCGAGAGGCTCGGGCGCGGCGGCGGGAAGCCCGGGGGCCAGCCGGGGCAGCCAGCGCAGTTCGTGCGTGATGGCGTCGATGGCGCGCGGATGCCGGGGGAGCCGTACGACCTTGTCCGTGCCGAGACGGAACATGGCGTTCTCCGTCCCGGAGGACTCCAGGCGCCGCAGGGGCAGTCCTGCCCACCGTGGGAACCGTCCCGCGATCAGCCGGCCGACGAGCGAGACGTCGATGTCCACTTCGTCCTCATGCATTCGCACCGCGCACATGGCTGCCATTCGAGCGGTCAACTCATCGACTGTCGAATGGTTTTCGTGATCTCGCGGGCGATGCGCAGGATGCCGGGGGAGCGGACCGGGCAGGGCTTCGGCGTGGACGTCGTGGGTGCCAGGCAGAAGTGCAGGTAGTCGTCGTCCCGGTGCAGGGCCGTCCGGTCGCGGGAGGGCTGAGTGCAGTAGTCGGGGTGGGCACGCTCGTAGTCGGTGCACGGGAGGTACTGCGTCCAGGTGTAGCGGTCCGAGCCCGGACTCACCGCTCCACCGGCATCGGCGACGATGCCGCCCGAGGCGGCGGCCAGCCGCTCGTACAGTCCGTTCACCCGGCGCACCCGGTCGGGCGTGATCGGGTCCGGGCCCTGGAGCACCCACACGATCCGCGGCCGGTGGGACCCGCCGGCCGTGGCGATCTGCTCGACGAGCCTGCGCGCGTCGGCCTCGTACCGCCTGAAGTACCGCTCCCGCGCACCGTCGTACGTGATCCCGTCCATGCACCAGGTGAAGTCCCAGGCGTTGCCCCAGAACTGCAACACCACGAAGTCCGGACGCAGCGACCGCACCAGGGCGGCCGCCTTGTCCCGGGCCGGTACGAGGGACCGCTCGGCCGTGCCCTCCAGGTAGTCGCACAGGGTGGTGCCCGAGTAGGGGGCGCTCGTGTACGTCGCGCGCAGGTCCCGGCGCAGCTCCTGGCCGAGGACCTTGTGGTTCTCCATGGCGAGTGAGTCGCCGAGGTACAGCACGGTGGGCGCCTTCACGGGGGTCCGGGCGCTGGGGGAGGCGGGGGCACGCTGGTGCGTGGTCGCGGACACCTCCGGAGCGGACGGCGGGGGAGCCTCGGGCCCGGACGACGGATCGCCGCACGCACCGAGCAGCAGCACCGCCACCAGCACACCCACGATCCACGGTCTGCGCATACGGCAACTCCCGCCCCGGGCCGGTGACACGGCTCCCCAGGCAAGCACAGCCGGACCCCTGAGGGAAGACACGCGTCGGCCACGGAACATGGTCGGGAAAGTGTCCTCACGACAGGTCGTTCACCAGCACCGCCGCCCCGTCGAACCGCCCCGCCTTGAGATCCGCCAGCGCCTCCACGGCCCGCGACAGCGGATACGGATGCGTGGTCGCGCGTACGCCGTACCTCGCCGCGAGGGTCAGGAACTCGCGGCCGTCCTCGCGCGTGTTCGAGGCGACGCTGCGCACCTGCTTCTCGTAGAAGAGCTCGGTCTCGTAGTGCAGGGGAGGCGTGTCGGTGAGATGGATGCCGGCGATGGCCAGGACACCGCCGCGGTCCAGGGCGCGCAGGGCGACCGGAACCAGCTCGCCGGCGGGGGCGAACAGGATCGCGCTGTCCAGCGGCTCCGGCGGCCTCGCGTACGCGTCCTGCGCGGAGGCCGCGCCCAGCTCCAGCGCCAGCCGCCGGGCGGCCGCACCGCGCGTCATGACGTGCACGGTGGCGCCCTCGGCGAGCGCCACCTGCGCGCACAGATGGGCGCTGCCTCCGAAGCCGTACAGCCCGAGCCGTCCCCCGGGCGGCAGCCCGGCCCGCCGCAGCGCCCGGTGGCCGATGACGCCCGCGCACAGGAGAGGAGCCAGGGCCACGTCCGGCACGCCCTCCGGCAGCCGGTAGGCGAACGCCGCCGGCACCGTCGTGTACTCCGCGTAGCCGCCGTCGGCGTACCAGCCCGTGTACTCGGAGCGGGGACACAGGTTCTCCGCGCCGCGCGCGCAGTACGCGCAGCCGCCGTCGGTGCGGCGCAGCCAGGCCACACCGACCCGGTCGCCCACCGCGAAGCCGCGCACCGCCGCGCCCGCCCCGGCCACCGCTCCGACGACCTCGTGACCGGGCGTGACGCCCGCCCGGCGCACGGGCAGGTCGCCCTCGACGACGTGCAGGTCGGTGCGGCACACAGCGCAGGAGCGCACACGCACCAGCAGCTCGTCGTCCGCGGGTACCGGCACCGGTTTCCCGACCAGCCGCAGGGACCCCTCCTCGACCGAGCCCGGCCGTACCACCGTCCACGCACGCATCGACCCGTCCGCCATGCCGCCGCTCCCCGTCCTGCCGAAGCCCCCTCTCGCCCAGTGTGCGACGGAACGGTCCGCTCGGCGCGCGGGTCGGCTCCCCGGTGACTAGCGTGAGGAAACGGACTGTCCACCCATTCGGAGAGGGCCGCAGCCATGGCCGTGCAACCTGAAGGAAGCCCGTGCTGGGCCGACGCGACGTTCAGTGACCTCGAAGGGGCCAAGAGCTTCTACGGAGACGTCCTCGGCTGGACCTTCGCCGAGGCGTCGACGGAGTTCGGCAACTACACCGAGGCCTATGCGAACGGCAAGGCGGTCGCCGCCGTCGTCCCGCCCATGCCCGGCCAGGAGGGCCAGTCGCAGTGGTGCCTGTACTTCGCGGCCCGGGACGCCGCCGCCACCGTGGCCCGGATCCGTGACCACGGCGGCGAGGTGCTGATGGAGCCGATGAAGGTCGGCGACTTCGGCACCATGTGCCTGGCCCGCGACCCGAGCGGTGTCGTCTTCGGCGTGTGGCAGGCGGGCACCCATGAGGGCTTCGACACGATGGCCGAACCCGGTGCCTACACATGGGCGGAGGTCTTCACCCGCGAGCCCGAGAAGTCCGACGCGTTCTTCCCCGCCGTCTTCTCCTACCAGCAGAAGGAGATGGAGCACGAGGAGGCTGACTTCCGGATCTACAACCTCGGTGACCGCAGCGTGCTGGGCCGGATGAAGATGACGGACGACTTCCCGCCCGAGGTGCCGCCGTACATCAACGTCTACTTCGCCGTCGAGGACTGCGACGACGCCGTCGCGAAGGCCACCAAGCTCGGCGGCGTCCTGCGGTTCGGGCCCATGGACACCCCGTTCGGCCGGTTCGCGTCCCTCAGCGACCCGCAGGGCGCCAACTTCTCGGTCATCGACATCACCAGGACCCAGGGCGAGATGCCGAAGATGACCGACGTGAGCTGAGGACCTCCGGCCGGCCGGCCCATGCGGCCATGGCATGATCGGTGCCATGCGTGAACGTGTTGTGGCCGCGTGTGACGGGGCTTCGAAGGGAAATCCCGGGCCCGCGGGCTGGGCCTGGGTCGTCGCCGACGCTTCCGAGAGCCCGGTGCGCTGGGAGGCGGGGCCGCTGGGCAAGGCCACCAACAACGTCGCGGAACTCACCGCGCTGGAGCGCCTGCTGACGGCGACCGACCCGGAGGTGCCGCTCGAGATCCGGATGGACTCGCAGTACGCGATGAAGGCCGTCACCACCTGGCTGCCCGGCTGGAAGCGCAACGGCTGGAAGACGTCCGGCGGAAAGCCGGTCGCCAACCAGGACCTCGTGGTGCGCATCGACGAGCTTCTGGACGGCCGCTCGGTCGAGTTCCGCTACGTTCCCGCCCACCAGGTCGACGGCGACCGGCTCAACGACTTCGCCGACCGCGCGGCCAGCCAGGCCGCCACCGTCCAGGAGCCCGCGGGCAGCGGCCTGGGCTCCCCCGAGCCGCCGCCGGCCCCGGACACCCCGGCCAAGGCCCCGCGCTCCCGGTCGCGCGGCGGGGCCGCCCGCACCGCGAAGGCCTCCTCGCGCACCATCAAGGCCAAGTTCCCCGGCCGCTGCCAGTGCGGCCGCTCCTACGCGGCCGGTGAGTCCATCGCCAAGAACGACCGTGGCTGGGGCCACCCGGAGTGCCGCACGGCCGAGACCGTCTGAGCAGGGGTGCCTCCCTGCTCTCTTCAACCGGCGTGGAGGAGCCGGAAGCGATCGGGGTCCGCCGGATCTCGATCGACGACCTGGACCGGCGCCGAGGCCCACTGCCACACGCTGATGCCGGGCGTGCGGGAGAACCGGATCCGCCCGCGAGTGCCCTCGACCGCGACGCGGGGCCAGGATCCGGCCGTGCGCGCCCGGTCCACGCCGTGAGCACGCAGCACATCGGCGAGGACGGCGACCGTGTCGTAGCCCTCGAAGGCGACGAAGGAGGGCGCTTCGCCCAGCCACTCGCGCAGGACCTTCTCGACGCGTGCGCCGAGTGGGCTGAGGCGTTCGGGCAGATAGCGCAAGAACGGCATCGCGGCACCGTCGTCGCCCGGCGACGTCGCCCACTCGGAGAACTCGGGTTGCCCGGCCGGTGCACCGATCATGACCTCGGCGAGGCGCTGGTCACGGCGGACGGACTGGACGATCGGCACGGCCGGCTCAGGGTGGCCGACCAGGAGAAGGAGGGCCGTCGCGCGGTGATCGACGAGTTCGTCGCACACAGCCGTGGCGGTGAGCGCGCTCATGTCGGGTTCGACGACGGTGCCGCCGCGTGGAGCGAGGTACTCCCGCAGAATGCGGGTCCCCGCTGCCCAGTAGACACTCGGCTGGACTGCCACGGCGATTCGGGTGTGGCCCGCGCCGAGGAGGAAGTCCGCGTAGACCTGCCAGCCGCGGGACTGCGGCGCGGGGAGAGGCGCGCGACCCATTCCGTCGGCTGGTCGGTGAGCGCGTCGAGAACCGCTGACGAGCAGAGGAACGGCAGGCCGAGGGCGTCGGCCCTGCCGGCAGCGGCGCGAGCGACGACGCTGTGATACTCCCCCGCCAGGGCAGCCACGCCCAGATGAGCCAGTTCGTCCACGGCCGCCACGGCCCTCCGCGGATCAGCCGCGGTGTCTGTGACCACCAGCTCGAGCGGCCTTGCGACGATCCCGCCGGCGTCATTGACGTCGCGAACGGCCAGCTCGAGTCCGGCGAGCGGGTGCCGGCCCGCCTCGACCCAGCCAGGCCGGGTCAGCGGAACGAGAGCGCCGATCCGGACGGCTGATCCGTCAGTCCGCACCTGGGTGATCATGCCGGACGTTCACCCACCGCCATCACCGACAGGCAACCGGTTATGTGTTCGCCGAGCTGTCACAGGAAGCACACTGGCCGGCAGCGGGTGAAGAGTACTGGCACGGCGCCACCGACAGCACCCGCGTGGCCCACATCGCCATGGTCGTCGGCGACGAGAGCGGGGACGGCACCACCTGGCCGGAGCCCGTCACCGACGACCAGTACACCGCCGCCCTGGCCGCGATCGGCCACTGACGGGCCACAACGCCCCTGGGCGTCAGGCGTCGAACGTGTAGTGCGCCGTGTGGTCCAGCAGGTCCGCCGGGCTCGTGTCGTGCCAGGGCCTCATCGTCTCGCGCAGGTCGATCACGTTCGGCGTGCCCGCGGCCGGCAGATACCCCGAGCCGGGGTGCCGGCGCTGCCACTCGGCCCACAGCTTGTCGATGAACGCGTGGTGCAGCCAGAACACCGGGTCGTTGGGGGACACCCCGGTGGCCATCTGCCCGCCGACCCAGACGTGGACGCGGTTGTGCAGATTGACGCCCCGCCACCCTTCGAGGTGATTGCGGAAACCGTCCGAGGCGCTGTTCCAGGGCGCCATGTCGTACGTGGTTATCGACAGCACCGACTCGACCTCGGCCGGCGTCGGCAGCTGACGCCGCCCGGCACCGAGGGACCGGCGCAGGAACGTACGGCCGTCGACCCGCACGTTGATCGGCCAGTTCCCCGAGGACGCGGAGAACGGCCCGTCCGTCACCCGGCCGTCCCGCTCGCGCCCGGTGCCCCCGAGGAAGTCGGGCGCCCACAGCGAGGCGCGCGGCGAACGGTCGACGCTCCAGTCCCAGTACGGCAGGGCCACCGACGCGTCCACCGACTGCAACGCGCGCTCGAACTCCAGGAGGAATCTTCGGTGCCAGGGCAGGAAGGACGGTGAGCGGTGGCCCGTCCGCTCGCCGTCGTCGGTGTCGGAGACGATGAACGCGTTGTGCGTCGTGACGAAGTCGTCGTAGCGGCCGCTGCGCTTCAACTCCAGGAGCGCGGCGACGAAGCGCCGCTTCTCGTCGGCGGTCAGGGCGGACTGGTTCTTGCGGACGGTCATGTGCGGGTGCTCCAGATGCGCTTCGGTACCGGTCAGTTGGCGGGGAAGGGCAGCAGTGGCGCGCCCTGGAGCTCGTCCACGGCGGCCCGGGCGGCGGCGCGCGGCGTGGGCACGGGGTCGTAGTGGCTGACGACGCTGATCCAGGTGCCGTCGGCGTTGCGCAGCACGTGCAGTTCCACACCGTCGACGAACACCGCGTATCCCGTGCCGTGGTGGTGACCGGTTCCGGCGGCCGGGCGGCCCTGTATCCGGCGGCCCTTGTAGACCTCGTCGAAGGTCCCGTGGGAGTCGTGGTGCCCGGCGGCCATCGCGGGGCTGCCTGCCGACCATGTCCCCGCGGTCGTGGCGGCGACGGCCGCGGCGGTGAGCGCACGGCGACGGCTGAGTTCCGGCATGCGGACCTCCTGAGTTCGTTCGGCTGATGACTCCGCATGCTTATCGGCCCGTCCGGTACCGGGAGAAATCCAAGCGAGCCGGTTGGCCGTGATCCGGGCAAGTCCCCTTATGTCGTGCAAGATTGAACGAAGATGATCTTGCTGCGAGGGGCGTTCGGGCGGACGCGGAGAGGGAAGTTCCGCCCGTGAGGGGTGTCGCGGCGAATGTTTCTCCCCTTGTGGTCCGCCACCCGTGGTGCGCGTCACGTGGTGAAACTGGCGTGATTCTGCGGTCCGGCCGATGATGCTTTTGTCCTGCTACTCTGCGTCCACAATCGAAAGCTCTCGGTAATTCTCAGGGGTGTGCGTGAAGGTCGCCTGTGTCGGCGGCGGGCCCGCCGGTCTGTATCTATCGATCCTGCTGAAGCGGCAGGACCCGTCCCACGACGTCACCGTCCACGAACGCGACCCGGAGGGCTCGACCTACGGCTGGGGCGTGACGTACTGGCGCGGACTGTACGACCGGCTCCACGCGCAGGACCCCGAGTCGGCGCGTGCCCTCGACCGCGACTCCGTCCGCTGGCGTGACGGCGTCGCCCACGTCCGGGACCTGACGGCCAGACACAGCGGCGACCAGGGGCACGGCATCGGCCGCCACCGGCTGCTGGAGATCCTCTCCGCCCGGGCCCGCGAGCTCGGCGTACGCCTGGAGTACGAGCGCGAGATCACCGCCGGCGACCTGCCCGACGCCGACCTGGTCGTGGCGGCCGACGGTGTCCGCAGCGCGCTGCGCACCCGCCACGCCGCACACTTCGGCACGGAGGTCACGGCCGGTCGCAACCCGTACGTCTGGCTCGGCACCACGAAGCTCTTCGACGCCTTCACCTTCGCCTTCGTCGAGACCGGTCACGGCTGGATCTGGTGCTACGGCTACGGATACGGCCCCGACCGCAGCACCTGCGTCATCGAGTGCGCACCCGAGACCTGGACCGGACTCGGACTGGACCGGGCGAGCGAGGGCGACGGGCGGGCGCTCCTGGAGGAGCTCTTCGCCGACGTCCTGGACGGCCACCCTCTGCTCGGCCGCTCCGCCGGCACGCCCTGGCAGACCTTCCGCACCCTTACGAACCGCACCTGGTACCGAGACAATCTCGTCCTGCTCGGCGACGCCGCCCACACCACCCACTACTCCATCGGCGCCGGCACCACCCTCGCCCTGGAGGACGCGATCGCCCTGGCCGCCGCGCTGCGCGAGCACTCCGCACTCCCACAGGCCCTCGCCCGCTACGAACGGCAACGCAAGGCGGCCCTCCTGCCCGTGCAGAGCGCCGCCCGCTACAGCGCCCAGTGGTACGAGAACCTGCCGCGCTACATGCACCTGCCGCCGGAGCGGATGTTCGCCCTGCTCGGCCAGCGTCACTCACCGCTGCTGCCCCACGTCCCGCCGCAGCTGTACTACCGGCTCGACCGGGCGGCCGGGCAGCTGGAACCACTGCGCCGGTTCAAGCGCTGGCTGGGTCCGAAGGTCGCGCGGACCGTGCACGCGCGGGCGCTGGCCGCCCGCGAATGAGCGCCCGCAGAGGCATCCAGCTCGTGGAGCGTCACGCGCCCGCCGAGCAGGCGCCCTCACCCCTTGGCGCCCTGCCCGAACAGCCGGTCCAGGAAGGCGTTGCCGTGGACGCGGTGCGGGTCCAGCCGGTCCAGTACCGCGTCCGCCTCGGCCCACTCCCGCGGACCGACCGCGGCCGGCACGACCGAGCCCAGCAGTTCCTCGTCGCTCCACACCCCGTCGTCCGTGTACGCCCATCCCTTGGACCACTCCACTCGGGTCAGGGCGGACCCGCCGTCGTACGCGCGCAGCAGGAACCGCTCGACCTCGCGCAGGAACGCCTCCGCGTCCGGCGTGCCCGGCAGTGTCAGGACGTCCAGCCACACGGCCGTGTCCCACTCGGGGTGGTCCGCGCGCGGCCGGAGCGCGGACAGCAGCGGCGGACGGGCCCCGGGCACCCCGGAGTCGCCCGGTTCGTCCAGTCCGGTCACCCGGATCTCCACCGACCCGTTGACCGGGAAGCTGCCCCGGGCCGCGTACGCCGTCAGCCGCTCCCGGTAGAACGCGGCGAACTCGGAGACGACCTTCTGCACCTGGTCCCGGGAGGTGAGCACGGCATAGCCGTTCGCGTGGACCCGCAGGGTGGTCGGCTTCAGGTACAGCAGTGTGTTCTTGGAGGGTCCCCAGATGTCACCGGACAGGGTCGCCACCAGCCCGAGCGCGGCGGCGTCGTACTGCGCGGTGCCGAGCACCGGCGCCAGATACCAGGCCGCCTCCGACGTCATACGGCCCGCCAGCTTTGCCACCGGGGGCGGGACGTTGTCGGAGAACGGGTAGTTGTACGGGCGTGTCACATGCCGTGAGGTCAGCGGCCGGGTGGGGGAGACGCTCCACACCTTCAGCCAGGGGTGTTCGGTGAAGGCGAACCAGATCGCCTCGACCCGCCCGGCCTCGTCCAGGAAGCTCGCGAGCGTGCGGCGCCCCTTCCCGGAGCCGGGCGCGGCGAACAGTTCGCCGGCCGGGATGTCCGTACGGCTCACGCACCGCAGGTTGGTGTTCGCGCCCACCCGCAGCACCACCTCGGTCACCAGGGACCGCCCGAGATGGGTCAGCAGTGCGGCGCAGTCCGCCTCGTCACGGTGGAACGTGCGCAGCGCGTAGGCGCCGGCCCGGGAGTCCCACACCACGGCCGTCAGGGACAGGATCAGGTTGCTCAGCGAGCCGTACGTGTGCCCCGGCAGGCGTCGCTCGTTCCGTGCGGGAACGGCGGTGCCGTGCGCGTCGATCGCCAGGGCGCCGCCCAGGGTGAGGACACCGGGGGCGGGAGTCGCCGTGACGCCGAGGCCGTGCTCCTCCAGGAAGGTGAGCATGGCCTCCATGGTCACGCCGGTGCCGGCGCGCACGGCGGCCGGCGAGTCCAGCGCCAGGCCGGTGAGGTGGGGAGTCGTGTCGACGAGGAGGACGGGTGCGCCGGACGGCGTCCCCTCCGTCACCGTCAGGGGCGACCAGCCGTGCGAGGCGCCCCGGGCGCGCACCCGCCATCCGTGCCGCCAGGCCCAGTTCACGACGTCGACGACCTGGTCGGGGCTTCCCGGCGCACAGGCCCACAGGCCGTCGGCGGTGATCTCGCCGACCCAGTTCCGGTACGCCGAGCGGTACAGCGCGACGTCCGCCGGGAAGTCCGGCAGCTCCGCCGCGGCGGCGGCCGGATCCGCCGGCAGCCCCGGCACTGCGGCCAGCGCGGCCGCGGTGAGGAGGAAACCCCGGCGCGACCAACGCGCCTCGTCCGACGGGAAGTTGCTCACCGAACCAGTTGTCACGTCAGCCACGCTAGGGGCCCGTTGACACGTGACATATCCCTGTCGACTGTATTCACTCGTGATTCACTCGTGTGAGTGAATCGGGCAGGGTCGGCGGCCCGGAGCCGGATCTTCCACGCGCGGCCGTGACGGATGACAGACTGACGCCCATGGACGAGCGCACATTCGACAGGTCGGGTCAGCACGCTTCCGTCGTCGGTCTCGGTACGTGGCAGCTGGGTGCCGACTGGGGCGACGTCGACGACAAGGAGGCCCTTGCGGTCCTGGAGGCGGCGGCCGAGGCCGGGGTGACCTTCTTCGACACCGCCGACGTGTACGGCGACGGCCGCAGCGAGCAGACCATAGCCGCGTTCCTCGGCGGCCGGCCGGACCTGCACGTCCTGGTCGCCACCAAGATGGGCCGCCGGGTCGACCAGATCCCCGAGAACTACGTGCTCGACAACTTCCGCGCCTGGAACGACCGCTCCCGGCGCAACCTCGGCGTCGACCGTATCGACCTGGTGCAGCTGCACTGCCCGCCGACGCCCGTCTACTCGTCGGACGAGGTGTTCGACGCCCTGGACACGCTGGTCGAGGAGGAGCGGATCGCCGCGTACGGCGTCAGCGTCGAGACCTGTGAGGAGGCGCTGACCGCGATCGCCCGGCCGAACGTGGCGAGCGTGCAGATCATCCTCAACCCGTTCCGCATGAAGCCGCTGCGCGAGGTGCTCCCGGCCGCCCGCGAGGCGGGCGTCGGCATCATCGCCCGCGTCCCGCTCGCCTCCGGCCTGCTGTCGGGCAAGTACACGCGGGACACCGTCTTCCCCGGGAACGACCACCGCACCTACAACCGGCACGGCGAGTCCTTCGACGTGGGAGAGACCTTTTCCGGCGTCGACTACGTCACCGGTGTCGAGGCGGCCGCCGAGTTCGCGGCGCTCGCCCCCGAGGGCTGCACCCCGGCCCAGCTGGCCCTGCGGTGGATCATCGACCAGCCCGGGGTGACCACCGTGATCCCCGGCGCCCGCTCGCCAGAGCAGGCCCGCGCCAACGCGGCCGCCGCCCGTCTGCCGGAGCTGCCCGGCGAGACGCTGACGGCGATCCGCGACCTCTACGACCGGCGGATCAAGGACCAGGTGGAATCCCGCTGGTAGGCAGGGAGCCCCGCCCCGTCACGGCACCAGGAGCAGCTGCCTCTCCTGCTCCTGGTCGCCGGAGACGATCCCGTCGTCGCGGGCCGTGAAGGCGCGGGTGAGCGTGTCGCTCGCCCGCCGCACCGCCTCCGGGGCGCCCTGCACCGTGACGGTCACCGGGGCGGACAGGCGCTCGGCGCCCGCCCCGGCGCTCCCGGCGGGACTCGCGTCCGTGCCGCCGTCGAAGGTCGCCGTGTGCACCGTCGCGTTCTCGTCGGCGGGCAGCTCGTCCGGCGCCCCGAACGTGCCTTCCAGGGCCCGGACGACCGCTCGTGCGTCGTCGGTGCCCCCGCCGCTGAGCGTGACGGTGAGCTGCGTACCGGACATGCGTCCACGACCTCCTCGGGCTGTGCGTCAGTCGCCGTCCGTGTAACCGTCCGCTGACCGCTCAAACCGCCACGAGGCCGGGACGACGGCCGCTTACGGGGAACCCGCGTGAGAGAAGCACTCACGTCTCACACCGGGGAGGAACAGTGGCGGACACGGCAGAGGGCGCGCCGAGGCGCCGGGGGCGCAACGAGACGGAGGAGGAGAGAGCGGACCGGATGTGGCAGGAGCTCATCCAGGAAGTCCGCGTGGCCCAGATGGGCGTGCAGATCCTGTTCGGTTTTCTGCTCACAGTGGTGTTCACCGAGAAATACGACGACCTGACCGACACGGACCAGGCGATCTACCTCCTGACGGTCGTCCTCGGCGCCTGCGCGACCGGGGCGCTCATCGGGCCGGTGTCCCTGCACCGCCTCGTCTCCGGCCGGCGCGTCAAACCGCAGGCGGTGCGGCTGGCCTCCCGGCTCACCCTGCTCGGGCTCGTGCTGCTGCTCGCCACGATGACCGCCTCACTGCTGCTGATCCTGCGGGTGGCGACGCACGACGGCTTCGTCCCCTACCTCGTCGCCGGCGTGGTCGCCTGGTACCTGCTGTGCTGGTTCGTCCTGCCTCTGTGGACCCGGCACCGCCACACGTCGAAGTGACGGCCTGCGGTGGTGCCCGCCCTCAGCGCCACGGCGTGAGCGGCCGGCGGACAGCACGGCAGGTTCGTCGGCGGGAAACGCCCCCGGATCAGCCCCCGGCGATGACGTCCGCCAGGAAGTCGTCGACGCGGACCTCCTCGCGGCCCGGCTGGACCACCTCGTGGGTCTCCCGCAGGAACGCCGCGAACGCCGGGGCCCACGCGAACACCACCGCGTGGTGGCGGCCGCCGTCGGGACGGGCGTCACCGAAAAACTCCATACGCAGCTCCTGCCACATGCCCCGCGACTCGGGACGCATCCGCACGTCCCCCACCCCGACCGGACGCCGCAGCGCCTCGCCGAGCATCTCGCGGTCCAGCTGCCAGCGGGCGAGGACACGGCCGTCGTGGCTGAAGACGACGGTGACGGCGAACGGGTCCGCGGCGTCGTAGCTCAGGTGGGCGAGCACGGAGAAACGGTCCGTGTCACCCGCCTGGAGCTGCACCACCAGGGTCTTGTGCACGAAGGAGTTCACGAGAGGGCCTCCGGGAAGAACCAACCGACGTAGAGCCCTCTAGTACCCCCCAGACGCACAAGATGCTCAGCCCTCCGGGTGATTCCCGCGGGCACCGCGCAGGGACTCGATGCACACGGCCACGGCCCGCTGGAGCTCCTCCAGACGCTGGACCATGTCGTCCTCGTAGAACTCCCCGGCGTCGTCGAAGGTCAGTTCCTCGAACACCTTGGTCGCCTTCTGGAGGCTGCTGTAGAACTTCGTGCGCCGCTCCCGCACCCGCAGCCCCGGGTCGGTCTCGACGGCCTCGACGACGAGGGACTTCATGGTGTCGTACGCCTCGGCGGCCCACTCGCCGGCGTCCTCGCCCTCGTCCAGCTCGTCGATGAGGGACAGGTGCCGCTCGGCCTCCTGGCGGAGGTCGGCCGGCGCGTCCACGGTCTGCCCGGCGGGCGTCTTGATCTGCCCCGACTCGGCGATCTGGCGCACGTATCCGATCCGGTCGGCCGCCCTGCTCTCACCGGCGACGGCCTTCTTCAGCTCGTCGGTACGCACGACGTCACGGGCCAGCTCGGACTGGAGCTCGGGGTCTTCCCTGACTCGGTCCAGCAGGGCCTGGCGGGCCGCGCGGGCGGTGGAGGGGTCGGCGAGGATCGCGGCGCGCAGGGCGGTGGGGTTCTCCGCGACCTCCAGCGCCTTCGTGGGCCGGATGCCCTCCGCCTCGGCGGCCTCGGCGATGGCGGTGCCGCGTTCGGAGGTGGCGCCGGAGCGGGAGACGTAGTAGCTCAGCCACACGTCGGCGTCCGGCAGTTCCATCTCCTGACCCGGTGTCAGGGCTTCGAAGTGCGGGACCAGCCCGTCGTCGGCCGCCCGGTCCCACGCCTTGTAGTAGCGCATGACCCGCTCGGCGGAGCACCCGGCGAGCTCCGCGAACTCCTTCGCCGACACCTTCGCCGTCTCGTTTGAGCCCTGCCCGCCGGGCCGCACGCTGCGCGCCACCTTCAGCCCGAAGGCCCACCCTCCGGTCCGGGCGTACGCCCCGAACTCCCGCGCGTCCCGCGCGATCAGGTCGGAGACGGGCGCCGACGGCGCGGGGGACGTCTCGGGCGGGGTGAGGGCGACGGTCACGGGCGACTCTCCTGGGGGGCGGGGCGGATCGGACTGCGCGCTGTGCGGACGGCAGCCTATCGGCACCCGCCGGCCCCGCCGTTCACCGTCTGCGCAGGCCGGGGGCCGTCAACGTGTTGGCGCGCCGGTCGCGGGTGGGTGACGTCGCGCGGATGGTGCGGCCCGAGGTGGGACGCCGAGGCGGTCAGGAGGGGAAGGCGCCGGCCGAGATGGTCGTGGCCGGACCCGACCGGCAGGGCTGGCGGGGGGTGGACGCCGCCCTCGACCGGGTGCTGTTCCCCGACTGCTGCGACCGGCTCGCGCGCGGCCCGGCCGGCTGCCCGGCCTGTGATCTGGCGCGCGGCTTCCGCTGCGCCGCGATCGAGACCGGCCGGCCGGGTGTCCCGCCGGGCGGCGAACACGCGAACCGGGGCAATGTCCCGGTGATGCGCGGGCCGCAGGTCACCTCCGCGCTCGGAGGAGGAGCCCTCCCAAGCGGAGGGCCCGGCTGGTGGAACAGGCCGACGCGGCCCTGGCGGAGGACCTCAGCCGAACGCGTCGCGCAGGGCGGGCAGAAGGGTCTTCTCCGACCAGTCGAGATACCCCGGCTGCGAATCGCCACCGATCTGGACCAGGGCGATCTCGGTGAAACCGGCCTCGGCGTACGGACGGACGGCCTCGACGAACGCGTCCGGGTCGTCGCCGCAGGGAATGGAGTCGGCGACGTCGTCGGGCGTGACGAACTGGGTCGCCGCCTCGAAGGAATCCGGGTGCGGCAGCTCGGAGTTGACCTTCCAGCCGCTGCCGAACCAGCGGAACTGGGAGTGGGCCCGCTTGATCGCCGTGTCCCGGTCGGGGTCGTAGCAGACCGGCAGCTGGCCCACGCGGGGCTTGCCCTCGCCGCCGTGCCGGTCGAACGCCTCCAGCAGGCCCGCCTTGGGCTCCGTGGCGATCACCAGATCGCCCAGCCGGCCCGCGAGCTCGCACGACCGCTCCCCGGAGACGGCGATGCCGATGGGCGGCGCCTCGTCCGGCAGGTCCCACAGCCGGGCCGACTCCACGTCGAAGTGCGTGCCGCGATGGTTGACGTGACCGCCCTTGAAGAGGGCGCGGATGATCTCCACGGCCTCCTCGAACATCTCGTGCCGTACGTCGACGGACGGCCAGCCGCCGCCCACGACGTGCTCGTTGAGGTTCTCGCCGGAGCCGAGCCCCAGCCGGAAGCGGCCCTCGGACAGCAACTGGACCGTCGCCGCCTTCTGCGCCACCACCGCGGGGTGGTAGCGGAACGTCGGGCACGTCACGTACGTCATCAGCGGGATGCGTGACGTGGCCTGGGCGGCCGCACCGAGCACCGCCCACGCGTAGGGCGAGTGACCCTGCGAGCGCAGCCACGGGAAATAGTGGTCGGAGGTCACCGAGAAGTCGAAGCCCGCCTCCTCGGCCCGCACCACATGGTCGACGAGCTCTCGGGGCCGGCCTGCTCGGTCATCATCGTGTATCCGATTTGCACCATAACCGCCGGGTCCCCTGGCAACGGGCGTGAAAACTGCTCGATCAAGGCCCCCGACGGGGGCAGGATGCCCCCATGAGTGCCTCCGCTCTGCCCACCGGCAGCCCCGCCGCCCAGGGCGTCGACGCGTCCGGCGTCCACGCCTTCCTCGACGCGCTCGAAGCGGCCCCCGAGATCGAGCCGCACAGCTTGATGATCATGCGGCACGGCCGGCTGGTCGCCTCCGGCTGGTGGGCACCGTACACCGCCGACCGCCCCCAGCTGCTGTACTCGCTCAGCAAGAGCTTCACCGGGACCGCCGCCGCCCTGGCCGAGGCCGAGGGGCTGCTCGACTTCGACGCGCCGGTGATCTCGTACTTCCCGGAGTTCGAGGCCGAGATCACCGACCCGCGCAGCCGGGCCATGCTCGTGAAGCACGTGGCGTCCATGTCGAGCGGCCACGAGCGGGAGACCATCGACGAGGTCTACGGGCTGGACAAGCAGGAGCCCGTGCGCGGGTTCCTGCTGCTGCCGCCGGACCGCGACCCCGGCACCGTCTTCGCCTACAACCAGCCCACCACCTACACCCTCGCCGCGATCGTCCAGCGGGTGACCGGGCAGCCGCTCACCGCGTATCTGCGCCCGCGGCTGCTGGATCCCCTGGGCATCGGCGAGGTGTTCTGGCAGCGGGACCGCGCCGGCCGCGAGATCGGCTACAGCGGTCTGCACGCCACCACCGACGCCGTCGCCCGGCTCGGCGAGCTGTATCTGCGCGACGGGGTCTGGGAGGGCCAGCGGCTGCTGCCCGAAGGGTGGGTGGCCCGGGCCACGCGCCCGCGCATACCGACCGGCAAAGCCATGGGAGACCTGGACCGGCAGGACTGGGACCGGGGCTACGGCTACCAGTTCTGGACCTCCCGGCACGGCTACCGGGGCGACGGGGCGTACGGCCAGTTCTGCCTGGTGCTGCCCGAGCACGACGCGGTGATCGCGGCGACCTCGGCGACCGAACGGATGCAGGACTACCTGAACCTCGTCTGGCGGCACCTGCTGCCCGCCTTCGGCCCCGAGCCGCTGCCCGGCCGGGACGCCGCCGACGAGGCCCTGCGGGAGCGCCTCGCCGGGCTCGCGCTGCCGCCCTCCCCGGGCAGGCCGGCACCGCCGGACCGGGCGGAGGAATGGCCGGCCGCCGAATTCAGGACCCCCACGGGGGGCGGTCCCGCTCTGTCGGCCGGACTCGTACCGGACGCGGGCGGCTGGACGCTCCGGCTCACCCAGGGCGAGAACCGGCTGGGCCTGCGGATCGGAGGGCAGAGCTGGACGGTGGCGGAGAAACCGCTCCCGACCGCGGTGAGCGGCGGCTGGACGGATTCCGGCACGCTGGCCGTGGAGGTGGTGTTCCTGGAGACCCCGCACCGCCTGGCGCTGACGTGCTCCCTCGCGGACCGGACGCTCACCGCGAGCTGGCGCACGCAGCCCTTCGCCCCCCGCCCGATCACCTCCCTGCGCGCCCCGCGCGGCTCAGTCTGAGTCCGGCCGGAACGTCTTCAGGAAGGTCCGCAACGCCTCCTGGTTCCCCTTGTCCGCCCAGTCGTCGTCCGGGGTCGTCCAGCGCAGCGAGAAGCTGCGGCCCCCGCCCAGCAGGAAGCCCCGGCCGAAGGTGTGCACCCGGGTGCCGTCGACGTTGGCCGTCCACTCCATGTCGGCGGCCTCGCGTCCCTGGTACGTCGTCGCGCTGATCTCTCCGATCCTCTGGTAATCGCCCGACCGCTCCAGGTGGGGCTCGACTTCGTCCCGCCACACGGCCACGGGGTCCGGGCCCACGCGCTCGCTGTAGGTGACGGCCAGCGTGCGGTCGTCGCCGTCGGCACCGAAGACCACGCGGTACCGCAGATCGCCCTGGCGATCGGTGTCCAGCCGCTCCCAGCCCTCGGGGAGCGCGACGGAGAAGCCCTCCGGCGCGTGATACGTGCGGAAACCGGGCGGCAGGGCCGTGGCCGGGGCGGACGGCGTGCGCGTAGGCGTAGGGGTCGGAGTGGGGGTGGGGTCGGGGGACGCCTGAGAGGGCGAGGGGGAGGGGGAGCCGGTCCGGCCGGGTGGCCCGGACGGCTCGGGGCTGCCGCCGCCGGTGCCCCCGCCCGGCGAGGCGGCGGAGGCCGGAGGCCGGGCCGGGGAGTCCGCCGCGTCGCTGCCCGTGTCGCTGCCGGGCAGCCCCTGGGTCGCGGCGAGCACGGCGACCGCGACCGTGACCACGGCCAGGGTGGTCCCCGCGACCATGGTGCGTCTGCTCCATGCCAAACCCCCCGGCCGCATCGCGGCATATGCGCCGCGCAGCCGCGGCACGGGCACCGCCCCCATGGCCGCTTCCGGGTCCTCGCTGAGCGCGCGGTTCAGCGCCTCCCGGACCACCGGGCGTGTCAGCCGTTCCCGCGCGTCCTTGCGGAGCAGCCCCTGCACGACCTGCGTGAGCGGACCGGCGCGCACCGGCGTGCGCAGCGGCAGCCGGTCCACGCCCTTCAGGGTGTTCTCCGGCCGGCCCCGGTCCCGGAAGGGCGGGCGGCCCTCGACCATCGTGTAGAGGACCGCGCCGAGCGCCCACAGATCGGCCGCGGGCCCGATGTGCTGGTCGCGGGCCTGTTCCGGGGAGGCGAACGCGGGTGCCGTGAGCCGGGGCGCCAGGGTCGCGCCGACCAGGCCGTAGCCGGTGACGACGACCGAATGGTCCTCGCGTACGAACACCTGGCCGGGGCTGAGCTCGCCGTGCGTGATGCCCTCGGCGTGCGCGGCGTCCAGCACGTCGAGCAGTTCCAGGCCGATACGGGCGGCCCGCACGTAGTTGAACGTGCCCTGCTCCGAGAGGAGTTCGCCGAGCGGGGTGCCGTCGATCCACTCGTTGACGGCCCACAGGGTGCCGGCCTCCTCGACGGCGTCGACGACCGTGGCGATCCGGCCGGGGCACAGCAGCGCCATGCGTTCGGACGTGCGCAGCAGGCGGCCGGCGGCCCGGCGCTCGGTCTCGTGCGCGTCGTCCGGGAGCCCGATCTGCGTGACGAGACACGGGCGGGAGACCTCGCCGGCACCGAGGTCCTCGGCGTACCAGCAGATGCGGTTGGTCTCGCGCTGGATGATCTCGAGCAGCCGGTACCGCCCGGCGACCAACTGGTGTGTGGAGACGTGCGCCCTGCCCATGGCCATCCCTCGCTGGAAACCTGGCTCTCACCTTTTCCAGAAGTACGGGGGGTGAGCCGTGCTGCGTTCAACCGGATCGCAACTCCGCGTTCATTCTTGTCTATTATTCAAGAGGTGGGAGCAAGTGTGCGAGAGGAAACGGTCTTTCGCGGGCTCAGGAGCGGCTCACCTCGGCCGCCCCGCGGCCGCCGTGGGTGTCTCCATGGATGTCTCCGCGCGTGTCTCCGCGGGTGCGGAGAATTCTCCCCACGGCCCGCCGATTCCCAAATCCCCGGCCGGCCTGCTGGTAACCGGCGGTAAATGCGAAGGTGTCCAACGACTGAACTCGGCACCCCTCCGATGAATTCGGCGGCGGATTCTCCGAGGACGGTCGGCTCAGACGTCGCGCCGCACCAGGAAGCCGAGCAGTGACCGCAGTCCGCCGAGGGTCCTCGCCTCCAGCGACACCCCGGCGAGCGCCGTCTCGACGGCGGCGAGGTGACGCCGGGCCGGCGCCATGGCTGCCGCACGCCGCCCGCCCGCTCGATCAGCTCCGCCGCCGCGCCGGGATCGTCGCCTGTCTCCCGGGTCGCGGCGAGCCGGCCGCCACTCGGGGAGCCGAGCGCGACCAGCACCGGGAACGTCTTCTTCCGCTCCCGTAGATCACTTATATGCATTATGTATACGCAGAGCGTATACATAGCGTGTGCGGTGAGGGGGAAAAGCTGCCCTGGCCACAGGGGCCAGGGCATCACCTGTTGTGGATCAAGACGTCGACCGCGCGGACGGGGTTGCCTGCGAGGCGCAGATCACCTGAGGGCGCTTCAGTGCTGACCGGCCTTCTGCGGAGTCGCCTCGCTCGGCCGCACGACGACGTGTCCCTCGCCCTGGAGCATCAGTTGCACGGCCTCGCCGGAGCCGCCGCGGAGCATCGAGCCGATGGACTGGGAGCGGTGCAGCGAGGTCTGGAGACCTGCGGTCCAACCGACGATCGCGTCGGTGTCGACGTACACCGGATACTGCGGCGAGACGGGGATGACCAGCGGATTGCCCTCGCACACCAGGCCCAGCCTGCCGTGCCCCGTGAAGACGCTGTTGAACAGGCCGCCGCCGGTGATGCCGGCGCCCTTCACGGTCGCGATGCGGTAGGACAACGTGGCGTCGAAGCACAGGACGTTGCGGCCGTTGACCGTGAACTCGTCGCCGGGCTCGACGTCGACGATGAAGCAGTTCTGCGCTTCGTGGGCGAACCAGGCCTCGCCCTGCCCGCGCACCGCCATCAGCGGAAGTCCCTCCCCGGTGACCGCGCGCTTGAGCATGCCGCCCACGCCCTGGCCCTTGCGCTCGAACTGGAGGTTGCCCCGGTAGGCGATCATCGCGCCCTGCCGGGCGAGCATCTCGCCGTTCACCGTGTAGCGGAGGCACTTGGCGTTCTCGACCGTCATGCCCGGTGCGACGGCCGGCTGTGCCATGTGCCTGCTGGAAAAGAGGTCACCCTTCATACGCGCATCCTCACCCGGAGCGTCCCCCTCCGCCAAGATCGGGGCGAGCGACGGGCAGGGCGCGCGGTGGCGCGGTGTCAGCCGCCGAAGAGCTGCGTCCAGTACGTGCCCGCCCGGCCGCCGCCCGCGAAGCCGACCCCGAGGTGCGTGAAGCCGGGCTTGAGGATGTTGGCCCGGTGGCCGGGGCTGTTCATCCAGCCCTCGACCACTTCGGCGGGGGAGCGCTGGCCGCAGGCTATGTTCTCGCCGATGGAACGCCGGGTGGAGCCCGCGGCCGCGGCCCTGTCCCAGGGCTGGCTGCCGCCGGGCGCGGTGTGCGAGTAGAAGGCGCGGGCCACCATGTCCGCGCTGTGCGCCTGGGCCGCGGCGGTGAGCAGGGGGTCGGCGGCCAGGGGCGGGAGTCCGGCCCGGGCGCGCTCCCGGTTGGTGAGGTCGATGACGGCCGCCGTCGCGCCGGCCAGTCCGTCCGGCGTGAGGGACCTGGCCCAGATCGCGGTCCAGTACGTGTCGCCGGCGGGACCGTCGTGGACGTGGGCCACTCCGGCGTGGGTGAACGCCGGGTCGTGCAGGGTGCGGCGGGCCCCCTCCGTGCGCAGACAGTACGCGACGAACTCGGGGGTGGTGCGCGGGCCGGACACCAGGTGCTCGCCGACGGTGAGGTACGCGTACCCGGCGCCGACGACCCGTTGGTAGACGGAGACACCGTCCCGGCTCTCGACGCCGAGGCGTCCGGACGCTGCCATGGCGCCGGCGTGGGCCCGCGCCGCGGACACGAGCCGCGGGTCGAGCGAGACCGGCGGTGAACCGACGGCGGTGCGAGCGGAGTTGACCAGGGCGGCGAAGCCGTCCGGGTCGGAGGCGGACTGTGCGGGGGCGGGCCGGGCGCCCGGTGCACCCGCCGCCGAGTCCGGTCCGGGCGCGGGCGTGTCGTCCACGACATCGACGCCGAAGTCCCTGGCGAGTCCGGCCAGTCCGTCGGCGTACCCCTGGCCCAGGGCGCGCAGCTTCCAGTGGTCGCCGCGCCGGTAGAGCTCCGCGAGCAGCAGGACCGTCTCCTGGCGGGGGCGCGGCGGGGTGAACCGGGCGAGCGGGCGGCCTCCCGCGTCGGCGACGTGCGCCGTGGGGGAGGGCAGACGGCCGAGGGCGGTTCCTGGGTCGGCGGGGCTGACGGCGACGGTGACCCGGGTGGCGCCGGTACGCAGCCTCCCCGGGTCCACGGTGAGCGCGTCGCCCCGCAGCGTCGCTCCCGGCGCGGCCGGCTGGTTGTAGAAGACGAAGTCGCCGTCGTCCCGCACCTTTCCGCCGTCGTCCGTCACGAGCGCGGACACGTCGAACGGGCCGGGCACCCGGACGGTCACCGCCCCACCCGGGAGCGGCAGATTGCCACCGGGGACCAACTCGCTCATCACGCCGCCCTGCTGTCGTCGTACCGGCCTCCCCGTAGGGACGCGGATGCCCGGACAACGGCCGTGGCGACGCGAGGGTTCCCACGTCAGCCCCGGTCCCACGTCCCGGAAGCACCCGCTGCCGCAACTCCACCGGCAAGAACGCCGGCTGGACCGTCGCCCTCTCCACCAACCCCATGGCGGAGGCGGCCGGCATGCGCCGACGGCACGGCAGACCGACCGCGACCACCCTGCACGGCGTCGCAGGCCGCACCACTACCGTGTCGTACGCCGGGACGGCACGGAGCGTCCGACTCGCTCCCGGTGGCTCCGCGACGCTGCGGGATCTCGCCCCTCGACACCGCCCGCCCGTGCACACCGGCCGAAGGAGCGCCCACGATGCCCCGCACCGCACGCCCCCGCAGCCGCACCGCCCCGGCCGCCCTCTCCTGCTGCCTCGTGCTGGGCTGCGCTTCCGGCGGGACGCCCCAGGGGCACGAGCCGGCCCCGCCGACCAGCGCCCCGACGGGGACCGGGTACGGCGTGGTCACCTGGGCCTCCTCCGCCGACCGCATCGGCGCGGCGGCCGACGGCCGCGGCTACCGGCTGGTCGTGCGCACCAGCGTCGGCGGCACCGGCCTCAGGGTGCGGCTGTCCAACGCCTTCGGGGACCAGCCGGTGACGTTCGGCAACGTCCACGCGGGTCTCCAGCGCGACGGAGCCGCACTCGTCCCCGGCAGCAACCGGCGCCTGACCTTCGGCGGCGCCCGCTCCGTCACGGTTCCCGCCGGCGGCATCGTCTACAGCGACCCGCTGCCCGTCCGCGTCCCCGCCGCGAGCAAGCTCGTCGTCAGCCTCTACGTCCCCCGGGCAGGCGGAGTCCTCACCGGGCACTGGATGGCGATGCAGACGTCGTACACCACCGACGGCGACCACACCGCTCAGGAGAGCGGCGCCAACTGGACGCAGCGGACCGGTTCCTGGTCCTACCTCGACGCCGTCACCGTGCGGCCCCGGCCCGCGGCGGGAGCCGTGGCCGCCCTGGGCGACTCGATCACCGACGGCTGGCAGTCCACGACCGACCTCGACCGCCGCTGGCCCGACCACCTCGCCCGCCGGCTGCGCGCGTCCCCCACGACGGCCGTCAAGGGGGTGGCGAACCAAGGCATCGCCGGCAACAAGGTCCTCACCGACGGCCCAGGACAGAGCGCACTGAACCGTCTGTCGCGGGACGTCCTCTCACTGCCGGGTCTGCGCACGGTGTTCCTCTTCCAGGGCGTCAACGACATCAAAGCCGAGCCGGGCGCCACGGCCGGCTGGCTCATCGCCGGATACCGCAGGCTGGCCGACCGGGTGCACGCGGCCGGGAAATGCGTCGTCGCCGCCACGATCGCCCCCTACAAGGGCTGGCCGGAATGGGACCCCGCCGGGGAAGCCGTGCGCCGGAAGGTCAACGCCTTCATCCGCACCAGCGGCGAGTTCGACGCGGTCACCGACTTCGACCGCGTCCTGCGCAGCCCCCACGACCCCGAGCGGATCCGCCGCGCCTTCGACGGCGGAGACCATCTGCACCCCAACGACAAGGGAATGCGGGCGATGGCCGACGCCGTCGATCCAAACAGCCTCGACTGCGGGCGCCGGTAGCCCCGGGCAGGGATGCACAGCGGCCGGTGCCGAAGGCCGGCCGGTCAGCCGGACGCCGACGGCTCAGGGGTGATCAGGCCCTCCCGGTAGGCGATCGCCACCGCCTCACCACGGCTCGACGCGCCCAGCTTGGCGAGGATGTTGGAGACGTGGACGCTCGCCGTCTTGCCGGTGATGAACAGCTCCTCGCCGATCTGCCGGTTGCTGCGGCCGAGCGCGAGCAGCCGCAGCACCTCCTGCTCGCGTGCGGTGAGCACACCGGCACGCTCGTCGGCCTCCGGCGTGTCCGCCAGGCGACCGCGCCGGACCAGGGCGTCCACCTGCTCCCGCAGCGGCGTGGCACCGAGGCGCTCGGCGGTCTGCCGGGCCTCGCGGGCCTCGGCCGCCGCCTCCTCGCGACGCCCGGCCGCCACCAGGGCCTCGGCGTACCGCAGCCGGCAGCGCGCCTGCTCGTAGACGTCGCCGTAGCCGAACGCCGTCACCGCCTCCGCCCAGGCCGCGGCGTCCGGCCCCGAAACGGCCCGGATCCCCTCCGCCTCGGCACGGGCCAGCCACGCCTGCCCCTCGGGGCCCTGGGGAGCACCGTCCTCGCCGCGGGTCGCAGTGGCCCGCGCCAACTCCACCAGTTCCAACGCGGTGTCCGTCCAGCGGCGGACCCCGGCCTCGTCGCCGGCACGCCGCGGCTCGGCGGCCGCGTCGGCCACCGCGGACAACGCCAGGGCGGCGAGCCGGGCCGTGACGTCCGGGCGGGTGCCCGCCTCGTCGGTGAGGGCCGCGACCGTGGACCGTGTCCATCGCACCGCGTCCTCGGGATCACGGCGCAGCGCCGCGGCGTCGGTGAGCACGATGCCCGCGACCAGGGTGGCCATCCAGTCGAAGGGCCCCTCCAGCAGGGCACGCGCCCGGTCGGCGGCCGTCAGGTCGCCCCGTGCCAGGGCGACATACAGCGCGGGACCGATCGTGTACCCGCCGGCGGCCGGCAGCACGTCGGCATCGGCCGCAGCCGCCCGCACACACTCGTCCCAGCGGCCCAGCACATGCAGCACCACCAGCCGCAGGTACCGCATCTCCAGCGGATACGGGGACGACAGCAGCCCGGCGCGCCGGGCCCGGTCCAGGCCCTCCGTCAGCCAGGGCACGCACTCCGCCAGCGCACCGGACTCGTAGCAGCCCATGGCCAGGTTGAACAGGGCGCGCAGCTCCACGGCCGCGTTGCCCGAACTCCGGGCCAGCTCCCGGGCCCGCAGCAGCCGCTCACGGCCCGCGGGGCTGCGCCGCCCGCCCCCGTCGAAGACGGCCACGGAGATCAGCAGATCCGCCTGGGCGTCGGTCACCCGCAGCTCCTCGGCCACACTCAGGGCCCGCCGGGCGACCCGCAGCGCGGTCTCGTTCTCCCCGACGTGGCGTGCGGCCATGGCATGCGTGGCCGCCGCCCACACCCACGTGAGCGACGGAGGATCCTCGGGGATCATCGCCAGGGCCTCGCTGCTGTAGGCGAACGCGGCCGTCAGGCTGTCCACGCGCAGCAGGTTCCCGGCGAGGGTGTAGCGGACCCGGGCGGCGAGTTCGGAGTCGGCGTCCTGGCCGAGCTCCGCCAGCGCGGACCGCGTGAGCGAGACCGCCCGGTGCAGCTCCCCGGCGTGCGCGGCCGCCGCCGAGGCCCGCAACGTCAGCGTCACACGGTCGGCCCCCGCGCCCGAGCGCCGCGCCTCGGCACCCACCGCCGGCCACAGGTCCAGGGCCGCTTCCAGATGCCGGTGCTCCTCGGCCGGCGCACCGACCCGCTGGGCGTGGTCGGCGGCCTCCAGCGAGGCGGCCAGCGCTTCGGCGAGATCGTGGCTCTCCCGGTAGTGGTGGGCACGCTCGGCAGCGCTCTCCGCGGCCCGGCCCCGCCCGGCGAGCAGCCGGGCGAACGCGCCGTGCAGCCGCGCCCGCTCCCCGGGGAGGAGATCGGCGTAGACGGCCTCACGGGCGAGGGCGTGCCGGAAGGAGTACGTGTCGTCGTCCCCGGCGACGAGCAACTGCCGCCCCACCGCCTCCCGCAGCGCCGACTCCAGCACCTCCTCGGCAAGCCCGACCGCCTCCCGCAACAGCTCGTGCTCCACCCGGCGCCCGGCGACGGCGGCGGTCCGCAGCACCTGCTGCGCGGTGTCGGACAGCTGCTCGAAGCGGATCAGCAGTACATCGGCGAGCCCGCTGGGCACCCCACCGGACCGAGTGTCCGTCGCCGCGAGCAACTCCTCCGCGTAGAAGGCGTTTCCCTCGGCCCGCTCCACGATCCGCCGCACCGTGGCGTCCGCCAGCGGACGCCGTTCGAGCTGTCGCACCAGCCGGGCCACATCGGAATCGCCCAGCGGCCGCAGCTCCAGCCGCTCCACGACGGGCAGCCGTATCAGCTCAGCCAGCAGCGGCCGCAGCGGGTGGCGACGGTGCAGGTCGTCCGCCCGGTACGAGGCGAACACCGCCAGCCGGTGCCGCAAAACACCCCGGCCGAGCAGGAACCGCAGCAGATCCCGCGACGACTGGTCGGCCCAGTGCAGGTCCTCCAGCACGAGCAACAGCGGCGCGACGTCCGCCACATCGGACAGCAGCCCCGCCATCGCCTCGAAGAGCCGCAACCGCCCGTCGACGTGCCGCGCGGAATCGGTCCCGGCCCCCAGCAGCCGCTCGACCACGGGGCGAGCGGCCAGGGCGGGCGCGAACCGCTCGTCGGCGGCGAGCGCCCCCAGGGCCTCGGTGAAGGGCAGATAGGGCAGACCGACGTCCCCGAGATCCACGCAGTGCCCGGTGACCACGGTCATGCCTGAATCGGCGGCCCGTCCCCCGACCTCCTCCAGCAGCCGGGTCTTACCGACCCCGGCGTCCCCGGCGACCAGCACGGCCCGTGCCTCACCCCCGCGCGCACGCTCCAGCACCCTGGAGAGCCGCGTGAGTTCGGCATCCCTCCCGACAACCGGTGTGACAGATGAAGCCTGCGGCACAAGACCCACCTTCGTTTTCTGGGGCGCGGGGCTGTGACATTATGCGGCTCCGCCCCGTGGGCGCGATCTCACCACTCATGCCGACTCCTCCTCGACCGCTGTCAGCGGAAGCAGCACCTGGAATCGTGTGTTCCCCGGCTCCGACTCCACCTGAATGCTGCCGTGATGCTTGTTGACCACGATCCGCCAGGAGATGTCCAGCCCGAGCCCGGTCCCCTCGCCCACCGGCTGCGTCGTGAAGAAGGGGTCGAAGATCCGCCCCCGGTCCTCCGCCGGGATACCGACGCCCGTGTCCCGGAACCCCACCAGCAGCAGGTCGTGGCCCCGGGCCGTCCGCACGGACAGCGTCCCTTGCCCGCCCGCGCTGTTCATCGCCGAGACCGCGTTGTCGATCAGGTTCGTCCACACCTGGTTGAGCTCCGCCGGGTACGCCGGGATCCTCGGCAGCGTCCGGTCGTACTCCTTGTCCACGTCCCGCAGCGTCAGCTGCTCCAGGTGGCGTCGCCGTGCGCGGCCTCGACTTCCGTGCGGCACCGGACCTGGATGTTGGGGGACTCCTCGATCTGCTGGATGAGGTAGTGGGACATCGAGGCGGACAGCGAGGGGCCGCGCACCAGCAGGGTCACCGACTTGGCGCCCCGCGACAGGTACATCGCCGCCTGCCCGGCGGAGTTGGCGCCGCCGACGATGTACACGTCGTGCCCCTGCCAGGAGGGGGCCTCCGTCAGGGCCGACCCGTAGAACACCCCGCAGCCGGTCAGGTCCTCGCAGCCGGGTGCCTCCAGCTGCCGGTAGGACACACCGGTCGCCAGGATCACGCTGTGCGCGGCGACCGCCGAGCCGTCCGAGAACCGTACGATCCGGGCGGCGCCGTTGACCTCCAGCGCCGTCACCTCGCGCGCGGTGAGGATCTCGGCGCCGAACTTCGCCGCCTGCCGCCGCGCCCGGTCGGTGAGCTGGCCCCCTGACACACTGTCGGGGAAGCCCCGGTAGTTCTCGATGCGCGAGCTCTGCCCGGCCTGCCCGCCGGTCGCCGGCCGCTCCACCAGCACCGTCCGCAGCCCCTCGGAGGCGCCGTAGACCGCCGCGCCGAGCCCGGCCGGGCCGCCGCCGATCACGACCAGGTCGTAGAAGTCGGCCGTCGGGGTCGTCGCCAGCCCGACCCGGGCGGCGAGATCGACGGCCGACTTCTACGACCAGCGGCGTTCCGTCCGGCGTGATCACCACCGGCAGCCGCATCCCGTCCTCACCGGCCGCGGCCAGCAGCCGCCGCCCCTCCGGCCCGTCGGAGGAGTACCAGCGGTACGGCACCTGGTTGCGGGCCAGGAACTCCCGGACCCCGAGGAGCGCGCCGACCAGCGGTGCCCGACGACCTTCGTACTGGGCACGGGCCGGTGGTCGCCGGCCCGCCACGCCCGGAGCAGGTCGTCCAGGACCGGGTAGAGCTTGTCCTCGGGCGGGTCCCACGGCTTGAGCAGGTAGTGGTCGAGGTCGACGACGTTGATCGCGTCGATCGCCGCGTTCGTGTCCGCGTACGCCGTCAGCAGCACCCGCCGCGCGCCCGGGTGGACGTCCTGGGTTTGTTCGAGGAACTCGATGCCGTTCATCTGCGGCATCCGGTAGTCGGCCAGGATCACGGCCACGAGATCGCCGCGCAGCTTCAGCTCCCGCAGCGCGTCGAGCGCCAACTCGCCGGACTCCGCCCGCACGATCCGGTACGACGCGCCGTACCGCCGCCTCAGATCCCGGGCCACCGCCCGGGAGACCCCCGGGTCGTCGTCCACGGTCATGATGACGGACCGCGCCGCATCGGCGGCCTGTGCCATACGTCCCCCACCGGGCGGTCGGCTCACGGCGCGGCGCCCCGGGGCACCGCGCCGACCTTCGCCCATCGTATGGTCGATCGCCGCGGCGCGCTCCGATACGCAGGGCAGCTCCGGCGGGCCCCGGCACGCGGCTCCCACTCCAGCGTCGTACGGACGGGGTAGTGAAAACTGAGCGGCACGGAGCGACCTTGGAACGAGGAGGCAGCTGCATGACACGTCCGATCACCGCAGGGGTCGACGGATCGCAGGAGAGCCTGGCCGCCCTGGCCTGGGCGGCCCGGGAGGCGGTGCGGCGCGGGCTGGCGCTGCGGGTGGTGCACGCCTGGCGGTTCCAGCCGCAGGAGGTCCTCGAAGCGGGGATCGCCGGGGACGCGGACAGCCAGGCGGAGTGGGTGCACAGCGCGGTGACCGAGGCCGTCGGGACCGTCACCGAACGGCACCCGGACCTGGAGGTGACCACCGACGTCGTGGAGGGCGCGGTCGTCGACACCCTGGTCGCCGCGGCCGCCGCCGCCGAAATGCTGGTGCTCGGCTCGCGCGGCCACGGGCCGGTCGTCGGCTTCCTGCTCGGCTCGGTCGGCCAGCAGGCCATAGCCGAGGCCACCCGGCCCGTCGTGCTCGTCCGGGCCGATGACCAGCCCTCGATGGAGGCCGCCGGGCGGGAGGTCGTCGTGGGCCAGCAGGGCGACCCGGAGGACAGCGCCGACGCGCTGCGGTTCGCGTTCGAGACGGCTGCCGCGCGCGGGGCGACCGTACGGGTCGTACGGGCCTGGACCCTGCCGCCCGTCTTCGCCTACAGCCCCGGCTCGCTGAAGCTCCTCGACGAGGCCGGGGGACTGGAGCCGTACGAGAGGAAGGCGCTGGCCGCCGCGGTCCGGCCGTGGCGGGAGCGTTTCCCCGACGTGCCGGTGGAGGAGCACGTCGAGATGGGCAGCGCCGGCCAGGTGCTGCTGTCGGTGGCCGGGGCGGCCCAGCTGATGGTCGTCGGCCGACGGGCTCACCGTACGGCCGTCGGCGCCCGGATCGGCTCGGTGGCGCACGGGGTGCTGCACCACGCGGACTGCCCGGTGGCCGTGATCCCTCACACGTGAGGGAGGCTGCGGCTCACTCCGCCGTCGGCTGAAGCGTCTTGCGGGCCTTGGGGAGGATGTTCTTGATGTAGTCCTCGACCGCCGTTTCGATGCCGATGTCGTGCTGGGCCCGCTCGGACAGGTACCAGCGGTGTTCGAGGAGCTGGTGGTAGATCTCCGCCGGGTCCATGGAACCGCGCAGTTCGGGCGGCACGGCCCGCACGGTGGGCCGGAACACCTCCCGCACCCAGCGGTGCGCAAGTACCTCCGGGCGGGCACCGAGGGGGTCGCCCGGGGCGTAGTCGTCCTGGGTGGCCATCCAGCTCTCCAGGTCGTTCAGCAGCCGGCGGGCCTGGTTCTCCTCGGTGTCCAGCCCGGTCAGGCGCAGCAGCTGGCGCTGGTGGTGGCCCGCGTCGACGACCTTGGGTACGAAGGTGACCGTGTCGCCGTTCGAGGCGTGCTCGATCTGCATCTCGGCGACGTCGAAACCGAGATCGTTCAGGCGGCGGATCCGGCGTTCTATGTAGTGGTACTTGCCGGCCGGGTAGACGGAGGTGCGGGTCAGTTCGTCCCACAGGCCGCGGTAGCGGGCGCAGATCTCCATGCCGAACTCGACCGGGTCCACGGACGGGTGCAGCGCCCCGGACGCCTCCAGGTCCAGCAGCTCCCCGCTGATGTTCACGCGGGCGAGGTCCAGGTCGTACTCGCGCTGCCCGGAGCTGAGCTGCGGATGCAGGTCACCGGTCTCGGCGTCCACCAGATAAGCGGCGTAGGCGCCCGCGTCGCGCCGGAAGAGGGTGTTGGACAGCGAGCAGTCGCCCCAGGCGAACCCGGCCAGGTGCAGCCGGACCAGGAGCACGGCGAGGGCGTCCATCAGCCGGTGCATGGTGGCCGGGCGCATGGTCGTCTCGAACATCGAGCGGTACGGCATCGAGCCGCCCAGGTGCCGGGTGATCAGCACGCTCTCCAGCGGGGCGCCGTCCGCGTCGGTGCGGCCGGTGACGACGGCCAGCGGGTCCACCGCCGGGATGCCGATCCGGTCCAGGTCGCGCAGCAGCTCGTACTCGCGCAGCGCGGGCCGCTCGGCCAGCTCCTTGACCGCGATCACCTCGTCGCCGGCCCGGGAGTAGCGCACCACGTGCCGGGATATGCCGCGCGGCAGCGGCACGAGGTACTCCTCCGGCCACTCCTCCAGGGGCAGGTCCCACGGCAGCTCGAGCAGAAGCGCGGGATGCTCCGGGTTGGTCGCGCTGATCTGAAGTGCCATGGGCCGGGTGTCCTTGTCTCGCCGCTGATCGTCACCTCAGATTAGAGGGCGCGCTCCCGGGCCCGGTGCGCGGCGTCCTTCACCGAGCCGCGGTGGACCGGACCGTGCCCGGGCAGGAGCAGCTCGCCCTCCAGCTCCGCAAGGACGTCCAGGGAGGCCACGGCACGGGGGCGCTCGTGGTGGAACATGTCCGGCAGCAGCTGCGGCCCCTCGATCCGCGAGGTGGGGTGCCCGCTGACCAGGGCGTCGCCGGAGATCAGCACGCCGGTGCCCGGCACGTGGTAGGCGCAGTGCCCGTCGGTGTGGCCCGGCGTGTGCACCGGCACGGGCCGCCCGGGCAGGTCCAGGGCACCCGCCGGGAACGGCTCGGGGGCCGTGACCGGGTTGTGCATCGTGCCGCCGGAACGCAGCGCGTGCACGGCCCACGGCAGCACCCCGGGGCGCCAGCCGTTCTTCAGCACCGTCCCGAGGGACACCTGGTGCAGGAAGTCGCGGCGCGCGTGCGGTACTTCGGCCTCGTGCAGGTACACGGGCGTGCCGTACGTGGCGCGCAGGTACTCGGCGGACCCCAGGTGGTCGTTGTGCGCGTGCGTGATCAGCACCGCCGCGACCGCCTCCGGGGAGCTTCCCACCTGAGCGAGCGAGGCGAGGAGCCGCTCCCGGTCGCCGGGGTAGCCGGTGTCGACCAGCGTGACGGCGTCCCCCTCCGCGAGGATCACCCAGTTGGTGTGGGAGCCGTGCACCAAGTAGATGCCGTCCGCAACTTGGTGTACGTCTGCCCGCATGATCGCCCCGCGTTGGTGTGGTCCCAGCCCGACGAGAGAAGGAAAGCAGACCCCACGGCAGGTGGAACGGCCGGGTTCGCCTCAACGGACCCGCGGGGCATGGTCGTTCCGGCTCAGTGCACGCCGTGCGGGCGGAACTGGATGCTGATGCGCGGTTCCGTCACGCGCGTGCTCTTGGGGACGGAGTGCTCCCAAGTGCGCTGGCAGGAGCCGCCCATCACGATCAGGTCGCCGTGGCCCAGCGGCCTGCGTACGGTGTCGCGACCGCCCCGCATCGGACGCAGCAGCAGGTCCCGGGGCGCGCCCACCGACAGGATGGCGACCATCGTGTCCTCGCGCGCCCCGCGCCCGATCCGGTCGCCGTGCCAGGCCACGCTGTCCCGGCCGTCGCGGTAGTAGCACAACCCGGCCGTGGTGAACGGCTCGCCCAGTTCCTCGCCGTAGTGGGCGCTCAGCGCGTCGCGCGCCTCGGTCAGGACCGGGTGCGGCAGCGGGTCCTCGGCGCCGTAGAACGCGAGCAGCCGGGGGACGTCGACGACGTGGTCGTACATCGTGCGCCGCTCCGCCCGCCACGGCACCTCCGCGGCCAGCCGTCCGAACAGCGTGTCGGAACCGCTGAGCCACCCGGGCAGGACGTCCAGCCAGGCGCCGAAACCGAGGTGGACACGGCTGATCCCGTCGAGAGGCCCGAGCCGCACCTCGTCGGTCTGGTCGAAGAGGGATCCCTGGAGGTGCATGGACTCAGCCTACCCCGCAATCGAAAACTTGTTCCATAAGGGCAATGGGGGCGGGGAGGCGTGGGCCTTTCGATACACCGATGTATCGAATACAGTCATGTATCGAAAGGGGGCCGAGCGTGGGCGTAGAGGGAACGACCGGGCGTGTGACCAGGCGCCGTGTCCGCACCCGTGCCAACCTCCTGGACGCGGCGTTCTCCGTGTTCGCGGCCAAGGGCTTCGGGCACGTCTCGATCGAGGAGGTCTGCGAGGCCGCCGGCTACAGCAGGGGCGCCTTCTACTCCAACTTCTCCAGCCTCGACGAGCTGTTCTTCGCCCTCTACCGCGAGCGGGCCGAGCTGATCGCTGAGCAGGTGTCCGGGGCGCTCGCGATCGACGGGCCCGGCCTCGACGTTCCGGCCGCCGTGGACCGCGTCACCGACGTGCTGCTCCTCGACCGGGACTGGCTCCTCGTGAAGACGGACTTCCTGGTGCACGCCGCCCGCGACCCGGACGTGGCGCGCAGCCTCCTGGAACATCGCGCGCGGCTGCGGGGGGCGATCGCCGACCGGCTCGCCCGCGCCCGCGGGCACACCGCCCTGCCCGCCGTGCTGGGCGACACGGACGGCGCCGCCCACGCCGTGGTCGCGGCCTACGACGGCGTCACCGCGCAACTGCTGCTGGACCGGGACGTCGCCCGCGCCCGCGCCTGGCTGAAGCAACTGCTCACGGCCCTGCTGACCGACGGCAGCGGCACCTCCGAACACAGGCAGAACTGAAGAAGGGAACGTCGCCATGGACGCCGACGTCATCGTCGTCGGAGCGGGCCTCGCCGGCCTGGTCGCGGCCCACGAACTGACCAGCAGGGGCAGGAGGGTCGCCCTCGTCGACCAGGAGAACTCCGCCAACCTCGGCGGGCAGGCCTTCTGGTCCTTCGGCGGGCTGTTCCTCGTCGATTCGCCGGAGCAGCGGCGGCTGGGCATCAAGGACTCCTTCGACCTCGCCTGGAGCGACTGGCGGGGCAGCGCGGGCTTCGACCGGCTGGACGACGAGGACTCCTGGGCCGTGCGCTGGGCGCGCGCCTACGTGGAGTTCGCCGCGGGGGAGAAGCGGTCCTGGCTGCACGGGCACGGCATCACGTTCCTGCCCACCGTCGGCTGGGCCGAGCGCGGCGACCTCACGGCGCACGGGCACGGCAACACCGTGCCCCGCTTCCACATCGCCTGGGGCACCGGCACCGGAGTGGTGGAGCCCTTCGTCCGCCACGCCAAGCAGGCCGCGCGCGACGGACTGCTCACCTTCCACCACCGGCACCGCGTCGACGAACTGGTCGTCGAGGACGGCGGCGCCCGGGGCGTGCGCGGCACGGTCCTGGCCGAGGACACCTCACCCCGCGGCGTCGCCTCCAACCGCGACCCGATCGGCGAGTTCGAACTCACCGCCCAGGCCGTCGTCGTCACCAGCGGCGGCATCGGCGCCAACCACGACATCGTCCGCCGCTACTGGCCCGAGCGCCTCGGCACCCCGCCGCGGGAGATGGTCACCGGCGTGCCGGCCTACGTCGACGGCCGGATGCTCGACATCAGCGCCGAGGCGGGCGTACGGCTGGTCAACCGGGACCGCATGTGGCACTACACCGAGGGCCTCCAGAACTGGGACCCGATCTGGCCCGGCCACGGCATCCGCATCCTGCCCGGACCGTCCTCGATGTGGTTCGACGCCCTCGGCCGCCGCCTGCCCGGGCCGTACCTGCCCGGCTATGACACCCTCGGCACCCTGAAGCACCTGCGCACCACCGAGGACATCGCCGGGTACGACCACTCCTGGTTCGTCCTCACGCAGAAGATCATCGAGAAGGAGTTCGCCCTGTCGGGATCCGAGCAGAACCCCGACATCACCGCCAAGGACCGCGCCGGGTTCCTGAAGGAACGCATCCTCGGCAAGGGCGCGCCCGGACCCGTCGACGCGTTCCTGCGCAAGGGCGCCGACTTCGTGACCGCGCCCAGCGTCGAACAGCTCGTCGCGAAGATGAACGAGCTCACCGACAAGCCGCTCCTCGACGCGGCCGGGATCAAGCGCCAGATCGAGGCCCGCGACCTCCAGATCGCCAACCCCTATGCCAAGGACGCCCAGGTGCAGGGCATCCGCAACGCCCGCCGCTACATCGGCGACCGCCTCGGCCGGGTCGCCACGCCGCACCGCATCCTCGACCCGGCGGCCGGCCCCCTGATCGGCGTCAAGCTGCACGTCCTCACCCGCAAGACGCTCGGCGGCATCCAGACCGACCTCGACTCCCGCGCCCTCGGGACCGACGGCAAGCCGGTGGACGGGCTGTACGCGGCAGGCGAGGTCGCCGGGTTCGGCGGCGGCGGGGTCCACGGCTACAACGCGCTGGAGGGCACCTTCCTCGGCGGCTGCCTCTTCTCGGGGCGGGCGGCGGGCCGGGCGGCGGCGAAACAAACCGGCTGATCGTGCCCGGAGGGCCCGCCTGCTCAGCCCTGCACGAGGCGGGCCAGCACCGTGGCGTGGCTCTGCTCCGGCGTCTTCGACGCGGTCAGCAGTGTCACATCGCCCTTGCGGGCCAGGTCACGGACGTGGTCGAGGAGTTCGGCCGCCTCGTCGCCGGCGAGCTCCGCCTCGTACCGCCCGGCGAATTCCTCGTACGAGCCCTCGCCCGCGCGGTACCAGCGGCGCAGCTCCGTCGACGGGGCGATCGCCTTCGGCCACTCGTCCACCCGCGCGGCGTCCTTCGCCAGCCCCCGCGGCCACAGCCGGTCGACCAGGACACGCACCCCGTCCTCCGGCTCGGGCGGATCGTAGACGCGGCGCACGCGGACGCTCATGGTCGGCCCCTTCTTGCGACGGACGGGTATGCGGCGAGCGTAACCCCGGCCGGGTGCCTGCACCCGGCCGTGCCGAACGGCCGATTCCGCTCGCGCCGGGCGGGTACTCCGTCCGCCTGACGGCGTCGAGGGAGGAGGTCACGACATGAGCGGATCCGACGACCTGCCGGTCGTGCGCACACTCACCGAGCTCACCGAGCTGGTGGAACGGCACCAGGGCCTGTACGTCCGCTGGTCGCGCGGCCCCGCGACCGATCTCCGCGACGTGTCCAGCACCGACGATCTGACGGGCGTGTCCATGCCGGGCCTGTCCGCCAACCCGCTCGACGTCGAGGACTGGTGGGAGGACCGGCCTGTCCGGGTGTGGGTGGCCCGTCGCCTGCACGACTACGCCCATCTGCCGCACGAGAAGGGGCCCGGTGTACGGCCCTGGGCGCTCGCGGGCAAGGAGACCTCCCGGGGGCCCGACAACGAACCGCTGGTCACCGACGTCCGGCCGATGTGCTGGATCGACCAGCAGGTGATCGACGAGGCAAAGGCGGAGGTGTCCCGGCAGGAGAACCCCTGGGGGCCGCTGCGGCGCAGCTGAGTCCCCCAGGGGGAGTGGGCAGGGCGTCAGCCGGAGCGGCGCCGGGCCGCCGCACGCCGCTTCAGCGCACGCCGTTCCGTCTCGCTCGTCCCGCCCCACACACCGATGGACTGCCCCGTGTCCAGCGCCCACTGCAAGCACTGCTCCGTGACGGGACAGCGCCGGCACACCGCCTTGGCCTGCTCCGTCTGCAGCAGGGCCGGGCCGGAGGCGCCGATCGGGAAGAAGAGCTCGGGATCCTCGTGCCGGCAGGCAGCGTGGTCTCGCCAGTTGTCCATCGAAGTCACCTGCGATCGCAGTAGAAACGTGCCTTTCGGATGCTTACTCCTTTTCGGGTCACCTGTCGACGCTTCGTGAAACAGCGGCGCCCCGGGCAGCCGCTCACCGCTCGCGCATGCCCAGGCGAGCCGTAGGCCGTCAGCGGATCAGGGAACGCGACCACAGGGCGTCACGCCCGCAGTGCCTCACCGGCGGTCGCCGTCACCGCCTGAGCCACCTGCGCCAGCGCGGGCGAGTCGAGCTTCCACTGCTGCCAGTACAGCGGCACGTCCACCGTCCGGCCCGGGGCGAACCCGACCAGCCGCCCGGTGCGCAGCAGCGGGTCCGCCTGGGCCTCGGGCACCAGGCCCCAGCCCAGTCCGGCGGCCACGGCCTCGACGAAACCCTCCGAGGTGGGCACGTAGTGCCGCAGCGCGCTCGCGCCGCTCCGCCCCCGGGTGAGCCGGCGCACGAAACCGTCCTGGAAGTCGTCCCGCCGGTCGAAGGCCACCACGGGCAGGTCGAGGAGCACCTGTTCCAGCGGCCCGTCGAGGTGGCGCGCGGCGAAGTCCGGCGCCACCACGGGGATGTAGCGCATCCGCCCCAGCGACCGGACGGAACAGCCCGGCACGGGATCCGGCGACGAGGTCACCGCCGCCATCACCACCCCCTCCCGCAGCAGCGCCGCCGTGTGGTCCTCGTCCTCGCGGCGCAGTTCGAAGTAGAGCCGCAGCTCCTCCGGCACGCGCGTGAGCACCCGGAGGAACCAGGTGGCCAGCGAGTCCGCGTTCACCGCCACCGAAATCCGGGTCGGCTCCCCGGCCCCGCTCAGCCCGAGCTCCGCGTACGCGTCGCGCTCCAGCCGCGCCACCTGCCGGGCCAGCCGCACCAGCACCTCGCCCGACTCGGTCGGCCGCACCGGCTTGGTCCGCAGCAGCAGCACCCGCCCCGTGCGCTGCTCCAGCGCCTTCACGCGCTGACTGATCGCCGACGGCGTCACATGCAGCGCGGCAGCCGCCGCGTCGAACGTCCCCTCGTCCACGACCGCGAGCAGGGTCCGCACCTGGTCCAGAGGCAGATCAGTCATCACGAGCGCTAACGATACGTAAGAATCTTTAGCTGTACGTGAAACGGGCCGGTCCGTAGCGTCACGGCCATGACCAGCACCTTCACCGCCGCAGCCGCGGGATTCGGCACCGGCCTGTCCCTCATCGTCGCCATCGGAGCCCAGAACGCCTTCGTCCTGCGCCAGGGCATCCGCCGCGACGCCGTCCTCGCCGTCGTCGGCATCTGCGCCCTGTCCGACGCCGCCCTCATCACGCTAGGGGTCGGCGGGGTCGGCGCGGTGGTGACGGCGTGGCCGGGCGCGCTGACGGTGATCGGCTGGATCGGCGGCGCGTTCCTGCTGGGCTACGGCGCCCTGGCCGCCCGGCGGGTGTTCCGGCCGGACGGCGGCGCGCTGCGGACGGACGGGGAGGCGGCCGGATCGCGCCGCCGGGCCGTGCTCACCTGCCTGGCGATGACCTGGCTCAACCCGCACGTCTACCTCGACACCGTGTTCCTGCTCGGCTCCGTCGCCGCCGACCACGGCCCGCTGCGCTGGACGTTCGGCCTCGGCGCCGTGCTGGCCAGCCTGTGCTGGTTCGCCGCCCTCGGCTTCGGCGCCCGGATGCTCGGCCGTTTCCTCGCCAGGCCCGCCGCCTGGCGGGTCCTGGACGGCCTGGTCGCCGCCACCATGATCGTGCTCGGTGCCGTGCTCATCACCGGAAGCTGAGACCTCGGCTCCTGGGCGCCCGGCGGCTGGTGCGACAGTGATCCCGGCCGGATAGGTGCAGCGAGCATCCAGGAAGCGGCGAGTGGACACGAGCGAGGGCACGACGGACGGGCAGGATCCGGCACCGGGGCGGTCGTCGTCTGGGGTGCGGCGATCACGGGCTTCGCGCTGAGCGGCAACCTGTGGGTGGGAGTGGCGTTCCTCGCCGTGGCCGACATGGTGTCGATGGTCTTCCGCGGGGCCATCCTGCTGTGGGCCGCGACCGACGAGATGCGCGGGCGCATGCAGGGCGTCTTCACCGTCGTCGTGGCGGGCGGCCCGCGCCTCGCCGACGTGCTGCACGGCACCGCGGGCTCCGCCTTCGGCTCCCGTACCGCCGTCGCGGGCGGCGGGCTGCTGCTCGTCGCCGTGATGCCGGCGCTGGCCGCGGCCATGCCGAAGCCGCGGCGCTACCGCGTCTGACGTCTCACAGGGCGCCCCGCCGGTGCAACGTGTACTGCTCCATCAGCTTGCCCCGGGTCATCTCCAGCCGGTGCGCGAGCACCTCCGCGACGTTGCGCACCAGCGTCAGCCCGAGCTCCGGGTCCTCCTCGCACAGTGCCAGCACGGCCCGCGCGTCGAACTCGTAGGCCCGTACGGGGCTGAACGCCACCGCGCCGAAGTCCCAGGTGTACGGCGGGAACAGCCAGGACCAGCCGAGCAGGTCGCCCGCGCCGAGGCTGGCCACGGTCACCCGCTGGAGGGAGTTCACCTGCTGGTCCAGGGAGACCGCGCCGGAGCGGATGACCCAGAAGCGGTCGGCCGTGCCGTCCGCCTCGAAGATCCGGGCGTCCTCGGGGAAGGACACCTCCCGGGCGAGCGTCATCAGGCGCTGCCGCTGGGGCGGGGGCAGGGCGGTCAGGAGTTTGATCGCTTTGGTCATGACGCGGAGCTCCTCGCCGGGCGGTGGACTTCCGGTGCTTTCCCTACGCCCATTTCAGCCGCTGGCGGGGTCCAGGGCACCTCGGCGTGCGGAACTTTCTCCGGGCATGAAAAAGCCCTGGCTGGACGGGGGAAACCAGCCAGGGCCGTAAGCGGTGGTGCGCGGAGGACAGTGGGTCGACTCCGCCACCACTTATGAATGAACCGTAAACCATCCTAGGGACGTGCGTGCACCCCAAACCGGGGCGCGTGACCGGTTTCACTTCACTTCGCGTCCCCGGCGCGAACCCGGACCGTCTCCAGCTCCGGGTCCGTGGGGTCGGGCAGGTGCATGCCCGCGGCCAGTCCGGTCCGCAGGTACGCCAGCACCGGCTCGGTGAGGCGCTCGCCCGGCAGGACCGCCGGGATGCCGGGGGGATACGGCGTGATCATCTCCGCCGCGACCCGTCCGGCCGCCCGCGCCACCGGCACGTCCTCGGCCGGGCCGAAGAACGCGTCGCGGGGCAGTACGGCCTGTTCCATCCGCAGCGCCGCGGGCGACGGCACCTCCACCCGCGGCGCCCGGGGCAGGTCTCGCGCTACCCGGGTGAGGTCCCGCAGCGCTTCCAGCAGCTGCCCGGTCGTCTCCCGGTCGTCGCCGTGGGTGATCTGCGCGCCGATGCGGCGGTGGTCCACAAGATGCGCGTCGATCTGCCGGTGTTCGCGCAGCCAGTCCGCCGCCTGGAAGCCCGTGATCCCCAGCCCGCCGAGGTCGATGACGCCGGGTAGCGGGTCGAGGTCGTCGGACAGGTCCGGGCCGCAGAAGTCGTCGCGGTCGTTGACGTGCAGCCCGTCGATCTCCTCGATGGCCGACCGGACCTCGGCCGCGAGCTCCAGCGCGCCGCCCATCAGCTCCTCGCCGTGCAGTGCCATCTGCCGTCGCCAGCCGTCCAGACCCGCGAAGATCAGCACCGACGGGCTCGTGGTGCCCAGCAGGTCCGCGCGCATCCCCAGCAGGGCCGGGGGGACGAGATCGCCCTGGAGATGGAAGACCGAGCCCTGCTCCAGGCCGCTGCCCATCTTGTGGATGCTGGTCACGCAGATGTCCGCGCCCGCGTCCATCGCCCAGGACGGCAGACCGGGGTGGAACGGCAGGTGCGCGCCCCAGGCCTCGTCCACGATCAGCGGCCGCGAGCGCCGGTGGCACACCTTGGCGACCGCCCGCAGATCCGCGCAGCCGCCGTACGGTGTGGGGCTAGTGACCAGTGCGCCGCGCGCGTCCGGGTGGGCCTCGAAGGCCCGGTCGAAGTCCTCGGCGGACGGGGGATGGGCCAAGTGCCGCTCGGCGTCCCACCGCGGGTCGACCCAGACGGGCTCGATGCCGGAGATGATCAGCCCCGCCACCACCGACTTGTGGGTGTCACGCCCGATGAGTAACTTCTCGTGCGGCCCGGCGACCGACAGCATCGCGGCCTTCACCGACAGGGAACTGCCGCACGTGCTGAAAAACGTGTGCTCGGCGTGCACGGCGTCGGCCATCAGCTCCTGGGCGCGGTGCAGCACCCGCCCCCGGGTGAGCCGGTCGTCCAGACCGCCCGAGGCCAGCACGTCGCCGTGGAAGACCGCGTCACCGAGGACCTCCCGGACCGCCGGGTCGGCGCCGCGGGCCTGCTTGTGCCCGGGCGGCGTGAACGACAGGTGCCCCTTGCGGCGGTACTCGTCCAGGGCTTCCAGGACCGGTGCTCGGGTGTGGTCGGCTGTCATGTGCACCGGGTTCCCGGCGCGTGCCCCCACAATCCGCCCGTGCCCATCACCGGGCACGGGCCCTCCTGGTCAGCCCTGCGCTGTGTGTTTGCCCGGAGTCAGGATCTCGTCCAGCACCCTGAGCACCGCTTCGTAGGACATCTGCCGTACGGTCGCGTCCCGGGCCCCCTGCGGGTCGGTCGCGCCCAGTTCCTCGCTCCTGCTCCGCCACGTCCGCTCCTCGTGCACCGCGCAGGCCCTCGCGCGCTGGATGCGCCGCAGCAGTTCGTCCGAATCCACCACATCGGTCATGGACACCGCGTACCCCGAGGACGCGTGGTGATGGCACCGATGCACGGCCGTCCCGGGGTCCCAGGGGTCTTTTCGGGTTCTTTTTCCGGCAGCGGGGCGGACCGAGGTTTGCAGGTGCGGGGAAGGGTCAGCCGAACTAGGAGACCCGCGGCGTTCGCGCGATGCGCGCCCCGAAGTCGCGGGCGGTGGAAGACGAACACCGAGCAGCGGGTCCATGAGCCCGAGGTGTGCCCGGGCGGGCGGCCACGGTACGCGGTTTGGACCCGGCTCATGTCCTGACCGAGCAGGGAGCTGAAGGATGTGCGAGGAGCACATGATCGAATCCGTATTCGAACCGCCCGGTGCGCGCCGGGCCCGGCCGAGCAAACCCGCCGAGGCGCGCCGGGCCGTGGAGCGCGCCGTGGCCGAGCGCTGCCGCACCACCCACACCGCGTGTGACGCGGGCGCCCTGTCCGACGCGCTGCTCGTCGCCTCGGAGCTGACGACCAACGCGATCCTGCACGGCGGCGGAGTCACCGACTTCCAGGTCGACGTCGACGGCCCCGGCGTACGGGTCTCGGTGAGCGACCGCAGCGACGAACTGCCGGTGACCGCGCCGCCCGCCGATCCGCACGGACGGCTGCGGCACGGCGGACACGGCTGGCCCATCGTCTGCCGGCTCTCCCGCGACGTCCGCGTGTCCGACCTGCCCGCCGGCGGCAAGTGCATCACCGCCGTCGTGCCCCTCTCCTGAACGGCCGTTTGCCGGTTCACTCCACATTGCACAGCAAAGTGGAGTTTGTTCCACCGGTGGGAGGGCAGACGCAATCTCGTGCTTCGGACCGGAGGCGCGCCAGCGGGAGCGGTATGTATGACTGCCCCGGAGGCCCTCCAGGCGATCCGGGCAGCGACCGTCCCGCGGTAGTCCCTGAAACCATCGTTGTTCAGGAGCGAATCCGCATGCTCATCGATACGCCCACCAACCGTCCCGGCACGCCCGAAACGACGACCACCGCCACCCGGCGGCGGCACGACGACGCTCCGGACACCGCGGCCCTCTTCGCCCGCCTCGCGGAAATGGAGGAGGGGCCCGAGCGGGAAGCCGTCCGCGACGAACTCGTCACGCTCTGGCTGCCCATGGCCCACCGCATCGCCGGCCGCTTCCGCGACCGTGGAGAGTCGATCGAGGACCTCCGGCAGGTCGCCGCCCTGGGGCTGGTCAAGGCCATCGACCGGTTCGACCCGAGCCGGGGAGCCTTCGAGAGCTACGCCGTCCCCACCATCACCGGCGAGGTCAAGCGGCACTTCCGGGACCGCATGTGGGCCCTGCGGGTCCCCCGCCGCGTGCAGGAACTGCGCAACAAGGTGCGGGTGGCACGCCGTGAACTCACCCAGAACCCGGGCAGCACCGAGCCCTCCGTGGCGGACATCGCCGCCCACGCCGGCCTGACCGAGGAAGAGGTCAGTGCCGGGCTCGAGGCCCTGGAGAGCTTCAGCACCCTGTCGCTGGACGCCGAGCTCTCGGCCGACGACGACGGCTACAGCCTCGCGGACACCCTCGGCGCGGCCGACTCGTCCTACGACGTCGTCGTCGACCGCGAGTCCGCCAAGGAGGGCCTGCGCCGCCTGCCGGAACGTGAACGGGCCATCCTCTACATGCGCTTCTTCGAGGACATGACACAGAGCCGCATCGCCGACCACCTGGGCATCTCCCAGATGCACGTCTCTCGCCTCATCAGCCGCAGCTGCGCCCGTGTGCGCGACGAGGTCCTGGGGCAGCGGACGGGCACGCGCGGCACCGGCGGCACCTCCACGACGGCCTGACCACCCGACCCCCGAGGAGCGAGGAACCATGCTGAGGCCCCATCCCGCCGTGCTGCGCCGCCTCGTCGACGAGTACGAGGCACTGTCGGCCGCCGTGGCAGCGAGCGAACCGGCCGATCTGAGCGCGCGGGTACGCGACCTCGTGTACACGTTGTGCGTGTCCACCGGCACCCGGGACGTCGAGCGCGCCCTGGAGGTCGCTCACCAGTGGCTCGCGACCACACCCGCACCGGCCCGGGAGACCGCCCCGCCGACGATCACCGAGCGGCGCATGCCGACTCCGGAGCCCGCATGATCCACGTATGCGCGTGACATGACCGGGACGGCGTGGTAGCGCAGGGGCCCGGCCGACGGCGGCAGCCGCGGCCGGGCCCTCTCACGTCACGCCACTCAGACCGGGGAGTTCCATGTCCGCAGCGGGACCGACAGCCGACGACGACAGGGAACCGGAGCGCCTGCGCGCCGAGGTGCGCGACCTTGGTGCCCGGGCTCCGTGTATCCGCTGATCTCCCAGGCCCAGGGCATGCTTCAGGAGCGGTACGCACTGCCCGACGGGGAGAGCGCCTTCGCGCTGATGCAGCGGGCGTCCCAGCGGTACGACGTCAAGCTGCGGACCCTGGCGGGGTTCCTGGTGACCGCCGCACCGCGTCCCGACGGCCGGGAGCAGCTGTGGTTCCCTCGCCGCGTCCGCCGGCCGGAACCCGCTCTCACCTACACCTCGGCCCACCGGTCCGGGTCCGGCAGCCGCGGCGCCGTCCTGAAGGCCGTGCTGAGCCACACCCTGGCGGTGACCGGCACCGACATGGGCAACGTCCAGCTCACCGACCGGGCCCGCGGCGGCCTGCGCATCGAGGAGCACACCGGACTCACGCCCGGCTTCGTCGACTTCTTCGCCCACGTCGGCGACGACGGAACCGCCTGCGCGCGGGCCGCCCGCGACGTCGCCCAGGTCACCGTGCGGGACGTGGCAAGCGACCCGATGTTCAGCGAACCGGCCCGCCTGGCCATCCTCGCGGCGGGCAGCAGGGCCTGTCAGAGCGTCCCGCCGACCCCGCGTCCGGACTGTGCGTCGGCATGGTCTCGGCCCACCTGGACCGGCCCGTCCAGAGACTGTCGACGGCCCAGACCAAGGCCCTCGACACCGCGTGGGCGGCCAAGCGGGCCGATGGCTCGCCTGGCACGACCGCACGGTCGTCCTGGACGCCCTGGAGTACCTGCACGCCCTCGGCCGCGCCGGCCGGGGGTCGGGGTCCGGCGGTCCTGACACCCACGCGGCAGCTCCCCGCCGTGTCCGGAATCCCCTGGTCCGGCGGTCGGGCGGGGTGTGTGCCGGCCGAGTCGGGGCATCCGGAGGGCCGGGAGGTCGACATGAACACGAGTGCGATGGCACAAGGCGGTCGGATCCGGGCCCGGCGAGCGGCGCGCGGTTCGGTGACCGAGGGGGCGGCACGGGCGGGTCTGGCCGCCCGGGGTGTGATCTATCTGCTCGTCGGGGCCCTGGCGTTGCAGATCGCCTTCGGCGACACGGGCGAGCAGGCCGACCGCGGGGGAGCCCTGGCCGAACTGTCGCAGCAGCCGTTCGGCGCGGTGATGCTGTGGGCGCTGGGCATCGGCCTCGTCGGCATGGCCCTGTGGCGGCTGTCGGAGATTCTGTTCGGCTCCGTCGGACCGGACGGCCGCAGCGCACGCAAGCGTCTGCTGGCGACGGCCCGCTTCGTGTTCTACGTCTTCGTCGCCTACTCCGTGCTGTCGTTCGCCGCGAACCGCGGCCAGAGCGGCTCCGGATCCAGCGACCGGCAGTCCGAGGACGCCACCGCCAGGGCACTGGAGATACCCGCCGGCCAGTGGCTGGTCGGCGCGGTCGGCCTCGCGATCGTCGTGGCCGGCGGCTGGATCGGCGTACGGGCGGTGCTCCGCAAGTACCACGACAAGCTCCGGCTCGGGCAGATGAGCCCGGGGACACGGCGGCTGGTGGACGTCACCGGCGTGGCCGGCGGCGCCGCCCGCGGGCTGGTGTTCGCCGTGGCCGGTGTCTTCGCCGTCCGCGCCGCGATCGACTACGAACCCGACCGGGCCAAGGGCCTGGACGACACCCTGCGCAGCTTCGCGGACACCCCCCTCGGCCCTTGGCTGCTGGTCTGCGTCGCGGCCGGGCTGGTGCTGTTCGGGGTGTTCTCCTTCGCCATGGCACGCTGGCGCCGCGTCTGAGCCGCGTCATGTGGGGAACACGAAGCGAATGAGCGATTCCGAGATTCCGCATGGCGACGGCCGGCCCGTGGACGTGTACCTGGACCTCCTGCGCATCCGGATGGACACGGAGGACTACCGCCTCCTGATGCGGGTGGTGGAACCGGTCCTCCAGGCGATCGACGAGGAGCGCCTGTCCAGCCTCGACTTCGCACTCGACTCAGGGGCGGGCGACGAACTGCCCCAGGAGGTCCGTGACGAGGTGGCCCTCGTCATCGCCACCGCCGTCACCGGCCGCCTCGACAACGAAGTGATCGAACTCGACGTCGACGAGACCGGCCCGGTCAGGATCGTCACGGACGCGTCCACCGCGTCCGACCCGGTCCGCCTCGGCGAGATCGCCGACTACATCAAGGAACGGCACCGGCAGACGGAGGAGCTGCGCGGCATCGCCGAGGTGAGCGGACTGCCCACCGACTTCTGAGCGGCACCGGCCCTCAGGGGTCCTCAGGCCCGCGGCTCCGCCACCGGCACGCCCAGCGGCCGGGCGAGGCCCACCACGGCCTCGTCCAGCCGCTCCAGATGCCGCAGCACGCGGTCGGTGATCCGGCCGTAGCGAGGTGTGCCGGCGTCGGAGCCCAGCAGCGAGGCGATGCTCGGCCCGGTCTCGACCCGTGCGGCGGCGTGCTCGTCCGCGACCCGGGCCGCGATGGTCTCGATGTTGCGCACGGTGCGTCCCGCGGCCCCGCGCAGCCGGGGGTCCGCCGCGATCGAGGGATGCGTGGGCAGCAGCTCGGCGGTGGCCGCCAGCGTCCGCGCGTGGTACGCGCAGGTCTCCAGCAGCGCCACCACGTACCGGGCCGTGTGGCGCCGGGCCCGCAGCGGCGTGACCGGATGCGTCAGCGGCTGTGTGGCGGCACGCAGGTCGGCCAGCGCCTGGTCCAGGTCGCGCGCCTTGTCCAGCAGCTCGTCCGCCGACCCGCCGCTCAGCTGGCCGACCGCGGCCTCGGTGACCTCGGCCAGCCGGTCCAGCACGGTGCCGAGCAGCTCGTTCGTACGGCGGTCGGTCCGCACCGGCAGCACCAGCGCCGCCGCGATCACCCCGCAGGCCGCACCGAGCGCCGTCTCCTCCACCCGCAGCAGGAGCACGTCGAGGCTGTAGGTGTGCAGCAGCGTGTACAGCAGCCCCAGCATCGCGGTCACGAAGAACGACATCAGCGTGTACGACAGCGGCGCCACGTAGAACATCGCGAAGATCAGCACCAGGACCAGCGCGAACGCCGTGACGGTGTGCTGCCCGACCAGACCCGCCAGGACGATGCCCGCCACCACGCCGAACACCGTGCCCAGCAGCCGGCGGTAGCCCTTGACGAGGATCTCGCCCGTCGAGGCGGTGTTCAGGAAAACGATCCAGCACGTCAGCACCGCCCAGTACCAGCGCTGCGTGGACAGCAGCTCGCCGCCCACGATGGCCAGCGTCGAGCCGACGGCGACCTGCACGGCCGCGCGCGTGGTGGGCCGCCGCAGCCCCGTCTCCCGGTCCTCCGCCGACTCCTCGCCGCCGTCGATCGCGGCGTCCTCCGCGTCCAGTTCCTCGCGGGAGCGGGCGGTCGCGGGCGTGTCGTCCGACTCGTCCTGCGGGCCGTCCAGCGCGATCCGCAGCCCCAGCACCGAGCGGGCCGCCTCGCCGATGCCCCGGAACACGTCCTGGACGGCGGCGGGCGCGGGCGGCAGGTTCTCCTCGTCCCGGTAGCCGAGGAGCCGGTTGCGCACATGGGCCAGGGCGGTCCCCGAGTCGCCGCTGCCGGCCCGCAGCACGAGGGTGCGCAGCGCCTGGAGATCGCGGCGGAGCGTCGCGATGGCCTCGTCCGGCACGGCCCGTTGCCCCACCGACGGCGCGGGCGCGCCCGGCAGGTGCAGGGTGAGCGTGTCGGCCCGTTCGGCGCTGCGGGAGGTCAGCAGCAGCAGGCCGAGCCGCTCGGCGGCGATCTCGGCGTCCGCGATACGGCGCTGCACGAGCCGCGCCGCCGACTCGTCGGGGGTGCCCTCCTCCAGCTGCGCCTGGATCATCATGGCCGTCTCGTGCAGCCGCGCGGTGCCCTCGCGCACGGCCTCCAGGGCCTTGTCCATCTCGTCCGGGGCGGCGTCGAGAAGGTCGAGCTGCGCGGACACCAGCTGGGCCAGCCGGGCCCGGAAGGCCAGGCGCAGCCGCAGCAGGACGCCCGTGGGGGTCGCGGGCACGACGGCGAAACGCAGCAGGGCACTGGAGCAGAACGCCACGGCGATGGCACCGCACAGCGCGGGCAGCGAGGAGACCTCGGCGCCGACGAAGAGGGACAGGAAGTAGATCTGGAAGCCGATCAGCCCGAGCGCGGTGCCACGGTCGCCGAACCGGCGGCCGTAGACCGCGCAGAAGATCAGGACGACGAAGAAGACGTCACCGACGTACAGACGCGCGTTGAGCACCGCGCCCAGCGTCACGGAGACCAGCGCCACCGGAAGGCCCAGCGCCAGCGTCACGGCCTGGGCGCCGAGCTGCTTCTCCCGGATGGCGAAGGTGGCGACCATTGCCGCCATGGCCCCCGCCACCAGGAGATGCACATCGGCCGCGAGCAGGGAGAGCACGGCCAGCGTGAGGGCGATGGCGCCGACCGTCCGCAGCCCGGCCGTCAGGCGCAGCAGCCCCGGGTCGGACGCCGCGATCCGCTCCCGCAGCCGTGCCCGCACCGACCGTCCCGCTGCCCTCACGCCGCCGCACTCTCTCCCGACTCACCACACCAAGATCCGCACCTCAGCATGACATGCCACCAGCGGACGGCCCCCTCCGGCCCGGTCTACTCCTGCCGGCCGGTCCCCTCGACGTGTGCCCGCACCTCTTCCGGCGTCAGATAGGCGTCGGTGTACTCGAAGTCCTTCAGCCTGGCGGCCTTGCGGGCCTGGAACCCGGTCCGTACGAAGTCGTCGCCGGCGACCGCGTTGAGGAGCCAGTTCGTCATCACCCGGGTCTTGGCGACGTTGGTGCGCAGCGCCGACCAGTGGTAGCCGCGGGCCACCGCCTGGGCGGGCAGGCCGCGCAGTTCGATGCCCAGAGGCTTGGAGACCGCGTCGGTGCCGCCGAGGTCGACGACGAGCCCCAGGTCCTTGTGGACGTACGGCTTCATGGACTGGCCCCGCAGCGACGCGATGACGTTGTCGGCGACGTGCCGGCCCTGCCGCAGGGCGTGCTGCGCCGTGGGCGGGCACATGGCGCTGTCGTCGCCCTTGGCCAGGTCGGGCACGGCGGCCGAGTCGCCGAGCGCGAACACCCCGTCGTTGCCCGGCAGGTTCATCTCGGGGGCGACCGCGAGCCGCCCCTTCACGGTCTCCGTGCCCAGCGTGGCGATGAGGGGACTGGCGACGACCCCGGCCGTCCAGATGAGCGTGCGGGTCGGGATCACCCGCCCGTCGGTGAAGGTGACCTCCTCCGGGCCCGCCTTCGCGATGGAGACGCCGAGGGAGATTTCGATGCCCCGCCGGCGCAGGATCTCCTGCGCGCTGCTGCCGAGCTTCTCGCCGAGCTCCGGCATCAGCTTCGGCGCGATGTCGATCAGATGCCACTTGATCAGGCCCGGGTCCAGCCGCGGGTAGCGCTTGACGGCGGCGTGCGTCAGCCGCTGGAGGCACGCCGCGGTCTCGGTGCCCGCGTAGCCGCCGCCGACCACCACGAACTGGAGCCGCGAGGCCCGCTCGACCGGGTCCTGGCTCGCGTCGGCCAGATCCAGCTGCGAGATGACGTGGTCACGGATGTACGCCGCCTCGGCGAGCGTCTTCATCCCGAACGCGTGGTCCGTCAGCCCCGGGATGTCGAAGGTGCGGGTGACGCTGCCGGGGGCCAGCACGATGTAGTCGTACGGCTCGTTGACGATCTGGTCGGTGATCGTGCGGACGACGCAGACCTTGGACTTCAGATCGACGCCGATGGCCCCGCCCGGAATGATCCGCGTGCGGTACTTCTTGCTGCGGCGCAGCGAGACGGCGATCGACTGCGGCGTCAGCACGCCGGAGGCGACCTGGGGGAGCAGCGGCAGGTAGAGCTGGTAGGCGAACGGCGTCACCAGCGTGACGTCGGCCTCGTCCGGGGAGAGTTTCCGTTCCAGACGGCGGACGCACTCCACACCGGCGAAGCCTGCGCCAACCACCAGGATCCTGGGTCGTGTCACGGTGTTCATCCCTTTCTGCGGCTCCAGGCGGTCTGCCTCGAACGCCTATCGACTGCCCCTGGATCGCTGGTTCGCACCCCATCGACCCCACCGCCTCTTCGACCGGCACGCCAGTCGGAGCGGCAGGCAGACGGACGCGTCGATCACCACCATGCCCCTCCCGTGGCCGAAAAGCACCAGGCGGGAGTGAAGAACGCGTGCACAGACCGGACGGACGGACCGTCCGTCAGCCCGCCGCGTCCCCCTGGAGATGACACAGCAACAGGCACACGTCGTCGTCGCGCTCGGAATCCGTCAGCAGCGGGTGCAGGATCCGGTCCGCCGAGCCCTCCAGGTCCGCGTCCAGCTCCGCCGAACGGAACCCGCCGAGCGCCGAGGCCAGCCGCTCGATGCCCGGGTCTATGCCCTGCGCACGCCGTTCGACCAGCCCGTCCGTGTACAGCGCGAGCGTCGAGCCGGGCGACAGACGCACCGTGTGGTCGCCGATCTCCTGGGTGAGGGGGATGCCCAGCATGGCGCCGGGTTTGGCGTCGAGGGTGCGCACGGTTCCGTCGGGCAGCCGCAGCACCGGCGGCGGATGGCCCGCGGCGGCCCAGGTCAGCGTGGGCTCGTCCGGGTGGAACCGGGCGATGACGGCGGTGGCGTAGAGATCCGGCTGGAGATGGTGCAGGAACCGGTGCAGCCGGGTCAGCAGCCGGCCCGGGCTGTCGCCGTCGACGGCGTAGGCCCGCAGCGCGGTGCGCAGCTGGCTCATCATGACGGCGGCGTGCAGGCCGTGCCCGGTCACGTCGCCGACGACGGTGATGAGACCGCCGTCCCGCTGGGGGAACGCGTCGTACCAGTCGCCGCCGATGTTCAGCCCGTGGGTGGCGGGCAGATAGCGCGCGGCCAGGCTGAGGCCGGGCGTGGCCGGCAGATCTGCGAGCAGGGCGCGTTGCAGCGTCTCGGCGATGTCGCGGTTGTGCTCGAAGCGCCGGGCGTTGTCGATCGCGATGCTGGCCCGCCGGGTGAGCTCGATCAGCATCACCGCGTCGTCCGGGTCCCAGCGCGCACCGGGCGGCGAGAGGGTCAGCACCCCCAGCGGCGCCCGCCGCGTCGGCAGCGGCACGCACAGCAGCGGCCGGGTGGGATCCAGCGCGGACGGCGGCTGGTCGTCGACACCGGGCAGGCCGCCGGGATGGTCGGCCGCGTACTGCGGCCGCCCGGTCCGGGCCGCGACCACGGCGGCGGCCGGATGCGGCGTCGACCGGTGCTTGTCGTCCTCGTGGTCGAACAGCCAGATGTCGACGCCGCGGGCGTACTCCGGCACCAGCAGGTCCGGCAGCCGGCGCACGATCTCCTCGTGGTTGAGCGAGGCCGTCAGCACGGCGCTCGCGTCCGCGAGGAACGTCAGTCTGCGGCGGGCGCTCTCCGCCTCGTTGCGCGCGCGGCGCTCGGCGGCGAAGGCCTCGCGCTGGGCCCGGCCCGCCGCGTCCAGCTCGGCGTGCAGCGCCAGGACGCCCTGGTTCGTCTGGTGCAGCTCCTCGCGGTGGAAGGTGACCAGATCCTCCTGCTCGGTGAGCTTGTCCAGCACCACGGCCGTGTCCTCGTCGGCGCCCAGCAGCGCCTCCGCGAGGGCGGCGGGATCGTCCTCGACGGCGCCGCCGTCCGTGGCCCGGGCCGCCTCGGGGCAGGGGACCGTGACCTCCCACGGCGGCTCCCCGGCAGCGGCGGACGCGTCCGGCGACGGCGTCACCACGGCATGCAGCAGCCCCTCCTCGGCGGGGGACCCGGCCACGTCCAGGGTGAGCAGCCAGGTACCGCCCTTGGTGAGGCACTGCCGCAGGTGGGCGCTGAGGGCGGCGGCCAGCCTCGTCCGTTCGACGGTGGGCACACCGTACGCGGCGGCCAGGCGTGCGAGGGCGATGCGGGCGCGTGCCGCATCGGTGACGGTGGTGATCTGCCAAGTGCGCATCATCGGCGTTCCGGCGGGGTCGGAGTCAGCACGGCCACGGCGGTGTCGTCCCGCACCGGACGGGCGGGACTGCTCGCGTCACGTATCGTCACTGCGGCCGTCACGGCCGGGTCGGCCGCAGGCAGGCCGGCGTCGGACGGCGGTGTCCAGCGGCTGGGCAGGCCGTCGGTGTGCAGGATCAGCAGCCGGTCGGCCGCCCAGTCGGCCTCCTCCTCGCGGAGGGTGGCGGGCCGGTGCACGCCGACGATGCCGGGCCGCGACAGCAGCGGACGCCAGCCGCCGTCCGCGCGCAGCCGGGCCCCCACGTTCCCGATGCCGGCGAACCGCAGCCGCCCCGCCCGCACGTCGAGCTGGGCCAGGGCGACGGCCGCGCCCCGGGTGCCCTTCAGCGCGTCGTGGAGCCGCCGCAGCGACTCGGCGGGGGAGAGGTGGGCCCAGCGGTGCAGCGCCGTGACCGCGGCCGTCGAGGCCCGGGCCGCCTCCGGCCCGTGCCCCAGACCGTCCGCCAGCATCAGCGTCAACCGGTCCCCGGAACGTACCCACGCCCAGGCGTCACCCGAGTACTCGGCTCCGCCGTAGGGGATGTTCACGCCTCCGGCTCGCACGCCGGCGACGAGCACGGACCGGTCACCCGACGGGCCGGGCCGCCCTTCACGCCCCGGTGCACCGGGGCCCGGCACCTCGCCGCCCGGCAAACCGGAGACCGGCCGGGCACCGGGTTCGTGCCCGGGGGCCTTCCCGTCGCCGGGCACGCTCCCGGTCTGCCCGGCCCAGCCCGGTGCGCCGCCGGGCACCGTCGCGTGCCCCGTCAGGGCGCCGCACGCCACGGCTCCCACCGGCGCGTCGTCGGCCGGTGAGGCACCGCCCGGCCACCAGCCGCTGCTCGACGCCCCGCCCTCGGACCGAGCCGGTGAGCCGGGAACAGCCGCACCATCCGCCGGACCCCGGACCCCCGACACCAAGTCGGCCCCCGCCCCCACGGCCGGACCGCCGCCACCGCGGGGCGTCATGCCCACGCGGGCCACCGCGACCGTGCCACGGCCGGGCGTGCTGTGCAGGGCGAAGTCGTCGGCGAGACGCCGGCACGTGCCGAGGCCCGCGCCGAGCGAACCGGTCGTGGAGAAACCGTCGCGCAGGGCCGCGGGCAGATCCGGGATACCCGGGCCGTGGTCGATCGCGGCGATCTGCACGACCCGGGACTCCGCACGGCCCTCCCGCGGCGCGGCCGGTGCCACGACGTCGATGAGCACCTGACCACCCTCGGCGTGCTTGAGCAGATTCGTGGCCAGCTCGGTCGCCACCAGCGCGGCGGCCGCGGTGCGCCGCTCGTCGAGACCGGCCAGCGCGGCCGCCCCCTCCGCGGCGACCCGCGCGTCGCGCACCCGCGTCGAGTCGCGCACCGGGACGTCCCACACGCGCGGCATCAGGCCCCCTCGCGCGGCCGCGGCGGCTGGGCCACCCAGCAGGTCACCCGCACCGTGGTGCCGTCGCCCGGCGTGCTGTCGATGTCGAAGTCGTGCACCAGACGCCGCGCGCCGCTCAGCCCCATCCCCAGCCCGTCGCCGGAGGTGTAGCCGTCGCTGAGCGCCCGGTCCAGGTCGGCGATGCCCGGCCCCTCGTCGGTGAAGGCCAGCCGGAGCCCCTGCACACCTCCCCTGCTGAGGTGCGTCGCCTCCATCTGCCCGCCACCGCCGTGCACGAGGGTGTTGCGGGCCAGCTCGCTGGCCGCCGTGACCAGCTTGGTCTGCTCCACCAGGCCGAAGCCGAGCCGGGCCGCGGCCTGCCGGACGTGCTGTCGCACCCACACCAGGTCCATGTCCGACCGGATGGGCAAGCAGGCTTCCACGCCCGCGGCAGTGTGCATCACGGACTCTCCTGACGCGGGCCGCCCGGACGGTACGCCGGGGTCTGCTGCGAGAGGAGCTCCATGCCCGCCTCCGTGCTGAGCGCCGTGATCAGCCCCGGCAGCGTCAGGCCCAGTTCCGCCAGGGTGATGGCGACCGCCGGGCGCATGCCCGCCACCACGGTCCGCGCGGCCAGCAGCCTGGCCTGCGCGGCGATCTCGGCCAGCACCCGGCCGAGAAAGGAGTCGACGATCTCCACACCGGAGATGTCGATGAGGACACCACGCACCCCGGTGCGTGAGATGGTCTCCGCGAGATCCTGCTGGAGCTGCTGCGCCGTGCTGTCGTGCAGGTCCCCCTGAAGCGTGACCAGCAGGACGTCGCCGAGCCGGAGAACCGGCACGTGGCCCGGGACGGGACGGGAGTACGCGTCGCTCACCGCTGACCCGCACCCGGGTTCACGATGTCCGCTCCGAGCTCGTGCAGCGCGTACCTCAGCGCGTCGGAGAGGCTCGCGCGGGTGATCACGTCGAGGTCCAGACCGAGGTGGACGATGGTCTGCGCGATGGCGGGGCGGATGCCCGAGACGATGCACTGGGCGCCCATCAGCCGCGCCGCGGCGACCGTCTTCATCAAGTGCTGCGCGACCAGCGAGTCCACCGTCGGCACCCCCGTGATGTCGAGGATCGCGAACCGGGCGTGCTGGTCGACGACCGCGTTCAGCAGCGTCTCCATCACCACCTGGCTGCGAGCACTGTCCAGCGTCCCGATCAGCGGCACGGCCACGACGCCGTCCCACAGCCGGATGACGGGCGTCGCCACCTCCATCAGCTGGAGCCGCTGCCGGTCGCTGAGCGCCTGCCACTCGCTCAGCGCCGTCTGCATCGCGACCAGCCGCAGGGTGCCCATCAGCACGGTGAGCGCGGTCGAACACGCCCGCAGATGCTCGGGCGGCGCCTGCTCCAGATCGGCGGCCAGCAGATTCTCCACGGGCGGCCGCAGGGCGGCCAGCTCGCTGGAGACCTGGGTGTTCGACAGCCCGGCACGCGAGCGGGCCACGCCCATCCGGGCCAGCTGTTCGCGCACCTCGCTGAATCCCGCGGCGTCCGGGTCCTCCACCTGATCCGAGTCGGCCACCTGGGCCAGCGCGTCCACGACGACCTTGCCCGCCTCCACCGCCTCGTCGCGCGAGACGGTGAACACGGTGCGGAACAGGGGCTCGTCCGCCCACCGCTGGGCGATCTGCTCACGCCTGCGGTGCAGGAAGTCCCTGACCTCGTGCGTCGGCGTGGCGAGCTGTCCGTCCGCTTCGTGCTCCGGCACCTGGTTCTCTCCTCATCCGCGTTGCGTCGACCGAGCCCGCCAAAGGCGACGGGACGGTGCTGTGACACTTGCCGGGCGACAACTCTAACCATGCGCCGACCTCGTACGACACCGGATCCGGCGCAACCGATCCGGTCCGGAACGGCAATTGGCCACTGCCGTCCCCGGGGCGCGAAGGGCGAAACGGCCGCCCGGGCGCGGCGGAGGCGAGGGCACGGGAACGCCGGTCCCGCCGGCGACGTGCCCGAGGGGCACCCGCCCGTCAGGCGCTCTGCGTCCCCGGCTCCTCGGGGGTGTCCGGCACTTCGTCGGCACGGGCCAGTGCCTCGTCGACGCTCTCCGATATCGGCACCGTGATGCTGACGCCGGTCAGGTCGAGGACGCGCCGCACGGCCGGCGTCGGGCTGATGACGTGCACGCTGCCGGCGGTCCTGCGGGTCTCCTGGTACACCCGCAGGATGATGTTCATCCCGGACGAGTCCATGAAGGGAACGGACGAGAGGTCGAGCAGGAAGTGCCGTCGGCCGTGGTGGAGCTGGTTGGCCAGATGGGCCTGGAACTCGGTCGCGGTGTCGACGTCCAGGTAGCCGTCGACCGTGATCAGGGCCACGTCCTCCCGGGGCAGTTCGACTTCCACGGACAGCGGGTTCTGGGCGAGGGGCACGGGTACCTCCAACGAGTGCTACGGCCTGGGCAGGTCACCTCTGTGGATGACCGCGGTGCGGGGCGATGCCGGTCGTGGCGCGGGCTCTGCTGCTGTTTCTCATGTGCCTCCCTTCGCTACCGGGCTCCGTTTTCACCGCGCCCCCGCGCTTACCCCGGAAACCGTCCTGCATGCCCCCGGGTACGAACCTTGCCGCTGCCCGCCGCCGACGACGTACGGTGGCACGTGTGTGCGCCGAATGCGCTTGCGGCAGGAGGGTAATTGCTGCTGTGGAGCGGAGTGGGCGGGACCCGTCCGCCGGGCTCCGCGATCCGCACACCGTCAGGGAGGATGGAGCAGCGTGGCCATCGACAGAATCTGGTCGTACGCGCCGGACAGCGGTCACGTCGAGGGGCAGGACCTGACCGGTTTCACCGTCGCCGCGACCGACGGCACGATCGGGCACGTGGACCGCGAGGCCGCCCCGCACGGCATGCGGCACCTGGTCGTCGACACAGGCGTGTGGGTGTTCGGCCGCAGCGTCCTGGTGCCGGCCGGAGTCGTCACCGGCATCGACAGGCAGGGCCGGAGGATCACCCTGGCCTGCACCAGGGGAGACGCCAAGGCGGCACCCCGCTTCCAGACCGACAGCGAGACCCGGGACCGGGAGTACCTCACGGCCGTGGGCGACTACTACGAGAGGCTGCCACCGCGAGCGGCGACGTCGGCCTGAGCCCTCAGCCGGTCACGGGCGCGCCGCGCCCGTGACGCTCCCGGCTCACCAGGGCAGGAACACGTGCACGTCCTTGCCGCGCTCGTCGCTCACCACGCTGACCTGGTCGCACAAGGTGTGGATCAGGTGCCAGCCGATTCCGCCGCCCCCGCTGCGCGGATCGAACGGGCGCGGCGCCGGCTCCGTGGAGCTGGTGTCGTGCAGGACCACATGCACTCCGTCGAAGGTCCGGCGCATCCGCAGCGCGAACGGGCCGGGGCGTACTGGACCGCGTTGGCGGCCAGTTCCGTCACCACCAACAGGATGTCGTCCCAGTACTCGGGGGCAGAGGGCGGCGAGGAGCGTGACAGATCACGCAGGAACTCCTCCGCGGCCAGTCGCGCGCCCGTCACGTCGTGCGGCTCGCCCACGAAGCTGTTCGTGCGGCTCGGAATCTCCTCGGAGGTCAGTGCGTCATCCCCACGCGGCTCGGTTGACATATCGCCTTTCCGGCCCGGCGTCAGCAAGGGCTGTCGTCAGGGCTGTCGTCCTTTCTCTTGCGTCGCCACTGTTGCGTGTTCCCGAGGGGGCGAGGCCTACGCGTACGGCTCCGTGCTCACCGGAACACGTTGTCCGAGTCGTCCCAGTTCGACGGTTCGTCCCGGGTGCTCGGCCGCCCCGGACGCCTGCGCGACTGGTACATCGCGTCGATCTCGGACGCGTAGTGCCGCACGATCTCGTCCCGGCGCAGTTTCATCGACGGCGTCAGCAGCCCGTTGGTCACGTCGAACGGCTCCGGCAGGACCCGGAAGACCCGGATCGACTCCGACTGCGACACGGAGCTGTTGGCCGCCGCCACGGCACGCGCGACCTCCTCCCGCAGCGCGTTCTCCTCCCGCGCCTCGCGCATCTCGCCCTGAAGCGCCAGCGCCGCCCGCCAGTGCGCCAGGAACTCCGGATCCAGCGTGATGAGGGCGCCCACACAGGGCCGGTTGTCGCCCACGACCACCGCCTGGTGGATGAGCGGGTGCATCCGCAGCCGCTGCTCCAGGGCGGCCGGGGCGACGCTCTTGCCGCTGCTGGTGACGATGATGTCCTTCTTGCGGCCGGTGATCGTCAGATACCCCTCCGAGTCCAGCTGCCCGAGGTCCCCGGTGGCCAGCCAGCCGCCGCGCAGCGCGGCCCGGGTGGCGGCCTCGTCCCCCACGTATCCCTGGAACACGGACGGGCCGTGCACGAGGATCTCCCCGTCCTCCGCCACCCGGATCTCCGTGCCCGGCAGGGCCTGCCCGACGGTCCCGGACTTCTCCCGGCCCAGCGGCTGCATCGTCACCCCGCCGGCGGTCTCCGTCAAGCCGTACCCGTCGTGCACGTAGATGCCGATGCCCTCGTAGAAGAGCGACAGATCGCGGCTGAGGGGAGAGCCGCCGGACGTCGCCCGCCGCACCCGGCCGCCCAGCGCGGCCCGCAGCCTGCGGTACACCGTGCGCTCGTACAGGGCATGCTGGAGCCGCAGATCTAAGCCGGGCCCGCGGCCCCGCCCCAGCCGCCGGCGTTCCACGGCCGCGGCGAAGTCCCGCGCCGTCTCGGCGGCACGCTCGAACAGACCGCCGTGGCCTCCCTGCCGGGCCGTGCGCAGGAAGGTCTTGTAGATCTTCTCGAAGACCGACGGGACCGCGTAGAAGTACGTGGGCCTGAAGGAGCTCAGCGCCGACGACAGTGCCTCGCCGCCCAGCTCGGCCTGGTGCCCCATGAGCAGGCCGCCGCGCACGCACACGTTCTGGATCATCAGCCCGTACACATGGGAGAAGGGCAGGAACGCCAGCACGGAGCCCTGCTCCCCGCGTGGTGCCGCCGTGTGTCCCCAGCCCGTCAGCAGTGTGTCGCAGGGGGCGGCCAGGTTGCGGTGGCTGAGGGCGCAGCCCATGGCGTGGCCGGACGTGCCGGAGGTGTAGGCGATGACGGCCGTGGAGTCCGGCAGCACGATGCGGCGCATCGAGTCGACCGTGGCGAGCGGGATGAACTCCCCGCGCACCGTCAGGTCCTCCAGCGCGCCCGCGTCCAGCTGCCAGACGTGGCGCAGCCGCGGCAGGGACGCGCACACCGAGCCGACGGTCATGACGCCCTGCTCGTCCTCCACCACCACGGCGACACAGCCGGCCTCCCGCAGGATCCACTCGACCTGGTCGCGCGACGACGTCGGGTAGACCGGGACGACCTCGGCACCCACGGCCCACAACGCGTAGCACAGGACCGTCCACTCGTACCGGGTGCGCGCCATGATCGCCACGCGGTGCCCCGGCGCTATCCCGGAGGCGATCAGCCCCTTGGCCAGGTCCACCACCTCGTCGCGCAGCTCGATCGCCGTCACCTCCTCCCAGGAGACGGAGGCCGGGTCGGCGCGGCGGGCGAGCACCGGCCGGGTGGGTTCGCGCTCCGCCGTCTCGAAGACGCTGTCGGCGAGCCCTCCGGTCAGCGGCGAGACGGCCGGTGGAGCGAGGGCGAGGTCGCGCATGCACTGCTCCTGACATGTACGAGGTGTGACATTGCCGACGGGTAGCGTCATCGGCGGGGCTCGAATGTAGTCGAGCCGGGACTCTCAGGGGTCGGGAAATACGGAAGTCGTCCCGCTGATGATCACGGCGGGATCGGGGGACCCGGAGGACATGAGTCACATCAGCCCCGATCCCGAACCCGAACGCACCTCCGGCCTGGAACCGGGCGGCGGCGTACCGCCGGGCGAGACCCCGCCCGCGGAGAGCAGCATGCCCGAGGCGGGCCCCCGGGAGACGCACAACCCGCCCAAGGGCTGGGCCAAGGCACCGATGGCCGCGATCCTCGTCCTCGTGGTGCTGGTCGCGGCGTTCTTCCTGGTCTACGCCCTCGTTCTGATCCTCTGAGGTCCGGTCCTCCGAGGTCCGAACCCTCCGAGCCCGTCTCAGGAAGAAGGCGGGACGCTCACGCCTGTGTGTGGCGGACGCACTCGGTGACGACGTCCCGCAGGCTCCCCGTGCGCTCCATCAGCGCGCGCTGTACCTGTGCGCCGTTGCCGTCCCGCAGCAGCTCCTCGCAGGCGGCCCGGGCCCTATCGAGGTCACCGGTGTCCGCGAGGGCCTCCTCGACGTGGTCCAGCAGGGCACGGACGACCGCCTCGGCGGGCAGGCGCCGCATGGTCGCGGGGTGCAGCAGCTCGCCCGAGAGACCGGACCGGGCGGCCACCCAGTCGGCCAGCCGCAGCAGGCTGACACTGTGGTCGAGCGGTTCCCGGCCGGCCCGCCACTCGCGTGCCGCGGTCTCGACCAGCCCGCGGACGAGCGTGGCGACCAGCGCGGCCGTGCCGGAGTGCAGACAGACGTCCGACACCCGGACCTCCACCGTCGGATACCGCTGGGACAGCCGCGCGTCGAAGTAGATCATCCCGTCGTCGAGGAGAGCGCCGGTGGCCACCATGTCGGCGATCAGACGGTGGTAGCGCTCGGCCGAGCCGAAGATCTCGGTCGGGCCGGCCGACGGCCAGCGCAGCCACACCCGGCTGCGGTAGCTGCTGTACCCCGTGTCCTTGCCCTGCCAGAACGGCGAGTTCGCACTGAGCGCCGTCAGGACCTGGAGCCAGGGCCGCACCCGGTCGATGACCGCGACGCCCTCCTCGTCGGACTCGACGGACACGTGCACGTGGCAGCCCAGGACGAGTTGCTCCCGGGTGGCGATGCCGTACTGCTCGGCCATCCACTGGTACCGGCGGTTGACGCCGACCGCGGGGCTGACCGGCAGCGGGGACGTGGCGAGCGCCGCGACCGTGCAGCCGATCTCCCCGGCGTGCCGGGCCGCCTCCTTGCGGCAGCGGACGATCTCCGCGCGCAGGCTCTCCATGGACGACTGCGGATGGGTGGCGAACTCCAGCATCTGCTCGTGGAGTTCCTTCTCGAAGACGTCCTGATCCGCGTCGTCCTGCGCGGCCCGGGCGAGCACCGCCGCGGACAGCGCCCGGGGTTCCCCGGTCTCCGGGTCGACCAGGAGGAGCTCCTCCTCCACTCCGACGGTGCGCACCCTGTTGCCCGCCCTTCTGTGACCCTGCCGCGTCGGCCACCGGGCGTTCCCGGTGGTACGACACCCAGTGCCCCTCACAGGCGGGTCGGACACCTGGTGCGGCCGCGGGACCTCACGGAGCGAACGGCGTCAGCCACACGGTGGCCAGCGGCGGCAGCGTGATCCGGACACAGCCGTCCTCCGGTTTGACCGGATCCGGGTTGGTGACGCCGCTGCCGCCGTAGCGCGGGTCGTCGGTGTTCAGGGTCTCCTGCCAGGCGACGGTGTCAGCCGGGACCCACAGGCCGTAGTCGTGCCGGACGACCGGGGAGAAGTTCGACACCGCCAGCAGCGGCCTGCCCTCGGCGTCGTACCTCAGGAACGCGAAGACGTTGTCGTCGGCCGAGTCCACCGCCACCCATCGGAAGCCCTCAGGGCGGGTGTCGCACTGCCACAGCGCCGGCGTCGCCCGGTACGCCGTGTTCAGGTCACGGACCAGATCACGCACGCCCCGGTGGTCGCCCGCCGAGTGGTAGCCGTCGTCGAGCAGCCACCACTCCGGTCCGTGCTCCACCGACCACTCCGCTCCCTGCGCGAACTCCTGCCCCATGAACAGCAACTGCTTGCCGGGGTGGCTCCACATGAAGCCGAGGTAGGCGCGGACGGTCGCGCGCCGCTGCCACCAGTCGCCCGGCGCCTTCGACACCAGCGCCTGCTTGCCGTGCACGACCTCGTCGTGGGAGATCGGCAGGACGTAGTTCTCGCTGTAGGCGTACACCATCGAGAACGTCATCTCGTGGTGGTGGTACTTGCGGTGCACCGGCTCGTGGGAGAGGTACTCCAGCGAGTCGTGCATCCAGCCCATGTTCCACTTCAGGCCGAAGCCGAGCCCGCCGGTGCCGGTGGGCTTGGTCACGCCGCCCCAGGCGGTGGACTCCTCCGCGATCGTCACCACGCCGGGGGCGCGCCGGTAGACGGTCGCGTTCATCTCCTGGAGGAACGCCATGGCCGCCAGGTCCTCCCGGCCGCCGTAGGCGTTGGGCTCCCACTGGCCGTCCTCACGCGAGTAGTCCAGGTAGAGCATGGAGGCGACCGCGTCCACGCGCAGCCCGTCGATGTGGAACTCCTCGCACCAGTACACCGCGTTCGCCACGAGGAAGTTGCGCACCTCGGTGCGGGCGAAGTCGAACTCGTACGTGCCCCAGTCCGGGTGCTCGGCGCGCCGGTCGTCCCCGGGCTCGTACAGCGGGTCCCCGTCGAACCGGGCCAGCGCCCAGTCGTCCTTCGGGAAGTGCGCCGGCACCCAGTCCATGATCACGCCGATGCCGGCCCGGTGGCAGGCGTCGACGAAGTACCGGAAGTCGTCCGGGGTCCCGAGCCGCGCGGTCGGCGCGTAGAAGCCGGTGACCTGGTAGCCCCAGGAGCCGTGGAAGGGGTGCTCGGCGACCGGCATCAGCTCGACGTGCGTGAAGCCGAGGTCCTTGACGTAGGCCGGGAGTTCCTCGGCGAGCTGCCGGTAGTCCAGCCCCGGCCGCCAGGACGGCAGATGCACCTCGTACACCGAGAACGGCGCCTCGTGCACCGGCGTGTCGGCGCGGTGCGCCATCCACTGAGCGTCGCCCCACTCGTAGTGCGAGGCCGTCACGATCGACGCCGTGTTGGGCGGCTCCTCGGTGCGGCGGGCCATCGGGTCCGCCTTCAGGAAGCGGTGGCCGTACCGGGAGGTGATCTCGAACTTGTACGCCGTGCCCTCGCCGACGCCCGGCAGGAACAGCTCCCACACGCCGGACGCGCCGAGGGAGCGCATCGGGGACTGCGTCCCGTCCCAGTAGGTGAAGTCCGCGGCGACCCGCACGCCCTGCGCGTTCGGCGCCCACACCGTGAACCGGGTGCCGGTCACGCCCTGGTGGGTCATGGGCTGCGCGCCGAGCGCCTGCCACAGCTGCTCGTGCCGGCCCTCGCGGATCAGGTGCAGGTCGAGTTCGCCGAGCGCGGGCAGGAAGCGGTAAGGGTCGTGCACCTCCTGCTCGCCGCCCTCGTACGCCACGTGCAGCGTGTACGACGGGATCTCCGCCAGCGGCAGCACGCCGGAGAACAGGCCGTCGCCCTCCGAGACGAGCGGGGTGCGCTTGCCGCCGGTCACCACGCTCACGGAGCGGGCGAAGGGGCGCAGTGCCCGGAACACGATCCCGCCGGGGACCGGGTGGGCGCCCAGCAGCGCGTGCGGATCGTGGTGGGCGCCCGCCAGCAGGCGCCCGCGGTCCTCCGGGCTCAGGGCGGGCGCGGTCGCGCTCGGGACCGGGCCGGACGTCTCCGGGATTGAGGTGTCGCGCAGGGCCACGGCTCAGTCTCCTCTCACAGCGAGGCGCTCGATCGCCGCCATCGGTACAGGCAGCCAGTCGGGGCGGTGCCGTGCCTCGTACAGCACCTCGTACACGGCCCGGTCCGTCTCGTAGGCCCGGAGCAGTCCGTGTTTCTTGCGCGGGTCCCAGCCGGCGCGGACGGCATAGCCCGCGCAGTAGGCCTCGCGGCAGCGTCGCGCCCACTGCGGGCGCCAGGGGCGGCGCTGCCGGGCGGCGTAGTCGAACGAGCGCAGCATCCCGGCGATGTCCCGCACGGGGGAGTGGGCGCTGCGCCGTTCGGAGAGCGGCCGGGACGGCTCGCCCTCGAAGTCGATGACGAACCACTCGCGTCCGGCCCGCAGCACCTGGCCCAGGTGCAGGTCGCCGTGGATGCGCTGGGCGGGCGGCCCGGCGTCGCAGGTGGTGAGGGCGGCGAACGCGGTCCGCAGGCCCGGCACGTACGGCTGGAGCGCGGGCACGCAGTGCGCGGCGGCGGCCAGCCGCTCGGTCATCGCGGTCGCCGTACGCCCGTTCTCCCCGGGCTCGCCGACCGGGAAGGCCGAGGCGAGGGCGAGGTGCACCTCCGCCGTGGTCGCGCCCAGCGCCCGGGCCTGGGCCGTGAAGTCGTCTCCGGCGGCCAGGGCGTGGAGCGCCAGCGTCCAGCCGTCGGAGGCGTCCCGCAGATACGGCTGGAGAACACCGAGGGTGGCCTTGAACGGATGCTTCGTCTGGAACCAGGCCACGGGCGCGGGCACTCGGTGGCAGCCCTGCCTGGCCAGCGCCCCCGGCACCTCCAGGTCCGGGTTGACGCCCGGCTGGATGCGCCGGAAGACCTTCAGGATGTACTCGTCGCCGTACACCAGCGAGGAGTTGGACTGCTCCGCGTCCAGCAGTCGCGGCACCAGTCCGCCGGGCACCGGCTGGTCCGGGTCGCAGTCGAACCGCAGGGGGCCGGCGGTGCCGGGGTGCCTCAGCCGGTCCAGGAGCAGCTGGGCCGATCGGGGGTCGTGCAGCGCGTCGTAGACCGTCAGACCGGCCAGCGGCCCGTCCTGAACCCGCCCGATGAGGGCCCGTCCGAGGCGCGGCGACGGGTGCTCCCGTACGCCGAGCAGAAGCTGGTAGCAGTCCCCGGCCGGGAGAGCACCGCCCGGGGACGGCACACCCGTGTGACCGGCGTGGACCAGCAGGTGCAGACAGCCCGGGAACAGCTCGGTCATCGACAGCAGGCCGAGCTCCGTGACGGGCCGGTCCTTGCCCGCGAACCAGCGCTGCCGCGGCAGCCAGTCGCGCAGCAGCCCGCCGAGCGACTCCATGGGCTCGGCCAGGCGCGTGAGGCTCGGGCGGAGGGATGCGGTCTTCGGCATGGTCACGCCTCCTTTCGTCGGCGCGTGCTCACAGTCGGCGGCCGATGCGGGATGCGACTCGAGTGAGCCGGAACCAGTAGAAGCCGTGGCCCCCGAGGGTCAGCAGATACGGCAGTTCGCCGATCGCGGGGAAGCGGACCCCGCCGAACAGCTCTACCGGGTGGCGCCCGGCGAACTCGCGCAGATCGAGTTCGGTGGGCTGGGCGAACCGTGCGAAGTTGTTCACGCACAGCACGAGGTCGTCCTCGTACGCCCGCAGGAAGGCCAGCACCGCGGGGTTGGAGGAGGACAGTTCGGTGTACGAGCCGAGCCCGAAGGCGGGATTCTGCTTGCGGATCTCGATCATGCGGCGGGTCCAGTGCAGCAGCGACGACGGCGACGACATCGACGCCTCGACGTTGGTCACCTGGTGGCCGTAGACCGGGTCCATGATCGCCGGCAGGTAGAGGCGGCCCGGGTCGCAGGTGGAGAACCCGGCGTTGCGGTCCGGGGTCCATTGCATCGGTGTGCGCACGGCGTCCCGGTCGCCGAGCCAGATGTTGTCGCCCATGCCGATCTCGTCGCCGTAGTACAGGATCGGCGAGCCGGGCAGGGCCAGCAGCAGGGCCGTGAACAGCTCGATGGTGTGCCGGTCGTTGTCCAGCAGGGGAGCCAGGCGCCTGCGGATGCCGATGTTGGCGCGCATCCGTGGGTCCTTGGCGTACTCGGCCCACATGTAGTCGCGCTCTTCGTCGGTGACCATCTCGAGGGTCAGCTCGTCGTGGTTGCGCAGGAACATGCCCCACTGGCAGCCCGAGGGAATGGCCGGGGTCTTGGCCAGGATCTCGGAGACCGGGTAGCGGGATTCGCGCCGCACCGCCATGAAGATGCGCGGCATGACCGGGAAGTGGAAGGCCATGTGGCACTCGTCGCCGCCGCTCGGGTAGTCGCCGAAGTAGTCGACGACGTCCTCGGGCCACTGGTTGGCCTCCGCCAGCAGCACCGTGTCCGGGTACTGCGCGTCGATCTCGCGGCGGACGCGCTTGAGGAACGCGTGGGTGGCGGGCAGGTTCTCACAGTTGGTGCCCTCGGCCGCGTACAGGTACGGCACCGCGTCCAGCCGGAAGCCGTCGATTCCGAGGTCCAGCCAGAACTTCAGCGCGGCCAGGATCTCCTCCTGGACACGCGGGTTCTCGTAGTTGAGGTCCGGCTGGTGCGAGAAGAAACGGTGGAAGAAGTACTGGCCGCGCACCGGGTCGAACGTCCAGTTCGACGTCTCGGTGTCGACGAAGATGATCCGGGCGTCCGGGTAGCCCTTGTCGTCGTCGGCCCACACGTAGTAGTCGCCGTAGGGGCCGTCGGGGTCCTTGCGCGACTCCTGGAACCACGGGTGCTGGTCGCTGGTGTGGTTCATGACGAAGTCGATGATCACGCGCATGCCGCGCTGGTGGGCGGCGTCGACGAACTCCACGAAGTCGGCCAGGTCACCGAACTCCGGCAGGACGGCCGTGTAGTCGGAGACGTCGTAGCCGCCGTCCCGGAGGGGGGACTTGAAGAACGGCGGCAGCCACAGGCAGTCGACGCCCAGCCACTGGAGGTAGTCGAGCTTGGCGGTCAGTCCCCTGAGGTCACCGATGCCGTCGCCGTCGCTGTCCTGGAACGAGCGGACGAGTACCTCGTAGAAGACGGCGCGCTTGAACCACTCCGGGTCCCGGTCCCTGACGGGGGTGTCCTCGAAAGTGTCCAGCACGGGCTCGTTCACGGTCATGACGTTCCTGCCCCTCCGTTCCCTTGCGCGGCGGGCGGCGACTGGACGTGGAAGACGTGCGCGGGAGCCCGCCCCGGGTCCAGACGCACGTAGTTGTTCCCGCTCCAGTGGTAGGTCTCGCCGGTGATTTCGTCGCGCACCGGCACCGACTCGTGCCAGTCCAGGCCGAGTTGCGGCATGTCCAACGAGACCGTGCCCTGCTGGGTGTGGTGGGGGTCGAGATTGGCGACCACCAGGACGACGTCGGACCCGGTGCGCTTGCTGTACGCGATGAGCGCGTCGTTGTCGGTGTGGTGGAAGCGGAGGTTCCTGAGCCGGTGGAGCGCGGGGTGTTCCCGGCGGATGGTGTTGAGCCTGGTGATCAGTGGGGTGATGGTGCGTCCCTCGCGTTCGGCGGCTTCCCAGTCGCGGTGCCTGAGCTGGTACTTCTCCGAGTCGAGGTACTCCTCGCTGCCCTGTCTGAGCGGGGTGTTCTCGCACAGCTCGTAGCCGGAGTAGATGCCCCAGGTGGGGGAGAGGGTCGCGGCGAGGACGGCCCGGACCTCGAAGGCGGGGCGGCCGCCGTGCTGGAGGTAGGCGTGCAGGATGTCGGGGGTGTTGGCGAAGAAGTTCGGCCGCATGTAGGAGGCGGCCTCACCGGAGAGTTCGGTGAGGTATTCGGTCAGCTCCTGCTTGGTGTTGCGCCAGGTGAAGTACGTGTAGGACTGCTGGAAGCCGATCTGGGCGAGGGTGTGCATCATCGCCGGGCGGGTGAACGCCTCGGCCAGGAAGATCACATCGGGGTCGGTGCGGTTGATGTCCGCGATGACCCGCTCCCAGAAGACGACCGGCTTGGTGTGGGGGTTGTCCACCCGGAAGATCCGCACGCCGCAGTCCATCCAGTGCCGCAGCACCCGGCAGGTCTCGGCGATCAGGCCGTCCATGTCGGCGTCGAAGGCGATGGGGTAGATGTCCTGGTACTTCTTGGGCGGGTTCTCCGCGTAGGCGATGGTGCCGTCGGGGCGGTGGTGGAACCACTCGGGGTGTTTGTGCACCCAGGGGTGGTCCGGGGAGCACTGCAAGGCGAAGTCCAGGGCGATCTCCAGCCCCAGGTCGCGGGCCTGTCCGACGAACCAGGTGAAGTCCTCCAGGGTGCCCAGGGCGGGGTGGACGGCGTCGTGGCCGCCCTCGGGGGAGCCGATCGCCCAGGGCACGCCGACGTCGTCGGGCCCGGGGGAGAGGGTGTTGTTCCTGCCTTTGCGGAAGGTGGTGCCGATGGGGTGGATGGGGGGCAGGTAGACCACGTCGAAGCCCATCGCCGCGATCGCCGGCAGTCTGCGGGCGGCGGTGCGGAAGGTGCCGTGGGGCTGTCGGCGGGTGCCCTCGGAGCGGGGGAAGAACTCGTACCAGGAGCCGTACAGGGCCCGCTCCCGCTCGACCAGGAGCGGCAGCGGCTCGGAGGTGGTGACCAGCTCCCGCAGCGGATGGCGGGCCAGGACCTCGTCCACCTCCGGCGTCAGCGCCGCCGCCAGCCGCGCCGCCGGGGGCAGCGAGTCGTCGCGCAGCTCCTGGGCGGCGTCGAGCAGCACGTCGCGGCCGGCTTCCCTGGGAACGCCGGCCGCCGCTCGCTCGTAGAGTTCGGCGCCCTCTTCGAGGACCAGGCCGGGGTCGATGCCGGCCGGCACCTTTATGCCCGCCGTGTGGCGCCAGGTGGCCACCGGATCGCTCCAGGCCTCCACCCGGTACGTCCAGCGGCCGACAAAGTCCGCGGTGACCTCGGCGCCCCAGCGGTCGCTGCCCGGGGCCAGTTCCCGCATCGGCGTCCACGGCCCGGGGCGGCCCTCGGGATCCTTCAGGACGACATTGGCGGCGACCGCGTCGTGCCCCTCCCGGAACACGGTGGCGGTGACCTCGAACGTCTCTCCCACGACCGCCTTGGCCGGCCGGTTGCCGCTCTCCACGGCCGGGCGGACGTCCCGTACCGGGATACGGCCGATGGCCCGGGTCCTACTCATGGTCCTCACCTCCACCGTGCTCGAAAGCCGGGCCAGGGGCCCGGTTCAGGGGACGAGATGTGCGCGGCGGCTACCGTCCCGCGGGAGAGCGTCGCTCCGCCGCCGGCGGTCTTCGCCGGACCGCGGCGGCCGGACGGGTCCGTTCGTTCTGTTCCTGCAGACAGGTGACCTGCTGTTCCTGCAGATAGGCGACCTCGTTGGTGCGCAGATACCGCTCGGCCGCGTCCGCCGCTTCCCGCGCGCAGCGCTTGCCCATCAGCACGCAGAGCGTGTAGCCGGAGTCCTCGAACGTGGCCCGCACGGTGCGGTCGTTCGGTGCCGCGAGCATCACGCGTTCCCAGGCCCGGTAACGCCGCAACTGCCGGGCGACTTCGGCTTTGGCGGGTAGCAGCATGGCGCCGATCACCTTTCGGGCTCGAGGGGCACGGTCTCCCGACGGTCGGACGGCGGCCGTGCCCACAGCGGCACGGACCCGTAACGGCGATCGAGTTCTTCACACATGGTGCACGGGTGACGACGCAGCGTCTTGTTGGATCCTCAACCAAAATCGGAGCGGCCCAGCCGTCCCAGGCCATCCGCGCGCGCTCACCTGATCGTTGATGCGCCTCAACTGTGCGCTCGTGTTGCACGAACGGGCTAGCACCCTCACGCTGAGGGTGACTCAGAAGCGATACGTGCTCACGTTCCGTGTTTCGGGGCTCGTCCCGCAGGACCGCGGGAGCGAGGAGGAGCTGAGCTTCGCGGTGAGGAGCCAACCGATGAAGACCGCAGTGCCCTGCTACTACCACATCGACGTGGAAGTCAGCCCGGAACGGGTGGGACAGGTCAGCCGCATTCTGGCCGCTCACCTGAGGTTCTGGGACCTGGACAACCTGGTCCAGCCCGTCTGCGGCGGCGCCGAGATGCTGCTCAAGGCCATCGACGAACACGCCAGGGACAAGAACACGTCGATCGAGATGTGGTGGAACGGCCAGCACCTGATCACCGCCATAGGGGACAACGACCGCGCCCTGCGCCCGGACCAGGAGCTGCGTGGCTGCCTGGAGCACCTCGCGGCGATGAGCGACGGCTGGGGCTGCTGCGCCACCGAGACCGGCAGCAAGGTGATCTGGTTCTCGCAGCGCGCCCGGGCCGGCGAACGCGTCCCGCTGGTGCCGACCGCGCCCGCCCCGCAGGAGCGGGAGGGCCTCGAGGTGCCCCGCGAGGTGCGCGTCGCGCAGCTGGCCGGCCCCGCCAGTACGCCGGGCGAGGTCCTGGAGGAGGCCCGGTGACCCGCCGACGGACCCGGAACGGGGTGTCCGCCTGGAGCGGACGCCCCTACCCGCTGGGCGCGGAGTACGACGGGGAGGGCACCAACTTCGCACTCTTCAGCGAGGTGGCCGAACGCGTCGAGCTGGTCCTCGTCGACGACGACGGCACCCACACCCAGGTGCCGCTGACCGAGGTCGACGGCTTCGTCTGGCACGGCTACCTCCCCGGCGTCGGCCCCGGCCAGCGCTACGGCTACCGCGTGCTCGGGCCCTGGGCCCCGGCCGCCGGCCACCGCTGCAACCCGGCGAAGCTGCTCCTCGACCCCTACGCACGCGCGGTCGACGGGCAGATCGACAACCACCCCTCGCTCTACGAACGGAACCCGGACGGCCCCGACCCGGCCGACAGCGCCGGGCACACCATGCTCGGCGTGGTGACCGACCCGGCCTTCGACTGGGGCGACGACGCCAGGCCCTGCCGGCCCTACGCCGACACGGTGATCTACGAGGTACACGTCAAGGGCCTGACCCGCACCCACCCCGAGATCCCCGCCGAACTGCGCGGCACCTACGCCGGGCTCGCCCACCCCGCGGCCGTCGAGCACCTCACCTCGCTGGGCGTCACGGCGGTGGAACTGATGCCGGTGCACCAGTTCGTCCACGACGGAGTGCTGCACGACCGCGGCCTGGCCAACTACTGGGGCTACAACACGATCGGCTTCTTCGCGCCGCACAACGGCTACGCCGCCCACGGCACCCGCGGCCAGCAGGTCGCCGAGTTCAAGTCGATGGTGAAGACCCTGCACGCGGCCGGGCTCGAGGTGGTCCTCGACGTCGTCTACAACCACACCGCCGAGGGCAACGAGAAGGGCCCCACCCTGTCCTTCCGCGGCATCGACAACTCCTCGTACTACCGCCTCGTCGACGGCGACTGGGAGCACTACTACGACACCACCGGCACCGGCAACAGCCTGCTGATGCGCCACCCCTACGTACTCCAGCTGATCATGGACTCGCTGCGGTACTGGGTCACCGAGATGCGTGTCGACGGCTTCCGCTTCGACCTCGCGGCCACCCTGGCCCGGCAGTTCCACGAGGTGGACCGGCTGTCGGCGTTCTTCGACCTGATCCAGCAGGACCCGGTGATCAGCCGCGTCAAGCTGATCGCGGAGCCGTGGGACGTCGGCGAGGGCGGCTACCAGGTGGGCAACTTCCCGCCGCTGTGGTCGGAGTGGAACGGCATGTACCGCGACGCCGTACGGGACTTCTGGCGCGGTGAGGACCACACGCTCGGCGAGTTCGCCTCCAGGCTGACCGGGTCCTCCGACCTGTACCAGCACAGCCGGCGCCGCCCCCGCGCCAGCGTCAACTTCGTCACCGCGCACGACGGGTTCACCCTGCGCGACCTCGTCTCCTACAACGACAAGCACAACGACGCCAACGGCGAGGACAACCAGGACGGCGAGAGCGCCAACCGGTCCTGGAACTGCGGCGCCGAAGGGCCGACCCGGGACCCAGCGGTGCTGGAGCTGCGCGCCCGCCAGCAGCGCAACTTCCTCGCCACGCTGCTGCTCTCCCAGGGCATCCCGATGCTCTGCCACGGGGACGAACTCGGGCGCACCCAGCGCGGCAACAACAACGCCTACTGCCAGGACAACGAGATCTCCTGGATCGACTGGCGGCTCACCGGGGAACAGCGCGACCTGCTGGAGTTCACCCGGTACGTCATCCGGCTGCGCACCGGGCACCCCGTGCTGCGCCGGCGCCGCTTCTTCCTCGGCGAGACCCTGACCCACGCGGACCAGCCGCTGCCCGACCTGGTGTGGCTGGCACCCGACGCCCAGGAGATGACCGACGACGACTGGGATCGCGGCGACGCGCACTCGGTCGGCGTCTTCCTCAACGGCGACGCCATCGCCGAACCCGACCCGTGCGGCCGCCCGGTCGTCGACGACTCCTTCCTCCTGCTGTTCAACAGCCACTGGGAGCCGGTCGACTTCCGCCTCCCCGATGCCGCCTACGGCGAACGCTGGACGGCCCTGATCGACACCGCCGACCCGGAGGGCACCCCCGACGAGGCGGAGCACAAGGCGAGCACGACCCTGACGGTCGGCGCACGCAGCCTGGTGCTGCTGTCGCGGCCGTCCCGCACCAAGACCGGGTGAGCGACGAGGACCAGAGGGCTCGCGGCGTCAGCGGTCCCGGCGCGCCGTCACCGTGAACTGCGCGCCGTCGTGGTCGCGCAGCACGGCCTCGTCGCTGCCCTTGGACAGCACGCTGCCGCCGTGCAGTTCCGCGGCGCGGGTGCAGGCCTCGACGTCGTCGACGGTGAAGTGGACCTGCCAGTGGGGGCGGATCGTCGGGTCGGGGGCCGCCTCCAGCGCGCCCGACTCGATCCGCGCCACCACGTCGCCGCGGCTGCGCAGCACGACCTCCCCGCCCTCGTAGTGGACCTCGCAGCAGCCGGGACTCTCCGACGCCCAGTCGAGGACCTCGCCGTAGAAGATGGCGGCGTCGAAGGCGTCACGCGTGTGCAGCGTGATGAAGGCCGGCTGCGCGTTGCGCCAGGTCTCCCAGTCGGTGAACAGGTCGCCCTCCCAGATCCCGAAGGTCGCCCCGTCCCGGTCGGCCAGCAGCGCCGCCCGCCCCGGCGGCAGCGAGATCGGCCCGACCGCGACGGTGCCCATGCGTTCCTGTACCCGCGCCACCGCGTCGTCCGCGCTCCGCACGGCGAAGTACGGCGTCCACGCCACCGCCATCTGCCACATGGTGGCCACCCCTGCGATCCCGGCCACCGGCGAGCCGTCCGCCAGCGCGATCCGGAACCGGTCGCCGAGCTTGGCCGGCCGCCATCGCCAGCCCAGCACGGCCCCGTAGAACTCCTCGGTCGCCTTGACGTCCCTGCTGGTCAGACTCACCCAGCACGGGGCGCCGAACACGGAGTGCGAAGAGATGACGTTCTTGGTGCCGGAGGGGGTGGGCGTGTCGTGGTTCATGGCAGTCGCGTCCTGATCTCGTCGGCCTGGCAGCCACCGGAGGAATGACACCAGTGTCCAACCGGAACCCCCGTGGGCGCCTGCCGAGTACCCCGGCGACGGCAGCAAAACGGTGTGGTGGACCGGCCTGGACCGCCCCGGTGGCACCGGGCGGGCCGAGTGACGACGATGGAGGCGTCGGACACTGCGTCAAGGCACTCAAGCACCACATGAGGTTATGGGGACAGCGGCGCACCGGACCGGGAGGTGACCATGCCCACGGACGGGGGCTCGGAGCGGATCTTCGAGTTGCAGGAGGAAGTCCGGCAACTGAAGGAGGCGGTCGTCTCCCACGCGGTCGTGGACCAGGCGATCGGGATGGTCGTCGTGCTCGGCCGGATCTCGCCCGACCAGGGCTGGGCCGTGCTGAAGGAGGTGTCCCAGCACACCAACATCAAGCTGCGCAACGTCGCGGAACTGATCCTCGTCTGGGGACGCACGGGTGAGATGCCCCCGGAGGTACGGGCCGCGCTGGAGGACGCCCTCGACCGCGCCGGACCGACCCAGATCCCCGAAGCGCCGCCGGAGCAGTGATCCGCCCGGCGGCGCCGACGTGGGGTGGTGCGTTCACCTGGCCTCGGTGAGCAGCTCCTCACGCAGATGGGCGAAGCAGCTGCTGAGCAGCCGGGAGACGTGCATCTGCGAGATGCCGAGCTGCTCCGCGATGCGGCTCTGCGTCATGCCCTTGAAGAACCGCAGGTAGAGGATGATCCGCTCGCGCTCCGGCAGCGCCTCCAGACAGGGCTTGACGGCGACGCGGTTGACGACGGTGTCGAAGGCCGGGTCCGGCCCGCCGAGCGCGTCCCCGAGGGCGTAGCCGTCCGTACCGGGCATCTCCGCCTCCAACGACAGGGCGGAGAAGCACTCCAGGGCCTCCATGCCGGTGCGCACCTCGCCCTCGGTGAGGTGGGCGTACTCGGCGATCTCGGCGACCGTGGGGGAGCGGCCGGGGGTGGTCTGCGACAGCTCCTTGGCGGCGTGCCGCACCCGGTTGCGCAAATCCTGGACCCGGCGGGGGACGTGCAGCGTCCACATGTGGTCGCGGAAGTGGCGCTTGATCTCACCGGTGACCGTCGGCACGGCGTAGGCCTCGAAGGCGTTGCCGCGCGCCGGGTCGTAGTGGTCGACGGCCTTGACGAGACCGAGGGCGGCCACCTGGTAGAGGTCCTCCAGGGCCTCGCCGCGGCCCCGGAAACGTACGGCGATCCGCTCGGCCATGGGCAGCCAGGCCTCGACCAGCTCGTCGCGCAGGGCCTTGCGCTCGGGCCCCTCGGGCAGCCGCGCGAGACGTGCGAACGCCGCGGCGGTGTCGGGGGCGTCGTCGTGGGGGTGCGTTCTGGTGCTGCCGGCGATACGCATGGTGCGCACCTCCCTTAGCAGGTGCCGAAAGGACGGACACCATGGGAAGCGCGGACTCGGACCTCACGGACGGCACCGGGGGCCCGGGCGGCTCCCACGGACGTGCCTCCTGTCCGAAGCACTTCATCGCCCATTCCCGGGCGGGGAGACTACGAAACAATTCCGACAATACGCCCATTCGTGAACCTCGGCCGTTTGTGGCGGCCGTGGCTGTTCCCAGGGTGTCTCTTGACCCCGCCTTGGACCGATTACCTCTGTCACAGAGCTAATCTCGCCGCATGGAGCCGGAGATTCTCCCCGACGAGCTGGCCGACGCGCTCGTCGGGGTCCAGCGGCTGATCCGGCGGCGGCTGCGCCGCGAGATGCCCGACCCCCGGCTGCGCGGCGCCGAGGTGGAGCTGCTGCGCCTGGTCATGACGCGGCCCGGCATCGGCATCTCCGACGCGGCCAGGGACCTCGGGCTGGCGGCCAACTCGGTGTCGACCCTGGTCAACCAGCTCGTACAGGCGGGCTACCTGGTCCGCGAGACCGACCCTGCCGACCGGCGGGCCGCCCGGCTGCTGCCCACGCCCGCCGCCGGGACACGGCTGCGCGAGTGGCGCCGCCGCCGCGCCGACCTCGTCCGACGCCATGTGTCACGGCTCGACGAGACGGACCGCCAGGCGCTGCACGCGGCGATCCCGGCCCTGCGCAAGCTGGCCGACACCCTGCACGAGGAGGCCGAGGAGTCATGACACCGGACACCGACCGCTCGCGGGCCGACGCCGTCACCTGTACGGGGCTCGTCCACGCCTTCGGCGAGACCCGGGCCGTGGACGGACTCGATCTCACGGTCCGGCAGGGCGAGGTCTTCGGGCTGCTCGGCCCCAACGGCGCCGGCAAGACCACGGCCATCCGCTGCCTCACCACCCTGCTGCCGGTGCCGGCCGGCATGGTCCGGGTCTTCGGCCACGACGCCGCCGGCGACCGCATGGCCGTACGGCGCCTGCTCGGATACGTACCGCAGCAGCTGTCCGCGGACGCCGGTCTCACCGGGCGGGAGAACGTCGCCCTGTTCGCCCGGGTCTTCGACGTGCCCCGCCGGGAACGCGGCGAGCGCGTCGCCCAGGCCCTGACCGCGGTCGACCTCGCCGACGCCGCCGACCGGCTCGCCGCCACCTACTCCGGCGGCATGGTCCGCCGTCTCGAACTCGCCCAGGCCCTGGTCAGCGCCCCTCGGCTGCTGATCCTCGACGAGCCCACGATCGGCCTCGACCCGATCGCCCGCACCGGCGTCTGGGAGCACATCGGCGCGGTCCGCGCGGCCACCGGCATGACCGTGCTCGTGACCACCCATTACATGGACGAGGCCGACCAGTACTGCGACCGGGTCGCCCTGATGCACCACGGCCGGATCCGGGCCCTCGGCACCCCGGCCGAACTCAGGGAAGGACTCGGCGCCCGCCGCCGCGCCGCGGGCGCGGCCACGGACACGCTGCCCACGCTGGAGGACGTCTTCCGCGACGTGGCGGGCAGCGGTCTCGACGACGAGGCAGGAGATTTCCACGATGTCCGAAGCACCCGCCGCACCGCCCGCCGGGTCGGCTGACCCCGCCCGCGGGCACGGCATCGACCTGCTGCTCAAGCCCCCGCGGCCCCGCGCCGGCTGGCGGCTCCTGCCCGCCCGCGTCGGCGCGATGTGCGCGGTGGAACTCCAGAAGCTGCGCCACGACCGCACCGAGCTCTACACCCGAGCGGTCCAGCCGGCCCTCTGGCTGCTGATCTTCGGTCAGACCTTCACCCGGTTCAGGGCGATCCCGACCGGCGGCATCCCCTACGCCGACTATCTGGCACCCGGGATCATCGCCCAGTCCGCGATGTTCATCGCCATCTTCTACGGCATCCAGATCATCTGGGAGCGCGACGCCGGCATCCTCGACAAGCTCCTCGTCACGCCGACCCCGCGCTCCGCGCTGATCACCGGCAAGGCGTTCGCGGCGGGCGTCAAGTCGCTCGTCCAGGCGGTCGTGGTCCTCCTCATCGCCGCCCTGCTCGGCGTGGCGCTGAGCTGGAACCCGCTCAAGCTGCTCACCGTCGCCGCGATCGTCGTCCTCGGCTCGGCCTTCTTCTCCTGCCTGTCGATGACCATCGCCGGCATCGTCCTCAGCCGCGACCGCCTCATGGGCTTCGGGCAGGCGATCACCATGCCGCTGTTCTTCGGCTCCAACGCCCTGTACCCGGTCTCCGTGATGCCGGGCTGGCTCCAGGCGGTCAGCAAGGCCAACCCGCTCAGCTACGAGGTGGACGCCCTGCGCGGGCTCCTCCTCGGCACACCGCACCACCTGGCCTCCGACTTCGCGGTGCTGTTCGTGGCCGCCGCCCTCGGCGTCACCGCCGCCTCGGCCCTGCTGGGCCGTCTGGTCCGTTGATCTTCACTCTGGAAAGTGATGTGCGGCACCCCGCGGCAAACGCTTTCTCCGGCTGTTTCCGGATAACCGCTGGGCACGGCTTGATCACCGGCCAAAAGGGGTGAACTGCCTGGCCACAGCGCATTCTGCTCATTTGACAGTGCGCTGAGACCACAGATAGGAAGCAGCTTCCAGAGGTCGAGAGGTGCAGCGTGTACGAGCCGAACGTGGTCGGGGACTGGCAGGAGTACGACGAGCATGCCGGTCTGCGCGTCCGCGTCCACCGTCTGGAACTGGCCGAGCCGCCCCGCGGCCGTGACGACGCCGCCGAGGGGCTGACGTACTTCAGCCTGCGCGTGACCGTCGAGAACCGCGGCGGCCGGCACCTCGGCATCCACCTCGAGGACGGCCAGATCGACGTGCGGATCGGCCCGGACGGGGAGAGCGCCTTCCTCGACTGGCGCAACTCGCAGTTCATCGAGGGCTTCGACGTGTACCCGCTGCGCCGGGCCACCGCCGTGCTGTACGCGGCCGGCGCCGAGGCGTCCCTGAGCCTCGTGGACGTCCAGGTCCAGCTGCGCGTCGAGGAGGAGTGGGCCGACCGCCGGCTGTGGTCGGGCGGCATCGGCGCGCACGAGGGACCCGCTGGGGCCCAGCAGGGCGCGGTGCGCGACAGCCTGGCCCAGCAGGTGAGCGTCTTCCTCCAGGATCAGGCGGGGGAAGGCACCGCCTGATCCGGCGTCAGGGCGTCCCGCCGGTCAGTGCGGGATGCCGTCGATGATCTCGCGGGCGCCCTGGCGCAGTAGCGCCACGGCGACCGAGGTGCCGAGCGTGGCCGGGTCGAGCCGGCCCGCCCACTCGTGGGCGTTCAGCCGGGTCTTGCCGTCCGGGGTGAACACACAGGCGCGCAGGGACAGTTCACCGCTGCGGTCCACCCGCGCGAACCCGGCGATGGGGCTGTTGCAGTGCCCCTGGAGCACGTGCAGGAACATGCGCTCGGCGGTGGTCTCCCGGTGGGTGTCCGGGTCGCCGAGACCGCTCACCGCGTCGATCAGGTCGGCGTCGTCCTCCCGGCACTGGAGCGCCAGCACGCCGGCGCCGATGGGCGGCATCATCGTCTCGGTGGAGAGGATCTCGCTGATCACGTCCTCGCGGCCGATGCGCTCCAGGCCGGAGACCGCGAGCAGCAGCGCGTCGGCCTCGCCGGCGGCCAGCTTCGCCAGGCGCCGGTTGGCGTTGCCCCGGAACGGCACGCACTCCAGATGCGGATGCGTGGCGGCCAGTTGGGCGACCCGGCGTACCGAGGAGGTGCCGATCCGCGTCCCGGCCGGCAGCTCGTCCAGGGTGAGCCCGCCCGGGTGGATCAGGGCGTCCCGGACGTCGTCCCGCTTGAGGAACGCGGCGAACACCGTGCCCGCCGGGAGCGGCCGGTCGGCGGGTACGTCCTTCACGCAGTGCACGGCGAGGTCGGCCTCCCCGGCCAGCAGCGCCGCGTCGACCTCCTTGGTGAACGCGCCCTTGCCCTCGACCTTGGACAGATCGCCCATCCACTTGTCGCCGGTGGTCTTCACCGGTACGACCTCGGTGCGCACTCCGGGGAGGGCGGCAGCCAACTCGGCCCGGACACGCTCCACTTGGGCGAGCGCCATGGGCGAATCGCGGGAGACGATGCGGATCAGTTCGGGGACGGGCATGCGGACACGATAGCCCCTCCCAGGGGCACATCAGTGCCGTACCTCCTTTGAACCCCCGTCGGCGCGCCAGTTCGGGACGAGCGGCTCGCTCAGCCCGCCGTGCGCGGCGAGCACCTCCACAACCATGGGGGTGAGCCGGCCGCCCCGCGCCGGCGGATCGGACGCGGGGCGGAAGCCGGACCCGGCCCAGGCCCGCCCAGCCGAGCGAGATCAGGCGTAGGGGTCGAACGCGATGCCGGAGGGCTTGGCCGACGCGAGGTGGCCCGCGAAGTTGGCGTCCTTCAGCCCGAAGTTGGCGCTGCCGAAGTTGTAGGACGTGAGCTTGTCGCGCACCCCGGCGGGATAGCCGTTCCAGCCGACCAGCGCCGGGTACTGCCAGGTGCGCTTGTGGTTCTCCGGCGGCTCGTCGTTCGAGTTCGCGAGGCGGAAGCAGTGCGTGCCGGCGCCGTCCTTGTGGTACACGATCTTCGGGTGCGTGCCGTCGAAGCGGACCTGCGACGCCGCGTGCACGCTGAACGAGCCGTGGGCGGACGTCGAGACGTACTTGACCTGGTTGTCCTGCACGAACACCGCGACGTGCTCGAAGTCGTGCCGGTGGCCGCCGATGCTGCTGCCGGCCACCGCCTGGTCCTTCTCGAAGTACAGGGCGTACAGGATGGCGCACCAGCCGTTGTTGCACTTGGAGCGCGCGTAGCCGTTGGTGTTGTCCAGGTCCGAGGCGTCGCGGCAGTCACCGTTGAGGGCGCCGGTCGGGTTGAGCCCGCCGTTGACGGTGCCGTCCGCGCCGATGGCGGGCGTGGAGTAACAGCCGTCGGTGTCGTAGTCGTAGGCGGGCTGGAACGTCTGCTCAAGCGACTCGGCGTTGGCGGGCAGCGCACGCGGCGGGGCGGCGAACGCCGTGGCAGGGAAGGCGAGGACGAGGGCGGCGGCACCGGCCAGTCCGGTGAGCCATCTCCTGCGGGGTGCGAACGGGCGTGACGACACTGCGTCCTCCTCTTGGGCGCAGCCCAACGGCTGTGGGGGAAAGGGAGGTTCAGCTTCCCGGCTGAACGCGTCCATGCCAAGAGGAAGATGTGATCTCAGAAGTGAATCGCAACCCAACAACCGGAACCCGGGCGCCCTTTCACGCCATGTCGTCCGGGATGTCCGCCGCCGCCTCCTCGGGCGCGAGATCCGGCCGGAGCCGCAGCCAGGACGGCTGCCGCAGCAGGCCCTCCCGGGTGCGGGCGCTGTAGCGGACCTCGCCGACCAGCCGGGGGACGACCCAGTGCGCGCCCCGAGCGCGCGGGGCGGGGTCGAAGGGGCAGACGTCGGTCGCGGCGGCCCTCAGCAGCCCGGCGAGTTCCGTCCGTTCGGCCTCGCTCCAGCCGGTGCCCACACTCCCGACGTAGCGCAGCCGCCCCGCGGCGCGTTGCCCGACCAGCACCGCGCCGGGCAGGCCGGTGAGCCTCCCTTTGCCGGGCTGCCAGCCGCCGACCAGGACGTCCTCGGTACGCATGTTGCGGATCTTGATCCAGGCCCGGGAGCGCACTCCCGGTTCGTACACCGAGTCCAGCCGTTTGCAGACCAGGCCCTCCATGCCGTGCTCGCGCGTGGCGGCCAGGGCCTCGGCGCCGTGGCCGACGATCGCGGCCGGGGTCGACCAGGAGGGCCCGGCGAAACCGAGGTCCTCCAGCGCCGCGCGGCGTCGTGCGTAGGGGAGCCGGATCAGCGAGTGCCCCTGGAGATGCATCAGGTCGAACAGCACGAGATGGACCGGCACCTCCGCCGCCCGCCGCGCCGCCCTCGCGGGCGCGTGCGCCAGGCCCATGCGGGACTGGAGCAACTGGAAGCTCGCCCGGCCCTGTTCGTCCAGGGCCAGGATCTCCCCGTCCAGCACGGCGGCCGTGGGGCCGAACGCGGCGCCCAGCGGCCCCAGTTCGGGATACGCGCCCGTGATGTCCTCCCCGGACCGGGCGCGCAGCAGCACGCTGCCGTCCCCGGGGAGATAGACCACCACGCGCTGGCCGTCCTGCTTGGTCTCATAGGCCCAGCGCGCGTCCTGCGCCGCGGGCGGCAGGGTGCCGGGCGTGGCGAGCATGGGCGGGATCAGCGGCAGGTCCACGGGTGAGGTGTGGACGTCTCCGTGGCCGGTCACGCGCGTTTTCCGGGACTTTCCCCTGAACGGCGTCGATGCGGGCGCCGACCCCCGACCCTGTCGCGCGCACCTCGTGAATTGCTTGAGTTAGGCAACGAGATGGTAAAGTGACTCGCATGCCCACATCACCGCTCCCCGACGCCTCCTCCCCGGAAGTGATCGAGATCGAGCGTGCGCTCACCCGCATCACCTACCTGAGCACACGCGCCCGTCGGCACGACCGGCTGATGGCCCTGGCGGGAGTGCCGCTCGACCGTGCCGCCGTCGCGCTGCTGCGGCAGGTCGCCGACTCCGAGCCGCTGCGACCGGGGGAGATCGCCGCGCGGCTGGGAGTGGAGGCCTCGCACGTGACGCGTACGGTGCAGCAGTTGCACAAGTCGGGCTACGTCACCCGCGTCCCCGACCCCGACGACCGGCGCGCCCAGCGCATCGAGCTCACCGACGCCGGCCGGCAGGCCATCACCAGGATCCGCGAGGCCGGAGTCCGCGGCATGCAGATGGCCCTGTCCGACTGGTCCCCCGAGGAGCTGCGGCAGCTCGCCACGCTCTTCCACCGCATGGTCGACGACTTCCTCGCCCACGCCGTCGACGAGGAGCCCGAGCCCCGGCCCGCCCCGGTGGGCCAGGCCTGATCCGCCGGTCACCGTGCGGCCGGGTCACGCGGATCCGCCCGCTCGGCGACCGCGGGGCCCGGCGGTGCGGGCTCGCGCAGCCGGCACAGCAGCAGCCGGCCCACCGCGGGCAGGGCGATGAGCGGCAGCAGGGCCGTCCGCAGGGACGTCGCGTCGGCCAGCGCCCCGAGCAAGGGAGCGGCGAGGCCGCCGACGGACACCGTCAGCCCCAGCGTGACCCCGCTCGCGGTGCCCACCCGCCGGGGCAGTCAGTCCTGGCCCAGCGTGATGTGCAGCGAGAACGGCACATACAGGCCCGCCGACGTCAACGCGACGAACAGATGCACCGGCGGCCCGGGCACCAGGACCAGACCGGCCACGGCGAGTACCGTCACGGCGTACGACCGGCGCACCACCGTCAGCCGCCCGTACCGCTCGGCCAGCCGCCCCCCGGCCAGCGTGCCCACCGCGCCACCGGCGTAGAGCACGAACAGCGCCGCCGTACCGGCCACCTCCCCGCCGCCGGTCCGCTCCCGCACGTACAGCGAGACGAACGCGCTCAGACCGACGAACACGACCGAGCGGCAGACCACGGCCCCGGACAGCCGCAGAAAGGCCGGCCAGTCGTCCCGGACCGCGGTCACGGACGCACCGGCCCCCGCCGCGCCGGACGCGGCCGCGCGCACCGCCGCTGCACACAGCGCCGCTCCCGCCACCGCGGGGACGGCCAGCAGGGGAGAGGCACGGAGCCCGCCCGTCGCCACCACGGCCAAGACCAGCAGGGGTGCCAGGGCGAACCCGGCGTTGCCGCCGAAGGAGAACCAGCCCATCGCCGAGTGCCGACCGTGCGCGACGGCCCGCGCCACCCGGGCGGCCTCCGGATGGTAGGCGGCCACCCCGGCCCCCGACACGGCGACCACCGCCAGCGTCGCCGCGTAGGAGCCCATCACCCCGCTCAGGGCGACGCCCGCCCCGGCCGTCAGCGCGCTGAGCGGCAGCAGCCACGGCATCGCCCACCGGTCGGTGAGCCACCCGAACAGCGGCTGCACCAGCGACGAGAGCAGGGAGGCGGCCAGCACAACGCCGGAGGCGGCGGCGTAGGAGTAGGCGCGCTCGGCGACGAAGTACGGCACCAGAGCGGCCACGGCGCCCTGGTACACGTCCACGCAGGCGTGTCCCAGGGACATCAGGGCGACGGGCCGGCTGCGGCGGGAAGCGGTCACCCGCCGATCGTCGCCGCCGGGGCGCCTGGGGCGCTTCCGATAATCTGCCTGACTGTGCCGAACATCCGCCACACCCCGACGGCGCCGACCCTTGCCCAGCGGCTGACCGCGGGCGACCGCATCGACGCGCACCGGCACGACGACCACCAGATCGTCTACGCGGGCTCCGGCGTCGTCGCCGTCACCACCGACGCCGGCACCTGGTTCGCGCCCGGCACCCGCGCCATCTGGGTCCCCGCCGGCACCGTGCACGCCCACCGCGCCCACGGCCGGCTCGACCTGCACCTGGTCGGCCTGCCCCCCGACGACAACCCCCTAGGCCTGCGTCACCCGGCCGTCCTCGCCGTCAGCCCGCTGCTGCGCGAGCTGATCCTCGCCTACACCCACGACCCCGGCGACGACGGCCCCGAGCGCCACCGGCTGCGCGCCGTCCTGCGCGACCAGCTGCGCCTCTCGCCGCAGCAGCCGCTGCGCCTGCCCACGCCCGCCGACCCGCGCCTGGCCGCCGTCTGCGCGCTCGTGCACGCCGACCCGGCGGGCGCGGGCACCCTCGCCGCCCTCGGCGCGGCGACCGGGGTGGGGGAGCGCACCCTCAGCCGGCTCTTCCGCAGCGAGTTCGGCATGACGTTCCCGCAGTGGCGCACCCAGTCACGGCTCTACCACGCCCTGCGGATGCTGGCCGACGGCCTGCCCGTCACGACCGTCGCCCACCGCTGCGGCTGGTCCTCCGCCAGCGCCTTCATCGACGTCTTCCGCCGCTCGTTCGGCTACACCCCGGGCACGCGCAACCGCCGCGGCTGACCCGTCGAAGCCCCCGCCGCAGCCAGCCTTTTACCGTCCAGTAATATCGCGCGGCAGGCCATCCGAGGAGGAACCGTGTCCCGGTTTGAACGCTCGCCCCTGCTGCTCGCCGGCCTGCTGGCCGCCGCGGGGGTCGCCCACTTCGCCGCCCCACGCCCGTTCGACGCGACCATCCCGAGCGGCCTGCCGGGCACGCCCAGGACCTGGACCTACGCCAGCGGAGCCGCCGAGCTCGCGCTGGCCGCGGGCGTGGCGCTGCCGCGTACCCGAAGGGCGGCCGCGCTGGCCACGGCGGCCTTCTTCGTCGGGGTGTTCCCCGCCAACGTGAAGATGGCGGCCGACTGGCGCCACCGTCCCGCGCCGCAGAAGGCCGCGGCCTTCGGACGCCTGCCGATCCAGCTGCCCCTCGTGCTCTGGGCCCGTGGCGTCGCACGGAACGCGGAGGGCCGGTCGTGACCGCGCGCGTTCAGGCGGGGGACCAGGTCGAGGACTTCGCCCTGCCCGACGAGACCGGCACCGCCCGCAGCCTGTCCGGGCTGCTCGCCGAGGGGCCGGTCGTGCTCTTCTTCTACCCGGCCGCCCTGACCCCCGGCTGCACCGCACAGGCCTGCCACTTCCGCGATCTCGCGGCCGAGTTCGCCGCCGTCGGCGCACGCCCCGTCGGCATCAGCGGGGACACCGTCGAGCGTCAGCGGGAATTCGCCGGACAGCACGCCCTCGGCATGCCCCTGCTGTCCGACGCCGACGGCACGGTCCGTGAGCGGTTCGGCGTGAAGCGCGGCTTCTCCCTGGCACCGACCAAGCGCACCACGTTCGTCATAGCGCGGGACCACACCGTCCTCGACGTCGTACGCAGCGAACTGCGCATGAACGCGCACGCCGACCGGGCGCTCGCCGCCCTGCGAGCTTACCGCGGCTGACACCGTCACGAATGCTCCGTCGCGGTTGATACGGGGCGGTAAAGGGATAATCCTGGACGATATGGAGGACGCCTCCGCTGCTGCGATCATCGACGCCCGCGGCACCGTGACGGGGTGGAGCGAGGGTGCCCGGCGACTGACGGGCTACCCGGCCGAGGAGGCCGTGGGGCGGTCCGTCCGGGAACTGCTCGCCGAGGACGTGCCGCCCGAGGCGGTGGCCGCGCGGTCGGGCACGGTCATGGTGCGGCATCACGAGGGCCATCTGGTCGGGCTCCGCGTCAGAGCCTGCGTCGTGACCGGCCGGGACGGGGCACCGGAGGGCTACGTGATCACGGCCGGGTCGCCCGGCAGCGCCGAGACGTCCCTGGCCGGACAGGCCTTCCAGCAGGCCTCCATGTCGATGTCCGTGTTCGACACCAACCAGCGATACCTGCGGCTCAACGACGCGGCCTGCCATGTGATGGGCGTGCCCGAGGAGACCCTGCTGGGGCGGCACTTCCCGGAGACCGTCGAGGAGGCCGAGCACAGCCGCGGCTTCAACTGGCACCTGCGCCACGTCGTCGAGACCGGCCGCCCGCTCCGCTACGAGAGCTACACGGGCGCCCCGGCCCTGAACCGGGAGCACGCCTGGGTCACCGAGATGTGGCCGCTCCGCGCCCCCTCCGGAGAGCTCCTGGGCACCGCCCTGGCCGCGTTCGACAGCACCGAGCAGTACTGGGCGCGGCAGCGGCTTGCGCTGCTGAACGAGGCAGCGGCGGCCATCGGCACCACCCTGGACGTGGTGCGCACGGCCGAGGAGCTGATGGAGGTCGTGGTGCCCCGGTTCGCCGACTTCGCGAGCGTGGACCTGTTCGACTGGGTCCTCGGCGCGGAGGAGGCGCCGGCCGTGCCCACCGACGACATCATGCTGCGACGCGTCGCCCACGGTTCCATCACCGAGGGCACTCCCGAAGCGGCTGTCCACCTGGGAGAAGTGGACGTCTACCCCGCGTTCTCCCCCATCGCGCTGGCGATGCGGGAGGGCCGGGCGATCATCAGCCAGGCCGGGGAGCCGTCCTTCATGCGCTGGGTAGCCGAGCGCAACACCCGCGCCCCGCAGGGCCGCCCCTACCGCAGTGGCGTCCACTCGATGATGGCGGTGCCGCTCCGGGCCCGCGGCACCACCCTCGGCGTCGCCGTGGCCGTACGCATCCGGCAGGTGGACGACTACGCCGCCGACGACGCCGTGTTCGCCGAGGAACTCGCCAGCCGCGCCGCGGTCTGCGTCGACAACGCCCGCCGCTTCGCCCGCGAACGCACCACCGCGCTGGCGCTCCAGCACAGCCTGCTGCCGAGGGGACTGCCCGGCCAGGCCGCCGTCCAGGTCGCCCACCGCTATCTGCCCTCCGGCTCGGCGGCCGGCATCGGCGGCGACTGGTTCGACGTGATCCCGCTGTCCGGCAGCCGGGTCGCGCTCGTCGTCGGCGACGTCGTGGGGCACGGCATCCCCTCCACGGCGACCATGGGCCGGCTGGTCACGGCCGTACGCACCCTCGCCGACGTGGACCTGCCACCGGACGAACTCCTCACCCACCTCGACGATCTGGTCACCCATCTCGCGTCGGACGACGACGGCGACGAGGTCGCCGAACTCGGCGCCACCTGCCTGTACGCCGTCTACGACCCCGTCACGCGTCGGCTGAACCTGGCCGCCGCCGGGCACCCCGCCCCCGCCCTGGTGCTGCCCGACGGGTCCGCGCGGCTCGTCCCCATGAGCGCGGGGCCCCCGCTGGGCGTCGGGGGGCTGCCCTTCGAGGCGACGGAGCTCCAGCTGCCCGAGGGCTCCGTCGTCGCCCTCTACACCGACGGACTCGTCGAGGACCGTGACCACGACGTCGACCACGCCACCGACGAGCTGTGCCGCGCGCTGACCGTGCCCGCCGAATCGCTCGACGCCCAGTGCGACATCGTGCTGAAGGCCGTACTGCCGGAGGAGCCCAGCGACGATGTGGCCCTGCTGCTGGCCCGTACCCGGGCGCTGGGCGCCGACCAGGTCGCCACCTGGGACGTCACCCCGGACCCCGCGCAGGTGGCCGCCACCCGCCAGGCCGCCACCGAACAGCTCTCCGAGTGGGGGCTGGACGAGACGGCCTTCGTCACCGAACTCGTCGTCAGCGAACTGGTCACCAACGCCATCCGCTACGGCGCCGCGCCCATCCAGCTGCGTCTGATCCGCGACCAGACCCTCATCTGCGAGGTGTCCGACGGCAGTTCGACCTCACCGCACCTGCGGCGGGCCCACCAGGACGACGAGGGCGGCCGCGGACTGCTGCTGGTCGCCCAGCTCACCCAGCGCTGGGGCAGCCGGCAGACCACCCGGGGCAAGACGATCTGGTGCGAGCAGCCGCTCACGCCGCTGTTCTGACCGGACCGCTCACGCGGCCGTGCGCCCCGACGGGCGTTCCCGCACCACGTTCCGGGGCTTCTTGTCGTCCCGCAGCCCGGGATACCGCGGGTGGCGCAGCATGCCGTCACGCGTCCACTCGGTGAACGCGATCCGGGCCACCAGCTCCGCCGCACCCAGCGCGCACCCGCCTCCCGCACCGGCCCGACCGGACTCCCGCGGCCCGCCGCGCCGCTCGCGCAGGTCGAGCAGCGTGCGCCGGCCGAAACCGGTGCCGACCTTGACCGTGTACCGCAGCCGCCCGCCCTCGTAGTGGCCGAGGAGCGGCGCGCCGAGCCCCACGCGGCTCCCGGCCGGTTCGGTGAAACCGCCGACGGCGAACTCCTGCCCCAGGGAGCACGTCAGCTTCAGCCGGTCCGCCGACCGGCGCGGCTCGCAGACCCCGTCGGCGCGCTTGGCGATCAGGCCTCCCAGCCCCGGGCGCAGACGTCCGCCAGCAGCTCGGCCCCCCCCTGCGTTGCGATGCGGGGTCAGCCGGAGCGGGGAACGGTACGCCAGCGCCCGGCGCACCAGTGAGTTGCGGACCCGCAGCGGCGGTTCCCTGGTGTCGGGCCCCTCCAGCCGGAGCAGGTCGTACACGTAGTACGTCACGGCCCCCGCTCGCCGCGACGTCCTGATGCGGGGTCAGCCCCATGCGCCGTTGGGGCCGCGCGAAGTCCGTACGCCCGCCCGAGAACGCGACGATCTCCCCGTCGAGCACGAAGTCGGCACACGACTGGGCCGCGAGCGCCTCCACGATCTCCGGACAGGTGTCGTTCAGCCGGCGGCCCGACCGGGACAGCAGCGTCACCCGCTCGCCCTCCGGGACCGCCGGCACGCGGATGCCGTCCAGCTTCATCTGTGCGCTGTAAAGGTGTCCACGGAACGGAACCCAAGGACAGGATCCGCCCTTGCCCGCTGCCCACGGTTACCAGCTGCCAGTGGCCATCCCGCAGCGTGGTCTGGGCGCCGAGGGACGGCTCGGTGACGCGGCATCAGGGACCAACCACGGCCAGCCCTGCCGGAGCGGTCATGTTTACCGTTCCGACAGCCGTTACCGTGACGTCCAGCTGGTCTCCGCCGACTTGGAGCCCCGTCACCCTGAGCGGTGCGTACGTCGCGGCGAAGGTCGGCGCCACCGTGACCGTACCGCCCGGGACGTCCGCGCTCAGGCCGAGGGCCGCTTGGAGCACGAGGACCGCGGAGGTGGCCGCCCATGCCTGCGGTCGGCAGGACGCCGGGTAGGGGGCGGGATGCGGGCTCCGCCGGCTGCCGTGGCCGGCGAAGAGTTCGGGGAGGCGGGCGTCGAAGGCCGTCGACGCGGTCAGCAGGCCGTCTGCCAGTGAGGCGGCGACGTCCGGGAATCCGGCTTTGACCAGGCCGTGTACGGCGATGACCGTGTCGTGCGGCCAGATCGAGCCGACGTGGTAGCCGTAGGGGTTGTAGCCCACCGCGTCACTGCTCAGCGTGCGCAGGCCGTGGCCCGCGTCCAGGTCCGGTCCGGCGATCCGGGCCGCCAGCAGCGCGCTCTCCTCGGCGTTGAGCAGCCCGGTGCCGAGGAGGTGGCCGAAGCCGGAGGTGACCGAGTCGACCGGCTTGCCGTCGCCGTCGAGGGCCACGGCAGGGTAGGGGCCACGTTCGTCGCTCACCCAGAAGCGGTCGCGGAAGCGGGCGGCGAGTCGCTCGGCCCATGCCTCCCACTCATCGGCTCCCGGGCGGCCGAACGCCCGCAGCAGTGCGGCACCGCAGCGCGCGGCCTCGTAGGCGTACGCCTGCACTTCACACAGTGCGATGGGTGCGTGGGCGCGGCTGCCGTCGCGGTAGCGGATGGAGTCGTCGGAGTCCTTCCAGCCCTGGTTGGACAGGCCCTGGCCGGTCTGGTCCATGTACTTGAGGAAGCCGTCGGCGTCTGCCTGGTCGCGCATCCAGGCGAGCGCGGACTCGGCGTGCGGCAGGAGCGGTTCGACCTCGGACGGATCGAGCCCCCAGCGCCAGGCATCGTGGAGGAGGGTGATCCACAAGGGGGTGGCGTCGACCGTGCCGTAGTACACCGAGGGCAGCGAGAGCCGGTCGCCGAGCAGGAAATTGCCGCGACGGACTTCGTGCAGGATCTTGCCCGGCTGCTCCTCCGTGGACGGGTCGGTGACGGCACCCTGTCGGCGGGCGAGGGTGCGCAGCGTACCGGCCGCGAGGTCCGTGCCGAGGGGCAGCAGCATCCGGGCGGCCCACAGGGCGTCGCGCCCGAAGAGGGTCAGGAACCATGGGGCGCCCGCCGCGAGGAACTGGTCCGGCCGGACCTTCTGCGACTGCGGGTCGGTCAGGCGCAGGCGGTCCAGGTCGGCGAGGGACTGCGCCAGCCAGCGGTCCAGGCCGCGGTCCGCGCTGCGCAGCACGGGGACGTTCCACGGCACCTGGTCCACGGGCGGGGGCGGGAACTGATCGCCGTCCGCGTACGCGGCCGTGGAGGACAGCGTCACCGACCACGAGGCACCGGGGGCCAGCTCGACGTCGTACGACAGCCGTCCCGCCGGCACTTCCAGCACGTCCGGCGCCGGCTCGCTGACCAGACGGGCGGTGAAGCCGTCACACGCCCATGCCAGACCGATGGCCCCGCTGTCCGCAGCCTGGGGCGGCACTTCCTCGGGAGCGCGTCCCGACTTGACCTGGTCCATGGTGGCGAGGTCCGTCCCGGCGGTCACCGTCAGACGGAGGTGGACCTGCCGGCTGCCCGCGTTGGTGACCTCCAAGCGCTCCTCGAACCGGCCTGCCGCCGTGCTACGACGGCGGTGGAGGGCCACGGCCGGGTCGGGCGTGCTCTCGCCGAGGCCGCGCAGAACATCCCGGAACTCCGCGCGGTCCGCGCCTCGGAAGCCACCGGCGACCGGCACCAGGGCGATGCCTTCGGCGGCGACGGTGAGGTGTGACAGTGCTCTGCGGTCGCCGTGGTAAAAGCCGTCCGCACCACCGTTGAGCTGCCCGTCCGCATGCGAGATGACGAGGCTGGGTGCGTGCAGCGTGACGACCGCGTCATGCAGGAACGGCTGCATGCCCGCGCTCGCGGACGGGTCTGTGGTGACCGAACCGTTGGTGTCCTGGGTCTTGACAGTGGTGTCCAAGGAAGTACAACCTCTCAGCATTCGAACGTTCCAAAGACAGTAAGCACTCTTCAGAGCGATGACAACGACTTTGGAACGCTAAAATCGAGTACACAAGATCCTCTGCACGTCGGAGAGCCGCATGCCCCGCTCCAGTAAGAACTCCTCGCCCAACGGGGGACCGGTGACCCTCGCCATGGTCGCCGCCCGGGCCGGGGTGTCGATGCAGACCGTGTCCAACGCGATCAACTCGCCGGACATGCTGCGGCCCGAGACCCTGGAGCGGGTCCGCCGCGCGATCGACGAGATGGGCTACCGGCCCAGCCGGGCGGCGCAGACGCTGCGCAGCGGTTCGAGCAAGCTCATCGGCTACGGCATTCAGCCCACTCCGCCCGGCACCGCGGGCGCGGTCATGGACCGCTTCCTGCATGCCCTGTCGGATGCCGCCGACGAGGCGGGGTACCGGATCCTGCTGTTCGCATCCCCGCCCGGCGGCCCGAGCCTGGAGGGCTACGAGACTCTGCTGGCTCAGCACGAGGTCGACGGCTTTGTGCTCAGCTGCACCGAGCGCGGTGACCCACGCCAGTCGTGGCTGACCAAGCGGGGCGTGCCGTTCATCGGGTTCGGCCGGATGTGGTCGGGACGGCCCCTCGGTGACTGGGTCGACGTCGACGGCGCCTGCGGCACCGATGCGGCCGTCGAGCACTTGGTGGCCCTCGGGCATCGCAAGATCGCCTTCCTCGGCTGGGAGCGCGGCACCTCCGGTGCGGGTGACGACCGTGCCGAGGGCTGGCTGCGGGCCATGCGGCGGCACGGACTTCCGACCCGCGGCCGGCGCGGGCAGAGCATCGTGAACGACATCGAGGCTGCGCGTACCGCGGCCAAACCGCTGCTGGACGGCGGCGCGACCGCGGTCGTCGCGGCGAGCGACGTGCTGGCCCTCGGCTGCTACCAGACACTGCGCGAGCGTGGCCTCGCCCCGGGCCGTGACGTCGCCGTGGTCGGCTTCGACGACTCGCCGACCGCCGAGCTGCTCTCGCCCGGCCTGTCCTCCGTCGCCCAGCCGCTGGAGGAGGTCGGCCGGGAGTGCGTACGACTGCTGCTGGCCCGGATCGCGGCCCCTGACTCCCCGCCCGAGCGGCTCCTGCTGAAGCCGTCCCTGATCGTGCGCGACAGCGCCGACGCGCCGCTGTCCGACCGGGCGTAGCTCCTGGCCGACCGGACTGCCTTTCCCTCTCCGGTCGGTTGCACCCACCTCTGTCACCGTCACGGCCGGACGCGTGCTGTTCGACTCGATGGCCGGCTACGCGCTCGCCCGCCTGAACTTCCCCGGCCGCAGGCTGCTGTTCGCCTTCGTCATGACCATCCTGGCGGTGCCGCCCGCGACCCTGCTGATCCCGAAGTTCGTGGTGCTCAACACCTTCGGGCTGTTCGACACCTACGCCGCCAAGATCCTGCCGCTGCTGGTGGACGCCGTGGGCATCTTCATCATGAAGCAGTTCTTCGAGCCCATCCCCCGCGAGGTCGAAGAGGCCGCGAAGATGGACGGCGCCGGCGTCTTCCGCACCTTCTGGTCGATCGTCCTGCCCAGGGCCCGCCCCGCCCTGATCACCCTGACCATCCTGTCCTTCCAGGGCTCCTGGAACGAGTTCACCAACCTCCTCGTCGCCACCCAGTCCAGCCAGTACGAAACCCTCACCACCGGCCTCGCCCGCTTCGTCTCCGGCAGCCCGGGCCAAGGCGCCCAGTGCCCCCTGAAACTGGCAGCGGCCCTGATGGCCACCATCCCGTCGCCGTGCTGTTCTTCTGCTTCCAGCGGTACTTCGTCCAGGGCGCCAACGCGGGCGCCGTCAAGGAATAACCCCACCGCGACGGGGCCCTCCATCCGGACACCGCCACGCGCGAACCGCCTCCGCACTCCCTCCGCCCCACCGACCAACCGATCGACCTGCGCCTGGTAGTCGACCACTCCATCGCCGAAATCTTCCTCACCTCGACCGGACAGGTCCTCACCCTGCGCTGCTACCCACAGGCCCCGGCCCCTGGCGACTACAGGTCCGCACATCGCCCGGCGCCCGCCTCGGCTGCACCGTCGACGCGTGGGAACTCAACCCCCTCGCGGTCAAGGAACCGTCTCCCAAGTGGTGCACGGACACATTTCCCTCACTCGTCGAACAACGCCGCGCGGCACCGGTCATGCCGGGCCCGGAGTCCGAGACCCCGATTGCGGCGCCGATCAAGAAGGTAATGGGGGTAACACCCCCTCTCAATCCGCCAGGGCCTGTCCGGTGGAACTCTCCGCTGACCGGACGGGTCCTGGCCCACATGGACAACGGACGGCGCCGAAACCTGTCCATGACTTCCGCTCGAACCCCATTCCTCGTCCGCGTCCGAGAAGTCCCGCCGGTCGCTCAGCGTGGCGAGCGTCGGGCGCGCGGCCAGTTCCGCCCCCGGACGGGCCACCCCGAGAAGCCGCCGCTGCCCCTCGGGCAGGGTCTAAAGGCAACCGGCCATCGCCGTTCACTCCCCGGCCGCGTCCGAGACGACCTGGGCGAGGGTGCGCCCGGACACGGCCGAACGCGCGCGGCGCGGATCGGGAGCCCCGTGTGTACGGGCGCCCCCGGCCCGTTTCACCAGCAGCCAGGCCTCCTCGCCGTCACCGCCCTGACCGCCGCGGAACCGGGTCAGGGCGTACTCGCCGCGCAGCTTCGCCCCGTTCAGCCGGAACGTGGCGTGCCCGCGCTCCAGCGACTCGGCGAAGTCCACCGGCCGTCCCCTGCGGTCGTGGCTCAGCGGCTCGTACGTGCCGTGGTCCCAGACGATCACCGTGCCGCCGCCGTACTCGCCGCGGGGGATCACTCCCTCGAACTCCTCGTACTCCAGCGGATGGTCCTCCGTGGGCACGGCCAGCCGCTTGTCCTTCGGATCAGCCGAGGGGCCCTTGGGGATCGACCAGGACTTCAGGACGTCGTCCACCTGCAACCGGAAGTCGAAGTGCATCGTGCTCGCGTCATGGATCTGCACCACGAACCGGGGCCGGTCCCCGGCGGGCTCCCCGCTGCCACGGGGCTCGCCGGTCCGGCCGAAGTCGCGCTTGCCGCGGTAGTCCCGCAGCCGGTCCCGCTCGGCCACCTGCGGCTCCTTCCTGCCTCGCCGGGCCCCGGGTACCCGTCAGAACTCCTCGTGCACCTCGAGGTCCGCGCCGACCCGCCGGTGCGCCCGGTCCGACGGCGGCCATCTCGTCCTCGCTCCACTCGGAGCCGAAGACGTCGAGGTTCTCGCGCTGCCGCTCGGGGTTCGCCGACTTCGGGATGGGCACCGCGCCCAGCTGCGTGTGCCAGCGCAGCACGACCTGCCCGGGCGTCACGCCGTGCGCCTAGGCGATCCGCGCCACGGCGGGATCCTGAAGCAGGGTCGTGCCCCGGCCCAGCGGACTCCAGCGCTCGGTCAGAACGCTCTTGCCCGCGTGGCAGGCGCGCAGGTCGTCCTGCGGCAGGAAGGGGTGCAGCTCGATCTGGTCGACGGAGGGCAGCATCCCGGTCTCCTTCAGGCGGTACCCCGCCTCCAGGGCCGAGAGCACCGCCTGCTGCGCCTCGTCGTCGCCGAGTGGCCAGGTGCCCAGGCCCAGGGCGGGGAGCGTCGTACCGTCGTCGAGCGCGTGCGTCGGGATGCTGATCACCGTCGGACCTACCGGTGACTGTGTCGTCTGCCTGTGTCGTCCCTCCAGCGTCACGGATAGGGTGAGCAATGATCAACCGGGCAGGTGGGGGATGAGGACGGCGGACGGCATGGGCAGCGCCGAGGAGAAGCCGGCGACACGACCGGGGCGTCCCACCTCGCGGGACGTCGCCCGGCTCGCCGGCGTGTCGCACACCGCGGTGTCCTTCGTGTTCAACGGCCGCGCCGAGGGCAACCTCTCGCCCGCCACCCAGGAGCGCATCCGGCAGGCCGCGGTCCAGCTCGGCTACCGGCCCGACCCCGTCGCCCGCGGCCTGCGCCGCAGCCGTACGGCCGTGATCGGGCTGGTCACCGACGAGATCGCCTCCTCGCCGTTCGCCGGACGGCTGCTGCGCGGCGCCATGGACACCGCCTGGGCCGGCGAGCACCTGGTCCTCACCGTCGACTCCGGCGGCGACCCGGCCAAGGAGGACGCGGCGGTCGCCGAACTCCTCGACCGGCGCGTCGACGGCATCATCTACGCGGCCATGTCCCTGCGCCGCGTCCGGGTCCCCGAGGGACTGCACCGCACCCACTCCGTGCTGGCCAACTGCCTGCCCGAGGACGACTCGCTGCCCGCCGTCATCCCCGCCGAGCGCGCCGGCGGCCGTACGGCGGCCCGGCTGCTGCTGGAGCAGGGGCACCGGCGGGTCGCGCTCGTCGGCGGGCAGAACGACATCGCCTCCGTGGAGCGGCTGCGCGGTTTCCGCGACGCGCTGCGCGCCGAGGGCATCACCGTGCCCCGGGACTGGGTCGTACGGACCGGAGGTGAGATCTCCGGCGGCTACGAGGGTGCCGTCCGACTCCTCGACGGTGCCCCGGCCGACCGCCGCCCCACCGGGATCTTCGCCTACAACGACCGGGTCGCGGCGGGTGTCCTGCACGCCGCGACCCGGCTCGCGATCGCCGTACCCGGCGACCTGTCGGTGGTGGGCTACGACGACCAGGAGCACATGGCCGCCCACCTGGCGCCGCCCCTCACCACCGTCGCACTGCCCCACCGGGAGATGGGGGAGGCCGCCACCCGGCTCCTCCTGGACTCCATCGCCACCGGCCGGACCCCGCCCGCCACCGTGCGGCGCCTGGCCTGCCCGGTGATCAGCCGCGCGTCGGTGGGACCAGCTCCCATCCGGTGACAGCCGCGCCGGACGACACCCTCAACGCCCGTACGTCGTCGGGCCGGTGGTAGACGCGCTCGGTGACCACGGCCCGGTCGCCGACGAACAGCTCGTACAGCGAGCCGTCGGCGAGGACACGCACCGTGAGCTCCTCCTCGGGCGGCACCCGCACCACGACCGGCGCCGCCGCCTCGGCCTCCTTGCGCGGCCAGTCGGCCCGGTCGAGTGTCACGGTGCCCCCGTCCGGGTCCAGCCGGACCGTCAGCTCGGCGCCCGAGGACGACCGCAGCAGACTCACCGTGGAGTGACCACGGGCGCCGACCGTCAGGTCGTAGGCCGTCGGCAGCGCGGCCCGGCCCGGGGCGACGACGAACGGCTCGGCGGCGCGCAGTCGGTGCAGCTCCGGGGCCGGGGTCACCCGAAGCGCCCCGTCCGGATGGACGTCGACGACCCGGGGTGCGGTCAGGACGCCGGCCCAGTCGGCCTCGCCCTGCTCGCGGGCCTCCCACGACCAGCCCCACATCAGGGCCCGGTCCGGTTCCTGGAGCACGGCGGGCGCGTAGAAGTCGCGGCCGTGGTCGAGCAGGCCGCCCGCCCGGGCGCAGAAGCGCAGGTCCGTGTCCAGACATCCCGTCAGATAGCCGGTGGTCCACGGGTCGCCGTCCCACAGGGACACGACCAGCACCCACTCGCCGCCCCGCGTCGCGTACAGCTGCGGGCACTCCCAGCCGGTCGCCCGGTCGCCGAACGCCGCCGCGGCGGCCGGGTCCCGGCCGTCCAGGAGCACACCCGCGAAGCGCCAGTCGCTCAGGTCGTCGCAGTCGTACAGCAGGACGGACGGCGTACCGTCGGCGTGGCCCGCGCCGACCAGCGCCCACCGCCGTCCGTCGTGCCGGAAGACGAACGGGTCGCGGAACATCACCACGTCCAGGCCCGCGGGCGGACCCGTCACCACCGGCGTCGGCAGGGCAGTCCAGTCGGTCAGCGCGGGGTCGTCCGGATCCGCCGCCCGGGCCAGGCAGATCATGCCGAGCCCGCTGTGGTCACGGTCGACCCCGGTGTAGACGGCCGTCGGCACGCCCCCGTCGTCGACCACGCACCCGGACCAGCAGCCCGCCTCGTCCGGGCCGCCCGGGGTCGGGGTGAGGGCGATCGGGTGGTGCTCCCAGCGGGCGAGGTCGGCGCTGGAGGCGTGGCCCCAGTGGACGTTCGCGTGCACCGGGGCGTCGGGGTTGTGCTGGTAGAAGAGGTGGTAGCGGCCGCCCCGGCGGAAGGGGCCGTTGGGGTCGTTCATCCAGTTGGCGGGCGGGCGGACCCTGAAGCGCGGGGCGTGCGGGCCCTGCGGGGGAGCGGCGAGGCTCAACGGTTGACTCCTGCGGACGTGATGCCCTCACGCAGAGGGCGTTGGCCGACGACGAACACCGCGACGGCGGGGATCATGGAGAGGACGACACCGGCGAGCACCACGGAGATGGAGCCGGTGCCGAGGTTGCCCTGGAGGGAGACCAGGCCCAGCGGCAACGTGTAGTTCTGGCCCGACGTTTCGAGGATCAGCGGCCGGAAGAACTCGTTCCAGTGGTAGTTGAAGGCCAGGACGCCGACGATCGCGAGGCCCGGCGCGGCCAGCGGGGCGTACACCGACCGGAACGTCCGCCAGGGCCCGGCACCGTCCAGCATCGCGGCCTCGCCCAGATCCTTGGGCATGCCCAGGAAGTACTGCCGCATCAGGAACGTGCCGAACGCCGTCGGGAAGGCCGGGATGATCAGCCCGAGCAGGGTGTCGGTCAAACTCATCGACTTCAGGACCAGGAACACCGGAACGATCGTGACCTGCAAGGGCACCATCATCGTCGCCAGGACCAGGGCGAACAGCGGCTTCTTGAAGCGGAACTCCAGGCGGGCGAAGGCGTATCCGGCCAGCCCCGCCGTGATCATCTGGCCGACCGCGATCAGGCCCGTGACCAGCGTCGAGTTGAGGGCGAGCAGCCATACGTCGATCTGGTCGAACACCCCCCGGTACGCCTCGGTCGACGGGTCGGACGGGATGAGCTGCGGCGGCAGGTCGAACGCCTCGGCGGGCGTGCGCAGCGAGGTGGACACCGTCCACACCACCGGGCCGAGCGTGAGCAGGGCGCACACCGTCAGCCCGGCGATCCGCGCCCACGGCGCCAGCCCGTGGCGCGCACGGCTGAAGGACAGGGTTGCTTGGCTCAAGGGGCTCACCCGGCTCACTGGTAGTGGACGAAACGCCGGCTGAGCCGGAACTGGAGGGCTGTGACCGCCGTGATCAGCACGAACAGCAGCACACCGACCGCGGACGCCTCACCGAAGCGGAGCTGCTCGAACGCGGTCTCGTAGATCACCATCACGACCGTGCGGGTCGAGTCGCCGGGACCGCCGTCGGTCAGGACGTACGGCTGCTCGAAGACCTGGAGCGCGTTGATGATGCCGACCACCGAGGCGACCAGCAGCGTCGGCGACAGCAGCGGCAGCGTGACGGTGAGGTGCTTGCGCAGGCCGGTCGCGCCGTCCAGGGCGGCGGCCTCGTGGATCTCCTTCGGGATGTTGTTCAGACCGCCCACGAACAGCAGGAACGAGAAGCCGAACTGCTGCCAGACGTAGACCAGGACCACGGTCGCCATCGCCGCGGTCTCCGACGTCAGCCACGGCACCGGCGCGATCCCGACGAAGCCGAGCAGCCAGTTGACCACCCCGAAGTCCTGGTTGAACAGGTACTTCATCACCACCGAGATCGACGCGGCGGACAGCACCAGCGGAAAGAAGAACGCCGAGCGGAACACCGAGCGCAGCCACACGGGCATCCGCCCGTTCAGTGTCAGCGCGAGCACCAGCGCGACGAGCAGTTGCAGCGCCACCGCGAACACCATGAAGACGAGGGTGTTGCGGAAGGAGACCAGCACGGTCTCGTCGCCGAACACCGCGCCGTAGTTGGAGCCGCCGGCGAAGCGCGGCGAGTCGATCACGTTCCAGTGGAACAGGCTCAGCACCACCGAGCCGACGATGGGGACGACCGTGAACACGACGATGCCGACGATCGTCGGGGCCAGGAACAGCGTGGCCAGCAGCCGGGTGCCGCGGTCGCGGGCCGAGGGACGCGGTGTGTCCTTGACGGGCGGGGCCTTCGGCCGTTCGGCTCGCGCGGGCGGTACCTGAGTGTTCGTCATACGTCACGCTCCATGGCCTTCTCCAGGTCGCCCTGCAACCGGCGCAGCGCGGGACGCACCGAGCGCGGGGAGGCCAGGGCCGTGCCGGTGTGCTTGAGCAGCAGCTGCTCGACCTCGGCGACCTGCGGCGGCGCCGGGATCGGTCCCGTGTCGGGGAACCGGTCGAGGGTGTCGTAGAACACCGGCCAGTGCGCCGGGCCGGTCTGCGCGTAGCGGTCCGCGGTCAGCATCGAGCGGCGGGCCGGGGTGGTCTGGTTCGTCGTGAACAGCCGTGTCAGGGTGTCCTTGCGGGCCGCGTACTTGATGAACTCCCAGGCCTCCTCCTGCCTCTTGGAGGTGCGCAGCAGCGCGTAGCCCGCCGCGCCGTACTGCATGCGCTGGGTGCGCCAGCGCGGGAAGTACTGCACGTCGAACCCGTCCCGCCGCATCCCCGCCAGGTGCAGGCCGCCCGCCCAGAAGCCGCCTGCCGGGGTGACACCGACCCGGCCGGTGGAGAACACGCCGATGAGGTTCTGGCCGTTGCCGCCCTCGGGACGGGTGCACAGGCCGTCTTGGACGAGGGAGGCGAGATAGTCGTAGACCTCCTCCACCCGGTCGTGCGTGGCCTGCGGGGTCGTCCACCGGAAGCCGCCCCCGCGGCCCCTGCGCTGGTCGGCCGGGTAGAAGGAGTCCCACAGCCACTCGCCGCCGGGCGCCTTGGACTCCGCGAGCAGATTGGTGCCGTTCGCGAACAGCCAGGGCACCACGCCGCCCCACAGCCGGTTGGTCCAGAAGTAGGGCGTGAAGCGGGAGCCGCTCGCCCGCTTCATGTCCCGCAGCAGCGTCGTGAAGCCGTCGCGGGTCCAGTCGGCCGGCGGGTACTCCGCGCCGGCCCGGCGCAGCACCTGGCGGTTGAGGTACATGTCGGCCGCGTTGAACTCCACCGGCAGCTGGAAGAGGCTGCCCTCGTACATCATCGACTCCACCAGCGACGGGTGGACGTCGGCGAAGTACTCCCTCAGCTCGGCCGCGTCCCGCTTCACCCACTTGTCCAGGGCCACGCCGAGCCGCTGCGCGAAGAGCTGCACGCCCTCGGTGGCGACGTACACCAGATCGGGGGCGGTGCCCGCGGCCACCTGCGTGAGGATCTTCGCGAAGAAGTCCGACCAGTCCACGGCCTGCACGGCGTTGATCTGGAGCTTGATGTCGGGGTGCAGCTCGCGGAAGCCCTCGCGCAGCGTGCGGATGGCCTCCGGCCCGTAGGCGGGGCCCAGGGTGGCGACGACGAGGGAGCCGTCGTCACGGCCGGGGATGTCGGCTCCGGTGAGCCGGTCCCAGCTCGCGGCGGTGCCGGCCAGGGCGGCGGCCCCCGTGCCGTAGGCGCCGTACCGCAACAGCGTGCGGCGGGTGAGGTGCGAGTCGGTCATTGTGAGGCCTAACTCGTGTTAGTTCAGGGCCAATGCCCAGATGATGTGAGCGCGACCCGGGCATGTCAAGACGCGCGACACGGTGGCCTGCAACGAGTCAGGTGGACAGCCCGCCGGTGCGGTGTCGCCCCGGGCGGGGATCGCTGTCACGATCTTCCGGAAGGCACGACCACGCCCACGACCAGCGGAGTGCTCATGACGACGGACAGCGCGATGACGGACGAGGCGGTGCGGGACGCCGGGGTGGGGGTGGAGCCGGTCGCCGGGCACATCGGCGCCGAGATCAGGGGGGTCGACCTGGCCGCGGACCTCGACGACGCCGTGGTCGCCGCGATCAGGGCGGCTGTGCTGCGGTGGAAGGTGGTGTTCTTCCGGGGACAGCGGCTGGACCACGCCGGGCATGTGGCGTTCGCGCGCCGGTTCGGTGAGACGGTGGTGCTGCCGCGGCGCGGCAAGGCCTCGCCGCCGGACTTCCCCGAGATCGAGACGACCGCCGACCGGCTGGAGTTGGGCGGGCGGTTCGGCATGGAGCACGACGAGTGGCTACGGCGCCGCCGCCACACCCTGCTGCGCGGCTGGCACTGCGACCACGGCGCCCGCGTCGACCCGCCCGCCGCGACGATCCTGCGCGCCGAGACCGTGCCGCCCTACGGCGGCGACACCACCTGGTCGAACCTCGCGGCGGCGTACGCCGGACTCTCCGCGCCGCTGCGGGAGTTCGTCGACGGCCTGCGGGCCGAGCACCGGCTCGGCGTCGGCTACCAGCCCCGGCCCGGCGACGACGCGTACGTCCGCCACCTGCTGGACCGTCAGGTCGCCACGCTGCACCCCCTGGTGCGCGTCCACCCGGAGACGGGCGAGCGGATCCTCTACGTCAACGGCTACTACGTCGAGCAGATCGCCGGCCTCTCCCGGCCCGAGAGCGGCGCGATCCTTCAGATGCTGCTGGAGCAGGCGGTCCGGCCCGAGTACACGGTCCGGTTCCGCTGGGAGCCGGGCAGCGTGGCGTTCTGGGACAACCGCGCCACGATGCATCTGGCTCCCGGCGACACCGCACACCTCGACCACCCGCGGATCATGCACCGGGTGATGCTCGCCGGGGACGTGCCTGTCGGGGTGGACGGCAAGGCGTCGGAGCCGATCACCGGGAGCGCCCCCGGCCGCTGGTGACCTGTGCGGGGCCCGACGGGCCGGCCGGGGATGCGCCGTCTCCGCGACGACCTGGTCCGGCCGGGGTACGCCGCACGGGGCGAGTCGGACGCCACGGCCTTCTCCCGGAAAGCCGCCTGCGACTCCGTGGCGGTCTGCTCCTGGGCCGGGGAGGCGGGCGGCGCCTCCAGGCGACCTGGGGCGACCCGGGGCGCCGGGGGTGCGCTCGGCGTCTTCGCGGTGGTTGTGGGGCGGGGCCGTGCCCGGGGTGTCCGTCCTCGGAAGGCGCGATGGGGTCGGACACCGACTGACTCCGTGACGCACCAACCGCTGGGGGCGGGCACCCCCCGACACGTCCCCTTCCGAGCATCGGCGGCTGCCGGGTGCCCCCGGCGGCGTCGGCGTCGACGGCCTCCAGCGCGCCGCCTCCGGCGCACCGGGTCACCCTGGGTGCGTCGCTTCTGGGGTGACCCGGTCCGGCCGCGGCGCGCCGCACCCAGGGTGACCCGGTGCGCCGGGATGTGCCGCCTTCCGGGCAACCCGGTCCGCCAAAGGCGCCCCGTCTCCCGGCCGACCTGGTCCACCGGAGGCCTACGCGCCCGGTCGCCACCCCAGCGCCGGGCCGAGCTTTGTCGCCGTGTCGGTGAGGATCTGTACGTAGTCCTCGTGCTCGAAGGTGAACGGCAGTGCGAACGCGACCTCGTCCACCTCCCGGAACGCGGCGTGCGCGTGCAGCAGTTCGGCGATCTCCTCCGAGGTCCCCACCAGGTCCGGCGCGAACAGCAGCCGCGCCGGTCCCTGTGGTGCGGCCGTACGGGGAGTGCGCTCGGCGGCGTACTTCTCGTAGCGGGCGCGCTGCTCGGGCGATGCGGAGTCCGTGGGGATGACGACGAGGCCCTGCGAGACGCGGGCGGCCTCGCCGTCGGGGTGGGCGGCGCGGAAGGCGCGGATGTGGGAGAGCTGGATCCGCGCGAAGTCGTAAGGCCCGCCGGGGTCTTCGGCCTTCACGACGCTGCTGGTGAGGAGGTTCATGCCGTGCTCGCCGGCCCACCGGACCGACCGCAGGCTGCCGCCGCCGTACCACATGCGTCGGCCCAGGCCGGGGGAGTGGGGCTGTATCCGGTTGGAGAAGGTCTCGAAGCCTTCCGTCCCGCTGAAGTCCGTCGCCGGTTTGCCCCGTACGAAGTCCAGCAGCCGCTCCGCCCGCCCGTAGCCGAAGTCCTCGGCGTCCGCCGTGTCCGGGTAGAGCGCGCCCTTGACCTGGTCGAAGTGCATCGGCGGGCCCACGCTGACGCCCGGGTTGAGCCGGCCGCCGGACAGCAGGTCGACGGTGGCCAGGTCCTCGGCGAGGCGCAGCGGGTTCTCCCAGCCGAGCGGGATGACGGCCGTGCCGAGCTCGATGCGGCGGGTGCGCTGCGAGGCCGCGGACAGGACGGCGACGGGGGAGGAGATGCCGTACTGGAGATGGCGGTGGCGCACCCACGCGCTGTCGAAGCCGAGCCGCTCGCCCAGCTCGATGATCTCCAGCGTCGACTCGTGGCCGCGCCGCGGATCCGCCTCGTCGAACAGCCCGATGGTCAGGAAGCCCAGCTTGCGCAGCGGTCGTGAGGTCGGTGGCACGGGCCCTCCGTCATTGAAGGTTCAATAGGGTACGGCTGGGCCAACCCGGCAGCGGCCCGTGCTGTTCCCGCTCGCCGGTTTCCGCCGTACCGGGTCAGCGCAGCGGGATCGTCACCTCGTCCTCGACCGGCGGGGCGAGTTCCTGCGCGCGGTTGCCGGTGGCCGCGTAGCAGCGCAGCCGGACCGCTTCCGGGGAGACGTCCAGGCGCAGGAAGCACTTGAAGAACGGCGGGCTGTACGTCGCCGAGCTCGGCGAGAACAGCGACGTGTAGATCTTGCGCACGGGCAGCCGGAACCGCTTGGCCCGGTCGGGCCGGCGGCCGGTGCCGAGCAGCCCGGCGACCAGCCGGACGCGCCGGGTGACGCGGGTGGCCGCGTCCGGGACACGGGTCGGGGGGATGCCCAGGCGCTCGGCGATCACGGCCGTCGCCTCCGCCTCGGTGAGGGTGAAGAAGCGGGGCATGCGCAGCCGACGGCCGTAGAGCCGGCTGTAGAAGGCGAGGGAGTCGCCGCGCAGTGGATAGCAGCGGAAGTCCCCTTCGGTCACGTTCGCGACGTTGACGCGGGGGATGGTGTGGGTGGCGTGCATGAATGCCCCGCCGCCGCCCGCGACCACGTACTGAATGGTGCGTCCGTCGGCCAGACGGACCGGATAGCGCTGGTAGTTGTGGATGTCGCCGCCTATCGCCGCCACGTAGTGGTGGGCCGGGTCGCGGACGATGTCGTCGACCGTGCCGCCCCCTTCGATGGCGCACGGCTCGCGCCTGCCGTCCACGTACAAGGGCGAGCCGGTGACCAGGATCTTCGGGCGCGACCCCTGGGAGACCCCGCGCAGCCAGGCTCCCTGCTCGGCGTCGAGGGTGCCCAGCAGGCCCGTGTCGATGCCTATGATCCGCACCGGCCCCGCGTCGATCGCCCAGTACGGGCCCGGCTGGACGGCCTGTTGGGCGGGTGCCGAGCGCAACGAGCGTGCCTCGGCGAGATGCCGGCCGTCGTCCGGACGCGGGCGGTGCCACAGCAGCGACCGCAGCCAGGCCCGGGTCAGCGGACGCGGCCGGGGCTCGGGCGGCAGCGGCCGGGCGTCGTCGCAGAAGACGCGCATGAAGCCGCCGAGATCCTCGTACCAGTCGTGGTTGCCGGGTATCGCGTAGATCGGCGCCCGGTAGTCCCGGTAAGGGCGGAAGAACTTGGTGCCGTAGTCGTCCGCGCTGCCCACCGGGTAGATCACGTCACTGGCCAGTACGGCGAAACGGGTGTCCTGACCGGTCTTCAGAAAGCCCGGCACGACGGCGTACTGGGGGTCGTCGCCCTCGCCCGTGTCGCCGATGACCAGGAAGGAGAACCGGTCCGGGTCGTCCCGCCGGATCACCTTGTCGGCCGGTGCGCCGGCGGCCGCGCGCTGTGCCACCCACCGGCCGCGGGTGCGCCCGGTGGGGTCCCCGAACCAGGAGGCCAGCACGCCGTTGCGGGCGGCCCACAGCATCCTCGGGTCCAGCCAGGAGATCTTCTCGACCTTCTGCGGCATCAACTGCCGGTAGGCGCCGTGCTCGCCGGTACCCCAGCCGGCGCCTTCGGCGGTATCGCGTGAGGAGTCAGACACCGCTGCACCGTAACAACGATCCACGAGCCGTCCGCAGTCGGGTCGTTCAGCGGCCGCGGGTGTGCGAGTCCGTGTCGTGCCACGAAGTGCGCGGTGCGGGAACGGAGTTGGCGGCCCGGACACCGGCGGAGGCGTCCGGGGACGGGGCGGGGCTCCGGTTCCCGGCCCGCTCGCCGTGTACCAGCAGCGGGTCGAACATGACCACGACCCCGGCCAGCAGCAGGAAGACGACCGGCCCGAGCAGCATCGGCAGCAGCAAGGACAGGGGCGAGTCGCCCTCCCACGTCCCGCCGGTCGTGTCGTGGACATGGACGCTGACGGCGGCCATGCCCGTGTAGTGCATCCCGGACACCGCCACGCCCATCACCAGGCTCGCCCCGACGCTCGCCAGGAAGCCGCGGATCGTGACGGCCGCCCACAGCGCGGCGGTCGCGGCGGCGATGGCGATCAGCACGGACAGGACGACAGCGACCGGGTCGTAGCCGATGTCGCCGTGCAGCCGCATCGCCGCCATGCCCAGGTAGTGCATGGCCGCCACCCCCAGTCCCGTGACGACCCCCGCGACCGCCAGGGTGTCACGGCCCGTGCCGCGACAGCCGACGATGAACACGCCGATGCCCACAACGGCGACGGCCACGACGAGACTGAGCACCGTCGTGGCCGCGTCATAACGGACCCGGGTCTCCTCCACGTGGAAGCCGATCATGGCGATGAAGTGCATCGTCCAGATGCCGCACCCGATGGAGGCGGCGCCTAACGCCAGCCAGCCGGGCTTCCACGACCGCGTGTCGAGCAGCGAGCGCACGATGCACCGCAGCCCCAGCGCCCCTCCCAGACAGGCCATCACATAGGCCGCCACCGGAGTCACCGCACCGTAGCGGAACCCGTCGACCGTGCCGTCCATAAGCCAACTCCCCCCGAGTCATGGCTGGTTTCAGCAAGGTCTACGCGCAGGGATCGCGGGAAGGCAAGCCCTTACCGTCGGTAGGACGCCACCTTCTGTTCACCTGGAGTCGATTGAGGTCAGAATGTGCGCTTCAGCAGGTCGAGCAGGGCCGACCAGTGCCGCTCGTCGGCCTCCTTGTGGTACGCCGCGGTGTCGGCCTGCGTGAAACCGTGGGGCGCGCCCGGGTACACCTCGCACCGGTGGCGGACGCCCGCCGCGTTCAGGGCCCCCTCCAGGCGCTCGATCTGCTCCTGGGGCAGCGAGGGGTCCTGGTCGGCGTGGCCGAAGTACAGCTCGGCGGTGACCTTGCCGGCCACCAGGTGCGGGCTGTCCGGCGTGTCCGTCGCCAGGCGCCCGCCGTGGAAGCCGGCCGCGGCCGCGACCCGCTCCGGGTAGGTCCCGGCCGTGAGCAGCGACAGGCGCGCCCCCATGCAGTAGCCGGTCAGCGCGACCGGGCCGTCGGCCACCGCGGGCGACTCGGCCAGCCGGCGCAGATAGGCACCGGCGTCCCGCATCGCCCGTTCGGGCGTCAGCGCCCGCATGACCGGCATGATGCGCTCGAATATCTCCGGCCGCGCCCCCGGGTCGATGAACTCGGGCAGCTCGAACAGCGGGGCGCGGCCATGCCGGTAGAACACATTGGGCACCAGCACCGTGTAGCCCTCACCGGCCAGCCGGTCGGCCATGGACCGCAGCCGCGGACGCAGTCCGAAGGCGTCCATGTAGAGCAGGACCGCCGGGTGGGCGGCCCCGTCCGCGGGACGGGTCAGATACGCGTCGGCGGTGCCGTCCTCGGTGGGAATGTCGACAGCGGTTCCCTGTACGGCGGTCATGGCTGGGCTGCCTCTCTACGGGTGTCGGCCAGGGACCCGTCCGCGTGACCGGGCGGATCATGGTCATCGTGACACGCCGTTTCCCGGGGCATTTCGCCCACCCCCGGCACCCGGCGCAACCGTGAACGCCCCTTGGCGCGCCCTTTACTGGAAGCGTGACGTGTCGCCCGCGCCGTGCCGCACGATCTCGGCCTCACCGCCGGAGAAGTCGATCACCGTCGTCGGCTCGGTGCCGCAGTCACCGGAGTCGACCACCCCGTCCAGCACGTGGTCGAGCAGGTCCTTGATCTCCCAGCCCTGCGTCATCGGCTCCTCCTCGCCGGGCAGCAGCAGGGTGCTGGACAGCAGCGGCTCACCGAGCTCGGCGAGCAGGGCCTGGGTGACGACGTGGGCGGGGATCCGCACGCCGACCGTCTTCTTCTTGGGATGCTGGAGCATGCGTGGCACCTCCTTCGTCGCGGGCAGGATGAACGTGTAGCTGCCGGGCGTCGACGCCTTGATCGCGCGGAACACGTCGTTGTCGATCCGCACGAACTGGCCGAGCTGCGCGAAGTCCTGGCACACGAGGGTGAAGTGGTGCCGGTCGTCCAGCTTGCGGATCGCCCGGATCCGCTCGATCCCGTCACGGCTGCCCAGGCGGCAGCCCAGTGCGTAACAGGAGTCCGTGGGGTAGGCGACAAGAGCGTCCGCACGGATGCTGTCGGCGATCTGGCCGATGGTGCGGGGCTGGGGGTTGTCGGGGTGCACGTCGTAGTACTTCGCCATCCGCCGAGCTTATGCCGCCCGCGCGGTGCGGCGGCGCAGGGCGGGTGTCGGCCCGTGGGCGGGCGCCCGGCGTGGTCCGCCCGGGAAGAGAGCGGGGACGTGTGAGGTAACGTCCCCGACCGGTGCGCCGGAGGCGGTGCGAGGAGCGAGGGGGAAGGCCGAGGTGGCTGGCCGAGAGGACGGGAACCGGCAGCGCGAGACACCGGCCGGGCCGGGCCCGGGATGGGCGGAGGAACTGCTCGAACACCTGCGCCCGGCGGGTCGCGACGTGCGCAGGCTCGTGGGCTGGCTCTCCGGTGCCCTGCGCGGGTCCGTGGCCCTTCAGGACGCCGCCGGGAACCTCATCGCCGGAACCCGCCTCCCGCTCGACGAGGACCTCGTCACGGACATCACCGCCGGCCGGATCGCCTCCGCCGCCTGGGAGAGCCGGGAGCGCCACCTGCGCCTGGTCAGGGTGGAACACCCGTCCCACACCTGCGTCCTGGCCGTCTCCCGCGAGATCCCCTTCGACCGCCGGGCCGCCGACATCGTCATGCACACCGCCCAGGTGATCGAACTCCTGCTGAGCGCGCGCGAGTCGACCGCGGCCGGGCACCGGCTCCGGCGGGCCACCTCCGACCTGCGCCTGGCGATCCTGCAACTGCTGATGGTCGAGGACACCATCGCCGCCCGCCGCGTCGCCGCCGGCCTCTGGCCCGGGCTGCTCGACGCCGACACGGCGTGCGTGTACGTCGTCGAGTCCGACCCCGCCCTGCGCGACCGGGTCGCCGAGGAGTGCCTGGACAACACCGGGGAGGAGGCCCTGGTCGTGCGCTGCCCGGCCATGGACGGCCATGTGATCGTCGTCTGCCCCCGCGACACCACCGGCGAGGCGCTGCGGTCACTGGTCGGCCGGTACCCGGACATCTTCCTCGGCGGCAGCGTCCGGCAGAGCCTCGCCCGCACCGCCACCGCCTACGGACAGGCCGTCAGCGCCCTGGCCGTCGCCCACTTCCGGCCCGACAAGACCGCGGTCTACGCCGAGCGCACCCACCCCGAACGCCTCATGGACCCGGAGGCGCTGCGCGGCTGGACCGCCCGCGTACTGCGCCCGCTCGACACCCTCCCGCACCACACCCGCGCCGAACTCCTCGCCACCACGCGCCTCGGCCTGGAGTTCACCGCCGTCAACACCGCCAAGGTCCTCGGCGTCAGCCGCAACACCGTCCGCGCCCGGATGGAACGCGTGGAAGCCCTGCTCGGCACCGACTTCGCCGACCTCACCGTCCGGGCCGTCGTCCACCTGGCTCTCAACACCCGGATCGGGCTGCCCGACGCCCCGTTCACCGACGACGCCGAGGACTCCGCGCTCCGGCTCTCCGACCTGCTGTCCGGGCCCGCCCTGCGCACCTGGGCACAGAACCTGCTGGGTCGGCTGGACGCGGACGCGAGGAACCCGCGCCGGACACTGCGCGCCTGGATCGCCGCCGGCGGCAACGCCGAACGGGCCGCGCAGGCCCTGGGCATGCACGCGCAGACCGTGCGCGAGCACGTCCGCAGCGCCGAACCCGTCCTGGAACGCCAGCTCCTCGCCGCGGGCACCGACCTGTACGAGGTCGTGCTGGCCCACCTGGCCGTCGGTGACCTCGACCCGCCGGTTTTCCGCCGCCACGACTGACCCGCTCGCCCCCCGGGGCAACCGGTTGGCCAGCTTTCGGGGGACGAAACCGGGCCATCCGGACTCAACTGTGCACGGGTGAGCCCTGTTGAGCGTGCAACGGGCATCGACGCGATTCACAAGGGCTCTGCCATGGACGTAGGTTCGACGAGCCGCGGGGGCTCGACCGGAACGGGGGACCGGTCGCGCTCCCGCGAGCTGCCCGGTGAGGCGGCGTCCCTCCTGGTGAATCAGCCCCGCAGCCGCACCGGAATCTCCTGCCAGCCGATGGCGATGAAGGACGGCACCTGCCGCAGGCCCTCGTCACCGGCGGCCAGGCTCAGGCCCGGGAACCGGTCGAACAGCGCCGGCAGCGCGGTCAGCGCCTCCAGCCGGGCCAGGGGTGCCCCGATGCAGCGGTGGACGCCGATCCCGAACGCCAGATGGTCGTCGGCGGCGCGCGTGGCGTCGAAGACGTCGGCGTCCGGTCCGTAGTGCTCGGGGTCGAAGCCCGCGGCGGCGTACGTCGTGATGATGGCGTCGCCTGCCGGGATCGTGACGTCGCCGACGGGGAGGTCGGTGACGGCGAACCGGAGCGGCAACGAGGCGATCGACGGGTGCGCGCGCAGCGTCTCGTCGATCACGGCGTCCCAGCCGATCTCCCCGGTCCGTACGGCGGCGAGCTGCTCTGGGTGGCGCAGCAGGGCGACGGCCGCGTTGCCGATGAGATTGACGGTGGTCTCGAAGCCGGCCCCGATGACCAGGAGCAGCGTGTACAGCAGCTCCTCGTCGCCGAGCCGGTCGCCGTCCTCGTCGCGGACCCGGATCAGCTCGGTGGTCAGGTCGTCACCGGGGTGCGCTGCCTTGTGCGCGATCAGTGCGGGCAGCACCGTGCCGATCTGCTGCTGGACGGACGCCGCGTGTTCCGGGCTCGTATCGGAGGTGTCCATGATGGCCGCGACGAGACGGCCGGTGTCCTCCCGCAACTCATCCGGCACGCCGAACAGTTCGCAGATGATCCGCATCGGCAGCGGATGGGCGAACCCCGCCTTGAGGTCCACGACCTCGCCGTCGGCCGCGTCGAGCGCGTCCAGCAGCTCCTCGGTGATCGCCGTCACCCGGGGCCGCATCGCCTCGGTGCGGCGGTGCGTGAAGCTGGGCGCCACCAGCTTGCGCAGCCGCGTGTGGTCCGTGCCGTAGGTGGAGAGCATGTTGACCACGCCCACCCAGCCCAGGATCCAGGCCCAGGACGGATGTTCGCCGATCTCGGGCCACAGCCGCCAGTGCAGCCGCGGGTCCTTGCTGACCCGCGGGTCGAGGATGAGTTCCTTCAGCGTGCCGTAGCGCGTGGGCGCCCAGGCGGGGATCCCACCGGGCAGCTCCACGGGCACGATCGGGCCGAGGGCGCGCAGCCGGGCGCTCTCGGCGGCGATGTCGGCGCCCAACGGGTCGAGGGCGATGCGGTCGGTCACGGTCACGGACGTCCTCCTGGCTGGTCGGGGGAGCGGGGGCTGAAGCGGACGGGCAGCGCCGTCAGCGACCGGTGGAACGGGCCGGGCCGCCAGGTGAGGCGCTCGCGGGGCAGCACGGGTTCGAGGTCGGGCAGCCACTGGGTGAGCCGTTCGATCGCCTCGGTGGCGATGAGCAGGGTGTGCTGCTTGACCGGGCAGGCGTGCGGGCCCGCCGACCAGGACAGGTGGGAGGCGTCGCCCGGGTGACGGTCCGCGCCGCGCTCCTGCTCGGTGGCCTGCGCGAGCGCCCCGTACGAGATCACCACAGGCACCGCGGCCCTGATCCACACACCATGGAAGGTGACGGGTGTGCGGGCGTAGTGGATGCCGTAGTTGGCGAGCGGTGTCTCGTGGTGCAACACCTCCAGCACCGCGTCCGTCACCGGGCGGGCGCCGCTGGTGAGCGTCGAGTAGTAGTCCGGGTTGCCGAGGATCCTGGACAGCGCGTTGGACACCAGGTTGGCCGTCGGCTCGTGTCCCGCGCCGAGCGTGAGGAACACCTGCCAGGTGACCTCCTCGGGGGTCAGCCCCGCCGGATGGTCCAGCAGCCAGCTCGGCAGGTCGTCGCCGCGCCGCTCGGCCTTCGCCGCGATCAGCTCCAGCACGTACCCGGCGTACTCCGCCTCGCCCTGCCCCGCCTGCGCGCCGCCCTCGATCAGCTTGCCGAGCGCGGCGTCGAGCCGGTCGCTCGCGCTGTCCGGCAGCCCGAACAGGCTGTTGAACACCAGTGCCATCAGCGGCCTGGTGAACTCGCCCACCAGGTCGGCCTCGCCGCGCGGCCCGATCCGGCTCACGAGCAGATGCACCGCCCGGTGCACCCGGGCCCGCAGGTCGTGCGGCTCCACCAGATCGAAGGCGTCGATCAGCGTGGTGCGGTAGCGGATGTGGGCGGCACCGTCGGCGAACAGCGTGTTGGGCCGCCAGCGCATCATCCCGAGCACCGGCGAGTCGTCGGGGACGGTCGCCTCCCAGGGCCGGGGATCGTGTGAGAACGTCTTCGTGTCGTGCAGCAGATCCAGAGCCGCCCGCCGGTCCGTGACGACGTACGCCGGCACACCGGGCGCGAGTTCCGCCCAGCCGACCGGGCCGTGGGTGCGCAGGGCGGCGTAGTACGGGCGGGGGTCGCGGGCGAAGCCGTCCTCCCACAGGCGCACGGGCGCCGCGAGGGAGAAGGCCTGCTCGGCAGGGGACGGGTGGGTCACCGGTGCTCCGCGGGTCGGTGGTCGATCAGGTGCTGGACCAGGGCGAGCAGGGAGTCGACCGAGGAGTTCGCCTCCCGCGCGTCGCAGGTCACCATCGGGGTGGTCGGGTCCAGGTCCAGGGCGGCGCGCAACTGCTCGGGCGTGTGGTGCCGGGGCGCGTCCGGAAAGGTGTTGAAGGCGACCGCGTACGGCAGTCCGGTCTCCTCCACCAGTCCGAGCACGTCGAACGAGGCGTCGATCCGGCGGGTGTCGACCAGCACGAGCGCGCCCAGCGCCCCGTGGGCGATGTCGTCCCACAGTGACCGGAACCGCTCCTGGCCGGGCGTGCCGAACAGATACAGCACGATGTCGCCCGGCAGGCTGATCCGGCCGAAGTCGATGGCGACCGTGGTGGTCGACTTGTCCCGGGCCCCGGCGAGATCGTCGACCCGCGCGGACGCCTCGGTGAGCCGCTCCTCCGTGTGCAGCGGGAGGATCTCCGAGACGGAGCCGATGAGGGTGGTCTTGCCCGCCCCGAACGGCCCCGTGACCAGGATCTTCACCAGGTCGCGGGCGGTGTCCGGGAGATGGATGCCGTTGCCGCCGGCGGCGGTGTCAAGGGTGCTTGAGGTCGCGGAGGCCATCGGCCACTCTCTTCAGCAGGTCGGGGTCGAAACGCCGGGCGGGCGGGATCGGCGCGCGGGCCAGCACCAGGCCACGGTCGATGAGGTCGGCGGCCAGCACCATCACGGCGGAGACCGGCAGCCGCAGCAGGGCCGCGGCCTCCACCACCGTCAGCGATCCGTACTCCAGTTCCTCCAGCAGGGTCGCCTGCGCGGCGGGCAGATCGGCGGGAGCCGGCTCGCCGCTGCCGGTGAGGACCGACAGCCGCTCCAGATGGGCACGGCTGGGCCGGGCCACTCCGCCGGTCGACAGATACGCGGGAACCAGGGGACGGCCGCCTCGGCGGCCGGTCATGCCGGCGTGTCGCCGTCGGCCCCTCGGGGCCCGGCGGCCATCGCCTTCTCACCGAGCCGCGCGACCTGCGAGTGCACGCGGTGCGCGAGCAGGTCCAGGCGCACCTCGGGGTCGCCGTACGCGGCCACGCAGGTGCCGTGGTCCGTCGGCACGATGAGCACATAGCCGTGGGCCGACTCGATGACGACCTGCCGGATGTCGGCCCGGTCGGAGTCGGCGAACGCCGCCGCCGCGGTGCGGCACGCGCCCTGCACGGTGCTGGTGATGGCGGCGACCCGCTCGGCCGACGGCTGCGACAGCGCGTCGGTGTAGCCCGTCACGAGCCCGTCCCGGGTGAGCAGGACGGCGGCCACGACGTGCGGGACCTCCAGGACCGGTTCGAGCACCCAGGCCGTGTCCCCCGCTGCGCGGCTGGTCATCGAGCCGTTCCCCCTTCGTGGTCGTTGCGGTCTCGGTCGGTGTCGTCGGGTGTCCCGTCGTCCGTGGTCGCGGCCGGGACACCATCAGGTACGGCTGGAACGGCGCCGGTGTTCGGCCGGGCGGCACAACGTGCGGCCGCCGTGCCGGACTGGAGGGCGCCGAGGGCGGCGGCGGACTCCTCGGGGCGCCGCGGCCGATGCTGTGGTGCGGGTGCGGGTGCGGGTGCGGGTGCGGGTGCGGGTGCGGGTGAGGAAGCCGGGCTGTCCGGCGGGGGCGTGGCCCGGCTGCGGCGGCGCCGCTGGGGGAGACCGCCGCTGTCACGGGGGCCGTGGTGGCCGGGAGCCGGGGCGGAGGCCTGGTCGTCCTGGTCCGTGCCGTAGCCGTGATCGTCGGACGGGGTGGGGCGGGCGGTGGTGGTGGACGGTTCCTCGGGCGTCCGGGACGCGGTGGCCGGGTCCGGCTCGGGTTCACGGGCAGGGGCGGCCGGGACGTCAGGGGCGGAGGGGCCCGGCTCGGCACCGCGGGGCGTCGCGGCACCGCGGGACGAGGCGGCGCCGCCCGCCGTGTCCCGCTCCGCCCTGCGCGTCGACCGCGGGGCGCTGGCCGCCGGCGGCAGCTCTTCGGGATCGATGCGGGTCAGCAGGTGACTGTCGACCCGCAGCACCGCCCGCACACCGCCGTACGGGGACGGGGAGGACAGGTCCACGCTCAGATCGAACTGCCGGGTCAGCTGGCCGATGGCGGCGAGTCCCATGCGCGGCGGGTCGCCGAGCTCGGTGAGCAGGATCGGTTCGGAGCCGGCCACCATCCGCTGGGCACGGGCCCGTTCGTCCTGCGTCATGCCCAGCCCGGCGTCGTCCACGGTGACACAGACGCCGTGGGCGACGGCCTCCAGGTTGACCACGACGTCGGTGTCGGGCGCGGAGTGCCGCAGCGCGTTGTCGAGCAGCTCGGCGACGATGATGGCGACCGGCTCGACGGCGTGGGACACCAGGGCGGTGCCCGCCGCCAGGTGGTTGTGGACCCGGACGCGCTGGTAGCCCGCGAGCCGGGCCTGGCCGCCCGTCACCGCGTCCACCAGATGGGACGTCTCCCGGGCCAGTCCCACCCAGGCTCCGCACACCACCGCGGCGGTCTGCGCGCGCCGCAGCGACTGCTCGTTCTCGTGGTCCAGCTCGAACAGGGTCTGCGCCAACTCGGGGTCGTCATAGCGCTGTTGCAGACCGCGCAGGGCGTCCTGCAACCGGTACAGCGCCGCCTGGATCTCCCGCGTGGCCCCGCGCATCCCGGCCTGCGCGGCGGCGTCGATCCGGGTGCGCTGCGCGGCGAGTTCGGCCTTCAGCCCCTTCAGCACCTGCTCCAGCGCGAGACCCAGCGGCGAACCGGCGAGCTGCGGGCTGAGCGGGCCGGGCACGCCGACGTGCGGATGGGCCACCTGCCGGGCCGCGGCGGGCAGGCGACGCGCCGCCAGGTGCTCGACCTCGGCCGTGAACGCCCGTGAGGTGCCGTCGAGTTGCGCCCGCAGGGCGGCTGTCTTGGCGCGCTGCGCGGCCAGTTGCCGCCGTGAGCGCAGCAACCCGCCGCCGAGGGCGAACGCGGACAGTGTGCCGACGGCGAGACCGCCGACCACCAGGTCCGGTAATTCGATCATCGAGTCGAGTCCAGGGAGAGTCGGGCAAGGCGGGGTCCGAGGTGCTCTGACGAGCCACCCGCAGCACAGTACACACCGTCATCGACCGATCTCGCACGGTGGAGCGGCACTTCATTCTGAAATTGACCAACGTCTGTTCGCTTCTGTGGCAACTGTCGGGATTGCCGTACGGGGGAGGGGAGTTGGTAGTGCGTGCGGGTCTGGCCGCCCGGCCGGAGGCCCGCGCAATGAGGACGTGATCAAGTGGTCACGGAACGTGATGCGGGCGGGCTGTGTGTCCGACCGGAGGACGGGTACCCGTCCGGCGCCTGAAGAGGTCCGCTCCGCAAGAAGGAGGTCCGAATGACCAGCGAGACGGAGACCGGCGGCGTGACCGGTACGCAGGACAAGGACTACAACCTGATCTGGTATGTCGAGGCGTGCCTGAACAACGCCCTGCGTCTGGAGAGCTACATCCAGGACGCGGAGCGTGCCAAGGACACCGAGGTCGCGGACCTGTTCCGCAAGGCCCAGGCGGACAGCCGCAAGGGTGCCGAACTGGGCAAGAGCCTCCTGCGCGCACGGCTCAACGGCGGCTGAGGCCTCACCAACCGGGGGCACACGGCCCGGACACCGCCGGCGGGCGGGTCCGGGCCTTTCGCGTGTCCGGGCGTGTCCGGGTGGCTGAACCACCCGGCCGGCCGGTCAGCCGGTGTAGACCCTGCCCTCCTTCACGACGTACTCCACGACGTACTCGGCCGGCTCGGAGCAGCCGAGAGACGGCGTGAGCAGCAGGCTCACCGTCAGCGGCGCGGGCTCGGTGCTCGCGGCCGGGAACTCGCAGACGGCACACTCGCCGGTGAGCGGGTACCAGAACCAGCCGTCCGCGTCGACCACGGTCACGCGGTCGGACTCCTTCCAGGCGCCGCCGGACTGCGTGTACACCTGGAGGCGCAACCGAGGCGGCGTACTCGTCCTCCGTCGAGCGCAGCGCGGTGAGAGTGATTCTTGTAGTCGGAGCCGAGGACGGACGAGGCGATCTGCCGGGTCTGCGGTGCGGTGGTGTCCGCGCCGGCCGCCCCTGGGGCGGCCGCCATCAGGACGGTGCACCTGGTCCCGCCGACCACGCCCGCCGGCACCCCGGACGAGTTCGTCCAGGTATTGCCGATCGGCGGCGGCTTCCGCGTCCCCGCCATCATCGTCTCGCCGTGGACGGTGGGCGGCTGGGTCGCCTCCGAGCCCTACGACCACACCTCCGCCCTCCAGTTCCCGGAGCGTTTCACCGACGTCGAGGAGCCCGACGTCACCGACTGGCGGCGGGCGGGCTTGGGCGGTTGACCTCCGCCTTCCGCTTCTCACACGGCCGGTCGCACCCGCCCCGCCTGCCCGACGACACGGCGGAACAGCTGCGCAAGGCCCGGCAGGAGGTCGCGACCCTGCCCGAACCGACGCTCCCGGGGCCGACCGGCGCTTCCCGCGGCAGGAGAGGGGCCGCCGGCCCCACGTGTGAGGACCGCGGCGGCGGTGCTGTCCCCGTCCGGACCCGGACAGCACCGCCGCCGGGCTCCCGACCCGCGCGAGGCACGTGACTGACCCCGCCCCGCCGGGTACCCGGGCGTTCCGCCACGACCGGCAGGGCGGCCGCTCGCGGCGCCGACCCGGTCGGCCGCCGGCCATGAGCCGAAGGAGCCCACGCATATGACGGACGTATCCGGTACCGGTCCCGCTCCGGGCGACGACCGCAAGGTCCTCACCAACCGCCAGGGCCATCCGGTCTACGACAACCAGAACCAGCGCACCGTCGGTCCCCGCGGCCCCGCCACGCTGGAGAACTACCAGTTCCTCGAGAAGATCAGCCACTTCGACCGGGAACGCATCCCCGAGCGCGTCGTGCACGCCCGCGGCGTCACCGCCTACGGCCACTTCGAGGCCTACGGCACCTGGGGCGACGAGCCGATCAGCCGCCACACCCGGGCGAAACTGTTCCAGGAACGCGGCAAACGCACGGACGTGGCCGTCCGCTTCTCCACTGTCATCGGCGGCCGCGACTCCTCCGAGGCCGCCCGCGACCCGCGTGGTTTCGCGGTGAAGTTCTACACGGAGGACGGCAACTGGGACCTGGTCGGCAACAACCTCGCCGTCTTCTTCATCCGTGACGCGATCAAGTTCCCGGACGTCATCCACGCCCTCAAGCCGGACCCGGTGACCTTCGAACAGCAGCCCCGGCGCATCTTCGACTTCATGTCGCAGACGCCCGAGGCCATGCACATGCTGGTCAACCTGTTCAGCCCGCGCGGGATCCCCGCGGACTACCGCCACATGCAGGGCTTCGGCGTCAACACCTACAAGTGGGTCAACGCCGACGGCGACACCAAGCTCGTCAAGTACCACTGGATGCCCAAGCAGGGTGTGCGCAGCATGACCGAGGAGGACGCGGCGAACGTCCAGGCCGACTCCCTCGGCCACGCCACCAAGGACCTGTACGAGGCCGTCGGGCGGGGCGACTACCCGGAGTGGGAGCTGGTCGTCCAGATGATGGACGACCACGACCACCCCGAGCTCGACTTCGACCCGCTGGACGACACCAAGACCTGGCCCGAGCAGGAGTTCCCGCCGAAGCCGGTCGGCCGGATGGTGCTCGACCGGATGCCGGAGAACTTCTTCGCCGAGAACGAGCAGATCTCCTTCGGCACCGGCGTCCTCGTCGACGGGCTGGACTTCTCCGACGACAAGATGCTGGTCGGCCGGACCTTCTCCTACAGCGACACCCAGCGCTACCGGGTCGGCCCGAACTACCTGCAACTGCCCGTCAACCAGGCCAAGAGCGCGGATGTGAGCACCAACCAGCGCGACGGCCAGATGACCTACCACGTGGACGGCGGCGGCGAGAACCCGCAGGTCAACTATGAGCCGTCGATCACCGGCGGCCTGCGCGAGGCCCGCTACCCGACCCATGACGAGCAGGGACCCGTGATCGAGGGGCGGCTCACCCGCAAGCGCATCCCCCGCACCAACGACTACATGCAGGCGGGCCAGCGCTACCTGCTCCTGGAGGACTGGGAGCGCGACGACCTGGTGAAGAACTTCACCGGCCTGCTGTCCCAGTGCGACCGGCCCGTCCAGGAGCGCATGGTCTGGCACTTCCTGCTGGTCGAGAACGACCTCGGTCTGCGGGTCGGCGAGGGACTGGGCATCGGCCCGGAGGACGTCGCCGGTCTGGAGCCGCTGGCGAGCCAGGACCTCACGGACGAGGACCGCGAACGCCTGGCCAACCTGGGCAAGAACCAGCCGCGCGACGTCGAGGGCCTCACCATGACCCACTGCGTGCCGGACGAACGGCACGTCGTGACCCGCTGACCCGTCACCCCGCCGGGACGCTACGGGCCACCGCGAGGGCCTGTTCCGCGTAACTGCGGCCGAACAGCACGGCGTGCACCAGCAGCGGGAACAGCTGGTGCACGCCGACGCGGTCCGCCCAGCCGTCGGCGAGCGGCACCTCCTCCTGATAGCCGTCCAGCACCTGCTCCAGGTGCGGGCAGCCGAACAGACGCAGCATCGCAAGATCGGTCTCGCGGTGCCCGCCGTGCGCGGCCGGGTCGATCAGCCGGACGTGCCCGTCGGCCCCCCACAGCACATTGCCGTTCCACAGATCGCCGTGCAGCCGCGCGGGCGGCTCGGCGGGCCCCGCCAGCCCCGGCAGCCGCTCGCACAGCCGCTCCACGACGGCCGCCTCCCCGGACCGGACGGTGCCCTGGTCGACCGCGCGCCGCAGATACGGCAGCACGCGATGCTCGGCGTACCAGCCCGGCCAGTCGGTGCCGGGCTCGTTGCGCATCGGGGCGAGCCCGATGTACGCGTCCGCCGGCCCGTCCGGTGGCGGCGCGCCGAACGCGGGCGCTCCGGCGGCGTGCAGGGCGGCCAGGTCACGGCCGAAGCGGACCGCCGCCTCCCGGCTCGGCCGCCCCTCCGTGACCCGGTCGACGACCAGCCAGTTCCCGTCATGGCCGTGCACGTCCGGTATCCGCACCGTGCGGGCCTCGGCCAGCCAGCGCAGCCCGGCCGCCTCGGCCCGCGTCGCGCCCGGACCGTCGGCACGCTTGACGATCACCACCCGCCCGTCGTCGAGCGTGACCTCGGCGAGGGCCCCGGACAGCGGCCGTTCCCCGGTGACCGCCCGCCCGGTGAGCCGGGCCACGGCATCCGTACGGGTGGTCATACGCGCCCCTCCTCAGGTACGAGCTTGATCGGCACTCAGAGTACGACCACGCCCTCAAGGGGCGCGGGGCTGTGCCGATGTGCGGCTCCGCCGCGGGGCGCGCCCAGCCCCCACGGCCCCCGCAGACGGCACTCAGCCATCGGACCCGCAATCGACGTCCAGCAACTGATTCGGTCGCGTCGGGTCCAGGTCCACGTACGCCGTGAAGTCGGCCTGGTCGGACCCGCCGTTCCAGTACGTGCTGACGGTCGCCCCACCGACCCCGGCTTACTGGGCCGTGGTCACCGCACCGACGCCGATCGACGCCGGGATGTTCTGCGCGCACAGCAGGACGCCGAACTCCGGGTTGGCCGCGACCTTCTCCTTGAGCTGCGGCGAGATCGCGTACGTGCGGGCGAAGTCCCCGGGGCCGTGCTCACCGTGGAAGTCCTTGAGGAAGGTGTGGGTCTCCTCGGCGGTGTACCGGTCCCCGGTGCCGGTGCCGGTGCCGGTGCCGGTGCCGGTGCCGGCGGCGGACGCGGCGGCGACCGGGACAGCCGCGGCGGCGATGCCGAGGGCGGCGACACAGCCGACGGCGAACGCGCGCCAGCGGTCCGGGCGTGCAGTGGTGCGGAACATTCTGGAGACCCCCGTTGTGGTCTTCTCTCCCGTGCTCCCCGCGCCGTGGCGGACCGTTCGCCCGGGAAGCCGATCGCTGGAGCAGACCTCTCGTACCCGGGCGGCCGTTGCACGCCACCCGGCGGCCGTTTCGATTCCGGGACATTCGCCACGCGCCGGTCACGCGGGACGGTGAAATCCCGCCGCCCGCCGACAGAACCGGCCGCCGCCGGGGGACCAGTCAGGCATGACGAGTTCACCGTTCCAGCGCACCATCGCCCTGCCCGCCCCTGTGTGCGAACAGGCCGTACAGCACCTGGAGCAGGCCGCACGCCGGGCCATCGACGGGGCCGCGATCCCCCTGAAGGCGTTCCGCGCGGCCGCCGACAACGACTTCACCTTCCCCGCGCCGGTCGTCGAGCAGGCGGCGTCCTGCCTGCTGGTCCTGGCCACCGAGACCGCCCAGACCGTACGTCCCTCCGCCCTGCGCGCCACCATCAGCGTCGCGCTGCGGTTGCGGGACGCCGTGGAACTGTCGCGTCAGCCGGCTCTCAGCAGCAGGTTCTGGTAAGGCAGGCCGACGGGGTGGTGCGTCAGGTCTCGCGGAAGGCGACCTCGACCTGCCTGCGGCGCAGTTCCTCCAGCGTGGCGCGCTGCCGCCGGGCCCGTTCGACGAGGTCGTCGAGCTGCCGCGCGTCGAGGCGCGCGTCCGTGGCGGCCAGGTCGCGGAGCGTCTGCCAGCCGGCCGTCTTGCCCTCGACCCCCAGACCCAGCGCCTCCAGCTCCCACAGCGTGCTCAGCGGGGACCGCCGCACCAGGCGGCCGTTGCTCTTCAGCCGGCCCACCTGCTCGGCAGCGCGGCCCGCGTAGACCTTGTAGCGCCGCACCGGGACGTCGAGCCGCCGCATGATGTGGAGCAGGCTCGCCCGGTCCTCGGCGATCTCGGCGGCGATCGGGGCCAAGGCGTCACCCAGCGCCGTACCCCGGCACGAGCGCGCCAGATAGCGAATCCGTGCGGTCCCGGCCGTGGCGCCGGCGAGATGGTCGTTGAGGTAGATGCCCAGCAGCGACATGTCAGTGGCCGCAGCACGCTGGGCGCCCGGCGGATCCGTTCGCTGTTCCGTCATGACACTGCTCCTGTCCTGCTCCGGCCCTGTGGGGCGGGTGCCCGGGCCCTCCACGGCGAAACGGGATCGACGTCCCTGCCCGAACCCCGCTTCAATGTGGCCGAGGCCACATCCAGGACGAGGTCCCCATCACGTCCGGGGGCGCCGGGCGGCGACTACCGTCTACGGGCAGATCCCCCACATCCCCACCCCTCTCGGACGGCCCGGCAGTGCAAGCAGATCTCTCTTGTGTCATCGCGGCGACCGCCCAGTGGCTGACGCGCGCCTTCCCCGCCTCCGGCGGCGCGCTCGCCTCCGCGCTGTGCGAGGTGCAGGCCCGGCAGGCCGTGACGGTCGCGGCATGGCTCAGGTACCCGACCGAGATGGACGCCGCGCTGGTCGGCGTGGCGGGCCCCGGCGGCTCCGCGCGGCTGGACTGGGTCACCGGCACCGACGCCTCCCTGGGCGACGATGTGGACGCGCACGCCTGGCGCACCTGGGTGGACGAGGTCGTGGCGAGCTGGGCGGCCAGTCTGCTCACCGACCCGGAGCTGGCCGCCCTGGCGGTGGCCGCGCTCGCCGACGGCAGCCACAGCACCGGCACACCGGCCGAGTTCCGCCGGCTCGTCGCGCCCGACGACAGCGACCAGCGCGCCGCCGCCCTGCTGCGCCACCCCGACCTGCTCGCCCCGGTGGCCGAACTGCACCACTCCCAACTCCTCGACCGCCTGCATCCGGGCCGCACGCTGATCGCCTGACGCGGGAGGTCTCCCTGACGGGGCCCGCCCCACCTGCTCACGGCGCCCTCGGTCCGCCGGCCTTCGGTGGTGTCTGACTGCCGGTCCGTGGCGGCTTCGGCTCGCCGGTCCGCGGCGGCGTTGGCCGTCAAACCCGGGGTGGGCGTGTCTGTCGACTCATGCGGCGCCCGGCCCCGGTCCGGGACGGCATCGGCCTCTCGATCCGCGACGGCGCTGGTCCGCACAACCGCGCGGTGTCGCGGATCTGGCCCCACTGGTGGTGGGCCCGGTCCCCGGCGGCCTCGACGGTGGACGCCCTCCGGCGCCTGCCCGGCGTCCAGGCGGACGGTGGCCACCGTCCGCCTGGTGTGGCAGCTGCGGCCCGCGCCCTCGGTGACGCCCGCGGCGGCGTTGGCTGATCGGCCCGGGTGGGCGTATCTGGAGGGCCGCGGGCCGATGCGCCGGGAGCGCAACCCCCGCAACCTTGTCGGCCCGGGCGGCGCTGCTCCCCGGTCCGCGGTGGCGTTGGCCTCCCGGTTCGCGGTGGGGCTGCTCCCCGGTCCGCGGTGGCGTTGGCCTCCCGGTTCGCGGTGGGGCTGCTCCCCGGTCCGCGGTGGCGTTGGCCTCCCGGTTCGCGGTGGGGCTGCTCCCCGGTCCGCGGTGGCGTTGGCCTCCCGGTTCGCGGTGGGGCTGCTCCCCGGTCCGCGGTGGCGTTGGCCTCCCGGTTCGCGGTGGGGCTGCTCCCCGGTCCGCGGTGGCGTTGGCCTCCCGATTCACGGCGGTGCTGCCCCGAACCGCGACAGCGTTGGCCTCCCTCTTCGCGACGGCGTCGGCCCGCAGGCCTGCGGCGGCCTCCGTCTGCCGGACCGGCGCGGTCTCCGCCCGCCGATCCGAGCCCTGCCTCGCACGCCCGTCGCAGGCCGGACGAGCACCCCCGCTCCCAACTATCCAGCCCCACCCGACCTGCGCGAACAGCCGGTAACCCCTACCCCTCACCCTCCGTGACTCACCGGTTTGCCGTACGCGACCGTGCCCCAGTCGCACCGTCGGCGGACGCTGATCGTGGGCTCGACGGTCTCCGGCCACCCTCGGCGGTCCGAGGCGCACACCGTCGTGCCGGGCAGTGACGCCGCTGACGGAGGAGAGACCGAGATGACCACCGCCCTCTCACGGAGCTGGGAACACGCCGTCGTCACGGGCGGTGCCGGGTTCGTCGGCTCCCACCTGTGCGCCGCCCTGCTGGACGCGGGCGCGGCCGTCACCTGCGTGGACGACTTCAGCACCGGCCGGCCCGAGAACATATCCCCGATGCTCGACCAGCCCGGCTTCACGCTCGTGCAGGCCGACGTCGCCGAGGGCCTGCGGATCAAGCGAACGCCCGACCTCGTCCTGCACTTCGCCTCCCCGGCGTCCCCCGCGGACTACCTGCGACTGCCGCTGCACACCATGGAGACGGGCAGCGTCGGCACCCGCAACGCCCTGGAACTCGCACGGTCCTCCCACGCCCGGTTCGTCCTCGCCTCGACGTCCGAGGTCTACGGCGACCCGCAGCAGAACCCCCAGAACGAGCGCTACTGGGGCAACGTCAACCCGGTCGGCCCGCGCAGCGTCTACGACGAGGCCAAACGCTTCGGCGAGGCGCTGACCACCGCCCACGCCGACACCCACGGCACCGACACCTGCATCGTGCGGCTGTTCAACACCTACGGCCCGCGGATGCGCGGCCACGACGGACGCGCGGTGCCGACCTTCGTACGGCAGGCCCTGGCCGGCGAGCCCCTCACCGTGACCGGCGACGGCCGCCAGACCCGGTCGCTGTGCTACGTCGACGACACCGTGCGCGGCATCCTCGCGGCGGCCGCCCACGGCATGCGAGGCCCCGTCAACATCGGCAACCCGACCGAGATCACCATGCTCGACCTGGCCCGCCTGGTCGTCGAACTCGCCGGCTCCCCGTCGGAGATCCGCTTCATCGAACGCCCGGTGGACGACCCGGCCGTGCGCTGCCCGGACATCACGCTGGCCCGCGACAAGCTCGGCTGGGAACCGCAGGTGCGCGCCGAGGAGGGGCTGCGGCGCACGATCGCCTGGTTCCGCGAGGACGGGACCGACGACTGACCCGCCCGGGCACCCCCCGCACCACCGCGTCCGGTTCCCTCCCGACCGCCGAAAGGCCCGCCACCCCCATGCGCATCCTCGGAATCAACGCCCTCTTCCACGACCCCGCCGCCGCCTTGGTGATCGACGGGCGGACCGTCGCCGCCGCGGAGGAGGAGCGGTTCTCCCGGCGCAAGCACGGCAAGCGACCCCTGCCGTTCTCCGCCTGGGAGCTGCCCGAGAAGGCCGCCGCCTGGTGCCTGAAGCGGGCCGGGCTGCGCCCGCAGGACCTCGACGCGGTCACCTACTCCTTCGACCCGGCACTCGCCCGGCCCGCCGAGGACATGGGCCTGGACGACCCGTGGGACCACCTGCGGCTGATCTACGCGCGCGAGGCGCCCGGATTCCTGCGGACGGCCCTGCCCGGCCTCGCCCCCGGCATCGTCCGCTTCGTGCCGCACCACATGGCCCACGCCGCCTCCAGCGCCTTCGCCGCGCCGGACGCCGGCGACTCCTCCGTCCTGGTCCTGGACGGCCGCGGCGAGCGCGCCTCCCACCTGGCCGCACGCCGCGTGGGGGACCGGCTGGAGGCGCTGCACGCCCAGGACCTGCCGCACTCGCTCGGCCTCGTCTACGAGGAACTCACCGAACACCTCGGCTTCCTGCGCTCCTCCGACGAGTTCAAGGTGATGGCGCTCGCCTCCCACGGCACCCCGCGCATGCTCACCGAACTGCGCCGCCACGTGTACCCCACCGGCGACGGCGGCTTCCACGCCACCGGGGTGCCGTGGCAGGAGCTGTGCGCGCCGCGCCGCGCCGACGAGCCGTGGACACAGGATCACGCCGACGTGGCCGCGAGTGCCCAGGCCGTGCTGGAGGAGACGCTGCTCGACCTCGTGCGCTGGCTGCACGGCCGTACTCACGACCGGGTGCTCACCCTCGCCGGTGGCATCGCCCTCAACTGCGTCGCCAACTCCCGTATCGCCCGCGAGGGCCCCTTCTCCCGGGTGTGGGTGCAGCCCGCCGCCGGAGACGCCGGTACCGCCCTGGGCGGCGCCCTGCTGCTGTCCGCCGGCGAGGGCGAGGAACCGGAGCCCATGACCGGCGCCGACCTCGGCCGGGACTGGTCCGACGCGGAGCTCGGCGCCTGGCTGAAGACGGCCGCCGTCCCCTTCGAACGGCCCCCGGACATCGCCGCCTCCGTCGCCCGGGCCCTCGCGGACAACGCGATCGTCGCATGGTTCCAGGGGCGTTCCGAGTACGGCCCCCGGGCGCTCGGCCACCGCTCGCTGCTCGCCCACCCGGGGCACGCGGGCAACCTGGAACGGCTCAACGACGTCAAGGGCCGCGAGCAGTTCCGCCCCGTCGCGCCGATGGTCCTCGCCGACCGTGCCGCCGACATCTTCGACGGCCCGCTGCCCAGCCCGTACATGCTGTTCGTGCACGACGTCGCCCCGGCCTGGCGGGACCGCATCCCTGCCGTCGTCCATGTCGACGGCACTGCCCGCATCCAGACCGTCGACCCGGGCCGCGAGCCGCTGGTGGCCCGCATGCTCGGCGAGTTCGAGCGGCTCACCGGGCTGCCAGTGGTCGTCAACACCAGCCTCAACACCGCCGGGCGGCCCATGGTCGACGACCCGCGCGACGCCCTGGAGTGCTTCGGCTCCTCGCCCGTCGACCTGCTGGCCATCGGCCCGTACGCCGTCCGCCGCGGCGACCTGTTCCGTTCCGAGGACGCCGGAGGCCTGCGATGACCGAGGCCGACACCCGCACAGGGGACGCCGAGTACGCCGTCGTCGTCCCCACCCTCGGCCGGCCCAGTCTGCGCGTGTGCCTGCACGCCCTGGCCGAGGCGAGCGGACCGGGGCCGGTCCGGGTGGTCCTCGTCGACGACCGGCCCGACCCGGCCCGGTCGCCCCTCACCGCCGACGTCCCGCCGTCCCTGCGCTCGCGCACCATCGTCGTACCCGGTGGGGCGCGCGGCCCCGCCGCCGCACGCAACCTCGGCTGGCGGGCGGCCGGTGACGTGCCCTGGATCGTCTTCCTCGACGACGACGTCGTGCCCGGGCCCACCTGGGGCGACGACCTCACGCTCGACCTGGCCGCGGCGACGGAGCGGACCGCCGGGATCACCGCCCGGATCGAGGTGCCGCTGCCAGCCGACCGCCGCCCGACCGACTGGGAACGCAGCACGGCCGGACTCGCCGGCGCCCGCTGGATCACCGCCGACACGGCGTACCGCCGCGCCGCGCTGGCCGCCGTCGGCGGATTCGACGAGCGCTTCCGGCGGGCCTTCCGGGAGGACGCCGACCTCGCCCTGCGCATCCTCGACGCCGGCTGGACGCTCATCGGGGGCCGGCGCACCACCACCCACCCCGTGCGGGCGGCCGGCCGCTGGATCTCCGTCCGTCTCCAGGCCGGCAACGCCGACGACGTGCTGATGACCCGGCTGCACGGCCGCCACTGGTGGCGCCGGGCCGAGGCGCCCCGCGGGCGGCTGCCCGTGCACCTGGCCCTGACCGGAGCGGGGGTGACGGCGCTCGGCTGCGCCCTGCTCGGCCGGCACCGACTGGCCGGGGGCTGCGCCGCCGCATGGCTGGTCGGCACGACCGAGTTCGCCCTGGCCCGGATCCTGCCCGGGCCGCGCACCAGCGACGAGGTGCTCACCATGGCCCTGACCAGCGTGCTCGTCCCACCGGCCGCGACCTGGCACTGGCTGCGCGGGCGACTCGCGCATCGTACGGCCCGGCCGCTCTCCCCGCTCGGGACCGGCGAGCCGGCGCCCGCGCCCCGCCCGGCGGTCAGGGAACGGCTGCGGTCATGACCCGGCCCACCGGTCCTTGGCTGCTCTCCGGGGCGCACGGGCCCACCGGCGTGCGGCAGCCCCCGTACGACCCCGGCGGCCCGCTTCCCGCGGCTGTCCTGTTCGACCGTGACGGCACGCTCGTCGCCGACGTCCCCTACAACGGGGACCCGGCGCGGGTCGCGCCCATGCCGAGGGCCCGGGAGGCCGTCGACGCCGTGCGCGCCGCCGGGATCCCCGTCGGCGTCGTGACCAACCAGTCGGGCGTGGCCCGCGGCCTGCTGACCCCTCGCCAGGTCGAGGAGGTGCGCCTGCGGGTGGAGGAGCTGCTCGGGCCGTTCGCCGTCTGGGCCGTGTGCCCGCACGGGCCGGAGGAGGGCTGCGGCTGCCGCAAACCGGCCCCCGGCCTGGTGGTGGCCGCGTGCCGAGGGCTCGGCGTGCCGCCCGAGCGCACCGTCGTCATCGGCGACATCGGGGCCGACGTGGAGGCCGCGCGGGCTGCGGGTGCCCGCGGTGTCCTGGTTCCGACGGCGGTCACCCGGCCCGAGGAGGTCAGGGAGGCCGACGCCACGGCAGCGGACCTGGTCGAGGCGGTACGCCTGGCCCTCGACCAGACCGTGCCGACGGGGGAGTGGCAAAGCGGCCCGGCGGGGCCAGGCGACACACGCCGTCGCCGGGCCGCGCAGGCAGCGGTACCGCGCCGTCACCACACCCTGCCGACGGGGGAGCCGCGATGACCCCCTTCCGCTCCCGCAGCCGCCTGCCCCGGACCCTCGTCGTCCGCCTCGACAGCGCCGGAGACGTGCTCCTGGCCGGGCCCGCCGTGCGGGCCGTCGCGGCCGGGTCCTCGTACACCGCGCTGCTGTGCGGGCCGCAGGGCGCCGCGGCGGGGCGGATGCTGCCCGGGGCGGACGACGTACTGACCTACGACGCCCCCTGGGTCGGGCTCGAGCCGCCGCCGGTCACGCGGGCGGCCACCCGGCAGTTGATGGAGACGCTCACGGCGGGCCGCTTCGACCGGGCGCTCGTCCTCGTGTCGTACCACCAGAGCCCGCTGCCGATCGCCCTGCTGCTGAGGCTCGCCGGGACCGGATGGACCGCCGCTGACAGCGAGGACTACCCGGGCGCGCTGCTCGACCTGCGGCACCGCAGACCACCGCACCGCCACGAGGTCCTGGCCGCCCTCGACCTGGCCCGCGCCGCCGGCTTCCCCCTTCCGCCCGGCGACGACGGCCGACTGCGCGTCACACCGCCGCCCCGCACCACCCACCTCACGGGCCCTGAGCCGTACGTCGTCGTCCACCCCGGTGCCGCCGTCCCCGCCCGGGCCTGGACCCCCGGCCGGGCGGCACGAGCCGTGGCCGCCCTGTCCGCCGAGGGATACCGGGTCGTCGTCACCGGGGGCCGCGACGAGCGGGAGCAGACCGCCCGGGTCGCAGGGCGGCACGCACTGGACCTCGGCGGCGCCACCGACCTGCCGCACCTGGCCGGAGTCCTCGCCGGGGCGCAGGTCGTGGTGGCCGGGAACACCGGCCCGGCCCATCTCGCCGCCGCCGTCGGCACACCCGTCGTCAGCCTCTTCGCACCGGTCGTCCCGGCCGAACGGTGGGCGCCCTACGGCGTACCGCACGTCCTGCTCGGCGACCGGCAGGCCGCGTGCGCGGACACCCGGGCCCGGCACTGCCCCGTGCCGGGGCACCCCTGCCTGGACGGCATCGGCGACGCCGAGGTGCTCGCCGCCGTGGCGGCCCTCACGGACCACCCGGCGGACCAAGGAGAACAGACGGAGCGAGGAGCGGCCGTATGAACATCCTGCTGTGGCACGTGCACGGCTCCTGGACGACCGCGTTCGTCCAGGGCCCGCACTCCTACCTCGTCCCCGTCACCCCGGGCCGCGACCCGGACGGCCTGGGGCGGGCCCGCACCTTCCCCTGGCCCGCCTCGGTGCGCGAGGTCACCCCCGACGAACTCCGCGACACGCCCGTCGACCTGGTCCTCCTGCAACGGCCGCACGAACCGGAGCTGGCCGAACGCTGGCTCGGCGGACGCCGCCCCGGCCGGGACGTGCCCGCGCTGTACCTGGAGCACAACGCGCCCGACGGCGACGTACCGGACACCCGGCATCCGTGCGCCGACCGCGCCGACCTGACGATCGTGCACGTCACGCACTTCAACCGGCTGTTCTGGGACTGCGGCACCACCCGCACCGAGGTCGTCGAACACGGCGTCGTCGACCCGGGCCACCGCTACACCGGCCGGCTCGCCCGCGCCGCCGTCGTCGTCAACGAACCCGTGCGACGCGCCCGGTACACCGGTACGGACCTGCTGTCCGCCCTGGCCGAGGCGGTGCCGCTCGACGTGTTCGGCATGGGCACCGAGGGCCTGGCCGGCCACCTCGGCCTGCCGCCCGACCGGTGCCGCACCGCCGAGCTGCCCCAGAGCGAGTTGCACACGGCCATGGCCGAACGCCGCATGTACCTGCACCCGGTGCGCTGGACCTCCCTCGGCCTGTCCCTGCTGGAGGCGATGCACCTCGGACTGCCCGTCCTGGCCCTCGCCACCACCGAGGCCGTCGAGGCGGTTCCGCCCGGCGCGGGCACCCTCTCCACCCGCCCCGACGTCCTGGCCCGCGCCGCCCGCCGCTACCTCCACGAGCCCGAGGCCGCGGTCGCGGACGGGGCCCGGGCCCGGCGGGCGGCCCTCGAACGCTACGGGCTCAAGCGCTTCCTGACCGACTGGGAACGCCTGATCACGGAGGTGTGCTCATGACCCCGTCCCTCAGCCCCTTCCCCACCGGACCGCTCGGCGGCGACCCCCTCGACCCGGGCGTCCTCGCCATCGCGCTCGTCTCGGAGCACGCGAGTCCGCTCGCCGCGCTCGGCGGGGTCGACGCCGGCGGACAAGAACGTCCACGTCGCCTGCCTCGCCGGTGCCCTCGCCGACCGCGGCCACCGCGTCACCGTCTACACCCGCCGTGACGCGCCCGACCTGCCCTGCCGGGTGGAGCTGCGCGACGGCGTCGAGGTGCACCACGTCCCCGCCGGACCGGCCGAGCCCCTCCCCAAGGACGAACTCCTGCCGCACATCGGCGAGTTCGGCCGCCATCTGACCCGCTGCTGGCGCACCCGGGCCCCCGACCTCGTGCACTCGCACTACTGGATGTCGGGCCTGGCCGCACTGCGCGCGACCCGCGCACACGCGCTGCCCCTGCTGCACACCTATCACGCCCTCGGCACCGTGAAGCGACGGCACCAGCGCCACGCCGACACCAGCCCGCCGGAGCGGATCCCCGGCGAGATCGAGATCGGGCTGGGCTGCGACCGTGTCGTCGCCACCTGCCGGGACGAGGCCGCCGAACTCACCCGCATGGGCATACCCCGGCACAAGATCGGCATCGTGCCGTGCGGCGTCGACCCCGACCGGTTCACCCCGAAGGGCCCGGCCGCGCCGCGCGGACCGTACCCGCACCGGCTGCTCCAGCTGGGCCGGCTGGTGCCGCGCAAGGGCGCCGCGGTGGCCGTCGCCGCGCTGGCCCTGCTGCCCGGCACTGAACTCGTCGTGGTCGGCGGACCGCCCGCGGACCGGCTCGACGACGACCCGGAGGTGCGCCGGCTGCGCGGCATCGCCCGGGACGCCGGCGTCGCCGACCGGGTCCGCTTCACCGGGGCCGTGCCCAGCGAGGAGGTGCCGCCGCTGCTGCGCTCCGCCGACGCCGTGGTGTGCCCCGCCGACTACGAACCCTTCGGCATCGTCCCGCTGGAAGCCATGGCCTGTGGCGTGCCCGTCGTGGCCAGCGCGGTCGGCGGGCAGCTCGACACCATCGCCGACCCGGGCACCGGACGGCTGGTGCCGCCCCGCGACCCGGAGGCCCTGGCCCGCGCCGTCGCCGGCCTGCTCGCCGACCCGGCGGCACGCCGGGCGTGCGGGGCGGCCGGCCGACGCCGGGTCCTGAGCCGCTACGGCTGGGGCCAGGTCGCCGCGGCCACCGAGGCCGCCTACTGCGAGGTTCTCGACGCCGAGCCCGCCGCGACGGGTGCCGGCTGAACCGCCCCGCCCCCGACCCGCCGACAGCCGCCGACGCCCGAAGACCGAAGGAGGTGCGGGTCCGCCGCCGTCCACCCAACGGCGACACGCCCGAACAGCATGAGCGAACACCCTGCACAGCCCGCGCTCGATGCCGCCCGCCTGCACTGCCGGTCACTGGAAGAGGCACTCGCCCGGTTCCGCCGGCACGGCCTCGAACGGATCGCCGACTGGGGCGGCCGGCTCGCCGACGTCCTCACCGGCGGCGGCCGGCTGCTCGCCGCGGGCAACGGCGGCAGCGCCGCCCAGGCCCAGCACCTCACCGCCGAACTGGTCGGCCGCTACCGCCGGGAACGCCCCGCCTACTCCGCGCTCGCCCTGCACGCCGAGACCTCCAGCGTGACCGCCATCGGCAACGACTACGGCTTCGACCACGTCTACGCCCGCCAGGTCAGCGCCCACGGCCGCCCCGGCGACATCCTGATGCTGCTGTCCACCTCCGGCCGCAGCGCCAACCTCATCGCCGCGGCCGTGACCGCCCGGCAGGCCGGACTGCGCGTCTGGGCGCTCACCGGACGCGGCCCGAACCCCCTCGCCCAAGCCGCCCACGAAGCCCTGTGCATCGACGCAGGCAGCACCGCGAACGTCCAGGAGACCCACCTCGTCGCCGTCCACCTGCTCTGCGAGTGCTTCGACACGGCCGTTTCCACGCCGCTCGCACGGCGCACGGTCCTCACCCACGGGAGCACGTCATGACCGGACCGGAACCGCTCGCGGTCGTCGGGGACGTCCTCCTCGACGAGGACATCGAAGGCGTCTCCACCCGGCTCTCCCCGGACGCCCCCGCCCCCGTCGTCGACGTCACCGGAGACCGGCGGCACCCGGGAGGAGCCGGACTGGCCGCCGCACTCGCCGCCCGCGGCGGCCGGGACGTGGTCCTGGTGACCGCGCTCGGCGACGACGAAGCCAGCGAGGCCGTACGGCGTGACCTGCGTGGCCGGGTCCGGCTGCTGGAGCTCCCGCTCAAGGGCACCCTGCCGGTCAAGACCCGCGTCCTCGCGGGCGGCCGGCCCGTCGTACGCATCGACCGGGGCGGCGGCACCCCCGGCGAACCCGACGACGCGGTCCGGGAGGCACTGGCGAGCGCCCGCGCGATCCTGGTCGCCGACTACGGGCGCCACACCGCGGGCGCCCTGCGGCCGCACCTCGAGGACGCCGCCCGCCGCACACCCCTGGTGTGGGACCCGCATCCCAACGGCGACCCGCCCGTGCCCGGAGCCCGGCTCGTCACCCCCAACGCGGCGGAGGCACGAGCCCTGCACCCCGGCTCCGGAGGGACGTCCTTGGGCGCGTACGCCGAGCGCGGGACGCGGCTCGCGGAGCGCTGGCGGGCCGCGGGCGTCGCCGTCACCCTCGGTGACCGAGGGGTGCTGCTGGCCCGGCCCGGCTCCGGTACGCCGATGCTCGTCCCCGTGCCCTACCGGGCCGCCGGGGACCCGTGCGGCGCGGGCGACTGCTTCGCCGCGACGACGGCGGCGGCCCTCGCCGACGGCCTGCTGCCCGAGGAGGCGCTGCAACGGGCCGTCGCCGAGGCCGCCGCTTTCGTCGCGGCCGGCGGCGCGGGCAACCCCGACCTGTGGCGGACCGAGCCGCCGCCCGGCCCCGCGGACGACGCCGCGACCGACGCGTTCGCCCTCGCGGAGAGCGTCCGTGCCCGGGGCGGCACCGTGGTCGCCACCGGCGGCTGCTTCGACCTGGTGCACGCCGGTCACGTCGGCCTGCTGGAGAGCGCGCGGCGCATCGGCGACTGCCTCATCGTGTGCCTGAACTCCGACGCGTCCGTCACCCGCCGCAAGGGCCCGTGCCGCCCGCTCAACCCGGCGGCGGACCGCGCCCGCGTCCTCGCCGCGCTCGGCAGCGTCGACGCCGTCGTGGTGTTCGAGGAGGACACCCCCGAGGCGGTACTGGCCCGGCTGCGCCCGGACGTCTGGGTCAAGGGCGGCGACTACTCCGTCCAGGACCTGCCCGAGGCGGAGGTGCTCCGCACCTGGGGCGGCCAGGCCGTGGTCCTGCCCTACCTCGACGGCCGCTCCACGACCCTGCTGACCCGCCGAGCGGCAAAGGCGGCGACGGCGGCCCTGCGGCCGTCGGGCTCCTGACGATGTGGGGCTGACCGGCCGCTGACGGGACCCTCGGGGGCAGCCCGTGCCGGGCCGGTCAGTCGTGGGGGCTCTGCGGATACCTCCGGGTGAGCCGGGCTGGCCGGGGCGTGAGGACGCCTCCGGGTGAGCCGGGCTGGCCGGCCACTCGGGCCCCGCGGCAGCCCTGCTGTCACCTCGGGCGGGACAGGCAGATCTCCCGGGCGGAAGCCCTCTGACCAGCCGCTCGGACCTGCGGACCCCCTCCGGGACAGCCCGGCCGGTCGATCGCAGCGGCTTTGTGGGGGGTCTCCCCAGCTGCGGCGGCCGATCAGCCGTGGGGGCTGCGGATCTGTCAGTGGCAGCTGCGGCTGCCCGGTCGTAGTGGTCGTGCGGGTCGCAGTGGCGGTCGACCAGCCGCGTAGGCTCTGCGGCCCTTCAGTGGCAGCTGCGGCTGCCCGATCGCCGATCGTGCGGCCCTGCGGGGTTTCTCCGGCAGCGGCGGCCGACCAGTCGTGTGGGGCGCCTCCAGCGCAGGCCGGCCAACCACCCCTGGAACCTGCGGTCCCCTCCGGGGCAACCGGCCGGCCGAAGCTGCGGCCCTGCGGGATCGCTCCAGCAGCCGCCGCCGACCAGCCGTGCATGCCCTGGAAACCACTTCAAACAGGCGCGGCCACCAGTCGCTGTGCCCCCGTCACGTCCCCGCTCAGGCCGCCGTGCTCAGCGCCGGCTGCCCCTGGACGTCGCCCTCCTCCGTCCGGATCACCACAGGCGTCGTGGTGCGGCGCTGCCGCAGCAGGTAGCCCGCGCCGATCGCGCCGGCGATGAGCAGGCCGCCGGTGACGAGGGCGCCACGGGCGCCGGCCAGTTCCATGAGGAGGCCGAGGGCGGGCGGGCCGCCCAGGCTCCATACCGTGCCGATGCTGCCCCACACGCCCAGCACGCGACCCCGCAGGTGGGCGGGCGGGTCGGTCTGGAGGACGGCCGTGCCGGCCGTATCGGAGACGGACTCCACCACGGCCATCGGCAGCACGAGCACGATCAGCACCGCGAGCGACGGCGACAGCCCCGCCACCACCTGGAGCAGCGCCCCGGCCGCCGCCAACGCCCCCACGAGCCGCACGGACGGCCAGGCGCAGCCGGGCGCCGAGGACCGCGCCGAGGATGCCGCCGACGGCGAGCACGGTCGACACCGTTCCGAACGAACCGGCACCACCCGCGAGCGGCCCCGTGACGAGCACGGCCAGGGTGAGTCCGTAGTTGCGGCCGAACACCGCGCTGATCCCGGTCACCCCGGCGAGCGCCATCAGACGCGGCCGCCGTGCGAAGAAGGCCAGCCCCTCGCGCACGGACATGTCCGAGCCGGTGCGCTTCGGGCCCACCGCGACCTCCCGCACCGCTCCGGCAGCCGGCCGCAGGAACGGAATGACCGAGGCCACGAACAGGAACGACACGCCGTTCGCGAAGTACGCCGCGGACGTGCCGAGGAACCCCACCGCCACACCGGCCATGGCCGCTCCCACGAGCCGGCCCGACTGGTGCACCAGCGCCCCGACCCCGATGGCCGAGGGCACGTCCTCCGCCGGGACGAGATCGTTGCCCAGCAGCGCACACGCAGGGTTGTCGACGGTCGCGACGACACCCGTGACGGCGGCCAGCACCATCAGGGAGGTCATGTCGAGCCGGTCCAGCGCCACGAGCACGGCCGTGGTGAACGCGACAGCGCCGAGCAGCGCCTGGCTCACGGCCGCAGTCAGCTTGCGGGGCCACCGGTCGACGGCCGCGCCGCCGAGGACGCTCATCAGCAGGGCGGGGGCGGCCTGCACGGACATGGACAGCCCCGTAGCGGCGGCGGACCCGGTGATCTCGAGGACCAGCAGGTTCTGCACCGTGAGCTGCATCCACGTACCGGCGTTCGACACGAAGTTCGCGACGGACCACCAGCGCATGCTGCGGTACCGCAGCGACCGCCAGGGCGAGCGCGAGACGGACTGGGCAGGGGAGGGCGAGGAAGACACAGTGCGGTACTCGCAAGACGAGTCGGAGGACTCAGCAGGAGGGGGACGAGGAGAACGAGAAGCACCGGCTGCGCTGCGCGGTGGCTCCCCTCGCCGGATACGGCGCCGACCATCGTGGCAGAGGGGACCCCCGAGTCGGATCCATCCGCCCCTCGCCCGCCGCCCTCACACCTCCCAACCGCCCTCAGCCTCCTGGTATTTGAGGCCGGGAGTGTGGTTGATCACAGCTGTCGATCACGGGCCTCGCCCAGCCCGCGTCACGTGACGGCGGCCACACGGCACAGCGAAAGGCCCGTCGCCGAGGCGACGGGCCCTTCTCCGGTACGGCGGTGTGCGGTGGCGGCTCGCTCTACTCGGACTTGCCGCGACCGGTCAGCGCGTCGCGCAGCCGGTCGATCATCCCGGTGCCCGGAGCCAGGAGCTTGTTCGCCGGAGGCTTGTCGGGTGCGGCGGGGTGGGGCCGGGTCGGGGCGGTCTTCTTCGCGTTCCGGACCTTTTCGCCCAGCTCGTTGAGCGCGTCCATCGGACAGGCCTGCCGCAGCGCCGGGAAGAGGTTGCCCTCCTCGTCGGCGATGTGCGAGCGGATCTCGCTCATCAGCATGCCCATCTGCCGGTCGAAATCGGCGTCGCCCGGGTCACAGCCCTCCAGATCCTTCATGATCCGCTCGGCCGTGGCATGGTCCTCGAGCTCCCGGTCGGCGAGGGCGTCCCCGTTGGCCACGTGCTCGCGTACGGCCGGATAGAGGTAGGCCTCCTCGGCCACCGAGTGCCGCACCAGCTCGATCGTGACCTGGTCCGCGTACATCTTGCGGTCCTGGTGACCGGGCGGCAGCCCCTCGATCTTGCCGAACATCTCCTCGACTTCGCGGTGATCGGTCACCAGCTCCTCGATGACGTTTCCTCCGTGTCCCATGTCCTTCACCTCCAGCCCCCCGGGTCCCCAGGGCCCCAGGGGGCTAACGCGCGGTCGGTTCGCCCCGCCCGTTGATCAATCAGACCGGGAGCTTGGCCCGGACACGCCCGGCCGCCGCGGCCGGGCCCGTGGTGGTACGTACGATGCGCCGCACCAGACCCGTGTTCCGCCGCAGGCCACGGGCGGCGTGGGTGCCACGCCACACCACGGAGGGGCGTGCGCCGGTGTCGTCCGCGGCGATCAGCAGCCCGCCGAGCATGGACATGTTCTTGAAGAAGTGGATCCGCTGCTGGGCCCGCTCCGAAGGATCCTCGGCCTCCCAGAAGCGGTGCCCCGCCAGCGTCGTCGGCACCAGCGTGGCCGCTATGGCCAGCGCGGCCGGACGCGGCATGCGCCCGGTGGCCAGCATCAGCCCGGCCACGACCTGCACGGCACCGTTCAGCCGTACGACCTGCTCGGTGCGGTCCGGCAGCGCCGAGACGCGTTCGGTGACTGGTTGTACGACAGGCTCGGCGACCGGGGCGACCTCCTTCGGCTCACGGACGGAGTTCAGGCCACCCGTCAGGAACATCGAGGCCAGCATGGGACGGCCGAGCACGCGCAACAGACTCATGGCCCTCTCCAGAGTGTCGGTGGGTACGGCGTCCGCCGGGTTCCCCGCCAGGGGCGGAAGCACTCACCCGGTTCGCGCCGCCCGGTGCCGCGCCCATGCCTCCTCGCGCAGCTCCTCGGACAGCAGGACGTCCACGGCGGTGCACGCGAGGGCCTCCGTCGCGGCTGTCAGCACCTCGCGGGCGCGCGGAGAGGCGGCGGCCTCGGCGAACTCCGGGGTGTGGTCGGAGCCGCCCTCGTCCATGATCGCGACGAACGGGTGGATGGCGGGCACCCGCGAACTGACGTTCCCGATGTCGGAGGACCCCAGGTACACGCCGGGCACGGGCGGTGACAGCGGGATCCCGGCCCGGGACAGATGCGCGGCGAACCGCTCGGACAACGCCTCGCTGTCCCGGAAGTGCTCGTAGCGCACGGTGGCCTGCTCGACCTCGGCGATCGTGCCCGTGGCCCGGGCCACGCCTTCGGCGCACTCCCGCAGCCGTTCCGTGAGGTCCCCGAGCGCCGGCGTCGTGACCGCGCGCAGACCGAACAGCCCCTCGGCGTACTCCGGGACGATGTTGGTGGCGGTGCCGCCATGGGTGACGATGCCCTGCACGTGCGAGCCCTCCGGCAGCCGCCGCCCCAGCACGGCCAGCACGTTGAAGAGCTCCACCAGCGCCGCCAGCGCGTCGATGCCCTCCGTCGGGTTCCCCGTGGGGTGCGCGGCCCGGCCGTGGAAGGCCACCCGGTACTGCACCTGCGCGGTCAGCGGCGCCCGCGCCCAGCTGTGGACGCCCGGATGGAACATCAGCGCCGCGTCGACGCCGTCGAACACCCCGGCCTCCACCTCGAGGGCCTTGCCGCCCCCGCCCTCCTCAGCCGGCGTGCCGACCGCCAGCACCGTCCCGGCGGACGCCTCCGGCACGGCTCCCACCGCCAGTGCGGCTCCCAGGCCCGCCGCGGCGATCAGGTTGTGGCCGCACGCGTGGCCCAGGCCGGGCAGGGCGTCGTACTCCAGCAGCAGAGCCACCGCGGGCCGGCCCCGGCCCGAGCGCGCCGTGAACGCGGTCGGCATCCCGGCCACGCCGCGCTCCACGGCGAAACCAGCCCGTTCCAGCTCACCCGGCAGCAGGGCCGCCGCCCGGTGCTCGGTGAAGGCGTACTCGGGCTCGGCGTGCAGCCGCGAGGCCACGTCCCACAGCACGCCGGCCCGGGCCGCCACCTCCTCACGGACGGCTTTGTACACGTCGTCGAGCGTGCGCTCCACAGAGACCTCCCCGGCGTCGCCTGCGTGTCCCCGACCGGGTTTCACCGCCCGGTGCGGCGACACCCGCCGCGTCTTCGTCTGGTGCGGTCGTGGCCCTTGGCGGGTTTCGGCCGGCCGCGACACTCACAGCGTTGCGACCGGTGCCGCTGCGCCCTGGAGCGGGTCGCCGCCCCGTGCCGTGACACCACCCCGCGTTTCGACCGGTGTCCGAGTGCAACACAGTCGGTGTACCCGCCGGGCCACGACAGTGTGGACGCCGCGGCGGTGGCTGGCTGGCGGGCCGGACCTGGGAGGAACCATGGACCACTCGCGCGTGCCCGTCCTGGAGGCGCTGGAGGACTTCCGGCGCCGCGGCGACATCGCCTACGGCCCGCCGGGCCACAAGCAGGGCAGGGGAGTGGACCCCCGGGTCGCGGAGATCGTCGGGCTCGACGTGTTCCGTTCCGACGTGCTCTCCCTCAACGGCCTCGACGACCGCCGCCAGTCGCAGGGCGTCCTCAGCCGGGCCCAGGAGCTCATGGCGGACGCGGTCCACGCCGAGCACGCGTTCTTCTCCACCTGCGGCAGCTCCCTGTCCGTGAAGACCGCCATGCTGGCCGCGGCCGGGCCGGGTGAGAAGCTGCTGCTGTCGCGCAACGCCCACAAGTCCGTCATCGCGGCCGTCGTCGTCAACGGCGTCGAGCCGATCTGGGTGCACCCGAAGTTCGACACCGAACGGCACCTGGCCCACCCGCCCGAGCCGGACGACGTCCGCCTGCGGCTCCGGGAACACCCGGACGCCAAGGGCATGCTGCTCATCACGCCCACCGACTGGGGCTCCTGTGCGGACATCGGGGGAGTGGCCCGGGTGTGCCACGAGTTCGGCGTGCCCGTCATCGTCGACGAGGCCTGGGGCGCCCACCTGCCGTTCCACCCCGCCCTGCCCGCCTGGGGCATGGACGCCGAGGCCGACCTCGTGGTGACCAGCGTGCACAAGATGGGCGGGGCGGTGGAGCAGAGCTCCGTCTTCCACCTCCAGTACGACCGCGTGTCGTCCGAGGTCCTGAAGCAGCGGGAGGACCTGCTCGGCACCACCAGCGCCTCCTCCCTCGTCTACGCCACGCTCGACGGCTGGCGCCGCCAGATGGTCGAACAGGGATACGAACTCCTGGAGGCCGCCATCCGCCGCGCCGAACGCGTCCGGGCGGCGGTCGCCGAGCTGCCGGGTCTGCGGCCCATGGGGCGGGAGGTCGTGGAGGACGGGCTCGCCGCCGACCTCGATCCGCTCAAGCTCGTCATCGACGTACGCAAGCTCGGCATCAGCGGGATGCAGGCCGCGGAGTGGCTGCGCACCCACCGCCACGTGGACGTCGGCGGCTCGGACACCTGCCGCATCAGCGCTTCGATCACGTACGCGGACGACGACGAGACCGAGACGGTCCTGGTGGACGCGCTGGCCGCGCTCGTCGAACGGGCGCACACCATCGAGCGGCGGCCGCCGGTCCACCTGCCCGAGCCCTCGGCGCTGGAGCTGGAGCAGGCGATGCTGCCCCGCGAGGCGTTCTTCGCCCCGGTCGAGCACGTGCCCGCCGAGCGGGCCGCAGGACGGATCTCCGCGGAGATGATCAGTCCCTATCCGCCGGGCGTTCCCGTGGTGGCGCCCGGGGAGGTCATCACCGACGAGGTCCTGGACTACCTGCGCAGCGGCGTCGAGCACGGCGTCCTCATCCCCGACGCGGCGGACTCCTCCGTCCGCACCCTGCGCGTCGTGGCACGCGGGTCGACCGCTCACGCCTGAGATCCTGGGCATCCGCCGGACACCGGCACGGCGCCGGCCGCGCTGTGCACCCGCTGCTTCCGCGCCCACGACCCGTTCGTGGCCACCGCGTACGCCCTGCCGGCAGAGGAGGAGCGGGGCCCGCCCGGCACCGGCGGCACGGAACACGCCGGCACCGGACAGCCTGACCCTTCGTCACACCCGCTGCCACAGGGCTGGCGTGCGGGCCGGCGCCCACCCGCCGTGAGCCTGGTGGGCCTGGAGGCACTGGTAGCGCACACCTGCGTGGCTCACGGTCGCCCCCGCCTCGTAGACCCGGCCCGCGGACCACGGCTGCGCGACGGCGTTGTCCTGCGGCGCCGGTGCGGGGGCATCGGCCGCAGCGGTCTTCAGAGTGAGGCCGAAATCGCTGAGCAGCGGGTTGATGGGCTGGTAGAACGTGGTGCCGCCGGTTGTGCAGTCGCCGGTGCCGCCGGAGGTCACGCCCTGCGCCTGGACGCCCGCGACGAACGGCCCGCCGGAGTCGCCGGGCTCGGCGCACACCGTCGTCTGGGTCAGCCCGTTCACTGTGCCCTCGGGGTAGCTGACGCTGGTGTCGTGCTGCTCGACCTTGCCGCAGTGCCAGCCGCTCGTGGAGCCGGAGCGGCAGACGGCCGCGCCGACGAGCGCCTGGACCGAGCCGGTGATCCGCACCTTCTGCTCGCCCTCGCCCTTCACGTTCGGCGTGGCCGTCCACTGGTTGTTGACGGCCACCCACGACATGTCCTTGCCGGGGAATGTGGAGGCCTGGAAGGTCCCCTGCTCCGCCTGGTCGAACCCGGTCGTCCTGGCGCCCTGCTTGCCGCAGTGTCCCGCCGAGGCGAAGCCCTCCTGCTCGCCCTTGGTGACGGAGAAGCCCACGGAGCAGCGGGCGGTGCCGTCGACGTGGTAGGCGTCGCCGCCGGTGATGTCCGCCATGAGCCGCGGCCGGTTCGCCGTCACCTTGACGCCCACGCTCTTTCCGTCGAGGCCCGCGGCCTTGACGAACGCGGTCGCCGCGGCCTCGCTGCCGGCCTGCACCACGACCCGGTTCGCCGGGACGTCGACGTACCACAGGGGCGTGTCCCGGGTGCTGACCCGGGCCGCGGCCGCGTCCAGCCTCTCTTTCTCCGCCTTCAGGTCGCGCAGCGACTTCTTCACGACGGCCGCCTTCGCGCCCTGCGCCTCGATGGCGGCCACGTCCGCGGTGTCCGTCGTCGCCACCACGAGCTCCTGCGACGTCGTTCCCCGCAGCCAGGCCCCCGCGAACCGGTCGCCCAGGGCGTTGCGCAGCAGCCCGGCCCGGGTGCCCGCCTCCGCCTCGTTGACCAGCCGTCGCGACGCCTGGGCCGGGGTCAGCCGGAGGTCGCGCTCCAGGGCGCGCAGCACCGGAGCCGACGGCCGGTCGGCGCCGAGCGTCTGGGAGGCGGTGGGCAGGGGGCCCGCCGCGGGGGTCGGCTCGGCCGCCGCGGCGGAGGGGAGCCCGGGGGCGACGAGCAAGCCGAGCGCGGTCAGGGCCGCCCGGCGGCCGGTGACGGCATGCCTGTGGACCATGCGACTGTCTCCTTCGATCACGGATGTAGCTACCGGCAGAGCCTTAGGTCTTGCCTGAACGGCCTCGCGCGATGTCCACGGCGGCCCCATTTGCGCGCTTTGGTGCGGTGAAGGGCGCCAAGTGCAGTACGGCGACCGCCCCGCGTCTCCCATGGACTTCTGGCCGGGCGAACCCGCCACCGTGACGAAGGACGCGGCCGTCGAGATGGTGCCCCCCGGTTTCGTGATGGCCGAGACGGTCCGGAAGCCGACCCGGGCGTTCTCGCGGCCCAGTTCGACTCGGACGCAGCCAGTACTTCATGTGCGGTACGTCTCCCAGCCGGCCGGCTTCGCGGTGCCGGTCCCGCCGCCGGCGATGAGGTACAGGTGAAACTCCGCGCCGACCGTGCTGGACCGCGGGTCGTCGAAGTCGTCCTTGGCGCGGTAGCCGTCCCAGGCGTCCGTGGAGACCTGGGACGGCGCGGTCAGGCCGAACCTGCGCTGGGAGACGCACACCTGCTGGGGCATCACGTGCCACAGGATCGTCGGCGGACGCCGCGTGTCGCGGGACCCTGACGGGACATGCGAACGCCGCCGGCGTTGGCCGGCGGCGGATGGGGGACCAGGCTGTCTAGTGGGCCGCTTGTACCGCGGCCCCGGTGGTCGCGTGGTCGCGGACGGGCAGATGGTAGACGTGGAAGGCCCGCCCGATGACCGGCTGGGCGACGTTGCGCACCCGCACGCCGCCGCTCGTCATGCCGTGCTCCGTGCCGGCGTGCGCGTGCCCGTGCACCGCGAGGTCGGCACCGGCGGTGTCGATCGCCTCGGCCAGCAGATAGCTGCCCAGGAACGGATAGATCTCCAGCGGCTCGCCCGCCAGCGTGTCCGGGACGGGGAGAAGTGGGTCAGGGCGATCCGCGCGTCACAACCCTCCTCGCCCAACTGCTCCAGGGACGTGCGCAGGCCGTCGGCGCACCGGCGCGAGTACCTGACGAACTCCTTCATGACCGGCTCGCCGAACTCGCCGGCGCAGCGGCCGACGAAGCCGCCGCCGAACCCCTTGGTGCCGGCCACGCCGATCCGCGCCCCGCCGCTGACCACGACCGTCCCCTGCCCCTCCAGGACATGGGCGCGGGCGTCGCGCAGGATGGCCGTGACCTCGTCGGGCCGGTCGTCGTGATGGTCGTGGTTGCCCAGCACGGCGACCACCGGAACCCCGAGGTCCCGGACCTCCCGGGCCACCACCCGGGCCTCCTCGGGGGTGCCGTGCCGGGTCAGGTCCCCGGCCAGCAGCAGCAGGTCGGCGCACTCGGGCAGGGTCTCGAAGGCGGGGCGGAGCAGGCCCTGGTCGCCGGACCCCATGTGGATGTCTCCGACGGCTGCGATGCGGATCATGCGAGTTCCTCCGCGTGGTCGGGGGAGGACGTCTCGGTGACCACGAGGTCGCTGTGCACCGGGACGCCGGGGAGCTCGTCCTGGGCGGTGCGCAGGATCTCGTCGCGGCAGGGCGCCGAGGGCACGGTGCCCGTGAGCAGCACCGTCCGGCCGCGAGCCTCGACCCGTACGCCCAGTTCACCGAGGTCACCGGAGGCGAGGCGGTCCTGGAGGTGGGCGATCCGGTATTCCAGGTTCTGTTCCGGCTCCTCGCCGCCCGTGTGCTGTGAGCCGTGGGTAGTCATGGGTGTTCCTTCCGCATCAGATGACGTTCAGGCGCTCCAGGAGGAAGAAGAAGGCGGCGGGCATGGGCGCGTCCCCGCACTCGCGCCGTACCCGCTCCCAGTCGACCTTCTCGCGCAGGGCACGCGCGATGGGCAGGGCCGCGCCGAAGTCGCAATGGTGCTCGGAGAAGGCGGCGATCAGGCTCCACAGCAGGTCGGTCGGGGCCAGCACGGGCATGCGCACCGAGTCGACCGAGACCTCCTCCGCCCGCTCCAGCAGGTCCGCGCCGACCGGCCGGTGCGCCAGCTCGAAGATGATGTCCACCGGCTGGCCGAAACACGTGGCCTTGATCAACCAGTCCTCCGGCGGGGTGTAGACCGTCAGCCCGGCCTCGCGGAGCGTGGCCGCCACCGCGTCCGCGTCCTCGGGGCGGATGGCGAAGTCCACGTCGTGCTGGAGGTTCTTCTCGCCGCCGTGGGCGTAAGCGGCCACGCTTCCGGCCAGCGCGAACAGGTGCCCCTTGCGCTTCAGCAGGGCACCGACCTGCTTGGCCGCCTCCAGGATCGCCTGGTTGCGGTCCAGGGGAAGCTCCTGCGGCGGCTCGTCGGCCTGCGGGTCCTGTGGTGGCGCGGGCTCGGGCTGGTCCGGGGCCAGCCGGAAATCGGGGATTCCCGGTCGCCGGACGAGCGTCGCGTCATCACCGTTCTGCGTCATGACCACTCCATTCGCCGAACCGGGCACCCGCCGCCGCGCGGTGCCCGGACCCGTGACGGCCTGCGTGCCTGCTCTGAGTACCCGGAGCTGTCGCACCGACACGGAAGGGTTCGAAGAGCGCCGGGCCGAGGGCCGGTGTCCGCCGACGCAGGCCGGGACGGCTGCCGACCGGCGCCCTGCCGCCTCCCCGAACCCCGTCACGCCCCGGGTCGGTGCGCCACCACGGCACACCCCCGGACGTGTCACGCAGCGCGGGCGGCGTCCACGACGGCGTGACCGTCCTGCGGGACCTCGGCCGAGACCTCGGCTGAGCCCTCGGCGCAGAAAGAAAAGCGCTCGCTCCAGCAAAGTCGGAATATGGGGCAAAGAGCTGGGAAACCGGTTGAAGCCGCTGGACAACGCGCTTGTGGAGGTCGCCATGAACCAGGAGACATCACATTCGCCCGATCTTCCGCAGCCGTTGCGGGCCGTCGCCTCGGGGCTGAGGCATCTGCCGGGTGCGGAGCAGGTGGGCAAGGTGGCCGGAGACGCCCTGGACCGGATCGGCGCGGTGTCGCCGCGCGGTCGCCGGATGGCCGTCTACGCCGGTGCCGGAGTGCTCGGCGTGGCCGGAGTGGTGGAGTGGCCGGTGGCGCTGACCGGCGCGGCAGTCGCCTGGCTGACGCAGCCGAAGCCCGGACAGCGACCCGACGGCGCGTCAGCGAACGGCGGCACAGGGACCGAACAGGCCAAAGAGCACCGCTCCGGAGCCGGCGGTGAGGGCGGGCCGGACGATCAGGACACCTCGGACTACGGCCCCGGCGGGAAACTCGCCTCGTCCCACCACCGGCACGACCGGCCGGAGCACCACGTCCACGAACAGCCCGCCAAGGTGGGCGACACCGCCACCGCCTCCGCCCTGAAGCAGGTCGCCGAGGCCACCGCGCACCACGGACCGCACGGCGAGGAGCCGGACCGGGAGCAGACCCATCGGCACGGACACGACAGCCGGCCCACCGGCTGAGTCGGGACAACAGGTGATGTTCACACGCTTCGACGTCGCCCCGCTCGTCGGGGCCGTGGCCGGGGCGGCGGCAAACGCCGCCCGCGGCACCGCTCAGGGAGTGACGTCCGTCTACGACACCACGCGGCGGGTCCGCAACGTCGCGCGCAACGCCCTGTCCGGCGAACAGCACTGGAGGGCGGGACAGCGCCTCCACATCGCCCTGCGGCGGTCCGACGGCGACCTCGGGGGCCTCGCCCGCAAGGTCGCCGGGGACCTGCTCGACCACCCGGACGTGCTCGCGGCGTACTGGGACGAGGGACTGTCCCGCCTGGTGGTCACCGTGGCCGAGGACGCTGTCACCGACCGCGTCAGCGAGCGGGCCGCCGCGCTCGCCACCCGCCTCGGCCTGACCGAGGGCGCCGACCCGGTCGCCCAGGAGGCCACCCACCCCGGCGACCCCGGCGAGGTGCGCGTCACCGCGGCGGCGGTCCTGCTGGACGCCGCCGGCGCGGCCGGTGCCCTGGCCGGGCGGTCCCTGCGCCTGCCGCCCACCTCACGCATCGTCACCGCCACCGTCACGCTGCTGCGGGAGAACCCCCGCTTCCGGGCCCTGCTCCGGCAGCGGTTCGGCACCTCCGGCATGGAACTCGTCCTCGCCGCCGCCAACGCCGTCACGCACGGCGTCGGCCAGACCCCGCTGGCGCTCGTGCTCGACGGCCTGCTGCGCAGCAGCCAGCTGACCGAAGCCGTGGCCAGGGCCGCGGCCTTCGAGGCACTGCACGACGACATCTGCCACGAAGGGCGCACCAGCCTGCCCTGCCCCACGGACACCCGGCCGCCGCTCAAGGTGACGCCCGCCCAGGAGTACGCCTCCCACGCCAGCACGGGAAGCCTCGCCGGCGCCGCCGCCACCCTCCTCGTCACGCACTCCGCGAAGGAAGCGGCCGAAGCCGTCCTCGCCGGGTCCCCGAAGGCGGCCCGGTACGGACCGGCCGCCTTCGCCGCGACCCTCGGCACGTTCCTCGCCCACGCCGGGATCCTCGTACGCAGCGGGGAGCGCCTGCGCCAGCTGGAGATCGCCGACGCCCTCGTCCTGCACGCCGACGCCCTGCGCAGCCGGCGGCAGGACGCCGAAGGCGACTCCGACGGACTGCCCGACGACCCGATCCATCCCTATGCCGAGGCCGTCCTCGACGCCGCCCGCCGGGCAGGACTGCACGTCGTGATCGCGGCCGGCTCCGACCTGAAGGACATCACCCGGCTCGCCGACGAGGTCGCCCCGAGCAGCAAGCCGTTCGGAGACGTCGTACAAGCCCTCCAGGACGACGGACACGTCGTGGTGACCGTCGCCCGCCTGCCCGAGTCCGGCGACGGGCACGTGGCGGCCGGGCTGCCCGCCGGCGACGTGGCCATCGCCCTCACCGACGGCCGGGCGGCCGTCTCCTGGGGCGCCGACGCGCTGGCCCCGGGCGGACTCGCCGACGTCTGGCGGCTGCTGACGGCGATCCCGGCGGCCCGGCGTGTCGCACGCCGCTCGCAGACCCTGGCCCGCGCGGGAGCGGCCCTGTCCGGGCTCCTGGTCGCGCGCGGCGGGCAGCCCCCGGGCCGCCGGCTGCTGTGGCCCCTCACCCGGCACGCCCCCGTCAACATCGCCGCCGCGAACGCCCTGCTCACGGGCTGGCTCGAAGCCACCCGGGTAGCCCGGGCCACCCCGCCCCCGCCCCGGCTGCACATCCCCTGGCACGCCCTGGAACCCGACGAGGCCCGTGACCGGCTGGGACGGCCCCGCCACGACGGCGAGCCCAGCGGACTGGCCCTGCTCGCCGACCGCTCGCGGCAACGGGCCGCTCGCCTCGGCCGCCACCCGGCCGTGGCCCCCGTCCGCTGGACCTGGCAGGCGGCCGGCGCCGTACGCCGCGAACTCGACGATCCGCTCACCCCCGTCCTGGCCACGGGCGCCGTCGCCTCGGCGCTGCTCGGCTCGCTCGTCGACGCGCTGCTGGTCGTCGGCGCCATGGACCTCAACGCCGTGACGGGCGGACTCCAACGGCTGCGCGCCGAACAGGCACTGGCCCGGCTGGCCGCCCGGCAGCAGCCCAAGGCCCGCAAGCGGGACGGCCGCAGGCGCACCGTCACCGTCGACGCCGCCCGGCTGCGCCCCGGCGACGAGATCACCCTCGGCGCCGGCGACGTCGTGCCCGCCGACGCCCGGCTGCTCGACGTCGACGGTCTCGAGGTCGACGAGTCGGCGCTCACCGGCGAGTCCCTGCCGGTCACCAAGGCCGTCGAGGCCACCCCCGGTCTGCCCGTGGCCCAGCGCACCTGCATGGTGTTCGAGGGCACGACCGTCGTGGCCGGACGCGCCACCGCGCTCGTCGTGAACACCGGCGACCAGACCGAGGCGGGCCGCGCCGTCACGCTCGCCGCCCGCACCCCGCCCCCGGCCGGCGTCCAGGCCCGGCTCCAGGAACTGACCCGCAAGGCACTGCCGGTCACCTTCACCGGCGGCGCGGCCGTCACCGGGCTGTCCCTGCTGCGCGGCAGCCCCGTACGACGCGCCGTCAGCGGCGGTGTCGCGGTCGCGGTCGCCGCCGTACCCGAGGGACTCCCGCTCGTCGCGACGGTCGCGCAGATGGCCGCCGCCCGCCGGCTGTCCCGCCGCGGCGTCCTGGTCCGCACCCCACGCACCCTCGAGGCGCTCGGGCGGGTCGACACCGTCTGCTTCGACAAGACCGGCACCCTCACCGAGAACACACTGCGCCTGGTCCGCGTCGCCACGGCCGACGGCACCGTACTGCCCGTGGACACCGAACAGGCCGTGCCGATCCTGCGCCTGGCCGCGCGTGCCTGCCCGCAGGAGGAGACGGGCCAGGGCCGGCGCGTCGCGCACGCCACCGACGAGGCCGTCCTCGACGTGGCCCCGCCCGACCAGGGCTGGACACCGACCGGTGAGCTGCCCTTCGAGACGCGGCGGGGCTACGCCGCGGCGGTCGGCCGCGACGGCGACCCGGACTTCGGCGAGCTCCTCGTCGTCAAGGGCGCCCCGGAGACGATCCTGCCCGCCTGCCGGGACCTGCCCGACGACGCGACCGACACCGCCCACGAGCTGGCGGGCCAGGGCCTGCGCGTCCTCGCCGTCGCCCGGCGCCCCTGCCGAGCCGACGACGCCGACGCCGAACTCGACGCGCCGCTCGCGGACCTGGTCTTCAGCGGTTTCGTCGCCCTCGCCGACGTCCCGCGCGAGACCTCGCAGGCCCTGCTCACGGAACTGCGCCGCTCCGGCATCCTGCCCGTCATGCTCACCGGCGACCATCCGCAGACCGCCCGCGCCATAGCCCTTCAACTGGGCTGGCCGGAGGAGACCGAGGCGGTGACCGGCGACGAACTCGTCGCCATGGAGCGCCGCGAACGCGTCCGGGTGCTGCGGGGTGCGGGCGTCATCGCCCGGGTCGCACCCGAGCAGAAGCTGCACGTCGTGGAGGCCCTGCAACAGGCCGGGCGAGTCGTGGCGATGGCCGGTGACGGCGCGAACGACGCGGCCGCCATCCGCGCCGCCGACGTCGGAGTCGGCGTCGAGGCCCGCGGCTCCGCGGCCGCCCGCAACGCCGCCGACCTCGTGCTCACCTCCGGCGACCTGTCCGTCCTGGTGGACGCGGTCGCCGAGGGCCGTGCCCTGTGGCGCAGCGTCGCCGACGCGGTGAGCATCCTCATCGGCGGCAACGCCGGCGAGGTCGGCTTCAGTGTCCTCGGCACCCTGCTGGCCGGCGCCTCGCCCCTGTCGACGCGGCAGCTGCTGCTGGTCAACCTGCTCACCGACATGTTCCCGGCCATGGCGGTGGCCGTCACGCCGAGCGACGACCCCTCGACGGCCGAGCACGCCGCGACCGGGCCGATGGGCCTCGACGCCCTCGGCACGCCGCTGCTGCGCTCCATCCGGCGCCGGGGCATCACCACGTGCCTCGGCGCGGTCACGGCCTACCTCATCGGCCGCCTCACGCCCGGCACCGAACGCCGGTCCACCACCATGGCCCTGTGCGGCGTGGTCGGCGCCCAGCTCGTGCAGACCCTCTCCGGCCGGCGCCAGAGCCCGCTGGTGTGGGCGACCGCTCTTGGCTCGGCCGCCGTTCTCGCCGCCCTCGTCCAGACGCCCGGCGTCAGCCACTTCTTCGGCTGTACCCCGCTGGGCCCCGTGGGCTGGGCCGGTGTGGCCCTGGCCATCGCCCTCTCGGCCCTGGCCCCGCGCCTGGAACGCCTCCAGGCGGTCCACACCCTCTACGACGCCGCGGCACGACTCGCCCTGCGCCTCAACGACCTGGGTCAGCAGGTCCGCGAGCGGCTTCAGAGCGGGGTGGCCCGGCCGGTGCGGGCGTAGCGGACGACGACAGAAGGCGGCCCGCCACCACGTGCGTGGTGGCGGGCCGCCGTCCTTGCCCGAGCAGACCTGTCAGACCTCGCCGCGCCAGGCCCCGGTCTCCGTCCCACGGGCCTCCATGAACTGCTTGAACCGCCGCAGATCACCGGAGACCTGCCGCTTGACGAACCCGAGCTTGTCGCCCACGGTCTCGGCCACGCCGCCGGGATCGAAGTCCATCTGGAGCATGACCTTCGTCGTGTCGTCCTGGATGCGGTGGAAGGTGACCACACCGGCCTGCCGGGCGTCGCCGTTCACGGTGGTCCAGGCGACGCGCTCGTCGGGGATCTGCTCGGTGATCTCCGCGTCGAACTCCCGCTCCTGGCCGCCGACCTTCGTCACCCAGTGCGTCAGGGTGTCGGTGCGCTGCTCGATGCGCTCGACGCCGTCCATGAACCGGGGGAAGTCCTCGAACTGCGTCCACTGGTTGTACGCGGTGTGCACCGGGACTCGGACCTCGATGGATTCCTCAACCTGTGACAAGGCGGTACCTCCCTTTCTCGTACGGCGAGCGACGGACGGGTACCAGATCTCGCGCCGGACACTCATAGTCGTCACGACTTGTAAGGTCGGGGGACGTGGCCACCTTGCTGATCGTCCATCACACGCCCTCGCCCAACTGCCAGGCGATGTTCGAAGCCGTCGTCTCCGGGGCGAGCGACCCCGAGATCGAGGGCGTCCGGGTCGTCCGCGTGCCGGCGCTGGCCGCCACCGTCTCCGACGTCCTCGCCGCCGACGGCTACCTCCTCGGCACCCCCGCGAACCTCGGCTATATGTCCGGCGCCCTCAAGCACTTCTTCGACCAGGTCTACTACCCCTGCCTGGACGCGACCCGCGGCCGGCCCTTCGGCTACTGGGTGCACGGCGGGAACGACGTCACCGGAGCCGTGCGGGGCATCGAGTCGATCACGACGGGCCTCGGCTGGCGCCGCGCCGCCGAGCCGGTGACCGTGACCGGCGAGCCCGGCAAGGGCGACGTCGAGAAGTGCTGGGAACTGGGCGCGACGGTCGCCGCCGTACTCATGGGCTGAACGGGTCAGGTCCCTTCCATACGGCGCCGGTCCTCTTCGTCCCACGTCCGGGTGTCACGCGGCTGCGTGTACGGCTCGGCCTCGGGCGGATGACCACCGGCGATGGCCCGCTGCCGGGCCGTCTCCGCGTCGAACTCCAGGCCCAGCAGAATCGCCAGATTGGTGATCCACAGCCACACCAGGAAGACGATGACGCCGGCCATCGTGCCGTAGGTCTTGTTGTACGAGGCGAAGTTGGCCACGTAGATCGCGAATCCGGCCGAGGCGGCCATCCAGATCAGCAGGGCCAGCATGCTGCCCGGCGTGATCCAGCGGAACCCCTTCACCTTGGCGTTCGGGGTCGCCCAGTACAGGATCGCGATCATGATCGTGACCAGCACCACCAGAGCGGGCCACTTCGCGATCGACCACACCGTCAGCGCGGTGTCCCCGATCCCGAGTGCGGTTCCGGCCTGCCGGGCCAGCCCGCCCGTGAAGACCACGATCAGCGCGCTGATCACCGCCATCACCATCAGCACGATCGTCACTCCAAGCCGCACCGGCAGCAGCTTCCACACCGGCCGGCCCTCGGGCATGTCGTAGACGGCGTTGGCGGAGCGGATGAACGCCCCCACGTAGCCGGAGGCCGACCACACCGCGAGGACGAGACCGACGATCGCCATCAACGAACCGATTCCGGCGTTGCCCTGCAACTGCTCGACGGCCCGGGTGATGATGTCGCGGGCCGCGCCCGGGGCGAAATTCTGGACGTTCTCGAGCACCTTGTCCGTGGTCGACTTGCCGGTGATGCCCAGCAAGGACACCAGCACCAGCAGTGCCGGGAACAGCGCCAGCACTCCGTAGTACGTGAGCGCGGCCGCCCGGTCGGTCAGCTCGTCGTCCTTGAACTCCCGCAGGCTCCCCTTCAGCACCGCACCCCACGACTTACGGGGGAGGTCACTCGGGCTGTCCGGAGCCGCCCGCTCCACTTCGGGCCCCGGGCCGGGCTCCTCATCCGCCCTCGGCGCGGGCCGCTGCGCAGCACCAGCCGGCCCTTCCGCGGCCGGAGCGGGAGCCCGGCCGGGGGTGGAGGCCCGAGGCGGAGCCTCCGTCGGGTGATGTTCTTTCCGTCCAGGAATGTGCAATTTAACCATGTGACCCGGGTAACCCCGGGCTGGGCAGTTAAGCCGCCCTCGTTTTGCCGGCGTCGGCTGTCCAGGCGTGCGTCACCCACGCAGGGCGAGCGCCCGCTGTTCCAGCGCCTCCGACAGCACACGCACGGCCTTCGGCCCGATCCCGTGCAGCGGGACACGTTCCGCCCGGAGCGCTGTGCCGCTCCAGCGTCGTCACGACGGCCCCGGGGCCTGACGATTCCGGCGGGCAGATCGCCACCGGGGCTGTCGGCCGCCACCGCGGCGATCCGCTTCGGCGCGCGGTGGAACCAGGCCGCCCGGGCCAGGGCGTTCAGGCCCTTGCAGTCGATGTCGGCGAGCGGCACGCGGAAACCGGCAGGCGTGCCCCTGCGCACGAGGCGCTCACCGGCCGATGCGCGGCCTGGGCGGCGTCGGTCTGCTCCTGCGGCACATACGGCTGCATCCGGCCCTCCCTCGTCACCGAGGCGAAGCCCTTGCCCCGCACGGAGAAGGTGACCATGCCGGAGTGCATGGCCCCGGGGAGCTCCCCGCACGGGGTTGAGGGAGCGCTCCCCTCCACGGCACGATGCCGCCGTGACCACACTCCCCGCCATCCGCCCGTACCGCCCCGAGGACCGCCCGGCCCTCGAGGACATCTGCGTCCGCACCGCGCACCACGGCAAGGACAGCCGCCCCCACTACACGGACCCGGGCGTCTTCCCGGCCACCTTCGCGGCTCCGTACGTCCATCTGGAGCCGGAACTGGCCTTCGTGCTGGACGACGGGCAGGGGCCGGCGGTCGGCTACATCCTCGGCACGGCGGACACCCCGCGCTTCGCCGAGGCCTTCCGCACCACGTGGCTGCCGCTGGTCGCCGAACGCTACCCGCAACCGCCCGAACCGCCGCGCACCCCGGACGAGGCGATCGCTCATCTGCTGCACCACCCCGAACGGATGGTGGCCCCGGAACTGGCCGCCTATCCGGCGCACCTGCACATCGACCTGCTGCCCGACAGCCAGGGGCGCGGCCACGGACGCCGCCTGATGCGGACGTTCGTGCAAGCCCTCCAGGACAGGGGAGTGCCGGCCGTCCACCTGGCCATGGCCACCGCCAACACCCCGGCCAGAGCCTTCTACGACCGCATGGGCTTCCGCGAGATCGACGTCCCCGGGGACGGCTCGGTCACCTACCTCGGACGCGCCACGAAGGAACTCGACCGGCTGTGAGGGCCGCCTCTGTCGGGGCGTCTCCGTCGAACGGATCGAACGCGCCAGGACGAGCGGAAGTGGCGCAATCGAACGTTGCCGACCCGTGCCATCGAGCGCAGCCTGTGCCTTGCGGGAGCGCTCCCACATGCCCCGCACCCCCACGAAGGCCCATCGAAAGCCCCATAACCCCCACATCCGAAAGAAGGAGATCATGGATTGTCATGGTCATGTCCTTAGGTGTCGTCATGCTCTCAAGGTCCGATCGCGCCTGACGCTCGCCCTGAGCGTGCTGGTCGCCGCGCTGCTGAGCCTGCTCCCGTGGAGCGGCACCGCCGTCGCCCACGGCTCGGTCGTCGACCCGGCCTCCCGCAACTACGGCTGCTGGCTGCGCTGGGGGAGCGACTTCCAGAATCCCGCGATGGCGCAGCAGGACCCCATGTGCTGGCAGGCGTGGCAGGACAACCCCAACGCCATGTGGAACTGGAACGGCCTGTACCGCAACGGATCCGGCGGCAACTTCCAGGCCGTGGTCCCCAACGGCCAGCTGTGCAGCGGCGGACGCACCGAGGGCGGCCGGTACAACTCCCTCGACGCGGTGGGAGCCTGGAAGACGACCGACATCGGCGCCGATTTCACCGTGAAGCTGTACGACCAGGCCAGCCATGGCGCCGACTACTTCCTGGTGTACGTCACACGGCAGGGCTTCGACCCCACCACCCAGCCGCTGACCTGGAACGACCTCCAACTCGTCGCACGCACCGGCAAGTACGCGCCCAGCCAGAACTACGAGATCCCCGTGAGCACGTCGGGCCTGAGCGGCCGGCACGTCGTCTACACGATCTGGCAGGCGTCGCACATGGACCAGACCTACTTCCTGTGCAGTGACGTGAACTTCCGCTGACCTGCGGTTCCCCGCCGGGCCATGGGTCCGGCGGGGGCCGGGTGTTTCGCGGCTTCATGAGAGTTCTCCGAAAATTTTCGAAACACGTGAACACGCCGGTGCTCCCGTACGTACGGGGCGAGGGGATTTTCATGCCCGATACGCCACAAGCGCAGGAGAGCACCCTTGGGACGCAACACGCGAAGACGCCCTACAGGCCCACGGCGCGCGACCTTCGCCGCATTCGCGCTGATCCTGGGCGGAGGCGGCCTGATGGCGGCGAACGTCTACGCCTCGGCCACGGACGGCGGTTCGGACGGTGATCCCGCCCGGACACGGTCCGGCGCGGGGGTCCGCACCGCGGGCGCCACGATCGACTGCCCGGACGTCGGCAGCCGGCTGACCTCGGTCCCCGAGCAGGCGAGGGCCGAGGTCGCCAAGGAACTAGCCCTCCTGGACGAGCAGATCGCCAAGGCCTACCAGCGGCTGAGCGAATCCGCACAGCAGGTGCGGCAGGACTCCGGCTTCGCCGACAACTCCATCATGAACCCGCTGAAGGACAAGCGGGGCGCGGCCATCGAGCGCATCGCGATCGCCATCGACCGCGTGGGGGACCGCCCCGAAGGCCTCGAGGCCCTGGCCGCCTGCGCCGTACGGGACTCGGACAGTCAGGCCCCCGCGCAGGGCGAAGGCCAGGACGGCAACGGCGACCAGCAGCCCGGCCAGGAGCAGAAGCAGGGCGGCCAGGAGCAGGGCGATGGCCAGGGCGGTAACGGCGGACAGGCGGGCAACGGCCCCGTCGCGGCCGACTTCGCGCCCATCACCAGCGTCCAGCCCGACGCCGGCAGCCCGCGCCAGGGGACGAAAGCCTCCCGGGGTTCCTTCGTCACCGACTGCGGTGTGAACGAGAACGGCCTGTTCAACTCCGACAACATCATCGCCGCCCCGGGCGTCACCAACGGCGCCCACCACTTCCACGACTACGTCGGAAACCAGGCCAACAACGCCTTCGCCAGCGACCAGGACCTCGCGAACGCCGGGACGAGCTGCGCCGACCAGGGCGACAAGTCCTCCTACTACTGGCCCGTGCTACGACTCCAGAACGGCGCCCAGGAACAGGACGCCAACTCGCCCGGCGGCGGCATCGAGGGCAACGCCGGCGAGATCGTCACGCCGAAGCAGGTCACGCTGACCTTCGTGGGGAACCCGCGCGCCAAGGTCACCGCCATGCCGCGGCTGCTGCGCATCATCACCGGCGACGCCAAGTCGTTCGTGAACGGCCCGGCCAACGCCAACGCCTCCTGGAGCTGTACGGGCTTCGAGGACCGGCAGCTGAAGGACAAGTACCCGCTGTGCCCGCAGGGCAGCGACGTGGTCCGCACCTTCACGTTCCAGAGCTGCTGGGACGGCCGCAACATCGACAGCGCCAACCACCGCACCCACGTGGCGTTCACGGACGCCGCCGGCAACTGCCCCTCCGGCTTCCGGCCCATCCCGCAGCTGGTCCAGCGCATCGTCTACGACGTCGACGCGCCGAGCCTGGAGGACGGCGGCCGTACGACACCGCTGTTCGCGGTGGACTCCTTCCCGGAACAGCTGCACAAGCCGGTCACGGACCACGGCGACTTCATCAACGTCTTCGACGACGGCCTGATGCGGGAGATGGCCGACTGCATCAACGACGGCCGCACGTGCGGCGCCGGAGCGGAAGCCGAGCCGGGCGACAACCCGGGAGAGGACCCGCAGGAACAGCCGACGAAAACCCCCGAGGCCCCACAGGAGCAGCCCACCCGCACCCCGGCCGCCCCGCAGGACGGCAACGCCGGCGGAAAGCCCGGCGACACGGGCGACGGCGGGAAGGGCGAGGCCGCCGAGCCGCCGGCGACGGGCAAGCCGGCGCCCGAGCCGGAGCAGGGCGGCTCGCCCACGGCCGCGCAGCGCACCGGCGAACCGGAGGTGCTCGCGACGCCCACGCCCGAAGGCGGCACCGCGAACGCCGGTGAGCAGGGCGGATCGGAGGACGATGCCGGCGAGGACACGGACGGCCTCGGCCGGTCCCAGGCCGTCGGAACGGCGACCAGCGCCGCTCCCGCCCCATCGATCCCGTCCCGGAGCGAGCCCCAGGCGGTCGGCAGTGGCGGCCTCGCCGACACCGGCGCCCAGCTCTGGCCGGCCGCGGCGGGCGCCGTCCTGGTCATCGCGGGCTTCGTCGTCCTCCGCCGCGTCAGGCGAGGCTGAGAGACAGCACCGGCACGACCGGCGAACGGCGGCGGGATCCGGACAGGATCCCGCCGCCGTCCGCCGTTCCCGGTCATCCGTCACTCTTCGACGGCCGCCGAACTGATCACCCTCTAGCGTGACCCCATGTACCTCACCAGGAGCGCTGAGCGCGGCAGTGCCGTCGGAGGAGCGGCACTGTGACGCCGGGCGAGATGGCGGCCGTGTTCGCGGCCGGTACGGGCGCGGGCGCCGTCAACGCCGTCGTCGGCTCGGAACGCTGATCACCTTCCCGGTACTGCTCGCCACCGGCCTGCCCCCGGTCACCGCCACGGTGTCCAACGGGCTGGGCCTGGTCCCCGGCTCCATCAGCGCGGCCATCGGCTACCGCGAGGAACTCCGCGGGCAGCGACGCCGCGTCCTGCTGCTCGGCATCGCCGCCGTGCTGGGCGGCCTCGCGGGCGCCGTTCTGCTGCTGACCCTGCCCGAATCGGCCTTCGAGCGGATCGTGCCGGTCCTCGTGAGCCTCGCCCTCGTCCTGGTCGCCTGCCAGCCGCTGATCGCCAAAAGGGTGCGGCGCCGTCGCCCGGCAGGCGGTCCCGGCCACCGTGACGGCGGCCCGCTGCTGGTCACCGGCCTGACGCTCGCCAGCGTCTACGGCGGCTACTTCTCCGCCGCGCAGGGCGTCATCTACGTCTCCCTCATGGGCATGCTGCTCGACGACACGCTCCAGCGGCTCAACGCCGTCAAGAACGTGCTGGCCGCCGTCGTCAACACCGTCGCCGCCGTGCTCTTCGTCTTCTTAGCGGAGTTCGACTGGACGGCCGTCCTGCTGATCGCCGCGGGTTCCGCGCTGGGCGGCCTGATCGGAGCCAGGACGGGCCGCCGCTTCAGCCCCGCCGTCGTGCGCACCCTGATCGTGTCGGTCGGCACCGTCGCCCTGGTCCACCTGGTGCTCCACCTCCACCGCCTACGCCCGTCCCCCCTCGGCGTCGATGCGGGGCAGCACTCGCTCCAGCCACCGCGGAGCCCACCAGGCGTGCCGCCCCAGCAACGTCATCACGGCGGGCACCATGAGCAGGCGTACGACGGTGGCGTCGATGAGCACGCTGACGGCCAGCCCCAGCCCGAGCATCTTGACCACGATGCTGTCGCTGACGATGAACGCGGCGAACACGCTCACCATGATCAGCGCGGCACATGTGATGACCCGGGCCGTGATCTCCAGGGCGTGCGCGACCGAGGCCTTGGCGTCCCCGGTGCGCAGCCACGCCTCGTGGACCCGGGACAACAGGAAGATCTCGTAGTCCATGCTGAGGCCGAAGATGATGGCGAACATCATCATCGGCACATAGCTCTCGATGGGCACCGTGCCGTTGACGCCGAGGGCGGGACCGCCCCAGCCCCACTGGAACACCGCGACGACGACGCCGTAGGAGGCGGCGATCGACAAGACGTTGAGGACGGCGGCCTTCACGGCGACGAGCAGCCCCCGGAACACAGCCAGGATGATCACGAACGCCAGGGCGACCACGACGGCGATGATCAACGGCAGCCGGGAGGCGACGATGTCGCGGAAGTCGACCTGCGCGGCCGTCGTACCGGTGACATACCCCTTGGCGTCCGTGCCCCGGACAGCGTCCGGCAGCGTGGTGTCGACCAGACGGTTGGTCAGGTCCGTCGTCGTGGCGCTCTGCGGGGACCGTGCCGAATAGACCGTGCCGATCAGGACGTCCCCGTCCTGTGTGGGCGTCAGGGGTGTGACGACCGCGGCGCCTTCGACCGAGTCGAGCGTCTGCTGGGCCTTCGAGGCCAGTCCGGAGCGCTGCGAGTCCGGTACGTCCGTCTGGTCGATGACCACGGTCAGCGGACCGTTGGAGCCGGGCCCGAACGCGTCGGTCATCAGGTCGTACGCCCGCCGGTCGGTGTAGGAGGCCGGGTCGGCGCCGTCACCGATGTGGCCGAGCCGGATGGACAGCACCGGGATCGCCAGGACGACGATCACGACGACACCAGCCGCCAGGAACCGCAACGGCCTGCGCTCCACCCGTTGCGCGTACCGGTGCCAGGTGCCCTGCGGTGCGTCACCCGCCGCAGCGTCCGTCTCGGCGACGGGGCGGCGCACCCGGTAGCGGTCGATGTGCCGGCCGAGGAGCCCGAGGAGGGCCGGGACCAGGGTGAGCGCGCCGACGACGGCCGAGACGACGGTGACGGCGGCGGCGAGCCCGAGCTTGGCGATGAAGGAGACCCCGGACGCGGACAGGCCCGCCAGCGCGATGATCACGGTGCAGCCGGAGACGAGCACGGCGCGGCCGCTGGTGCTCGCGGCCTGCCCGGCGGCCCGCACCGGGTCCGCACCGTCGAAGATGTTCTGCCGGTGACGGGTAATCAGGAACAGGGCGTAGTCGATCCCGACACCGAGGCCGATCATCGTGGCCAGGGTCGGTGAGACGGTCGCGAAGGTGAACGCGGCGGCCAGCAGCCCGAGGATGGCCAGTCCGCCGACGACGCTGATCAGCGCGGTCAGCAGCGGGACACCGGCGGCGATCACACTCCCGAACCCGACCAGCAGCACGATGACGGCCACACCGAAGCCGATCAGCTCGCTCACCCTGTCGTCGGAGGCCGGCCGGGCGAGCTCGCCGAGCGGCCCGCCGTACTCCACCTCGGCTCCGGCCGAACGCAGCGGCTGTACGGCGTCGTCGACCCCGTTCAGATAATCGTCGCCGAGGGTCGACGGCTGCACGTCGAATCGGACGGTGATGTAGGCCGTCTTCTCGTCGTCCGACAACGGCCCGACGTTCTGCTGCGACTGACCGGAGGACGTGCCTGAGGCGGAGAGCGGGTTCTGGGCCGACAGAACGTGCGGCAGCTTCTCCAGGTCGGCGACCGTCGTGGACATCTGGGAGCTCAGCGCGGTCAGCGACTGCCGGTCGTCGTGCATCACGATCTGGCTGCTGTAGCCGCCGGCCTGTGGATCGTGCTCCTCGAGCACGTCCAGGCCCTTCTGTGACTGCGCTTGAGGCAGGGTGAAGTTGTCGGAGTACGTGCCCCCGGCCGAGCGGCTGACGATCTGGAGAGCCACCAGTGCCACGAGCCACGCGATGATGACGATCACGAAGTGGCGCGCGCACCATTCGCCCAGCCGCCGCAAAAGACCCGCATGCGCGGCATTCTTGTCTCCTTCACCGGTGCGGGTGTGCGGCATGGACGCGGTCTCCCTGTGTGGCCTGAGACGTTCGATGCCGTCCATTAGATGCGCGAGCGATCACTCCGGCACGTCGGACGCGGCGTCGCCACGCTCTTCGGGCCGGTCGTTCCCCCGGAAGGTGGCCGCCGTGGGTGTGGCTGTTCGCACGATCACTGACGGCCTGCCTCTGCCCGGTCGTGATCACCGTCCTGCTTCGGGGAACGCCATTCGCGGGCCGCCCCCGGTTCGCCCCTCGTGCTCACCGTCCGCGTCAGCGCCCCGGACCCCAGGGCGACGCCGAGGCCGACCAGCGCGCTGCCCGCCGCCTGCGCGAGACCGTAGGAGCCCGTGCCGACGAGCGGTGCGGTGCAGGCGGCCGTGACCGGGATGAGGCCGGAGAACAGGGTGGCGCGTTCCGCGCCGATCCGCTGCATGCCCATGTACCAGCACACGAACCCGACCACCGTGACCACCACCGCCTGCCACAGCAGCGCGGAGGTCTCGACGGCGTCCGGACGCCGCAGCCACCCGGCGCCGTCGACCAGTAGCCCGGCCGCCGCCGACTCCAGCGCGGCGACCGCGCACACTGTGGCGGACAGCAGCCGGGGGCCGAGGGGCCGCAGTACGGGAACGGCGAGCACGGCGAACCCGACCTCCCCCGCCAGGGCGCACACGGAGAAGGCGATGCCCGCGCCGTCGGTGCGCCCCCAGCCCTGGACGGTGCAGGCACCGACGGCCACGAGCAGCGCCCCGTACAGCACCGCCCGTTGGGGCCTGCGCCCGTCCAGGAGGGGCACGAGCACGGCGACCACCACCGGCGCACAGCCCACGAACACGCCCGGAACCGCGGGCTCCGCCGTGCGCTCCGCGGCGATGACGGCCAGGTTGAAACCGACCATGCCGACCGCGGCGAGCAGGGCGAGCCGGACCCACTGACGGGGTGCCAGCGTCCGTAGCCGCGCGGTCGCGCCCTTCCCGGCCAGCGGCACGAGCACCAGACAGGCCAGCCCGTAGCGCAGGAACTGGCCGCCCGCGTACGGGTAGTCGCCCAGGACGCTGTTGGCCGTGAAGGACCCTCCGACGAGGACGCAGGCGAGCGCGGCGAGAAGAGTTCCCCGCGTGGTGGTGGCGTTCATGCCCCCGACGCTAGGCAGCCCGGCGGCCCGGTTGGAGGTCCACTTGCGTGACGCCTTGACGGACCAATCCACCGCCGGGCTGCGCGAGGCCGCGACGGGCAGCCGATGTGGTGGCTGTCGCCGCACACCTTCCAGCTCAGCGGCGGCCGCTTCAGCAGCGGGGCGGCGACAGGGCGGCGTCGAACAGCGCCAGAGGGGAACAGCCGAGCGGAAACTTCGCAGGTCGAACAAGCGACCCCTCGGGAACCATGAGCCCGCCTCGCACGTCAACTCTTTGCCCAGAAAGTCCGATCGGTCGGAGAGACCAGCCGGAGAGGGGAATCGCCGTGGACGACGCGACGTCGCAGCGGAGCAGCGAGGAGGCCGCAGCACGCCAGGCCCGCTTCGGGACGCTCCCGGAGCCGGTGCGCCTGGAAGACATGGTCGAGGAGCGCGCCGCCAGCACGCCCGACCCCGCGCGCACCGCGTACAACCAGGACGAGTGGCTCGTGCGCTACTGCCTGTGAGACGACCCGGACCGTGCGGAGACCGGGGACGGCCTGCCGGGGACGCAGCCGCGCCCCGGGCATCCACCGCGCAGGGTCGTGCCGCTACGAGCGGCTCCGCGCGCCCAGGCCGCGCAGCCACCGCACGACGTCGTCGGCGCCCTGGGCGCGGGCGATGTCGAGCGGGGTCCGGTCGTCGTAGCCGCACCAGTCGATGTCGGCGCCGTGCCGGTGGAGGTACTGCGCGGTGGGCAGGTGACCGCCGTGGCAGGCGCCCCAGAAGGCGCTGGTGATCTCGTCGCGCCCGGGCGGCTCGTCGGCCCCGACGTACGCCTGGACCCGGTCCAGCAAACCGAGCGTGGCGGCGTCCTGGAGGCTGGTGCGGGCGCCGTGCTCGACGAGCCGGTGCGCGGCACGCCACTGGCCGAAGGCGCGGGCGTCGGCGAGCGGTGTGCCGCCGGCGATCACCGCTCCGGGGGCCTCGATGTCGGCCCCGGCGGCAATGAGCGCGTCCAGGGCGGGCACGTCGTTGTTGCTGGCCGCCCAGTGCAGCGGCGTCTCCTCGTGCGCACCGCCGAAGCGGGCGTCGGGATCGGCCCCGGCGGCGACCAAGGCGGTGATCACCTCGGGACCATGGGGATAGTGACCGGGCCAGTCGGTCGCGATGTGCAGCAGACTGCGCGTGCCCTTGCCGTCCTCGTCGTGCTCGGTGATGCGGACGGTGGCCAGACCGGGATGCTCGGTCAGCAGCCCCCTGAGCCCGGGCAGATCGCCGCCCCGGATCGCTTCGGTGACGGCGACGGCCACTGGATCCTGTGACGTGAGGGTCTGCAAGGCCGGCCTCCCGGTCGCCGTCGGTGGCCTGCGATTCTGCCAGCACGGCAGCACACCCGGCCACACCCTTGGGCGGCCCGGCGTGAGGTCGCCGCCCCCACCGCTCCGGTCAGGCCTGGCCGGGGGTCTCGACGCGGACGTGCCGGGCGACGTCACGCAGCTTGATGTTGTGGTGCTGGGAGATGCGGCGCAGCACGTCGAAGGCCTCGTCCTCGTTCAGCCGGTGGCGTTCCATGAGGATTCCCATGGCCTCACCGATGGCGTGCCGGGTCTCCAGGGCGTGCTCGAGCTGGTCGACGGTGCGGGCGGTGGCCAGCGCGACGGCGGCATGAGAGGCGAGCAGCCAGCCCGCGGCCTCGATGTCCTTGCCGAAGGCCCCCGGCCGACGCGAGTAGAGGTTGAGCGCGCCGAAGTCCTCCTGGCCGGTGTAGAGCAGCACACCGGTCATGCTGCCGATCCCGAGGTCGCGGGCCGCCTGGGAGAACCGCGGCCAGGACGGCTGCGGCTTCGTCATGTCGGCGATACGGAACAGCCGCTCGCCGTCCACGCGCCGGGCCGCGTCAAAGCACGGTCCCTCGCCCAGCTCGCCCTGCAACCGGTCGGACTCCTCGACCATGTCGCCGCACACGGAGAGCGTCATGGCCCGGCCCTTGGACACCGCCAGTATCCCGGCCGCGTCACAGCCCTCGACCAGCTTCACCGCGGCTGCCGCGATCTCGTCCAGCGTCGCCTGCACCGAATCCTGCGCCACCAGATCGCGGGCCAGCATGGCCATCTGCTCGGCGTACCGCTGCCACTCCACCGCCACCACCGCCTCGCTCACCCGTCTCGCCCACCGTACCCCGCACCGCGCCGCCCACGCCGATCGCGCGAGGCGGGAGACCTGCGAGACGCCGGGGCGTCGGGTGTGGACATCCGGGCGGCCCGGCCGCTCAGCGATACGCCGTCAGCAGCAGAGCCACGTCGTCGGGCCGCTCCCGGGCGCGGCGCGCCGTCCGTACCAGCCGGTCGGCGAGATGCTCCACCGAGTCCGCCGGGGTGTCGGCAAGGCAGCGGCGGACCTCCTCGATGCCCGCCTCGATGTCGCTGCCGGGCTGCTCCACGAGCCCGTCGGTGTACAGCGCGAGGACGCTGCCGGGAGCCATCGCGAGCGCCGTGACGGGGTAGACCGCGTCGGGCTGCACCCCCAGCATGACGCCGCCCGCCAGATCCAGCGTCTCGGCGTGCCCGTCGGGATGGCGCAGCAGCGGCGGGGGATGCCCGGCCCGCACGGCGAACGCCCGCCCCGTACGCGGGTCCAGCTCGATGTAGCAGCAGGTGGCGAAGACGTCCGCCTCCAGCTCGGCCAGGTGCCGGTTGGTGTGCGTGATGACCTCCTGTAGCGGACGCCCGCTCGCCGCGAAGGCGTGCACGGCGCTGCGCAGCTGGCCCATCACCGCGGCGGCGCCGACACTGTGGCCCTCGACGTCCCCGATGACCAGGGCCACCCCACGCCCCGTGGTGATCACGTCGTACCAGTCGCCGCCGATGGCCATGCCCTGGGTGCCGGGCAGATAGCGGCCGGTGGTGCGCAGCCCCTCGACATCGGGCAGCCGGCGCGGCAGCAGCCCCTCCTGGAGACCGCGGGCGACGGCGGACTCGGCGTCGTACAGCCGCGCCCGCTCCAGCGCCTGCGCGGCCAGACCGCTCAGCGCGGTGAGCGCGGAACGCTCGTCGGCGGTGAACCGGTGCGGGGTTTCCCAGCCGAGGATGCACGAGCCGACGGGATGCCCCGAGGCGATCAGCGGCAGGAACGACCAGGCGCTCATACGGTCCAGGGCGATGCCCGGGTAGGCGACGGAGAGCTCCTCGGGCGACTCGAAGAAGAGCGGCAGCTGCGTGGTCAGCGCGTGCACGCCGGGCAGTTGCGTGTCGAGGGTGACACCCTCGAACGGCGCGAGGAAGCCCTCCGGGTAGCCCGACTCCCACAGCAGGTACATCCGGCCCTCGCGGACCGTGTACAGGGCGAGCTCCCGGACGCCGAACGCGGGCAGAAGCTGCTCGGAGACGGCCCGGCACACATCCTCGACGGTGACCGCCTGGGTGAGCACGCTCGCCATCTGCACCACGTGGTACAGCGCCCCGGCACGCGCCGCGGCGACCGGCCCGGGCGGCGGCGCCACAGCCTCAGCCCGCGACACGGGACCGGCGGCAAACCCGGCGTCGCGCGCCGCCTCGGCCCCGGTGGGCGGGCCGGTCGGATGGACGCGGCCCGTCAGTCCGTGCACATCCGGATACAGCACGAAGCTCAGCCAGTTCCCGGCGGGATGCCGCACGAGGAACGACACCTGCTCCTGTGACAGCATCGCCGCCCGGTAGCGGTCCTCGTACGCGGGATCCCGGAGCCAGGTGATCACCTCCCACGGACAGCGGCCCAAAAGGGCTTCCCGGCCGCCGCCCAGCAGTTCCTCGCAGCGGCGGTTGGCGTACGTCAGGCGGCCGTCCTGGTCCAGCGAGAAGAGACCGTCGGGCAGCCGCTCGGCGGCCTCGGCCGCCGTGAGCCCGCTGACCGCGTCGACGAGGGCCCCCACCAGGATCCGGTCGGAACCCGTGCCGCCGAGATGCCCCCACAGCTCGACGGGCCGGTAGCTGACCTCCTCGTCGCCTTTGGAGTCGTCCCGCACCCGGAAGTGCCGGGACCTGACCCGGCCGAGCATGAGCGCGTCGTGCCGACTCGCCCGCAGTTCGTGCAGGTCGTCGGAGCTGACACGGGCCTCGATGTCCGCCATCGTGCCGCCGAAGTCCGCCCGGTCGATGCCGAGCAGGGCGAGGGCCTCGTCGTCCGCCGTGCACCGGTCGCTGTCCAGATCCCAGTCGATGAGACCGACCCGGACGGGGTGGACGGCGGGCGTGGGCAGCCGCACGCCGACCGGTTCGCCGTCGTACTCGACGCGGTACGCCGCGGAGCCCGTGCCCGGCCGGCCGGCGGCGAGGCGGGTGAGACGCTCCTCCAGGGCCTTCCCGGCGGGGCGCAGCGCCGGCTCCACAGCGTCGGCGTCCATCGGCGACCGCGCGGCCGAACGCAGCACCACCAGCACACCCACGACCTCCCCGCCGGCCCGGACGGGCTGGTAGGCCGAGCCGAAGGAGTACGGCAGCCCGGCGGTGAAGTGCGGGAAGCGCACCATGGTGGCGCGCTCGTCCGGCAGCCACAGGGTCTCGTTCCGCCGGTAGGCCTCCGCCATGGGCAGCGCACCGCCCACCGGCACCCGCCACCAGGTTTTGAGCAGTGACCGGGGCACCCCGGTCACCATCGCGAGCACGAGCGAACGCCGGTCGCGGGAGCGCAGGTAGACAAGCCCGCCGTAGCCGCTGAGGTCCCGCACGGCCTCGATCAGCGGACCGGCCAGGGCATCCTCGATCCGGCCGGTGTCCCAGGTACGGACCCGGCGGTCACCACCGCCCCGGCTCCGGCCCTCGGGTGACCGCGGCCCGTCCGGTACGGCGGTTGCCTCATCCATGTCGCGTCCTCCCGGTACGGACGCACCGGAGCCCATCGTTCCCCACCAGGATGTGCCATGGTCGGCGCTCCGGCGCGGTGAGTGCAACCTTTCGGTCCGTCCGGCCGTCTCACCCGATATCAGCAACATACGAGCCTCGGGGGCGGTAATGGTACGAATCGGAACAGCATGCGCGACTCTCGCGCTCGTGGGCGCCACGGTGGGAGTGGCGGCGGCCCCGGCCGGTGCCGCACCGGGCGCCGCCCAGGCCGCCGCCCGGGCCACGGCCTGCCCGACCGGCTGGGGGAGCCTGCCCAAGACCGACACCAGCGGCACGCTCGCGCCGGTCAGGGACATCCGGACCGGCCGTCACGCCTGCTTCGACCGGATGGTCATCGACCTGCCGGGCGCGGGCGGCGACGTCGGCTACTCGGTCCGCTACGTCGACCGGCTCCACCAGGACGGATCCGGCCGGCACATACCCGTGGCCGGTGGAGCGGTCCTCGAGGTACGGGTGGCCGCGCCCGCCTACGACCCGGAGACCGGCGCCGCCACGTATCCCGGCCGGGTGGCGCGCCCGCTGCCGGGCGTGGACCTCACCGGCTACCGCACCTTCCGGGACACCCGGTTCGCCGGCAGCTTCGAGGGCGAGACGCAGATCGGGCTCGGCGTCCGCGCCCGGCTGCCCTTCCGGGTGGTGCAGCTGGACGGCCGCGTCATCGTGGACGTCGCCCACAGCTGGACCGCCACGAGGTGACCGCGGTGCGCCCGGTTCCCCGGAGCCGGGCGCCCGGACCGGCCGGTCTCAGTGACCGCGCAGCCGCCCCACTCCCTCCAGCGTCCGTGCCGTCGCGCCCGCCAGGTGGGGCCGGTTGCGCACGAAGCGACGGGCGGCCCGCCCGGGCTCCCGGCCCAGCCAGTGGACGGCCCCGCCCGGCACAGGCCGTACCACCACCCCCTCGTACACCCGCAGGTCACGGGTCTTGAGCGAGTCCTTGTAGCGGGCCGGACCGCTCCCCAGGTCGACCGTCTCGACTCCGTCGGCCGCCGCGGCCTCCAGCATCTTCAGCTGGAGCACGAGGCCGGGGGAGTACTTGGCGTAGTCGCGGTCGTACGCCGGGAACCACCAGGACAGCACCGTGCGCGAGCGCAGACCGAAGTGCGCGGCCACGGGCCGGTCCGCCGCGTACAGCACGGACAGCACGCCACGGCACTCCGGTTCCTCGCTCCTCCCGAGCAGCCTCACCAGCCGGGTGATCCACTCCTGCGCGAACCGGTCGCGCCGGCCGGTCCGCCGGTACTGCGCCGACTTCCATTCCATCAGCGCCCGCAAGGCGCCCGGGTCCCGGGCGTCGTACGAGAACCGCACCTCGCCGACCTGCCGGGCCAGCCTGCGTTCCTTGGCCAAAGTCTGTCTGAGGAAGCTGGGTGACTTCGCGCGCAGCCGCTCCGTGTACCGCTCGAACCCCTCGCCGATGTCGACGACCGGGGACGCGAGCTCCTCGACCGCGTGCGGCACGAACGCCCCCTGGCCGGCCTCGAGGTTGTCGAACTCCCAGGACGACAGCCCGCAGGCCCGCAGCAACCTGCGGGCGTCGAGCCGGATCCCCGGGCGTAACACGGCCCCCTGACTGTCGGACACACCGAGCCCGATGGCCCGGCCCTGCCCCAAGGGGCCCCTCTCGTACGGGAAGAACCCGACCGGGGAGCCGTCGTCGTGCAGCACCGCCACTCTGGCCGCGGGCCTGACCTGCCCCACCGCCGTCGTGAACACCGGGTCGAGAAAAGGATTCGCCGGGACTCCGGACTCCGTCCGTATCTCCCGCCACATCTTCTGGTCGGTCGGGTTCAGTTCGTCCGGCTTCAGGATCAGAACGCGTTTTCTGGGCAACTCCGCCTCCTGTGTCATCGGCATGGGGACACACGAAGACCTGCACATGACCGCGTACCGGCACCAGGCAGTACTCGGGCCGCACGGCGCAGGCCCTTGTCGGTACTGCCGTCACTCAGCAACGAAACGTCTGTAGCACCACGGCGTTGGGGGGTACAACCGTCCCCGGGCGCCGACCCGTTCGCACCGCTCGGACGTCCGTACCGCCCCGGTCCAAGACGGGCGCACCGGTCACCACGGCGCCCGCCCGGGCCGCGCCCGCCGCCCTCGGCGTCCGTGCCGCCGCCCGCCGGACCGACGGCTCCTCCCCGCATGGACAGGGCTCCCCGGCCCTTTCGGCCTCGGTGCCCGAAGCCGCCCCCGGCTCCACCGCATCCACTGCCGCCGTGACCGCGGCGGCCTCCGCCGCGCGCCCGCCCTGCGCGAGCCCCGGCGCGACGAGATGCAGCAACAGGCACGCCATCAGGCCCACCGCCGCTGCCCATCGTCGCCGCACCATCAGACCCCTGACCTGCGTCTCGGTGGGGGAGGACGGAGCGATTCGACCCACCGGGCAGGCGCCGGACCAGACCCCCGACACGGCCGGCTTCGCCTTCCAGTAGCGCCGAGCACATCCCGCCCCGTCAAGCCCTTGTGAGCCGATTCGCCCCCGCTCGGCCAATTGTTGCCGCATTCCATCGGAAAGCGCTGTCGGCAATCGCCCACTCTCCTGTGGTGCCGGGTCAGTTGCAGCCCGGCACGCTCAGCACCTCGCCCGCCCTCGGCGCCCGGATGTCGAGGGGTGCGTCGGAGTCGCTGAAAGAGGTGGTGGTGTCGTTCAGGCTTCCTTGTCAGTGAACCTGGGCGCTCTTCGGCCCGATGTCTTTGATCCTGGTCGGAGTTCCGTCCGGGGCGAACGAGTGGTGGAAGGTGAAGGCGTGCGGCGCGGGGCCGTGGTCGTGGAGGTGCTCCAGTCTGGAAACCCCGTCCTGCCAGGTGGGTATCACGCCGTCGGCGACCCACCAGAACACGTAACTCGGGTGCCCTGTCCTCTCGAACCAGTCATAGCGCCTGTTGAGCGCCTCACGGTGCAGACCGGCGTAGACGGCGTCGAAGGCGGGGCGCAGGTCGGTCCAGAGTGAGAGGGTCGCGGCCAGGGCGGTGGTTTCCACAGTACGGCCCTTGCCGTACCACGTCGGTACGGCGAACTCTCCCCATGCACCCCAGTCCGCCTCGAAGAGCATGCCCCGGTCGCCGTCTGCCGCTTCAGCACGCGCGAGGTATCCGGGCTGCTGGCCGATCTTCCCGTAGACGGCCTCACCCATGTCGTAGAACTCGCGCGTGAGGGGTGCGGGATCGGCGAGAGGTGACTTCAGGACGCCGAACGTGTACAGCGCAAGATGGGGCATGCGTCTCCCTTGTCGAGGGTGCCTGGTGTGGACCCGGTTCGGTGGCTTGGGCATGGGGGCGAGGATTCGTGGGGCGTGACCACCTCATCCCGTCGCGGGTGGCTCAGCCTGGGGGAACTCCTGTGCGACCGTGGGCGATCGCCGAAGACCAGGTGAAGGTAGCTGCCTCTGCGGGTCATGTCGAAGTTGCGTTTTCCCTGTCCGAGTGGCCTCTGGCACCGGTCATTGCGGGGGCTGGGGCGGGACAGGCTGCGGGTACCAGTGATCCACTCCGGCCGATCGGTTCGCCCGCCGTGCCCGTCCGCACCCCGTGTCCGATAGCCTCGAGTGCCGCCGAACGCGTGCGGTTGAAGAAGATGGCCTACGGCCACAAGACCGAGCACCGGCTGCGGGTGCGTGCACAGGTGGTGCCGCATGCCGCGCGTGGACGCTCCAAACGTATGCATCGCCCGGGAGACGGGGCTGCATTTGGACACCGTGCGCCGCAGGCGTGGCCGGTTCACCCAGGTCGGGCCTGCTCGGGCCCGAAGACCGTGCACGCTGTAGCCGTCCCGCCTCGTTCACACCGCTGCAGGCCGCCGCGGTCAAGGCGCCGGCCTGCCGGCTGCCTGTCGAGAGTGCAGTACCGCTCTCACGCTGGTCGTGTCCGGCTGAAGGCCGCCTGGGTGCTGGACCTGTACGCCCGCACCTGGCAGGGCGAACAGCTCGGCGATGACGAGTACGTGATCAGCGCGGACGAGAAGACCTCCATCCAGGCCCGGTGCCGCTGCCACCCCACCCTCGCCCCCGGCGAGGCCAGGGCGATGCGCGTCAATCCCACCTACGAGGCGGTGCCCTGGCCTGCCTCGCCGCCTACGACGTCCACGCCACGAAGGTGTTCGGCCGCACCGGAGAACGCACCGGCATCGTCCCGTTCATACCTGGCTGCCCAGGTCATGAGCCAGGAACCCTACGCAAGCGCCAAGCGCGTGTTCTGGATCGTCGACAACGGCTCCTCCCATCGCGGTCGGATGGCGGCCGACCGGCTCACCGCGGTGTTCCCGAACACGGTCAACTGTGGCCTGAAGTAGGCCAGTCAGGAGAATGCTGACGCCTCCGGGCACTTCCGGTGCCGCTTTTCGCACATGCGTTCCCTGATGTCAAAATTCGGCTCCGGACTCCGCGGGGCCGTGGGTGAGCACGGGGCTTGCGACTCGATGGGCAGCGGCGACAAGTCAGGCCGCGGCGGCACGCTTGTGGGGGCTTCCGCCACGTCTGGGACACGACGAACCGGTGGTCGTCTGCCGTACGCATGGGGCCTGCTAGACGCAGTCGGCCCTGGGGGAGGGCCGGCCCCCACCCTGCGGGACCGGCTCTCGTTCCCCGGTGTGACCTACCGGATCACCGGCAGTGGGTTTGGGACCCGGGGGCGCTGCTGCGGGCGAGTGAATGTCACTGCTCCGCGCACACCTTCCCGTGCCGTTCATCCGTGCACGTCCGCGGCCCTTTCGTTGCCTCTCGCATATGCCAAAGGTATGCAGGAGAACACGATTACTTTCACTCTCTTTGGTGTGAATGAGGAGGGTATGGCAATTGATCTGAAACAAAAGGCGATCGACCCCGATATCGAGATCCCGCCGACCCGCAACACGAAGGAGGCCGTGACGGCCGTCCTCAAAGACCTCCAGGGCAACATCCTCAAGAGCCATGGGCGTGACCCCAGCCGCCATCTGATCATCACCTTCAAGACCGACACCCCCGAGCAGCGAGGGAAGGCCCGGTCTTTCCTCACGGGCCTGGTCGAGTTCAACCTGGTCACCTCGGCCCTGCAGCAGTGGCACGAGGCGCAGGCGCACCGGGACGTGAAGGAGACCATCCGCGGCAACGGCGCGATCGCGGACGAGGACGTCACGGCGCTGCTCAAATCCGTCAGCGAGACCTTCGTCGGCGTGATGCTCTCGGCCGACGGCTACCGCGCCCTCAGGCTGGACGAGTACATGCCCGACGACCCCTCCTTCCTCGTCGGCGCCAAGGCGGGCGTGGACGTCCTGAAGGACGCGCCGGTGACGCGGTGGGAGGAGAACTTCCAGGGCACCCTCCACGCCCCCGTCATCGTCGCCGACGACGTCACGGAGCGTCTGGAGGTCCTCCCTATGGGTACGCCGGCCTCCAGCCCGACCCCGCCGAGCCCACCCGGCGCATTCCCTCCTTCCGGATCACGCCGGTGTTCAACGGCGCCTACGCCGACGGCATCGACCTGCTCCAGCCGATGCTCCGGCTCAACCCCTTCGAAGCGCAGCTGCACTCGGTGCCGCTGCCGGCGCTGGAGATGGCCATCGGCCGCTCCACCCTGGTCGGCGACCGGCTGGCCTACATCCGCTCGGGGATGATCGGAGACGAGGGCTGGAACGCGGACATGATCAAGGCCGTTCAGGAGGCCATGGCCGCCGCGCCCTCGCCCGACAGCTTCGTGGTGTGGACCCACGGTCTGGGCAAGGTTCTCAAACCGGACTGCACCGACCTCGGCCCGTACCCGCACCGCGACAAGCGCTACATCTTCGAGCTCAAGTCCATCTGGAACGACCCGGCCGACACCCGGGCCGACGTCGAGTGGGCCTACGACTTCGGCGAGGCACTCAGCTCCCGGTTCCACGGCGCCTGCGTCAACTACATCGACCCGCTCCAGAAGGACTGGGCCAAGGCCTATTACGGCGACAGCCTGGACCGGCTCCGCAAGATCAAGAAGGAAGCCGATCCCACGGACTTCTTCCGCTTCCAGCAGTCCGTCGACTCCACCTTCGAGCCGGACCTCTCCCGCCCGCTGGACCTCAGCCCCCTCAGCCGCACCTTCGTCTGACCCACCCCCTCACCCCCGCACGGGAGTACTCGTATGGGCAACAGCACGTCACCCCCCACCCCGAAACAGATCTTCACCGACCTCTCCGTCGAGCTCACCGGCTTCGACCGGGCGGAGCTGGCGGGCACCGGCATGATCGACACGTACTACGACACGCTGCTGCGGATGATCGGCGAACGCGAGGCCGGACAACTGCTGCGGTACGCGAGCGACGCGCTCACCGCGGACCAGCAGACCAAGAACGGCGCGGCCCTGAAGAGGGACGTGATCGACAGCCCACGCTTCGGGCCCGTCGTGGTCAGCCTGATCAAGCTCTGGTACCTCGGCCACTGGTATCCGCTCAGCGGCGCCTACCGCGATCTCCACGGGGCGACCGCGGACGACGTCGAGCACGTCATCTCCAGCCAGGGCTACCGCGAGGGCCTGGTCTGGGTCGCCGCCGGAGCCCACCCGATGGGCGGCAAGCCCCCGGGCCACGGCTCCTGGGCCGAACCGCCGTCCCTGCTGACCCCCTGACCCCCGACCCCGAGGAAGAGCCATGAGCAACCCCGCTTCCCCCGACTACGACCTGGTCATCGTCGGCGGCGGTATCTCCGGGGCCGTCGTCGCCAAGACGGTCATCGAACAGGCCGCCAGGAAGAAAAAGTTCCCCCGCATCCTGATCCTGGAGGCCGGCCGGGCCACCGCCCTGAGCGCCGACAAGTACGACACCTATGTGGAGGCGTACCACGAGGCGCTCGCCAAGGTCCCCAACTCCCCTTATCACGCGAGCAGTTCGGCTCCGCAGCCGGACGTGCTGGACATCAGGAAGCTCAAGGACACCGAGGGCAAGCCGAAGATCAGCGACCAGGGCTACTTCGTCCAGAAGGGCCCGATGCCCTTCGGCAGCGACTACGCCCGCTCACTCGGCGGCACCACACTGCACTGGCTGGGCACCACTTTGCGGATGCTGCCCAACGACTTCAGAATGAGCAGCAACTACGGCAGGGGCGTCGACTGGCCGATCGACTACGACACCCTCAAGCCGTACTACGAGCGGGCCGAGTGGGACATCATCGGCGTCGCCGGCGACGTGGAGCACCAGTACTACCCCATCGACGGCCTCGACCAGTACTTCCGGAGCAGCGACCCGAAGAAGACCCGGGACGGGAAGTACATCTTCCCGATGGAGGAGATCCCCTCCAGCTACCTCGACCAGTACATGGCGAAGTACGCCGACGACATGACGATCACACTGCCCTGTATGGACCCGGGTGAACCGGACCACGAGTTCGCCATCCGGATCAGCAACACGCCGGTCGCCCGCAACTCCACCCCGACCACGACGGACTACCGGATCGTCGGCGCCGCGGGGAACGCCGACCGCGGCCAGCGCTGCGAGGGCAACTCCAGCTGTATCCCGATCTGTCCGGTCCAGGCCAAGTACAACGCGCTCAAGACGCTGTACGAGCTGATCGTCAAGTACCCCTACGAATTGAAGGAGAACGAGAAACCCGGGACCCGGGCCAGGGTCGCCGTCCAGAGCCAGTCCGTCGCCATGGAGGTGATGCACGCCAAGGGAGCGGAGACGGAGCGGGCAAAGGTCACCGGCCTCAGGTACAAGAGGTACTACGACGACGGCACCGGACCGACGGAGCACACGGTGACCGCCCGCACCTACGTCCTGGCCGCCAACGCCATCGAGAACGCCACCCTGCTGCTTGCCTCCGGCAACGCCGCCAACAGCAGCGACCAGGTCGGCAGGAACCTGATGGACCACCCGTTGCTGCTCACCTGGGGCCTGCTGCCGGAGAACGTCGGCGCCTTCCGGGGCCCCGGGTCCACCTCCGGCATCCCCACCTTCCGCGACGGCACCTTCCGCGACCAACACACCGCCTTCCGCGTGGAGATCGGCAACTGGGGCTGGAACTTCCCGGAGAACGCGCCGTACGTCACCGTCCTCGACCTCGTCGGCGGCGGCAACGACGGCAAGGCGCAGCTCTACGGCAAGGCGCTGCGCAAGCGGCTCGGCGAGATCCTGCCCCGCCAGTTCCGGATCGCCTGGGAACTGGAGCAGGACCCCGAGGCACGCAACCGGGTCACCGTCGACGACCACTACAAGGACGCGCTCGGCAAACACCGGCCGGTCATCGAGTACGACCTGTCGGACTACGTGAAGGCGTCGCTGCCCTGGGCGGCGGAGGCCAGCAGGCAGTTGTTCGCGCGGCTGGGCATGACGGAGAAACGCCGGCGCCCTCACTACGAGACCGGCGACTACACGTACTACACACCGGACGACGCGGCTGCCGTCACCTACCAGGGCACGACCTACTGGGTGCGCGGTGCGGGGCACGTCGTCGGTACCCACCGGATGGGCGACGACCCGAAGACCTCGGTCGTCGACAGCCACCAGCGCAGCCACGACCTGCCCAACCTGTTCATCGCCGGCTGCGGCAGCATGCCGACGCTGGGCACCTCCAACCCGACGCTCACCATGACCGCCCTGGCCCTCCGCACGGGTGACGAGATCGCCGAGGAGCTGAGCAAGTGACCACGCCCAAGAAACCGGAACCGATCAAGGACATCGCGGAGCTCAAGGCCCTCCTGCAGCTGGCCGTCGGCCTGGAGCTCAGCACCATCCCCGTCTACCTCACCGCCCTCTACTCGATCAAGGACGGCACCAACACCGACGCGGCGCAGACGATCCGCAGCGTGGTCATGGAGGAGATGCTCCACATGGCGCTCGCCGCCAACGTCCTCAACGCCCTCGGGGAGGCGCCGAGCGTCAAGCCCGTCGACTTCCGCGGCCACAAGGGTCTGAAGCCGGTCCCCGAGTATCCGCTCAACAACCCCCTGATCTCCGGCATCGGCGAGCTCGCGCTGCGCCCCCTCACGCGCGTGGCCGTGGACAGCTTCGTCAGGATCGAGCACCCGTTCCATGGTGCGGCCGCGGTGAGCGCCATCAGGTGCGCCGAGAACAGCTACCCCACCATCGGCGAGTTCTACGAAGCGATCAGGACCGCGCTGGAAGAGAAGTGCAAGGACCGGGACTTCAGCGCCACTCGCCAGGTGAGGGCAACGGAGTACTACGGCGGCGCGGGCCAGGTCATCGAGGTGAAGGACCGCAAGACCGCGGTGGCGGCCATCCACAAGATCATCGACGAGGGTGAGGGGCTGCCGGAGGGCAAGCTGGAAGAGCAGGCCAAGAAGGTCACCGACGAGGACAGGCTCAACTCCGGCTGGCAGATGTACTCCCATTACGCCCGCTTCCGGGAACTCCAGACCGGCCGCCGCTTCCGCACGGACCAGAAGGCCGGGGACGAGCCGAAGGGCTCCCTGCTCCTGGCCGACTACGACGCGGTCCACCCCGCGATGTTCGTCCAGCGCAACGGCGCCACCACGGGCGGCCCCGAGGGCGCCGCGCTGAACGAGTTCGACCTGGCGTACTCGCAGCTCGTTGACGACCTCTATCTCGCCTTCGCGGGCGGGCAGAAGAAGGTCAAGGACAAGCTCGCCCCCAACGGTGAGAGGACCGGCGACCCGCTGCCGCTCGCCGTGCACGGCATGTACGCGCTGAAGAACAGGGCGGTCGCGCTGATGCGCACACCGAACCCCGCTAACCCGGCGCACACGCTGTGCCCCCGCTTCTTCTACGCGAACGCCGAGGACCGGAAGAAGCTGCAGGACGAGATCAACCACTGGAAGGGCCAGACCAGATGATCTGCATCCTCACGAAGTGGTGGCACGCCGAAGGCCGGCGAGAGGAGGCGGTCACGGCGCTGGAGGAACTGGTGCTGCAGGTGAAGAAGTACGAGCCCGACACCTCCATGTACTGCCTGCACACCTCCATCGTGGACGGCTCCAAGCCCCCGCCTCCCGCGAACGAGGTGATCTTCCTCGGCGCCTGGAAGGACCGCAAGGCGTTCGACGACCACCGCACCGGCCCGGTCTTCACGAAGTGGCTGGCGGACAACCTCGAGCTCTTCGTGCAGAACGACGGCAGGCTCTACGTCAGCGCGGAGTTCGCCGACCGCTTCGCCGGCTTCGTCCGCAGCGAGGCGATCGGCAGCTGAGCCGGCGGCTTCGATGAGGACGGCACGCTTCCTCGTTCGTCGTCAGGTCCGGTCGATGCCGAGTTCGGCAAGTGCGGTGTGCTGGTCGTGGGTGGGTTCGTCGCGGCGGGTTTTGGTGTGGGAGATCCATACGCCCGGCTTGTGCTGATGCTCCTCGCCCTCGATGACGACGGTCTCGACATGGTCTCTCGGCACTGCCTTTGGAAGCCCTCGCGCTGTATCCACTGGGCGAGGGCTTCCAGAGTGCGTTGGAAGGCTGATGTCTTCCCGCCGTCCTTGGCCGCCGGGGCCGGGGTGGGCCGCTCGGCGGGTGTTTCGCCCAGCCGCGCGAGCCGCTGTTGCTGCTCTTCGGAGAGGGTTCGTTCTCCCAGGCTTCGTCGCCGGGTTCCCACCCCATCCCGGCCTCGTCGAGCACGATCTTGCGGTGGTCGTCGAGTTCGCCCGCGCGGTACACGCACCGCTGCTGGTGGACCCACCGCCCGAGGGGGAACGCCGTGGTGACGCCGGCCTCGGTCTCGGTGTCGTACGGGACTGCGTACAGGCCGGTGATGCGGTTGTTCTTCCGCCGGCGCAGCAGGCCTGACAGCCCTCCAGCCATAGACCAGGGACTTCGGCCGGTACACCCGGTGCGCAGAACCGCGCGATCGTCGCCGCGCCCCTCGGTGTGGAGAAGTGCACCAGCGCTTTGCAGGTGCCGGATCACCCTTCGGGATGCGCCCGGCCTCCCTGCCTTTTACTGTTGCCAGGGAACCCGCATTCTTGGGTGCGAAAGGGGAAGTGCCCTGCGGGCCTCGTTTCCCTTTCTCCGCTTCCCTCGCACGGCGCCGTGCGCTGCGCCGAGGGTGACTGTTCAGTGATAGAGCTGCCGGAAACGTGCGACGCTCCCCCTGCCGCAGACAGTGACGACTCGGGCGGAGACGCAGGCCGAGACCGCCGCCTCTGGAGTGGTCTGACGGTACTCCGCCTCGGGTTTCCGGCTGTTTAGTGCGTCTGGAGACCTCTATGAGGGACATCGCGTATATAAAGATTCACCCCGCTATCGGTATCGCGAGGGTCGGCAACGGAAACGGTTACTTCTACGGACCCGAAAGTCCCGACGAGCCGCCCAGGGAACCGGGTTTCTCGAAGGACGGCCCCGATAAGATCAAGAGGCAGGCGGCGCGGTTCCGTGTCTACGCCTACGACCGGAGCGGCAAGGTCCTCGGAGAGATCAAGCACGGGCAGGACGGTGCCACGGTCACATGGACCGTTCGCTTGGCGAACAAGAAGGCGTCCTGGTACACCTTCTCGGTCGCGTTGGACATTCCGGACGCCCAACACGTCCCGGACCAGCAACTCGGCCGACGTAACGCCGACATCGCGGACAGAAGCAAGCTGAAGATCACCCCGCCCCCGCAGTCGATCACGGGTCTCAACCAGAACGGCAAGGCTTTCGACAAAGGACAGATCAACGGAATCGCCGTGTATCTGGGGGAAGTGCAGACCGATGCGGCGGGCAGGCTCGTGGTGCTGGGCGGCAAGGGGCACTCGGACTCTTTCACCGATCCCAAGTCCTCCCTCACGACGTTCGGCAACAACGACGGCTGGTACGACGACACCTCTGACGGACCGGTGACCGCCGAGGTCACGATCAACGGCCGGTCCCTCAGCGCGACACCGGCCTGGGTGGTGGTCGGGCCGCCCAACTACGCACCGGCCCTCAAGAGCGTCGTGACGCTCTACGATCAGATGTACGACGTCTTCGCACGGGACGCACATCCGCACGGTCCCGAGAAGGTGACGTTCGACGAGCACATCAAACCGCTGCTGTTGCGGTTCACCGGACTCCAGTGGGTCAACGAGGGCTTCGCGGCAGAGTTCGGCTGGCGTGCCGCGAACGACTTCTCCTCCCCCCACGTCCTCGCAGTGCTCGGCAGCAACAAGCCGCAGTACCGGGATCTGCGGCAGCGCGTCTACTACCACCTGCGCGACTACGAGCGCGACGGCCTATCACCCCTACCCTGGCCCTGGCTCTACGGGGACGCGATGGCTACCAAGCCGAAGTCCGTCCGGCAGCATCGGACACTGACCACGACCCAGGAGAAACTGCTCGAAAGGTGGGTGGAGGGAGACTTCGACACGACGCCCTACACCCCCCAGCCCAACCTGGACGACGCTCCCCTCGCCCTGCAACCCGGGCTGCTCGACCGGGCAGCGCTGGAATCCTGCATCGCCGACGCCTTCCATCCGGGTTGCGAGCTCACCTGGCCCATCCGCCGGCGCTCGCTCTACCAAGAGCTCTTCCGCATACGGCACCGCACCGACGGCGAGGAACCGGACTACGGGTCCCGCCTCACGCCCGACGCGGCACTGGCCCCCGACGGTCCGCTGCAGGCGCAGGGTCCGGGTGACCTGACCCGCTGGATGGGCCTGCCCTGGCAGACCGATACCTCCAGCTGCCGCTCTGGCTACGAACTCGCCGCCAACATCGGCCCTCACTACAGCCCGTACCTGCCGACCTTCTGGCCCGCCCGGGTACCCAACCAGGTGCTGACGGAGGAGAAGTTCAACACTGTCAACGATCAGGACAAGACCGACGAGGAGCGTGAGCTGGCCTTCGCTCAGCGCGCAGTCTGGCTCCGCTTCTTGAGCCCGGACAAACAGACGAGCTACCACGAGATGGTGAAAGGGTGGGCCAAGTTCGGCATCGTCGAGACCCGCCCCTACACGGTCAAGGACGGGAAGTTCCCCGACCACATACTCGTGGAGTCCACGCCCGACTTCCCCCCGGTCCACGCTCGCCGGAACCTGGTCAACGTCCACGTCCCCGAAGCCGGCCCCGCCGCACCTGACGGTGCCCGGCGCGCCGACGCCAACCGGCGGGCCGTCGAGGAGGTCTCCCGGAAGACAGCGTTCAAGGCCGAGGAGATTTCGGCCGGCTACGTCGACAAGGTCGACCCCTTCAGGGACAGCAGGTGACCACCGCGTCGCCGCCCGCCATGGTGCGCGGCGCCGGCCACCGGGACCGGTACGACGCCGTGGTCGCCGGAGGCGGCCCGGCCGGAGCTGCTGCGGCCATCACCCTGGCCAGGGCCGGGCGCAGCGTCCTGCTCGCCGACGCGCATGCCGGACCGCCGAAAACCAGCGAGTCCCTCGTCCCGGCCGCGCGGATGCTCCTGCGCGATCTCGGCGTCGAACCCGAGGCACTCGACCGTGACCACCGCCTGTGCCACGGCACCCTCTCCGCCTGGGGATCCTCGGACCCGCAACGGATCTATTCGATCAATGACCCCCACGGACACGGCTGGCACCTCGACCGGCCCGCCTTCGACCGCCTGCTGCGCCTCCAGGCACTCGCCCACGGCGCGCAGGTCGCCGAACGCACCACCGTGGGACGCCCCACACGCGCCCCCGGCGGTGACTGGCGTGTCACGGTGACGACCCGTGACAGGCAGCACACCATCGGCTGCCGATGGCTGGTCGACGCCACCGGCAGGCGCGCCCGCATCGCCGTACACTGCGGGGCTCTCCGCCGCCGCTACGACCGACTCGTCGCCGTCCACCTGCGGCTCGCCCACGCCCCGTACGACAACGAGCACGTGTCCCTGGTGGAATCCGCACCCGACGGATGGTGGTACACCGCCCCCTGCCATCCCACCGGTCGCCTCGTCGCCTATTTCACCGACGCCGACCTGGCCCCTTCCACCCCCGTCACTCCGGAGACCTTCCTCGACAGGCTCGCCACGACCGCTCACATTGCCGCCCGCGCCGAGGGCCGCGCCCCCTGCCCCGGCGAGGTGCCGCGGCGCTGCGCCGCCCACACCGCCCGACTGGAGCCGGCGGTGGGCGAGGGGTGGATCGCCGTCGGGGATGCCGCGACCGCCTACGACCCGATCTCCTCCCAGGGCGTCCTGACCGCCCTGTACACCGGCAAACGCGGAGGCGAGGCCGTGGTCGCCCATCTCGACGGAGAGCATCCCGCGCTCTGCCGCTACACCACACAGCTGCAGGAAACCTTCAACAGCTATCTGCTCGGCCACCGCACGGTCCATTCCTGGGAACAACGCTGGCCCGCCAGGCCCTTCTGGACCCGCCGACGAAAGCCTATGTCACCCGTCGAGCACGGCGCCGCCTACCCGATCAGCTCGCATGACGAAACCGCTTGACGAGCAATCAGCACCCGAAAACACCATGATTCCGCCCTCGCACCCCAATTCCCTCATCGACCGACACCGGTTCGTCGATGCGCCTCCTCCACCACACAGCTGCGACCGGTGCCTGGCGACCACTGGATCGCTACCGGCAACGCCGCGATCACCTTCGACCCCCTCTCCTCCCTGGGCCTGCTCACCGCCCTGTACTCCGGCCTGAGAACCGGGCAGGCCGTCGACGCCCAACTGCGCTGCTGATCCGACGCGCTCACGGCGCCTGCGCGACACCACCCACGCGGCGCCCGTAGCCACCGTGAAATCCACCGCTGCCCAGGCCCGCCGACCAGACGTCCCGCCACGGCATCTCGACCGCATACCGAGAAGCCGAACGAGCCGTTTCTTCGCCTATCAGTCGGCCGAGACCGAGCAGGAAAAATCCGCAGGACCCGTCTGGGCGAGAGCAACCGGTGTGCGCGTCCCCACCTGCATGACCGCAGAGCCCAGCAGCATCCGTTCCGCACGGGCCGCGTAGAAGCCCAGGGCGGACGGGGCGTCGGACCCCACGACTCGGCCACCCAGCGGCGTCGAACCCCAGTCCTCGGCCCCGACGGCGAAGTCGGCCTGCCGGGACCAGGAGCCGAGGCCCGCCGCCTCGACGGTCGTCGCCGTCCGCATCACGCCTGCGCCCACTGCCGGATGCGCTCCGGCGTGGCAGTCATGCCGCGCTCGAACTCCCGCTACCTCACGAGCACGATCTACTGCTCCTTCTCCGGTATGGCGTCGATCGCGAAGGAGAGCCCGGAACGCCCGGGCCCCATCCGCCTGCCCTGCGACGGCTCGGTCGGCCGTTCCCGGGCGCGAGCCGAACCGCCAGAGGGCACTCGGCTCGTCCGGATCCCCGACCGGCCAGGCGGACACCCGCCCGGGCTCGCACGCGACGACCGTGGAGGTCGTCTCCCACTCGCCGAAGCCTCGTGCCTGTTCCGCCCGATGAACCGGGCCCCGACCGCGGGACCGGCCGCGGCCCCGTCGATCCACCGCACCGACGGCAACAACTCGCTCGGCTCGGGCATCCGCGTCACGTCCGACACCAGCGCCCGCACCCGCCCCGGCGGTGCGGCGCTCCACGTCCTCACCTCGACCGTCGGACCGTCCGCGTACCGCGCGCCCGTCCACTCCATCGCGTGCCGGCCTCGTCGTCGACTGCGGCAGAAGGGTTGCGCGCCAAGACTTACCTGGTCAAGTGGAGTGCGGGTGCACTGCCGGCAGTGGCGGCCCCGGGGGGCGCCGATGTGCCCCGGTGCGCGGAACCGCGCTCGCGAGGGCCGCGTACGCTACCGATGGCTCCGCCCCCGAAGATCGTCACGTCTGGCGTGCCCTACGGCGGGGGAGCCATCAGGGATGGCAGTGGCCATGCCGATCCGTCGGCGGGCACGATGTTTCACGGCCGGGCGTGGCCTGGAAGGTCCGCCCGTGCCTTCGAGCGGAGGGACCACATGGGATCGGCGATGAACGAGCGGTATCACCGCCGGCAGAGATGGGCGGCCAGGGGAGCCCTGGCCGCGGTCGCGCTGGCGGCGTTGCTGCCCCTGGTGTCCGGCGGTCTGAAAGGGCTGCTGCTGCTCGCGGCCGGCCTGGCGGGACTCGCCCTGACCGCGGCCGCGCTCTGGTGGGTTCTGTCCCGCCGGGGACCGGTCCGCACGGCGGCGGCCGCACTGGCCGTCGTCACCCCCGTCGCCGTCATCACCCTCTTCGCGGCCGCGAATCTGCTCTGGGTGGTCTTCGCGTCCCTGCTGCTGTGGTGCCTCGCGGTCTGGAGCGGCCGCTACGCCCTGCGCAGCACGGGCTTGAGGCCGGTACGGGTCAAGGAGTACCGCACGCCACCGCCGAAGCGCCCCTTCCTCCTGCTCAACCCTCGCTCCGGCGGTGGCAAGGTCGAGAAGTTCGACCTCAAGGAGAAGGCCGAGGCACTGGGTGCCCGGGTCGTCCTCCTCGACGCGGACCAGCACCAGGACGTCACCGTCCTGGCCAGGGCCGCCGTGGCCGACGGAGCCGACCTGCTCGGAGTCGCGGGCGGCGACGGCACGCAGGCTCTGGTCGCCGCCGTCGCGGCGGAACACGGCCTGCCGTTCCTCGTCATCTCGGCCGGCACGCGCAACCACTTCGCCATGGACCTGGGCCTGGACCGCGACGATCCGTCCACGTGCCTCGACGCCCTCACCGACGGGGTCGAACTCCGCGTCGACCTCGGCTTCGCCGACGACCGCCCCTTCGTCAACAACGCGTCGTTCGGCGTGTACGGGGCCGTCGTCCAGAGCCCGGGCTATCGCGAGGACAAGGTGGGCGCGGCGCTGGAGCGGCTGCCCGAACTGCTCACCCGGCAGAGCGGCCCGCGGCTGACGGCCGGCGCCGACGGCACCGTCATCGCCGACCCGCAGGCCGTGCTGGTGAGCAACAACCCGTACCGCATGGACGATCCGTTCGGCTTCGGCCGGCGCGAGCGGCTCGACTCCGGGAAGCTGGGCGTGCTCGCCGTCCGTGTCGACAGTGCCGTGGAAGCGGCCGAACTCCTGCTGGCCCCCCGTCCGGAGGGGCTCACGGTGCTCACCGCCCACCACGTGGTCGTCGAGGCCGACGCCTCGCACCTGGAGGTCGGCCTCGACGGTGAGGCGCTCACCCTGCCCGCCCCCGTCCACTGCCGCATCGCCCGCCGGGCCCTGCGCGTCCGGGTGCCCCGCAACCGGCCCGGAGTCCCCGAGGCGCCACCGCGCCTGGACTGGCGTCGGCTCCGCAAGCTGGCGGCGGCGGTCGGCCGTACCGCCGCACCCTCGCGCTCCCGGCGCTCCTGAGCACGAGCCCGGCCACCGTTCCCGGGGGAGGCATCACCGGCCCTGCCGCCACGACGTACGGCTTACCCCGGGCGCGGCACGACGTGTTCGCGACCAGCCGCATACCCGCCCGGTGCTGCCGCAGCGTGTCCTCGGCGACGGCGGAGGTGGCCCACCGGCGTGGACATCGAGGCGGTGACGGCGACCCGGCCGTTGCCGGTCACCGTGCCGGCGCGCGGGCCGTCGAGTCGGCGTACGAACTGCGCCCGAACGTGGTGCTGGTGTAGCCCTGCCCTGGCCGCCTCGTCCAGCCTCACCGCCACCGCTGTGCTGCCTCCCGGTCCCTCCGTCATGAACAGCGATCATGGCCAGGGGCGCCGACCCCAACTTGCCCGCGTCGGCTTCCGGGCAGGATTCGCCTACGCGAAGGGAGAGTCGAAGGACGGCGTACACCTTCCGCTGTGCCGGCTGCGCTTCACCGGCGTTCTGCACACCTGGGGCTTTGCCCTCTACCTCGCCAGCCGGAAGGGTTACAGGACCACGTGCTGCCAGCGGCTTCCCTCCGGCAGTCCGGAGGAATGCCTGGACTGCGCCAGTAGCCTCTACCTCGACAATCCCCGCGACCTGACGCCCTTCACGAACTTCTGCGGCGCAGCACGTGCCCCGGGCAGGCAGCGTTCGCCCTCAAGGAGCGGCGTCCGGTGGGTGCTCTCGGCGTACCGGCCGGAAGTCCTCGTACTGGCTGTACTCGGGCTTCGTCCGGTGCGGCGAGCGGAGGTCCCCCCTGCTCGAAGAGCTTGGGGGAGCGTGCCGGGCGTCGCGAGGGGGCGAACGTTGCCTGTCGGAGCACTAGTGCTGGATTCCTCTTTCCGTGGGTATATGTGCTGGTGGCGGGGTGGTTCGGGTGCTCGGGGGCGGGTGCTGGACGGTGGTGTTACGGGCACGGCCAAGCCGTGATGAGGATGAGCGGGCAGTGGTGCGTCGGCTGTCGCGGGCCCGCAAGGCGCCGCGAGATGCGGTGATGCGGGCGCGGATGGTCGAGCTGAGCTGGGCCGGCTTGCGAGTTCCGGCGATCGCGGAGGAGCTGGACTGCGGCCAGAAGACGGTGCGGCGTTGGCTGCACCGCTTCAACCGCTCCGGGCTGGAGGGACTGGAGGATCTGGGCGGGCAGGGCCGCAAGCGGCGGATCACGGAGGCCGAGCGGTCCCGGATTATCGCCCTGGTCAAAGAGGTGCCGCCGGGGAGGCTGGAGGTGCAGCCCGGCGGGGACCTGTGGGCGGCCGACGAGTCGGGGCCGGCTGAGTGGACGCTGGACTCCCTGGCTGCTCAGGCCCGGCAGTTGGGCATCGAGGTCGGCCGCTCCCAGGTGCGCAGGATCCTGATCGCCGAGGGTGTGCGCTGGCGCCGCACCCGGTCCTGGACCCGTTCGAAGGACCCGGACTTCGCGGGAAAAGGACGCGGATCATCGGCCTCTACACCCAGCCGCCCGACGGCGCGACGGTCATCTGCGCCGACGAGCTGGGGCCGGTGATCCCGCGCACCTTCGCGCCCGCACCGGGCTGGTCACCGGACGGGCACCGCATCAAGTCCGAGCTCGACTACAGCCGCGGGCCGGAGAAGACCTGGGTCTACGGAGCCTTACGCGTACGGGACGGCCAGCAGATCACCATGGCGGCTTCCTCCCGCAACAGCGTCTTCTACCAGCAGTTCCTGCAACTGGTCGAGGACGCCAACCCGACCGGTGAGATCTGGATCGTCACCGACAACCTGTCCTCTCACAACAGCCTGTCCACCCGGACCTGGCTGGAGGACCACCCCCGGATCCGCCACGCGTTCATCCCGGTCGGCGCGTGCTGGCTGAACCTGCAGGAAGGCTGGTGGCGGATCTTCCGCAAGACCGCCCTGGCCGGACGGTCCTTCGCCAACCCCGACGACATCGCCCAGGCCACAGCCGTGGCCACCGCCCAGCTCAACGCCCGAGCCCGCCCCTGGATCTGGGGGCGGCCGGCCCCGCCCACCCGCCAACTACGACGCCGATATGTGTACATCCAATGAGGAATCCAGCACTAGCTAGGCGCCCTTCGGCCCCGCCTGCTGCACGACCTCGAACGACCAGAGCGTCGAGTCGCTCGCCGCGGGCTTGGGGCGCTCGCCCCCCTCGCCGCCGCCCTGGTGCGCGGCTTTCATCGGCCCTTCCATCCAGGCCTGGAACGACTCCTCGTCACGCCACCGGGTGTAGACGAGGTAGGTGTCGGTGCCCTCCACGGGGCGGAGGAGCTCGAACCACTCGAACCCGTCTGAGCTCTCCACGGTGTGCGCGCGGGAGGCGAACCGCTTCTCCAGCGTCTCCCGCTGCTCGGCGGGCACGGTCAGCACATTGATCTTGACAACGCTCATGGCCCCATCTTGCCCGATGCCACGTCTGCGCAGGCTAAGCCCTACGCCATCGAGGATTTTGAACACGTTCAAATGTGGGCTAGGGTCACTTCCACACGTCGAGGGGGAGTGACATGAAGATCGTGATACCCGGCGGGACCGGGCAGGTCGGCACGGTCCTGAAACGCGCGCTGACCGCGGCCGGACATGACGTCGCGGTGCTCACCAGGCGCCCGCGACGGCGGGACGAAGTGCACTGGGACGGTGCGACCCTGGGGCAGTGGGCGGGGGAGATCGACGGCAGCGACGTCGTGGTCAACCTGGCCGGCCGGAGCGTGAACTGCCGCTACACCCCCGCCAACCTCCGGGAGATGATGGACTCACGGGTCCACTCCGCCCGGGTCGTGGGCGAGGCGATCGCCGCGGCCGCCCGGCCGCCCCGCCTCTGGCTCCAGATGAGCACCGCGACCGTCTACGCCCACCGTTATGACGCGCCCAACGACGAGGCCACCGGTGTGATCGGAGGCACCGAACCCGACGCCCCCGGCTACTGGGCCTACAGCGTCGACATCGCCAAGGCCTGGGAGCGGGAGCAGGAGGTGGCCGACACCCCGGACACCCGGAAGGTGGCTCTGCGCGCCGCCATGGTGATGAGCCCGGACCGCGGCGGCGTCTTCGACGTCCTGCTGCGGCTGGCCCGGCTGGGCCTCGGCGGCCCCGTCGCCGGCGGCGCACAGTACGTGTCGTGGATCCACGACCAGGACTTCGTCCGGGCGGTCGAGTTCCTGATCGCCCGGGACGACATCACGGGGCCGGTCAATCTCGCCGCCCCCGGGCCCCTGCCGCACCGCGACTTCATGCGCGCCCTGCGTGCCGCGTGGGGTGTCCCGGTGGGCCTGCCCGCGACGCGCTGGATGGCCGAGGTCGGCGCCTTCGTCCTGCGCTCGGACACCGAACTGCTGCTGAAGAGCCGCCGCGTCGTCCCCGGCCGCCTCCTGGACGCGGGCTTCACCTTCGACCGTCCCGACTGGCCGGCGGCCGCGGACGACCTCGTACGGCGGCTCCGCGGCCGTGGGTGAGGTGAGCTCGGGTCAGCCCTGCTTCTTGCCCTGTTCGAGGGTCTTGCCGGTCATGTCGGTGACCTGTCCGGCCGGGGGCGCGTCCGCTTCCACCTCGGTGCCGAAGTCGGTGAAGTCCGTGACCGTGCGTACCCTGAGCCGCTGAGGCGAGGGCGAGGCATCGGTGGAGGACCGTTCCATCGACCCCGGTGCGGACTTGAGGGTCAAGTCGATCTGCTGACGGCGCATGCGGCCCTCTTCGTCGAGCCACACGCCCATGGGCAGAGTCGGGCCGACCTGCTGCCGCCTATCGCCATCGGGCAGCTCGGCGACGTCGACGGAGACGCGGTAGTGCGTGGTCTCGACGCCGTCGATCGTCGCCGTGCCCTTCTTGGTCACGTCCTTGTCGGTGATCGCTTTCGCGTACGCCGCGGACTGCGCCGGATCGCTCATGGACCGCTCGTCCGCGCCCTGCTGTACGGCGACCTTCCCCAGGTCGATCTTGATCCAGGGCTTGCCGCCCTGTGCCTGCCCCTGCGGCATCTTCTGGTACAGCACCTGATCGACCACACGCTGCTCGATCCGCTGCCCCTGCACCGTGAGCGCCATGACGCTGTCGCCGGCGTCCAGGTCCACGGCACCCTGTCCGTCGGCGGTCTCCGAGGCGCCCGGGGCCGAGGTCTGCACCCGCAGCCTCACCTTGGAGGTGTCCTCCTCGGCCGTCCTGTCGTAGGCGGAGCGCACCGCCTGCGGACCTCCTCCTGTGCGTCGCCCTGCGCCGAAGCGCCCCGTGCGCCGTCACCCGTGTCGCTGTCGTCGCCGCAGCCGACCAGCACACCGGCGACGCCCAAGGCACGGACCTTCCTGCCGTTGCCTGCCCTGCCCATCGAACCAGCTCCTCTCAGGTGTGGTGCGACCCAAGTGCCCATGCCGGACATGAACACCGCGCCCGCTCGAAGAGTTGGTTACCGACAGATTCCGGTGCGGCCCGGTCAGCGGCGGCCGCGGAGCTTCCCCAGCAGCCGCTGGGCCTGGGCCCGCTTGCGAGGATCGGCGGCGGCCCGCCGTGCCTGTTCGACGGCCCGCCGCCCCTGCGGGCTCCGGGCGAACTGCTTGATGCGATTCAGGATGCCGGCCATGATGCACTTCCCTCGTGTTCTGACGTCGTCTTGCCTGTAGCTCGCTTACCCCTCCGACGAGGTGCTCAGCCCTTCGCCCGCCCGGACGGTGCGCGACCGAACGTGTTTGCCGCCGGAGTCAGAGGCAAGTCGGAGTCCATGACTGAAGAGAACAAGCGCACGAATCAGAAGCCGACCACCATACGGACGACTGAGTCCAAGGCCCGTCGCAGCGCGGACAAGGCGACCGCGCCGACGACACAGGCCGCGAAGCGCGCGGCTGCCAAGGCCGATGACGCGGCGTCAGCCGTCAAGGCCGGTGCCGAACGCTCCGCCGAGACGACGACGGCAGCCGTGCAGACCGCGGCCAGGAGTGTCGAGGCGGGCCGCCAGGCGGTCGTCGCGGCCTCGGGTCACGTCGCCGCCACGGCCAAGACGGCCTGGACGGCGATCGCCCACCGCAAGGCCGTCGCCGCGGGCGTCGGCGCCGGCCTGACCGCCCTGAGCGCCGCGTCGTACGCGGTGGGACGCCGCGCGGAACGCCACACGCACGGCCCCCTCACCCGGCTCACCGGCGGGCGGATCTGACCCGAGGCGAGGGCGCTCGGCAGGACGCCCACAAGGCCGGAAGGCGGCGCGCGCATCACCGGGTTCCCGGTGGTACGCGGCGCCGCCTCCGTGTGGTGCGCGGCGCGGAGCGACCGGTCCGCCGCGTGGCCTGGCGCACATCCGGCTCTCACAGCAGCGCCCCTCTCGCGTGTCACGGCTGTGACGAGGAAGGATGAGAGCGCAAGCGAAGAATCACACCCATGTGGAGGAGCGGGCCCATGCAGCACGAGCGAGCGGGCAGTCCGGCCGGTTTCGATGATCTCGTCGATGTCGCTCGGCTGGTCACCGCGTACTACGCGCTCCACCCCGACCTGGACGACCCGGGGCAGCGCGTCACGTTCGGCACCTCCGGACACCGCGGAACCTCACTGGCCGGCGCGTTCAACGACGACCACATCGCCGCGACCAGCCAGGCCATCTGCGAGTACCGCGCGGCTCAGGGCGTCGACGGCCCGCTGTTCCTGGGCGCCGACACTCATGCCCTGTCGGAGCCCGCCCGGGTCACCGCGCTGGAGGTGTTCGCCGCCAACGAGGTGACGGTGCTGATCGACGACGCGGACGGCTACACGCCGACCCCGGCCGTCTCGCACGCCATCCTCACCCACAACCGCGGCCGCGCCAGCGGTCTCGCGGACGGCGTCGTGGTCACCCCGTCCCACAACCCGCCCACCGACGGAGGCTTCAAGTACAACCCGCCCAGCGGCGGCCCCGCCGCCTCCGGCGCGACCTCCTGGATCCAGGACCGGGCGAACGAGATGATCCGGGGCGGCCTGAAGGACGTACGGCGCATCCCTCACGCCCGCGCCCTCGCCGCGGCCACCACCGGCCGCTACGACTTCCTGGGCACCTACGTCTCCGACCTGCCCAGCGTGCTCGACCTGGACGCGATCCGGGCGGCCGGGGTGCGCATCGGGGCGGACCCGCTCGGCGGGGCGTCCGTCGCCTACTGGGGCCGGATCGCCGAACAGCACGGCCTCGACCTCACCGTGGTGAACCCGCACACCGACCCCACCTGGCGGTTCATGACGCTGGACTGGGACGGCAAGATCCGTATGGACTGCTCGTCGCCGTACGCGATGGCCTCGCTCATCGAGCAGCGCGACCGCTTCGACGTCGCCACCGGCAACGACGCCGACGCCGACCGGCACGGCATCGTCACCCCGGACGCGGGCCTGATGAACCCCAACCACTACCTCGCCGTCGCCATCTCCTACCTGTACTCCCATCGCGACCGCTGGCCCGCCGCCGCCGGTGTCGGCAAGACCCTGGTGTCCTCCGCCATGATCGACCGGGTCGCCGCCGACCTGGGCCGCCAACTGGCCGAGGTGCCCGTCGGATTCAAGTGGTTCGTGGACGGGCTGGTCGACGGCACCATCGGCTTCGGCGGCGAGGAGTCGGCCGGGGCGTCTTTCCTGCGCCGGGACGGCTCCGTGTGGACCACCGACAAGGACGGCATCATCCTGGCGCTGCTCGCCTCCGAGATCGCGGCGGTCACCGGGAAGACCCCCTCGGAGCACTACGCCGCACTGACCGCCCGCTTCGGCGAACCGGCGTACGCGCGGATCGACGCCCCGGCGTCCCGCGAGGAGAAGGCCCTGCTCGGCAAGCTCTCCCCGGCACAGGTCAGCGCGGACACCCTGGCCGGTGACGCGGTCACCTCGGTGCTCACCGAGGCACCCGGCAACGGCGCGCCCATCGGCGGCATCAAGGTGACCACCGACCACGCCTGGTTCGCGGCCCGCCCCTCGGGCACCGAGGACGTCTACAAGATCTATGCCGAGTCGTTCCGCGGCCCCGACCACCTCCGCCAGGTCCAGGAGGAGGCCAAGACCGTGGTGCTGACGGCGCTTTCGGCCTGAGCCCCGGCACGGGACGGCCACGGTGTGTCGAGACGTTGGCCGCCTTCACGTCCGACGAGGACGTGCTCGCGTCGGCGGCTCATGTCGTCCTGCCCGCCCGCAGCCTGCGCTCGGCGCCCTCCGGCCACGGCCGGGCGGTGAAGATGGGCAGGCGTACCCGAGTTCGCCCACGGCCTCCAGCCAGGTCTCCGGCGGGACGAACCGCGACCTGAGGTGCTGCACGGTGAGGACGGCCGACCCGGGCGCGACCAGCAGGCCGACCGGCATGCTCGGGCGCTGGGTGACGTGGACGCATCCCTCGCCCGGGGGAGGCCGGCGCCCGTCAGCAACCGCTCGACGGCCTTCGACCTGGCCTCCGGGCCGTTCGCACCGTCTCGGAGGGAGCAGGCCAGGAGGTACGGAACGTCCTGTCGGGGGTCGTGCCCCGCCAGGACAGGACGACGGGGGAGCCCAGGTGGTCGGTGTGCACGGACTGCGTTTCGGGTGAGATCGAGGTCACCGCGGAACCGTACGGCGCACGGGGAGGCACCCGGCCCGCTCTCACCCGACTGGACCACGCCCCGCCGGGCTCTCCCCACGAACGAGGGCACATCTCCTTCGAGTACCGGTTCGTCGGGGTGTCACGCGATACAGGACACTGGAGGAAGACCCGACCCGGGAAGGACCGTCACGTGATCATCTTCGGCACCAAGGGGTACCTGTACCAGCTGGCGATACTGACGCTGGTCTGCGGCCAGTGCGGCAACCCCGCCGCGCACACGCTCAGGAAGCGCGTCACGAAGTTCACGCTGTTCTTCGTGCCGCTGTTCCCGATCTCGACGAAATACCTCACGCAGTGCACCTTCTGCGGTGCGGAACAGAAGGTGACCGAGGAGCAGGCGGAGCAGTTGCAGGCCCGGAGGGCGAACGGCGACGGCGGCCAGACATACGGGCAGACGCAGCAGCAGCACCGGTTCTGAGTCCGGTCGGCCGTCCCGGGGCGGGGGAGGTGCTCAGCCGGTCGTGAGCGCCTCGTCCGCCAGGCCCAGGTGCCGGCGGAAGGCGTCGTGCCCCTGGTCCGTCAGCCGCACGACGCGGGAGCCGTCGCCGGGCACGAGCCAGGACGCCTCCAGCGCGGTGGAACTGGGCCGCGGCCACCGCGCCCGCCAGATGCGGGCGCTGCTCCGTCCAGTCCAGACACGTACGCACCTGCGGACGGCCCGCCGCCCCCACCGCCTCGTCGCGTCCCGAGGTCCGCCAGCCACGCCGCGCCGGACGCGGTGAGCGCCGGGCCGGACTCCCAGGACAACAGCCCACGAGCGGTCATGGCATCGGTCATCGCCACGGGTGAGGGAGCCGCCGAGATGGTCGTAGCAGACGCGGGCGAAGCCGACGGCGCGGTGCCGGCGGGCAGCGCTGAGCGAGCGGACACGTGCGCTCACACCCGGCGGAGCGGGTCTCTTCCTCAGCGTCGAGTGCGAAGTCCTGCGCGTCCACGCCGCCGGACGCGTCGTCGTACCCGGTACCCACCACATCGACCCCGGCGTCTGGAGCCCGCTCATCTACAACTTCCGCCACTACCACGGCCGGGCCCCCGAACTCGGTCACGGCTTCCGCTCGGAGACGGCCCGGGCCGCCGCCCCCCGCAGTCTGACCCGGCCGCACCGTGACCCGTGAGCTGGCCCCTTCCCGCCCGGTCACGGTGCGGGCGCCGCCCCGTCCGCCCGGCGGCGCCGTTCCAGCAGCAGCGCCGCGCCCATGGCCACCGCCCCAGCGCCCTCCCACAGGCCGACACCGACGAAGACGCCCGGCGCTCTCCCACTGAGCGCCGCGACGATGAATACCGTGCAGGTGAGCAGCCGGAACGGCACGGTCCACCGGAAGAAGGCCCGCCAGTCGGCCAGCGCCGCCAGCACGTAGTACACGCCCATGTTGAGCGCCGCCATGGACGACGCCGTCAGGAACGCGGGCGTGAAGTCCCCGGCAGCACGCTCGTCCGGGGCGGTGAGACCGAGCAGCGACAGCTGTGTGGCCGGTGAGACCAGGCCCACCGCCCCGAGGGCGGCGGCGAGCACGCCGAAGACGGCCATGGTCCAGCCGGAGGCCGAGCGGGGGAAGGGGAGACGCACGCCGGGGATCGTATCCACGTTCGATCGGCGGCCGGGCCGATTCCGTTTCCTTTCCCGGACCGCATCGAACCGTGTGGCAACCACAAGATCCCGGGTACTCGTCCCGCCACGGGCCCGGACCTGTGTGTGGGCCGATGGGCCTCCAGCAGTCGATCAGGAAAACGGAGGCATACAGATGAGCACCGTCAAGGAAACCGTGGAAGTCGACGTCCCCCTGCACACCGCCTACAACCAGTGGACCCAGTTCGAGGAGTTCCCGAACTTCATGGAGGGCGTCGAGGAGGTAAGGCAGCTCGACGACCGTCACAACCACTGGACCACCAAGATCGGCGGAGTACGGCGCGAGTTCGACACCGAGATCGTCGACCAGCTGCCCGACGAGCGCGTCACCTGGCGCACGACCAGCGGAGACACCAACCAGAAGGGCTCGGTCCGCTTTGAGCGCGTCGACGACACCCACACCCGTGTGGAGCTCGTGATGGACATCGAGCCCAGCGGAGCCGTGGAGAAGGCCGGGGACCTGCTCGGCACGATCGACCGGCGGGTCAAGGGCGACATGAAGCGCTTCAAGCAGTACATCGAGGAGCGCGGAGCCGAGTCCGGCGCCTGGCGCGGCCGCATCCAGCCCGGCGGCGGCACCGGTCCCGCCCCCCTCTGACACCCAGGGCCCCGCTCTTCCGGCCCCGGCCTCCATCACAGACGTGGTGGAGGCCGGGTTCTTTTGTGCGCGTTTCGGTCATCTTTGTGACATGGACCTGTCCAAGTCGGTCTCCTGGTGGCACGCTGCCCGTGGCTCGCAGCGACACCGCTGCCTGACCGGGTGGATGAGCCCCACCGCCCGGCCCTCACAGCAGAAGGAGACCGCGTGACAGGCACACCCCGTAGCCTTCGCTCCTCCGGCAGCGGCACCCGCGTTCGGCACAGCGTCCTCGGCGCACTCGCCGGCGTCGCCGCACTGCTGGTGGCCGGCGTGACCGCCACACCGGCGAGCGCCGCGCCCGACCCGGGAGCGGTGGCGCCCTCTGCGCAGGAACGCGCCCGCGCCTTCTGGACCCCGCAGCGGATGCGCGCGGCCGCCCCGCTCGACGTCCTGACCGTGGACCGCTCCGACGTGCGGGCCGCGGCACCCCGCAAGGGCAAGGCGACCGTGGTGGCACCCAGCACGCCCGCCGCCGACCCGGGCCCCCTGGCGATCCCCAACGCCGGCGGCCCCTGGACCGGGGGCGGAGCGGTGACCAAGACCGCCGGGCGGGTGTTCTTCACCTACCAGGGGCGCACCGCCTCCTGCTCCGGCAACGCCGTGACCAGCGCCAACAAGAGCACCGTGATCACCGCGGGCCACTGCGTGAAGATGGAGGGAGCCTGGCACACCAACTGGGTGTTCGTGCCCGGCTACCACGACGGGCAGCGCCCGTACGGCACCTGGACCGCGTCCAAGATCCTTTCCACGCCGCAGTGGACGGCCAGTGAGGACCTCAACTACGACATCGGCGCTGCCGTCGTCGCCCCGCTGGACGGCAAGAAGCTGACCGACGTGGTCGGCGGCCAGGGCCTGGCATTCAACACCGGCTACAACAAGGCCATGTACGCCTTCGGTTTCCCGGCCGCCGCTCCCTACGACGGCGAGAAGTTCATCTATTGCAGCGGCACCACCTACCGGGACTTCCTGCTGTCCAGCGACCACGGTATGACCTGCGACATGACCGGCGGCTCCAGCGGCGGCCCGTGGTTCACCCAGTTCGACGAGGCCACCGGGACCGGACTGCAGTCCTCGGTGAACAGCTTCAAGTACAACTTCCTGCCCACCGCCATGTACGGCCCGTACTTCGGCGCGGACGCCCAGAAGCTGTACCAGAGCGCCCAGTCGTCCTGAGCCACCGGCCGACCGGGAGCCGGGTCCGCCTCCGGACGGCGGGGGAGGACCCGGCTCCCGTGCGTCGCCGCGAAGGCGCCAAACACATGGCGCCGACCAGCGGTTCCGACAGAATGCCGGAATGATCGGCAACCGCATCACCTACCGCACGGCGGACGGCGTCCGCGTCCCCGGAACCTGGCGACACGCCTTCATCCGCAACGGCGACTACTTCCTGACCGACCTGTTCATCTACGCGGACGGGCTGATCGACTGCTGGGGCCTGGTCACGCTCGAGGAGTTCGAGGAGAAGCTGCGCCGCGGCTGGGTCGCCACCGAACTCCCGGACGGGGCCAGGGCGTCCGCCCATGACCTGGCCGCCTGGCGGTTCAGCGAGGCGCGCACCCGGCTCACGCCCGAGCTGCTGCTGTCCGAGGTCCGCGACACCATCGACCAGCTCAACGGACGCCCGGACTCGACGGACCGCTGCCTGGCCGCCGTCGACGTGTTCCTCTCCGACCGGACCGAGGAGAACCGGGCCGCCGCCCGCGCTGCCTACCTCGCCATCCCCGAAACTCAACGCCACTACGCGCTCGGCGACATGGACCGCAAGGACGGGCCGCTCCAGGTCCTGGTGACCGGACCCGGCGAGCACCTGGACGGCGCCCCGCTCGGCGAAACGGTCACACAGGACGAGTACGACGACGCGATCGCCTACTTCGAGGACCGGGCGAAGCGGATCGCGGAACGGCCCGAACGAGTCCCGGCGGACGGGCCCGCGACACCGATCACCCCCGCGATCCACCTGTACCAGAGCCATTCCCGCAAGCCCTCGGACGACCCGGGCACGAAGGCCCTCCGCAACGACTTCCCCGCCCCCGTCCTCGTCGACGGCGTCACCTACCCCTCTGTCGGCCACGCGTACTGGGCCCTCTCCACCACGGACCCCGGCGCACGGGCCGCCATCAGGGACGCGAACACCGTGTACGCCGCCCAGGAAACGGCAGCCGGCGCTCCCCGTCGCGACGGGTGGGATCAGACCCGGACCGCCGTCATGACCGCCCTGCTGAGGGCCAAGTACACCCGGCACCCGGCCCTCGCCCGGATCCTCCTGGACACGCACGACGCGACACTCGTCTACGACGACTCCGAGTCCGGCTACTGGGGCGACAACGGCGGACGGGGCCGGAACTGGACGGGCCGCCTCCTGGAACTCGTCCGTTCCGAACTCCGCGCCGAGCAGGCCGGAATCACGCTCCCCGAACCGGGCGCCCCCGAGGGCTGAGTGACGGTGCGCCGGCGCTTCAGCCGGCCGTCGCCTCGGCGAGCAGCCCCACCTGCTCCAGCCCCGACGCCGCGGGCACGAAGATGAGCTCGTCACAGCCGGCCGCGGCGAACGAGTCGGCGTACGACGTCACCATCTGCGCACTCACCGCGGCACTCGCCGCGATCTGCGCGGCGGCGTCGCCGAGGAAGCCGTAGTAGTGCCGGAGATAGCCGTCCGCGTGAGCCCGGGCGTCCGGGCCGAGCGCGAAGTACGCAAGTGCCAGCTTGCGCGGCGCGCCGGTACGCCCGGCCTCCTTCCACGCGGCATCGACACCGGCCGAGGCCTCCGCGAACATCTCCGGCGTGCCACCGCCCATGATCCAGCCGTCGGCCAGCCGGGCCACCCGCCGGAAACCGGCCGGGGTGGACCCGCCCAGGACGAGCTCGGGACCACCCTCGCGCACGGGTGCCGGCCCGATCGCACCGGCGATCCCCCGCTCCTCGCCCGACCAGACGCGTTTCATCTCCGCCAGTTGTTCCTCCAGTCGGCGCCCCCGGCCCGCGGTGGACAGACCGCTCGCGGCGAAGTCGTCGTCACGCCCGCCCAGCCCCACACCGAGCACGAACCTCCCCCGGAGAGCCGGTCGACCGAGGCCGCCTGCTTCGCCAGCAGCGCGCTGTTCGTGTACAGCGGCCCCAGCAGCACACTCGTCGTCAGCCGGATCCGAGTGGTGACCGCAGCGGCCGCACTCAGCGCGACCAGTTCCTCGTACCCCGGGTAGACCAGCCGCCCGATCGTCCCGAGCGTACTGAACCCCGTTTCCTCCGCCCGCCGGGCCCACTCCACGAGAACCGAACCCTCGGTCCCGGGAACCGTGTTGGGAAGACCTATACCGATGTCCATCTCCACCTCCGGTCATGAGAGGGGGAGCGCCTACCCGCCCGGTGCCCGGCGAATCGGATGTGACGCACTGATCACCGAGAGAGGGCACTTCGCGATCACGCGGTGGGCGTGCATCGATCGTTTGTCGCCCCCACAGGGAGTGAAACCGGTCATGAACGCTCCCGCGACGTCCCCCACGCGCACCGCCCCCGGAAGCCTCGCCCTGATCGGCCACGGCCTCCAACTCGCCCGCAGCCCTCTGCCGTTCATCAGCTCCCTCCGCTCGCACGGACCCGTGGTGCGCATCCGGATACGCCCCACCCCGGCCTACGTCGTCACCGACCCCGTCCTGACCGCAAGGTCCTGGCGACCGACGCCGCGCACTACGCCAAGGGCGGCAAGATCATCGATGCCCTGCGTGTCTTCTTCGGCGACGGGCTCGCCACGATCGCGGACGGCGACGCCCACCTGCGCAACCGGCGTCTGATGCAGCCCATGTTCGACAAGGCGCACATCGCCGACCGTTCGGCGACGCCATGATCGAGCAGGTCGCGGCGATGGTCGGCGCGTGGCCCGAGGTGCGGTTACGCGACGTGTACGAGGACATGAACGAGGTCACTCTCGGAGCCTTCCTCGTCGCCCTGTTCGGAGCGGACCTGCCCGCCCACCTGGAGGGCGAGTTCGCCGCGCTGACGCCGCAGATCATGAAGGGAACGATCCGGCAGACCATCCCTTCCGCCGTGGGCGTTGCCCGCCAACCGGGCGCACGCGCAGCGCGTGGCCCGCCTGCGTGCCCTCATCGACCAGGCCATCGACCACCGCGCCGGCCGGGCGGCCGGCCTTTCCTGCGACGCCGAAACGGCCGCGGACGCCGCCGGATGCCCGCACGCGGCGGCCCGTGAGCAGCAGACCGGCCTCTTCGACATCCTGCTGACCGCCGAGGACCCGCTGACCCGTCAGCAGCTCCAGGACGAGGCCATCACCCTGCTGACCGGAGCGATCGAGACCACCGGGACCACGCTCGCCTGGACGCTGTACGAGATCTCCCGTCATCCGCGGGTCGAGAAGCGACTGCGCGAGGAACTCGCCACGGTCTGCGGGGACCGCCCCCTGCGCTACGACGACCTCGGACACCTCCCGTACGCCCGCCGGGTGTTGCAGGAAGCCATTCGCAAGTACGGGCCGGCCTGGCTGGTGACCCGGACCGCCACCCGCGACATCGACCTGGGCGGCCACCTCGTTCCCCAGGGCGCCGACGTGGTCTGGAGCCCCCTCCGCTTCTGGGAACGCCGCCCCGTGGCCCGGGCCCTGATCACCGTTCTCGCTGCCGGCGGACAGCACACCTGGCGCGCACGCAACGCCCTCGACGGCCTCACCCGCGCCCTGCCCGCCGTACGGCGCCTGCCGGCGGCGCCGAATCCGACGAGGTCCGGGCCGCCGCCCTGTCGCTGCTCGACGGGGACGACGAGAGCGACGAGCACACCCACGACGACGTACGACGCTTCCTGCGCGGCCTGGAGTACCGGCACGAGCCGGTCCGTTACGAGGCCGTGCTCGATCTCGAACGCTGGGTGGTGGCGACCGGTACGTTGCCACCAGGAAGCGAGGCCCCCACAGGCGGCTGACCGCGCTCACGACCGACCCCTCCCATCGCCTGCGCCATGCCGCCACCCGCCTGCTCGAAGCACTGGACGCCGACCGACCCCGCTCACGAGCCGCAGGCATCACCTGCACCGGCGATTCTCGGACGCCGGCCGCCGTACACCGCGTGTCGCCGGCCCGGTCGGTCCACACTGGGACCCATGCGCGTGGTGATCATGACGGCGGGATCGCGCGGCGACGTCGCGCCGTACACCGGGCTGGGCGCGGGGCTGGTGCGGGGCGGGCACGACGTCACGCTCGCCACCCACGGCCGGTTCGAGCCGCTGGTCGCCGGTTCCGGGGTGCGGTTCCATCCGACCCCGGTCGACCCGCACGCGGTGTCGCACTCCGACCGCGGCCGCAGCCTGCACGCCAGCACCACAGGGCTCGGCAAGCTGCTGCGCGCGGCGTCGATGGCACGGTCCGCGGCCGAGGAGATGACCGACGCCCTGGTCCAGGCGGCCCGCGGCGCGGACGCCGTCCTGGCCGCCGGTGCCGTGGCACCGCTGGGCCGCGCCATCGCCGAGGGCCTGGCCCTGCCCAGCCTCGGACTGTTCCTCCAACCCCAGCATCCGACACGCGAGTTCGGAGCGCCGATGCTCGGCGGACGCTCGCTCGGCACCGTGGGCAACCACCTGGGCGGACTGGCCGTCACCACCGCCGTCGACCGGGTCTTCACCCAGGCCATGCGCCGGCTGCGCTCCCGGCACGGTATGACCCTGCGTGGGGCGTCCGCGCTCCGCCGGGCCCATGAGCGAGCGCGGTGGCCCGTGCTGCACGGATTCAGCGAGCTGGTGGTGCCCCGCCCCCGGGACTGGCGGCCCGGACTGGAGATCACCGGATACTGGTGGCCGTACGACACTCGCAGACTGCCCGGGGAACTGGAGGAGTTCCTCGCCGCAGGGCCCGCCCCGGTCTTCGTCGGGCTGGGCAGCGCCACCGTGCCGGACCCCGAACGCCTCAGCGGCGAGATCGTGCGCGCCCTGCGCGCGGCGGGACTGCGCGGCGTGATCCAGCACGGGTGGGCGGGCCTCGCCGCTGACGCCGACGACGTGATCACGGTCGGCGACGTACCGCACGCGCTCCTGTTTCCCCGTATGGCCGCAGTGGTCCACCACGCCGGGGCCGGCACCACAGCCGCCGTCCTGCGCGCGGGCGTCCCCACCGTGAAGGTGCCCGTGCAGTTCGACGCCGGGTTCTGGGCGGCCCGTCTCGTCGCACTGGGCACCGCTCCCCGCGCCGTCCCGCTGCGCCGCCTCACCGCCGAGGCCCTCGCCCCCGCCCTGCGCCGCGCCACGACCGCCCCCGCCTACCGCCGGCGCGCCCAGGCCCTGGCACGCCGGCTGGCCCGGGAGGACGGCGTGGCACCGGTCCGGGCCGCGCTCGACCGACTCGCGTCGTGACCGGTCAGCCGGCTCACGACAGCGGCACCGTCGACCTCCTGATCACCACCCGGCAGGGCAGGGTCTCGACTCCCGACCGCGCCGGCGTCGGCGAGCGCGGCTTCGGCCCGCTACCCCGGGTCACCGGTGATGTGCGCGATCCGGGTACGGCCGCAGGTCGGCAGATGCTCCACCACGAAGGACTGGACCCGCGACCACGTCGACCTCCTCCTCGAGGAGACCGACGGGGCGCTCGGTCACTGACCCCCTCGTCCGTCCCGGCACATTGACAGGTCCGGACCAACGCGGCACGCTCTGAGAGCGCTCTCACCTTTTCCCGGATCGGCCATTGTCGAACGGAGACAGAGCATGTTACGCACTCTCAGACGCCGCATCGCAGCTGTCGGGCTGTCCCTCGCGACGGGCCTGACCGGCTCGCTTCTCGCGACCGGAGCGGGTACGCCGGCCCACGCCGCCGTCCCGGCGACGATTCCTCTGAAGATCGCCAACAACTCGGCCCGCGGCGAGCAGGTGTACATCTACAACATCGGCACCGAACTGTCGACCGGACGGCAGGGCTGGGCCGACGCGAACGGCACGTTCCACCCCTGGCCGGCGGGCGGCAGCCCACCGACTCCCGCCCCCGACGCTTCGATCCCGGGCCCGGCCGCAGGTCAGTCGACAACGATCCGCATGCCGAAGTTCTCCGGCCGTGTGTACTTCTCCTACGGCCAGAAACTGGTGTTCAAGCTCACCACCGGCGGCCTGGTCCAGCCCGCTGTGCAGAACCCGACCGACCCCAACCGGAACATCCTGTTCAACTGGTCGGAGTACACACTCAACGACGCCGGCCTATGGATCAACAGCACACAGGTCGACATGTTCTCCGCACCGTATGCGGTAGGAGTCCAGCGAGCAGACGGAACCACCGCAACCACCGGCCGCCTCAAGCCCGGCGGCTACCACGGCTTCTTCAACGCCCTCAGGGGACAGCCCGGAGGCTGGTCCGGCCTGATCCAGACCCGTACCGACGGCACCGTACTGCGCGCCCTGTCCCCGCTGTACGGCCTGGAGACCGGCGCACTGCCGCCCACCGTCATGGACGACTACATCAACCGCGTCTGGCAGAAGTACTCCACGTCGACCCTGACGGTCACCCCGTTCGCCGACCGGCCGGGAGTCAGATACCACGGCCACGTGTCCGGCAACGTCATGCGTTTCACCGACACCGCCGGCACCACCGTCACCAGCTTCGAAAAGCCGGACGCCTCCTCCGTCTTCGGCTGCCACAGAAAGCTCGACGCACCGAACGACCAGGTCCGCGGCCCGATCTCACGCACCCTGTGCGCCGGCTTCAACCGTTCCACCCTGCTGGTCAATCCCCACCAGCCCGACTCCAGCGCCGACGCCTTCTACAAGGACGACGTCACCAACCACTACGCCCGCAAGATCCATGCCCAGATGGCCGACGGCAAGGCATACGCCTTCGCCTTCGACGACGTCGGCCACCACGAATCCCTCGTGCACGACGGCACCCCACGCCAGGCCTACCTCACCCTCGACCCCCTCAACTGACCTGCGTACGTCCCACGTCCGACCGGCACCGCCATCGACTCGCGGTGCCGGCGGCCGCGCCTCTATGCGGGAGGCCGCTGCGCGACCGCGATCGCAAAACCCCAACCCAGGCACCGTCGGCAATGAGCCCCACGGCAGGGCACGCACTGGCCCTGATACCGACTCGCCCGGCACTCAGTCCAGCTGGGGAAGGCCCGTTGTCAGCCGTTCGACCGCGGCCGTCACGAGTCGTTCGCGCTCGGCCTCCGAGAGCACGTCCGGGAGAGTGAGCTGCTCGACGATCAGCCAGTTGAGCGTCAGGTACAGCAACTTGACGGCGGTGGCGTCGCCAGGCAGGCCGGATTCCTCGTGGTAGGCCACATTGGCGTGGAGGTCGGCACGCACCTGTTCGGTCAGCACCGCGCGGAGCTCGGGCCGCCGGGTGGCCTCCAGCCGCAGTTCGAGGAGTGCGAGGTAGCCGGTGCGGAAGTCGCTGATACGGCCGACGAGTTCGCGCATCAGGACCGCGTAGGCCTCCCGGTCTCGGGTTCTCGCCCGCTGCCGCGTGATGGTTGCCTCGTCGGGCTGGAGCCGCTCGTAGACACGGGCGCCGGCCTGGGTGAGCAGGTCATCGCGGTTGGCGAAGTAGTTGGAGGCCGTACCGGCGGGCACACCGGCCTCGGAGTCCACCGCCCGGAACGTCAGACCGCGCGCGCCCTCCCTGGCCAGGACCTCGATGGCGCCATCCACGAGGGCCGCCCTTCGCTCGGCGTTCCTGCGCACCATTGACACCACTCCGTTCATAGTACTACGTTCACAGCACTCCGAGCAGAGTACTACGAGTGTAGTTGTTTTTATGCGGAAGCTCGTCTACTACGTCGCCGTCTCCCTGGACGGCCGGATCGCCGGCCCCGGAGGAGAGTTCGACTTCTATCCGGCAGGCGACGATGAGCAGGCGGCCGCCTACAGCGCCTGGATCAATGAGCGATATCCCGAGACCGTTCCCACCGCGATGCGCGCCGCGCACGGCTTATGGGATGCGCCCAATCTCAACTTCGACACCGTGCTGATGGGGATGGGTACCTACCGCGCCGTTCTGGACGCGGGCATCACCAGCCCGTACGCACACCTGCGTCAATACGTGGTGTCGAGCTCGCTCGGGCCGGCCCCGACCCGGCTGTGAACGTGATCGAGGACAACCCGCTCGACCTGGTCCGCAAGCTCAAGGAAGAAGGAGGGAAGGACATCTGGCTGTGCGGAGGCGGCCGACTCGCGGGTGTTCTGTTGCCCGAGATCGACAGTCTGATCATCAAGAGTTATCCGGTGGTGGCCGGGGCCGGTATCCCGGCGTTCGACGGAGGGTTCGACCCCACGCTCTTCAGCGTGACGGAGCGCCATTCGTTCGCCAATGACGTCACGGCCACCTGGTTCACGCGGCGGTAGCCCGCCCAGGAGACATGGGCACGGAGGGTCGGTTTCGAGGCCCGTGACTTCGTCCGCCGCCCGCCGCCCGCCGCCCGCCGCCCGCCGCGTGGACGCGGCAGGCGGCTGCCCCACACACCGTCAGTGGGAGGCGTTCTCGGGCTGTGCCTCGGCCTCGGGCGCAGCGGACGACTCCGACGCGGGCGCGCTGTAGAAGACGGACCGGCCTTGCTTCGTGCGCTCGGCCTGGCTCTTGGCCACGAGTCCCTCGAGCGTGACGCGCACGACCTTGGTCGCGATGTCGCGATCGGGGTGAGCCTCGTTGAGCGCTGCGGAGACCTCCGCGGCGGAGCGCGGTTCCTTCTGCTCGGCGAGGTGGCGGCGAATGAGCTCGACCAGGGTGGGCTGGGCCGCCTTCGCCGCGTCCGCGGCCTTGGACTCGGGCTCTGCGGCTGCCTTCTTCCGCGGCCGGGTGGTGGACTTGCGTGCCTTCTGCTTCCCGCCGGGCGTGGCGCTGGCCTTCTTCCGCCGTGGAGAGGGCACCGTGGCGCTCTGCTCCTCGGCGGCAGGCTCGGCCGGGGCCGTTGTGATGCCGAGTGCCTGCTGCATGTTCACCAGCACGGCGTGGTCACGCTGTAGGGCGGCGAGCTGCTCCTGCAAGGAGGCGATTTCCGTACTGATCCGTTCCTGCTCCTTGAGGTTCGCCTCGAGGTCGCCGGTCACCTGGGCCATGTACTGCGATGCCAGTTCAGTGGCGGGAGTTGTTGTCTCGGGCATGGTGCTGACCTTTCCTCGGCGTGTGGCCGTGCTGCGGGTGACGTTCCTCTCGGGCGGGGCCTCGGTCGGCCTGGCAGGGACGTCGCGCGTGCCGCAGGGTGCCATGGTGTAGAGATGGTACGGACAGGAGGAGCAGGTTGCTCGCACCGAGTCGTGTCAGGTGCCCGGCGCCGGCCTTGAGCGGCGGTGTCCGCAACGACACCTGGGGAGATGGCTGCTCCAGCACCTCCAGGCGGTCGCCGACGCCGCGGGCGGCCAGTTCACCTGCCCGGGCACATGCGCCCGCGCCTGCTCCTGGCGGAGGCGGTGCACGCTCCCGCCGGGGGCAGTTCGAACCGGTCATGGACAAGACCTGCCTCCCCCGGCTCGTCACGCACCGACCCCGGCGGCTGCCGGACAGCGTCAACACCGACAAGGCGTACAGCAACGGCCTGATCCGCCCCTCCCCGCGGCGACGTGGCATCAAGCCCCGAGCGGTTGTGCCGTCGCCGCACCAGGCGTCCCGGTATCGGTCCCGGACCTCGGGGAGTTGCTGGAAGCCGGCTGACTTGTAGGTCGCGACGGCCCCGACGTTGGAGCTCGGGGTGCAGACGATCACGCTGGATGAGCACAGTTCCTGGAGTGCGGCGGCCGCGGCGACGCTGATCGCCCTGCCGTAGCCGTGACCGCGATGTTCCCGGTGCACGCCCATCGGTTCGAGCAGCCCGGGCTTACCCGGACCGGCGGACCACACGGTCACCGCCGCCACCGCGTTGCCTTGGTCGTCGTACGCGATTAGACACCGGGCGTCGGCGTACGGCAGTCCGGCCGCCATCGCGTGCCAGCGCTCATCCGCGAACGTCGACCCGTCGAACGCTGCCCGCTGTACGCCGGCCCGCACGTGCGCCTGCTCCGACCCGACCGCCTCGATGCGCACGCCTGGGTCCTGCACCGGCTCCGTGAGGTCGCGGCGCAGCGGCGTCCACGGCTCGTCGGTGTTCCACCCGTCCTCGAACAGCAGATCGTGGACCAGCGCACCCATGGGCGCCTCGACGTTCACCTTCCCTGCGGGCAGGACGCCGCGCTCCGGCTCGGACACGTCTTCAGCCAACTGCTGCGCCAGCTCCTCGTCCCGCTGAGCATCCGGCGCGATCGTCAGCCGCAACAGCCCGGGACCGTCCAGCAGCCCGACGGCGAGAATCTGTCCGTCCCTGCTCCACGTACGGACCGCCTCGGCGGTCGCTTCCGCACCTGACCGCCAGAACCAGCCCAGGTCCCCCGGATGCAGTTGCATCGGCGCCCCCTCGTACTGCCATTCCCGCAGCGTGCCCACGGCCTCGCTCAGCCCGTCGACTCCCGGCTTGCCCAACACAATCGCCATGCCCTCGATCACACACCACGGCCCCGACGGTCCGCACGCCGCTTCCGTCTGGGGGCGTTGCCGGGACGAGGTATTGGCGTGTGTGGTGGGGCGGGCGGGTCCCCGTTGCTCCGGGGCGGTGGCGCGGGGAAGGGCGGAAGCATATGGTGCTGAACGCCCCGTCCCATAATCTCGTGCTTGAAGACGTCGGATGCCATGTGTGTGGGCTGGGGGAGGCGGGGGTGTTCGGAAGGGACACGCGATTGCTGGCGGGTGCCATGGCCGTGGCCTGTGTGGTGCTCGTCGGCCCCAGCGCGCCGAGCGGTGCGCCCTTCGGCAAGTCGCTGCCCGTCGCTGCCGTCAGGGATGTGGTCCCGAACCGTGTCATGACGTGGAACATCTGTAATCCCTGCGAGGTGAGCAACGTCGACCGGGCGGCGGAGATCGCCGCGTATGCGCCCCAGGTCATCGGTCTTCAGGAAGCGTGTGTGCGTGACGTCGAGAGGATCCGGGAGTATCTGGAGATCCTTTACGGCCTGGTTTATCACGTCAAGTACGGGACGGTTCTTCGGGATTGGGGTCGCTGCGGGGGAGTGCCGTGGAGTCCGGGCGCCTTCGGCCAGGCGGTTCTCTCGGCGGCACCGATGACAGACCGTGTCCACGTGGAATACCCCGACGGCGGATCCGAGGACCGTGGGTACATGGCAGTCACGACCATGGTGGGCGGCCAGCGGGTCCGGCTCTTCAACACACACCTCGCCCAACGACGTCAGGAGGCAGTCCGGGCAGACCAGACGGGGGTACTCGCCGCAGAAGTCGCCCGGCACGACCGCGCAATCGTTCTCGGCGACTTCAACGCGGTGCCGGACGCTCCCGAACTCACCCGAATATGGGCACTGGCCGCGGACACCGACCCCCAGTGTCGCCCCTCGCCCGCCGGCACCTGCAAGCCGACCACCGACTGGCACAGCAAGTTCGACTACATCTTCCTGCGCGGCATCACCCCGCTCGGGCACCGCGTGCAACCCACCCCGTACTCGGACCACCATCTGCTGCACACCGACCTGGGCCCGGCTTAGCGTTTCCGGCACCGCTCGCAGCTCGGCCCCATGAGAACGGGCCAGCGCGTGATCACCAGGATGTGTCCGGACCTCATGGCGAGCATGCGGTGGACGCGGGTTCACAACGCAGATGCCGCCCGCCGACGGCCACCCGACGACGGTCGATGTCCGGCCAGGGTATGGCGCCGGGGGCGCGGCCTGATGCAGCAGCCGGGTGGAGCCGCGGGCGACGGCCCTCACCTTCGTACGCCAACTGGCGATCCGGCGTGGATCGCAAGAACTGCCGCCCCTCGGCCGGGCAAGCCTGCAACGCTCCCTCTGCCCACCTCACGCCGGCCTTCAGCGGGGAGCCAGTCCGCGATCCTGCGCCGCCGCTCCGAAGTAGTCGCCACCCTTGCGCTTGGCGTCGTCGGTACCCCAGGCCTGCTCGCCGTCGGCAGCGGAAGGGGCCGTCCCGTTGGTGTTCTGCCGGAGCGGTGCTCCGACCAGCCTCGGTATGTGCTTCGAGCAGTGGATGTATGCCTCCTCGACGTCGACCTGCACCCACATGCAGGGGCGGCGCCCGGGTACTGGATCGACCGGTAGGTCTGGAATCCTCTGGCGCATCGTGTCATCGGTGACCAACTGTGCCCGGCCGTTGACATGGAGGCCGATACGGTCCTGGGAGAAGTCGATCATCAGCATGCCGATGTGTGGGTTCTCCCGGATGTTGCCGAGCGAGGCCATGACGCCGTTCCCGCGGTACTCCGGGTAGGCAAGGGTCGCGTCGTCGAGTACCCGGAGAAAGCCTGGCGGGCCTGCCCGGAAGGTGCTGTCGCACTCGCCGCGGCTGTCCGCGGTCGCGAGGAAGAACATCTCCTGGCGGGCCACGAACTCCTTCATACGCGCGTTGAGCCGGTCCAGTACCTGCTCCTCGTAGAATCGGTCGGCGCGGCCGACGGTGCCCAACTCACGTTGGATCTGGTGCTCGCCGTGGCTACCGGGCCGGTCTGCCCGCTCATCGTGGTGCAACGCTCCTCCTGACAGGAATTTCGGCAGGGCAGCGGCTTGTCGAGCCGTAGGTCGGGACTCGTGTCTGTGTCCGGGCCCTGCTCTCGGTGTTCACTTCGGCGTACGTGACTGGTTTTGTCACCTGGCAGGCCGAAAAGTGTCCACCGGCCATGCACGAGAGACTAGAGCAGTCGCTCGCACGGCACCTAGCGGGATGGCATCGCCACCGTTGACCTCAGCACGAGCCGGGTCAGAGCCCCGGTGCACCGCAACCTCGAAGGATCGCACGCGAGAATCGCCACATCACGCGCGCCCGATGTCCTGCACCACCGAACCCCAAGCGTGCACCACCACACCTTGGGCGTGTGCCACCGATGTTCGAGCGATGGGTGATCAAGACACCGTCGCGGCTGGCGGAGTCCATCGGTGGGTGCGGGGCACCGTGTTGGAGATGCCGTAGTCCTTCTTGAGCTGTTCGGGGATGGCGTAGTGCATGACGCGTCCGCGGGTGAGGGAGGACAGCTCGAGGATGGTGGTCAGGTGGCCGAGGCGGTCCAGGGCCCAGGCGCCGAGCGGGGAGCGGTCTTCGATGGTTTCGAGGATGCCGAGCAGGTGGGGTACGGCCTTGACGACGGTGTCCCATGGGGTCTGTGGCACGTGGAGCCAGTCGGAGCAGGTGTCGCCGATGAGGTGGCGGATGAGAGCGGAGACGATCGGGTCGAAGAAGGTGCCGGGCACGACCTCCTCGTAGAGGTCGATGAGCTGCCGGGTCAGGCGCGTCCCCTCCTCGGAGGGTCCCATGTGCCGGATCATGTACAGGTCCAGGAAGGTGCGGGCCTCCTCCAGGGTTTTGGGGACGGCGTCCTGGTCGACGCCGAGCATGGCGCCGACGACGCGCCAGGCGTAGTAGTAGGCCTCGGCGCCTTCCTGCGACATGTGGATGCCGAGGCGGTGCAGGCTGTCCAGGACGAGCAGGGAGAAGAACATCTGCCCGCCGATCATGTCCTCCTGGCAGATCGGCGTTCCCAGCGCGGTGGTGTCCCACCGGTTCTCGCGCTTGAGATGGTGGCGGATGGAAGCGTGCAGGAGGCGCACCTTCTGGGCGGCGGGGATGAAACGGCTGCCGGCCTCGAAGGCGTCGGGCTGCATCAAGTAGACGGTGAACTGACCCGTCTCCGCCATCCGTTTGGAGGGGTACTCCAGTCCGTGGGTGGCCGACAACAACTTCGCCACGTGTGGGACGACGTAGCAGGCGGGCATGGAGGCGAAGGACAGCGCGGTGGAGATGTGCACATTGTTGTCGACGAAGAACAACCGGGCCCTCTCCATCTCCGCCCAGTCCACCCAGGACGGCGGGACACGGGTGGCTTCCAGGTACTCCCGGGCGACATCGGGCAGCCCGTCCGGCAGGGGAGCGCCGGCGGTGGAGACGTAGCGCATCAGCGTGTTGAACGTGCCTACCCGGCCGCGTTCGAAGAGTGCGGCGACGGTGGCGTCGGCGAGTTCGTCGCCGACGTGCCGCAGGGCGTCCATGGATGCCTCGGTGTAGGCCATGGAGGGCCTCCTTGTTTCTTCGGGCCGGCGACGTTTCTTCGGACCGGCGACGGCCGATGGGAGGGCGCCGGCGGCCGGGCACGGCGTGTGTGGCTGTGCCGACCGGGGCGCAGAAGTTCAGGACAGGCGGTCCGCTGCGGACTGCGCCAGTGCGGTCAAAGCGCTCGCGGCGTGCGCTGGTACGTCCAATTCGTGGAGAGCGCCGAGTGCCTCCTGCACGCGTGCGCCGATCATGGCCTCGATGCGGTCGGGTGCCTCCAGCCGGCGCATCATCTCGCGCACTGTGTCCAGGGCATCCGCGTCCGGGCTGCGCCGGCCCAGCAGGACGCGCAGCTGTTCCCGGTCTTCGTGGCCGGCAAGGCGCCAGGTCTCGGCCAGCAGGGCCGTGGGCCGGTGGCCGCGCACGTCGTCGGTGGTGGACTTGCCGGTGCGTTCCGGGTCTCCGAACAAGCCGAGCAGGTCGTCACGCAGCTGGAATGCCTCGCCCAGCGGCAGTCCGTATGCGCAGTAGCCCTCGCGTAGCTGCGCGCCTGCCCCGGCCAGAGCGCCGCCGATCAGCAGAGGCTGCTCGACGGTGTACTTGGCGGTTTTGTAGCGGATCACCTTCAGCGACGCGGCGGTGTCCGGACCGGCTCCGGTGCGCAGGATCTCCAGGCACTCTCCCGCGATCAGCTCGCGGGCCATCACCGACCACAACGGGCGGGCCCGGGCGAGGTAGGCGGCGGGCAGACCACTGGTGGCGAACAACTGCCCGGCAAGCGCCATGAGCAGGTCTCCGACCAGCATCGCCAGCGACCTCGCGGCGGCGCCGGCGCGTGGACGGCGCCGCACGGCACCCCGCAGGGCGATGTGCGCGGTGGGGCGACCGTGCCGAAGCGGGCTGTCGTCGATGAGATCGTCGTGCACGACCGCGGCGGCGTGCACCAGCTCCATGGAGGCCGCGGCCCGCACCAGCGCGTCGCTGTCCGGCTGCCCCACCGCGCGCCAGCCCCAGTAGCAGAACGCCGCTCGCAGCCGTTTGCCGTCCGCGACCGCCGCCTCCAGCTGCTCGGCCACCGGGGCCAGGAGCGGATCGATCGCGGCGAACTGGCCGGCCTCCTGCGCGACGAACCGATGCAGCACCTCGTCGACGCGGGTCTTGAACGCGGCCGGCTCCCACCGGTCAGACGGCATCGGCGTCCTTCCGGGCCCGGGCGTGCCGGGCGAGGATCTCCAGGTGGGCCGGGGGGACGGCCGCGTACCGGTCCAGCGCCAGGCGCCCACGCGCCACCAGCTCGTTCTCGGCCTGCGCCGCCAACTCTGCGGTGTCCGAGCGGCGCAGCAGCCCCCGCAGCGTCCCCGCGGCCGAACTCAGCGTGCTCACGGCCAGATCGGCCAGCCCGGCCATGAGCAGCACCGCCTGCTCGTCCAAGCCGTCGCGCCGTCCCGCTTCTCGCGTCATGCTCTTCCCCCACCACAGAACATCCGGGCGGCGCCGGTCACGCGCCGTCCTACCGAGCATCGGGCAGGCCGGGCGCGAGAGCACAAGAACTCACGATCGAGTGATCGCATCGCTCTTCTGTGCGGATCGCCGCTGCTGTAGCCGCGCCGCGCACCTGCACTGCGCCACTTCATGCCACGCGAGCTGCCCGCCGGTCAGGAAACGAAAGAGCCGATGACTTGTAGTCATTCTGTGTGACGGTGTGTGAGGTGGGTAGGTCCCCACTGCTCCGGTCGCACCGCCGGTCCGGGCCGCTGCAAGGGGGGTGGCCGGTCCCCTTGGCGCGCCATGAACCGGCCCGGAGGAATCGCGTCTCCGAGCAGAACACGGTCGAGGTCGACACCATCCACGGCCGGGTTTTCGGGGCTGGTGACCGACGACGGCGCCCACTTCCTGGGCATCCCTTACGCCGCCGCTCCCGTCGGCGATCTGCTGTTCGCCGCCCCTGTGCCACCGAAGCGATGGCTGGGAGTGCGCGCCGCCCACACCTTCGGCGCCGCCGCGCCCCAGCCGCCGCTGGGAGGCCGGTTGGGAGAGATCACCTCCGCCCCGGATGTGGCGGGCGAAGAATGTCTGAACGTGAACGTCTGGACGCCTGATCCTGACGCGTCCGGCCTGCCGGTCCTGGTGTGGATTCACGGCGGCGGGTTCACCACCGGCTCCTCCGCCGTGCCCAGCTACGAGGTGCCACCTTCGCCCACGATGGCGTGGTGTGCGTGAGCTTCAACTACCGCCTGGACGTGTACGGATACGGCTATCTGCCCGACGCGCCCGCGTCAGCCAACCGCGGTCTGCTGGACCAGATCGCCGCGCTCACGTGGGTGCGCGAGAACATCACCGGCTTCGGCGGCAACCCGGACAACATCACCGTGGCCGGGGAGTCCGCCGGCGCGATGAGCATCCTGGCGCTCCTTTCCCGCGACGACGGCCTGTTCCCCAAGGCGATCGTGCAGAGCGGCACCGCTCACCGCGCCGTGGCGGGGGCGGTCTCGAACAGCCCCCACTGCGGGGCCGCTTGGGGCAGGCCGGACCCGACGACGGTGAAGCCGGGATCGGCGAACAGGTGCCTGGCGAGTACGGCCTCACCGCCGCCGTCCGGGCCGAGGAGGTGGATGTTCTGCCCGGACAGGGCGACCACCTGCCACTTCACGCCGCGGAACCGGACGTGAGCTCCGACCTTCGCGGCTGGCCGGGCATTGCGCCGGCTGGACCACGGCCAGTCCGACGAGACGACGATGACCCGAGGTGCGGTGGAGCGTCGGTTGCGTGGGCTCCACCATTGGCGTTCCGCGAACGGCTCCTGCCGGACGGCAGGGTGCGACAGGCTCATCCCACGGCCTTCGTGCTGGGTGTGTGCGTTCCTTGGTCGGAGCACATGGTGAGCCGAAGGCCGCCTGCATGTAAGGCAGTTACCAACCCGAGTGATCATGTACGAGACGCCGTTCGAGCCCCCAGGTTGAAGATCGAGCTAGGGCGTGTGTCGAATGTGGATCTTGAACGTGTGATGATCTCGGGTCGTGGCACGTGGAGACCTGACGGACGCGCAATGGGCGGTGCTGGAAGCGCTGTTGCCGAAGGGCGAGAAGCCAGGCCGGTCGCCGACGTGGGCCAGGCGGCAGTTGACGGATGGTTCTCCAGCCAGGTCCGGATGGGCCGCCCGTCTTCGTCCAGCACGATCGGCTGCTCTCGCCGACGGGCATCCACAGTCAGTCCGTCCAGCAACCTGTCCGCGTCTTCGGCGTTCATCACCAGGCTCCCGTTCGGCCCGCCCGTCGGTCAGAAGGGCATGCGGCCGCGGGAGCGGCGGCCTGCCGAACCGCTGCGGGTCACCGCTCGCGAACTGGTGTGGAAGGGCTTGCTGAGGAGCCTGCCCAGAATGCCGGGCGCCTTGCCACCGGCCCGCGCCCCGGCACCGAGCGTACGTTGCGTGCCGCGTTCGGGATGGCGGGAGAGACGGGGGACGAGGAAGGCCAGGACGGCCAGGACAACGCACACGGCGATAACGGCGGCGACTACCATGATCGGCTCCCTTCGCTGGCGGACGGATACACGGGTGCCCCGCCCTGACCCGCCCATGTGAAAAGCGAAGGCTCCGACCCGGGACTAGTCTGCTCCCTAGCAGCCAGAGCAGCACCCCAGCCAGGACAGCAGCCGAACGACACCGAGCAACGGGCCCCGCTGCAACCGGCGCTGCACCGTGCAGCACAGGCAGCAGCGTCCCGGAGCAATGGAAGTCCGGGGCGCTGCAACGGATGCCGGAGGCCTCTACGCCTCCACGTACGCCACGATCGTGGTCGACCCCAGGGCCGTCACGAAGCAGATCACCCGCACTCCGTCGACCTCGTCGACGTAGTCGCGCAGCAGGGTGCCGGTACCTCGGTGCCGAGGTTCGGGTTGACGCTGATGGCGACGATCGCGCGGTCCAAGCGGTGCGTCTCGGACGCGGTGAGCTTCGACAGCTGGGTGAGCGCGGGCTCCACGAGGATGACGCGGGAGCGCCGCGCGCCGTGCTCAAGCGATACGGGGCTCCTCACCGGCGAGGCGGGCGAGGTGGGCGTCGCGGGCGTCTTCCCACAGCACGTCGGACTCGGGCGAGGGGTAGCCGTTGGTGGCGATGTCCTCCAGGACGGAGGCGAGGACGTCGACCCTGGCCCGCTGGGCGGCCGCGTACTGCCGGATCGAGGCAGCGGCGGTCTCATCGAGTGGCTGGCAGTCGGGCGCAGCGGCCGGCTCTGGCTGATCAAGGGCTCCAGAACGTCGTGCCGGTCTCGACTGCCAGGTAGACGGCGAGGCAGTCGTCGGTGCCGCACACGACCGCTGCTCCTGTAGAATCCGGCCCCCTTCCCAGACTGGAATCGCTTGAGGCCGCTCCAGCAAGACCATCTTGCTGAAGGTGCACTGAGCGCTTCCCATCCTCAGTCTGAGCTGGCCAGCCGGGCACGGTGCTGCGCTCGGGGCGCGATATCCGGCGCGATGGCCGTTGCTGGGAAGGTGCGGCGGACCTCCGCGAAGAGGTGGGGGCAGTCGGTGTCATAGGTGACCGCCGCGGCGAGGAGGGCGTCCAGCGCCGCTTGGAGGGGGTCGAGGGCGGCAGCATCGAAGAGAGCGGCGAAGGCGGCGGCCTGGGGCAAGCCGGGGGTCCCGTCGTGGGGCCGGGGAACGCGTGCGTCGGAGAGTGCGGCGTCCCGCAGCCGTCGTGGGTCGTCCAGCGGCGGCGAGTAGGGCTCGCCCCGGTCGAGCTCCGCCAGGCCACGCGCTACCCAGGCGATTTCGCTGAGCCCTGCTGTCGCACAGGCGCGGTGCGCTGCCCAGCGGGCGAGCGCGCGCTGTTCCTCGGGACCTGCGGCGTCGATCGCGTGCACGAGTGCGGCATCAAGGCCCACTAGGCCCTTCGGATAGCCCTGGACCCCCCGGAGCTTGCCTTGGACATCCCGCAGCCGGTCGCTGGGCAGGCGCCCGCCCCACGCGTCCATCTCCTGTTGCAGCTTGGTGTGCTCCTCCTCCTCGCGGGCCTGGCGCTCGGCCTCGGCTCGCTCCTCGGGGGTGGGGCCCGGGGGCTGCTTGCGCGCGAACTCGTGCCAGTAGGCGGCGGCTTGGCTGGTCTCCTTGACCATGCGGTCCGGGGCCGGCGGGCTCGGCCAGAACCGCAGCAGATACTCATCCACCGCGGGTTCGCGTGCATCGCCTACGGCGTTGCGCGCCTCGTCCATGCCCCGGCAGTGGTACCGGACCCGATACGAGGTCTCGAAGAGGGGGAGCGGATACCGGCCGCTGTCCCACTCCACGAGCTGGACTCTGTTCGATTCGGGCCGGAACGATACCTCGACGATGTCCTCCCAGAGGTCGGCGTCCAGGGGCGGCTCCGTCTCGTGCAGCTCGACGGTGAACGGGACGGAGCCGGTGTGCGTTCCGGTCAGCAGAAAGAGCTCGCCTGGCACCGCCCCGCCGCACAGCCCGGTCCGCTGCCCGGCGAAAGAATCTTCGAGGGAGTGGCCGTCGTCGCTGCAGACATAGATCTGCCCGTAGGCCACGTGCACTTCGTCGCTAAAGAGTGTCCGCATAGATCAAGCGTGGCGCACGGGTCTGACAATGGGCGGTTCCAACCTGGTGTGTGGGCTGGGTAGTTGGCCTGACAGATAGGTGAATTCCCTGGTAGATGGGTTTTCGACCAAGAGAACCTTCTCCGCCAGAGGCTTCGCGTGCTTGTCTACCCGTCGGGCGTCGACGTGTCCAGCTCCGCCCTTCGCTTCCTGTCCGCCTGCCTGCGGGAACACCGCCGCGCTCTCGGCACACGATGGGCGCCGCCTGACCGCTGGCCGCCAGGCCCTGCTCGCCCTCGCCCGCCTGTGCAACGGCCCCACCTACGCCCAGCTCGCAGCCGGGTCCAGCGTCGGGACCACTACTGTCTACCGCTACGTCACCGCGGCCGTCGACCTCCTCGCCGACCTCGCCCCCACACTCTCCCAGGCCGCGCGGACGGCCTCGAGGGAGACGTTCGTGATCTTGGACGGGACGCTGCTGCCCATCGACAGGATCGCCGCCGACCGGCCCTTCTACTGCGGGAAACACAAGAGACACGGCATGAACGTGCAGGTCGTCACCGACCCGATGGGTCGTCTCCTGTGGGCCTCCCCGGCTCTTCCCGGAGCCGTGCATGACATCCGGGCGGCCCGCGAGCACGGGATCGTCGACGCCCTCGCCGAGGCCGGCATCGAATGCTCGGACAAGGGTTACCAGGGTGCCGGCGGCATGTTCCGTCTCCCCTACCGCGGCCTTTGGAACAGCCTTTTCGCAGGACAGCATGCCTTCAGTCGGTCGCACGCGAAGATCCGCGCACGCGTCGAGCAGGCCATCGCGACCCTCATATCCTGACGGTTCCTCCGCAAGCTCCGTTGCTCCACACCCCGGATCACCAGCCTCGTCAAAGCCGTCCTCGCCCTCCATCTGGCCAGCTCAGACTGAGGATGAAAAACATTCACTGTCCGGGCGTCACCGGCCTGACGCGGATCTTCCACGGCAGGCTCCGGTCGGATCATGGCGGTCGGCGCGGGTGAACGGGGCGACCGCCACGGTGCCGTTGTCGTTCATGTGGGCGTGGGCGGCGAGCTGGGCGAGGACCGGCTCGACGGCGCCCACGCACTGTTCCTGCCGACCTCGGGCGACGTTGTATCGGCCGGTGGCGGCGTCAGCGATGTCCTCCGTCCCGGAAGAGGGCCGTCAAAGACCCGGTGGGTCCGGGTGTGTGTCAGTGGTGTTTGTCGATCGCTCGGAAGCTGCCTACGAGCGCGAATGGCACCGCGGCCCCGTCGAAGACCGTGGTGCCGGGAATTGCGCTGCTGGAGTTTCGGGGCCCAATAGTCGCAATTGCAGCGCCGTTGTCGCAGGTAATCCCGCTGAAGAATTCGACGGTCCTGTCACTCTCGTTTCGGACGTTGAAGCTGGTGGCGGGACTGCTGATCACAGCGGTGCACACACCCGGCTTGGCTGAATAGCTTCGCTCGTTGACGTGGATCTGTCCAGCGTCGTCGTTCCTGTGGTCGAAGTGGGTCTGGCCGTCGCCCCCGAGCGGAACAGAGGCATTGGCATCCTGCGCCGACGGGGCGGACTGCGGGATGGTACTCGAGGCCGAGGCGTAGTTCACACCCGTTGCAGCCATGGCCGTGATGCCCACCGACGCTGCGATCGCCACAACGATACGCCTACGCGTTCCGTTTCTCTTTCTCTCAGACATTCCGGTTCTCCATCTCTCAGGGATGTCAGCTAAGCGGCCGACCATTAATGAACCTACTCACGCCTCTTTCTGTCGCCACCTCAGAATGGTCTGACTGGTTTCGGAAAGGGGCCGATCGGGTGCTTGCAAGACCAGATTCGTCTTCTGATGGTTCATCAAAAACATGAAGGGCAATGCCCCTTGAGGGGCGGGGTGAGCCGTTCGGGGGACCGGGCTGACGCTCCTTCACACTGCTGCTGGCGTGTCGTGCGTTGATAACACTCCACGCAACGGCTAGGGCTGCACCCGGGCTCTTAGATTTGCCCTGGTCACGAGCTGGTCCCGCCGGGCGAGGAACTCACCGGTCTCGACGGGGACGCGCTGGTGGCCAACCCGCTCGAGGACCAATGACCGCAACGTCGACGGCCCTTCGCGCTCGCCTCGCCGAGGCGACAGGGCGGCAAGGGGCGACCGGAGCCGGACACCGAAGGCGCTCAGGCGGTACCCGTCATCAGCCCAGCAGAATGCTGCGCAGGTTGGGGCCGAGATGCCGGACGAGCTGTTCGTCCGACATCTCGGCCAGCGGCCCGCTTCTGAAGACGTACCGGGAGAACGTCACCCCGATGAGATAGGCGCCCACAGACGCGACGCGCTCCTCCAGTTCGGGGCCGGGAATCACCTGCCGGTACATCTCCAGACTGTCCTGCTGCATCGCGGTGAACAACCGTTTGGCGGTCTCCTCCTCAGAGGCCACCGCACGCAACATGGCCACGAACGGGTCGCTGCCTCCGCTCTCGGCCATGCGCCGGACGTAGGACCGGGCGATGCGCGTCGGCAAGGTCTTGGGGTCGCCGGCCACTTCCGCCATGAGCGTGCGGGGGCTGGGGACCGCGGCGAGGAACAGCTGTTCCTTGGATGTGAAGTGCCGCAGGACCAGGCCGTGGGTGACTCCGGCCCGGCGCGCAACGTCGCGGACGGTCGTCTTGGTGTAGCCGCGCTCGGCGAAGGCGGCCCGGGCGGCTTCGAGGATTGCGGCCCTGCTTGCTTCAGGGTCCCGCCTGCGCTTCTTGGTCGGAGTGGCGTCCTGGTCGGCGAGGTTCGTGGGTGGCGTGTCCATCCCGAAAGTGTACACAAGGTCACTAATATGCTGACCCATTGGTCATCAGACTCGGGGGTCATTGGTGCCTAGTTGCGCTAATTCGTCCCATTCGCTCCGAGCTAGCCAGACTCTTTAAGTGACCACCTGGACATTAGAAGCCTGAGGAACTATCGTCACTAATGACCAAGCGGTCATCAGTGCGGCCCGTTCGGTCTTGCTCGGCAGCCGAACCGTCGCTGCCGTGCACCACAAGAGAAAGAAGGCCAGTCGTGGCACCTGAGTCCCTCACCCCGGCCAACACCACCGTCGTCCTCGTCGACTACGCCGTCGGTTTCGCGAACCTCCTGCGCTCCCATGACCTCGTGGAGCACATCAACAACGTCGTGGGCCTGGCGAAGACCGCGAAGTGGTACGGAAGCGGCCTGGTGGTGACCAACGGCCAGTCCAGCAAGCCGTCCGGCCCGCTGTACCCGGAACTGCTGGAGGCCCTCGGCGACCAGCCGGTCATCGAGCGCGCGGTCGACTTCAACTCCTTCCTGGACGAGTCGTTCGCCCAGGCGGTCCGGGCGGAGGGCCGGGAGAACCTGGTGATCGGCGGCATCGCCACCGACGGGTGCGTCCTGCAGACCGTGCTCGGCGGCCTGCGCGAGGGCTACCGCGTGCACGTGGCGGTCGACGCCTCCGCCAGCCCCTCGCTCGAGGCCCACAACGCGGCGGTGCAGCGCATGGTCCAGGCCGGTGTCGTCCCGGTGACCTGGTTCTCCCTGGCCGCCGAGTTCCAGCTCGACCCCAAGTTCCACGACGCCCCGCACCGCATGCGCCTGATGCAGGAGAACGTGCCGGCCATGGCCATGAGCGCCCGCTCCTACGGCAACGCCGTCGAACTGGGCAAGCGCGCCGCCGCAGCCGCCTGAGGCTTTCGACGCGAGCACCCGCGAGTACCGGCCAGTCACCGACCCATCCATACCCATCCCATAGCGGGTCTCGGCCCGCCACGTAGAGAGGAGAGCGCCTCATGAGCGACATACAGGAGGACCGGCTGCTGTCCGGGCGGACCGTTCTGGTGGCGGGCGCGACCGGTGGCATCGGCGAGGGAATGACCCTCGCGCTGCTTCGCCAGGGAGCCACCGTCGTGGCCACCGGTCGCAGCGAGGAACGACTGGCCGGCCTCGCCGACCACGTCAAGGAAGCCGGGCCCGGCACTTTGATCACCCGGACCGTCAATGTCGGCGATGCCGACAGCGAGAAGGTGCGCGCACAGCTGTCGCCCTACGGCGCGCTCGACGGCGCCGTCGTCTCGATCGGCGACTGGGGCAGCCCGGAGCGCACCGGCATCCTCGACATCTCCGACCGTGAGTGGGAGGAAATGATCGCCTCCAACCTGACGAGCCATTTCCACGCGCTGCGTGCGCTCACCCCCCTGCTGTCCCGAAAGGGAGCGCTGGTGCACCTGAGCGGTTTCAGCGCGGACATCCCCTATCCGTTCTCCGCCCTCGTGGGAGCCACCAACGCGGCGAAGAAGTCGCTGGTGCGCTCGCTGGACGCGGAACTGAACGGTGCGGGCCCGCGCGTGTACGAGCTCATCATCGGCCCCATCCGTACCCGCCCGCGGGCCGCGATCGGCGCGGACAACCCCGGTTGGTTCAGCGCCGAGGACCTCGGCAGGCACGCGGGCCGGCTCATCGCCCGCAGCGGCCCGTACGCCGACGCCTCGCTGCAGTACCTGATCACCCGCGCCCATGGCGTGCGGACCACGCCACCCCAGTAGGACCTCGCCCCAGTAAAGGACACGTGCGGATCCCCGTCCCCGTACGGAGACCGCGGAGGCATCCATGCACACCATCGACAGCTCACCGCCGGCCTCTCGGCTGCCCCTCCCCGACAGTCTCGCCGCGGTCGCGATCCGGCCGGGCGACAGCGATTACGACAACGTGCGGCACACCTACACCCGCACCGGGGCACCGGCCGCCGTGATACGCGTCCGCGATCACGAGGACATCGCAGCCGCCCTGGCCCACGCCCGCACCGCACGGCTTCCCCTGACCGTGCGCAGCGGCGGCCACGGCATCAGCGGCCGCTCCACCAACGACGGCGGCATCGTCGTCGACCTCTCCGAACTGAGCGCCGTGCAGGTGCTCGACGCCCGATCCGGGCTGGTACGCGTGGAAGCGGGAGCACGCTGGGGAGACGTCGCCGCCCAGCTCGCGCCCCACGGTCTGGCCCTTTCCTCCGGAGACACGGGAGACGTCGGGGTCGGCGGGCTGGCCACCACCGGCGGTATCGGCCTCATGTCCCGCCTGCACGGCCTCACCATCGACCACATGCGCGCCGCCGAACTGGTCCTGGCGGACGGCTCCCTCGTGCGGACCGACGCCGATCACGACCCGGACCTGTTCTGGGCGGTGCGCGGCGCGGGAGCCAACTTCGGGGTCGCGACGGCGTTCGAGTTCCAGGCCGAGCCGGTGGGCGACGTGATCGCCGCGGTCACCACGTTCGACGTCGGGGACACAGCCGTGTTCCTGACCCGGTGGGGGGCCGCCGTGGAGGCGGCGCCCCGAACGGTCACCAGCTTCCTGACTCCTATGGCGGGCCCCGGTGGACAGCTTGTCGCCCAGGCGATGACCGTGCACGCGGGGGCGGACACCGAAACGGCGCGCGAGGCGCTCGCACCCGTGCTGTCCGCCGGGCCCGTGCTGCGGAACCAGGCCTTCGTCGCTCCGTACCACCAGCTGCTGCCGGCCACGCACGCGGCGCAGTACGCGCAGCAGCCGCTCACGGTGTCGCGCTCCGGGCTGCTGGAGCACCTCACCGAGCCCGCCGCCGCGGCCATCGCATCGCTGCTGAGGGCGGGAAGGGCACCCATGGTGCAGCTGCGGTCCGTCGGCGGAGCGGTCAACGACACGCCCTCGACAGCGACGGCCTACGCGCACCGCACGCAGAACTTCTCGCTGATGGCCGCCACCGTGCCGGCGGGGCGCAGGAACCTGGACCGGCACTGGGAAAAACTTCACCCGCACCTGAACGGGCTCTACCTGAGCTTCGAAACGGGCACCGGACGACAGCAGTTGCAGGACGCATTCCCCGGGGCGGTGCTGGACCGGCTCGTGCTCCTCAAGTCGCGCTACGACCCCGACCACGTCTTCGACAACAACTTCGCCCTGCCGTCGGCGGACCTTCCCGGTTGACCCGGCCCACGGCAGCCCCCAGAGCGACACGTCGACACCGACCGCGCCCTGGTCAACGCACCCACCACCCGTACTCCGGCGGAGAGGCCCGACAACCAGGCAGAGCGACGGCAATGACGATGCCCACGACCGAGAAGAAGCCGGTCACCACGGCGAACCCGGACAACGGGATCGTCTCGCCACCATCGGGGATTTCGAAGTCGACGCCAACGGCCTGGGCAAGCGTCGCGGCGAGGGTGGTGGCCACCGTCGCTGCGAGCGTGGCAATGCAGCCCGTGCCGGCGAGCCCGCGGAGTCGGTGGGTGTGGCTGGTCTGGCCCGATGCCGCGCTGCGACGACCCCGGTGTCATTCATGCTGTTCATGTCGTTCCTCCATCATTCGGTAACTGGCGTACGGGGTGTGGACTGCCATGTGAGGGTCCTGGCCCTGGGGGTGACGATGCGCGCCCTCGCCGTGCGACGGCGGGGGTTTCGCAGGGCGCGGACGCCGGTGCCGCAGAGTCGAACCCGGCGTTGCGTGCGAGAAGCGGCCTGGGCTCGCCGTCATGCAGCTCCAGCTGCACCCGCCCGCGGGTGACGACGCCGAACGCGTCGCACCACTCCGCCGCGACCACCGCGACACGCGTGCCGCCGCGCAGTGCGAGCGTCCACACTGGGACTACTCCGTGCCGTCCGCTGGCAGGCGCTCGGGCAGCCCGAGCCGCAGGAACTGGTCGTCGTGGAACGTGACGATCTCGGTGATCGCCCCGCCGGTGATGCGCAGGACGTCGATCGTCAGCGGCAGGTACGCGTCCTCCTGCCTCCGCCAGAGGTAGAAGGCGACGGCGGGCTGCCGGTTCACGGAGGTGAGGACGGCGCGAAGGCCCTTCATGCCCTCGAAGCCGTCTTCGACCCAGCTGTTCACGACCGTGTCGCGGCCGACATACATGCCCGGCGTGGGCGGCATCGAGCAGCGGACGTCGTCCCGCAGCAGTGCGGCGAGGCCGTCGACGTCCGTGGCCACGCTGGCGTCGGTGTAGCGGCGTACCAGCTCGCGCGTCCTGGCGTCCTGTTCGCCGCCGGTCCAGTCCTGCCGCTCGGCGGGCAGGTGCTCCCGCATGCCGGCGCGGGCTCTCTGCAGCGCGCTGTTCACGGAGTTGACGGAGTCCCCGAGGAACTCCGCGACGTCCTTCGCCGGCCAGCCGTGCACGTCCCGCAGGATCAGCGCGGCCCGCGGGCGCGGCGCGAGGTGCTGGACTGCGACCAGGTACGCCAGCTCGATCGTCTCCCGCGCGACGGCGACGGTCTCAGGCTCGTCCGTGTCGCCCGCGGGCAGCTCGTCGAGCAGCCGGTCCGGATAGGGCTGCAGCCACAGCACCTCGCCGCCGGTCGCGGGCTCCGGGCGGCGCTTGGCGAGCAGGTCCAGGCAGGCGTTGGTGGCGATCCGGTACAGCCAGGCCCGGAACGTCGACCGCCCTTCGAAGGTCTCCCGCCGCCGCCAGGCACGGAGGAACGTTTCCTGCACGGTGTCCTCGGCGTCATCGAACGACCCGAGCATCCGGTAGCAGTGCACGTGCAGCTCCCGCCGGTGCCGCTCCGCCAGCCCCGAGAACGCCGGCCCGTCGACCTCGCCCAGCCCGCTCACGCCCAGTTCCTCCAGCCGCGTGTCCGCACTCATCACGTCATCCTTCCGCTTCGTCGTGTCCCGTCGTTGTTGTGACGGGTGCGGGCGCGGAAACTCATCACTAGGGTCGGTCGGCATGGCTGAGCGTTCTCATCCTTGGCAGGTCGGGTTGTCGACGTGGTGGAGAACGAGGACGGCCTGCACCATTGCGGTCGTCCGGGAGGAGCTGCAGCCCAGCTTGGTCAGGATCTTGAGGGTGGCGACGGCGCGTTCGCCGGCATGGGAACCGGCCAGTACCGCACCTGGCGGGCAGCGGAGAAAACCGGGAAGGCCCGCCTGGCGTAGCGTCCTCACGTCAGGCGGGTGGCATGACTTCCTATGGTGGCCGGTCAGATAAGGGTGCTCTCCTCCACGTTCTCCATGCGGGCGTAGAGCACGACTTCGTTGATTTGGAGGTTGTTGATCAGACGCAGGCAGGCGGTGATGCCGTTGCCCACCGACTCCTCGGCGACCTCGCCGTATTCGACTTGCAGGATCGTGTTGGGGGCCCGCTCGTCGTTCGCCGCGCCCTCGGGATCGCGCCACGTGCCCGCGGCGCCGATCTCCGTAGCGGCACGCAACACGAAGGCGATGGCGTGTGCCTTGTGCCGCGGCAGGGTCAGGGTCAGCAGTTCTCGCTCCACCCGGTCCAGGCGCACACCCGCCTCCTCGTCACCGAACAGCAGCGCATAGAGAAGGTCCTTCGCCTCTGTGAGTAGCCGTTCGCCCTCGGTGGAGCGATGCTCGGGGCCGAGCAGACCACCTCCCTTCGCCGGCGGGGCGAGCAGCAGCCCGCGCTCGATCAGGGTGTCACGGTCGAGAGCCCGGTAGTCGTCGAGGAACCGGCGCAGCCGGACCTGATCGAGCGCCAGAGCGCGAACTCGCTCCGCCCTCCCCTCCCGCTCCTCAGCTGGGTCCTCAGCCGGTGCCACGTCGGGGCGGCCACCTCGCTGGGCAGGCAGGCCAGGTGCCAGGGCGAGATCCAGCAGTTGTTCCACGAGCCATTCACGCGGCCGGTCGGCAAGAGCCTCGCGCAGCCGCCGACGCACCTCACCCGCCATGTCCTGGCGGACCTCACGAACCAGTGCACCGATCTCCGTCACATCATCCATGGGCAGGCAACCTAGACACCACCGTGGTCGGCTGATCTGGTTTCGGGCTGCGAGTCAAACCAAGGAGTGAAAGGCGATGGGTGTGGCTCCCACGCACAGCCTGGGCTCGGATACACCCTGACCGCAGTAGGTCGGCAAACTGGTTCTGGCCCTGAACAGACTCTGACAGCTCCGTATGCGTGGTCAGGCCGTCGCGTGTTGGCGGCCGGGGTAGCCGGGGCCCGGCGCTGGCACTGCCGCACCGCCATGAGGGCGCGGCCGGAGTTCCGCGTCAGCCACAGCCGAGGACGCAGAACTCGTTGCCCGCCGGGCCGGCCAGGACGCGGGGACCGGCGCCGTCGGGTCGAGTCCCCGCCTCAGTCCCCGCACCAGCCGCCCGGAGGGCAGCCGCAGCACCCCCGGGGCGTTCGGCGCCCAGGCCCGCCTGGCCCACTCGGCGCCGTTCTCGGTATCCGGTACTGGTGCTCGGCCGTGGGCCGCTTGCCCCACCAGCCGTGCATCACCGGCAGACCCCCGCCGTCAGGGTGAGGTGGAACCGCTCGTCGTCGACGTCACTCACCTTCCCACCCGCCCTCGTCCGGTGTACGTGTGCAGCGGCAACCGCGCGTCGGCCGCGACCGCGCGCAGCTCCTCGAGGAACCGCGCCGGCGGCACGCGCAGCGTCGGCGGTGTGGCGAGGAAGCACTCCCGGCATCGGTCGAACCAGCGGGGCCCGTGGTCCCGGTCGTGGAGCACGCCGCTGGTGCGGGACGGTTGGCCGCAGGCTGAGCAGGGCGGCTCCTGCTGCGTTCGCGCCCAGGTCTGGGCGAAGCGGGGCGCCGGCGGGGCAGGGGAGAGGGAGGCCGGGTCGACGCCCAGCTTGCGGGCGGCCTCCTCGTGGTTCATGCCTGCTCCGGGGTGGGGGTGGGCTGTGTGGCGCCACGATCATAGAATAGAACGTATGAACGATTCAGGGGTGGCGTCGCGACTCGCGCTGCTCCGTTTCCTGGAGCGCGTGCAGGAGGGCGACCTGGCCCGCACCCGCAAATGGATCGCCGACGAAGAACGTCGCGAGGCTGAGCGGCGCGTCGGCGAAGCGCGGCGCCCGCCTGCGCCCGAGTGGCTGATCGAGCGCGGCCTGGAGCGCAACAACATCGTCGCCGTACACACCGGTGAGTGCTGGGACCCGGGCAAGCGGGCGAGGCCGGCGACCAGGGCGCAGGCGGTCGAGGCACTACGCCATCAAGTGCCGGCGTGCTCGAAGTGCAGGCCGGACACGGCGCTCGGCATCGAGGTCTAGGCGCTGCGCGGTCGGCGCCCGGACGTTTTCTTCGCCGCGGCCTTCTTCGTGGTCTTCTTCGTCGCCGTCTCCTTGGCCGGCCGCCTCTTCGCAGCCTTCTTCTTCGGCTACTCGTGCACGTCGGCGTCCTCACCGCGGGAGGCCCTGGCCTACTGCACGGACTCGGTCAGCGCGGCCATCAGGTCGACGATCTGCCCCGGCTCCGACTCCGGCTGCTGAAGCTACGGCGGCTCGCGATGCTCCCGCTTGGCCTCGTTGATCTGGGCGAGGGCCTCGGTGTAGGTGTCCTGGAACTCCTCACCTTCGAGATCTTCGCCGGTCATGGTGTCCATGAGCGCGAGCGCGCCGTCGATCTCCTCGTCGGTCAGCTCGAGGGACGGCGGCAGCAGTTCCTCCGGCGACCTGATCTCGTCCGGCCAGCGCATCGCATGCAGAACAATGACGTCCTCGCGGCCCCGCAGCAGGCCCAACCTCTCCCTGCCGCTCCAGGCGTACTTCGCGACGGCCACCTTGCTGCTCCGGTCGAGCGCCATGCGCAGCAGCTTGTACGGCTTCGCGGCGACCTGCCCGCTGGGCGCCAGGTAGCAGCCCTCGCCGATCTTCAGGGGATCGACGGACTCCAGCGGCACGAACGCGACGATCTCGATCGCCTTCGCCGTCGGCAGCGGCAGCTCCCGCAGCTCCTCATCACTGATCGGGATGACCTGCTCCTTGGTCACCTGGTAGCCCTTGCCGATCTCGCCCTGGTCGACCTCGCGGTCCTCGATCTCGCAGTACTTGCGCACCCGCACCCGGCCCATGTCCGCCAGGTGGTACTGGTGGAACCTGATCGAATGGTCCTCGTAGCGCTGGCCACGGAGATAGGAGCGGTGCCCAACCGAAGCTGATCGCGCCGCTCCAGATGTTCCGGGGCATGACGAACCTCCGCTGCTACCCCGAGCACCACCAGGCCATGAGGGCAACTGTGCACGTGCACCAGGAAGCGGATGGCTGCTGGTCCGGGCCGACAGACGGGCGCCGGCGCCTGAGCGGACCGCCATCGTGAGCCCGTGCAGCACCAGCATCATCGCGATCGAGAGGCTGTCGGCGAGTTCCACGTCCTCGGCCACGTCGCACGCGGTCAGCAGCGGCTCGGGCAGCCAGGGGCCGACGTAGGACTCCCGGCGCCGGCGCAGCGTCCGCAGCCGGGTCAGGGCCTCGCGGGTGGTGACGCGCACCAGGAAGGCCCGAGGGTCGCGCACCGCGTCCAGGTCGACGCCCGACCAGCGCAGCCAGGTCTCCTGGAGGACATCCTCGGCGTCGGCCGCGGAGCCGAGCATCTCGTAGGCCACGGTGAACAGCAGGCGGCGGTGGGCGACGAACGCGTCGGTGGCCGGGTCCGGCCGGGGGGCCGGTGGGTCGTTCGCCGGGTGCGTTCATCGTCGGCTCCCGCCTGCTCGCGCTCGATCGTGTCCCGTACGGGAAGCCGCCCGGCGCCGCCGTGTCACTACGACGACGACCGGACCGCGGCCCTGGTCTGCCTGATCGCGATGATCAACGCCGCCAACCGGCTCGGCGTGATCACCCGCATGCCGGGCGCTCCTACGATCCCGCCGTGTTCGCCGGCCTGGCGGACTGACCGCCGCCGACGGCCGGAGACCGGGGCCCGGGGCGTCACTCGCCGAAGGCGCAGCCCCCGGGACCCCCGGTCGACGGATCACCGCCGTCGAGGAGCCCTTCCACTTCCCCCCGGGACCGGTCGAGGATCACTCGCACGCACGCGGCGGCGCCCGCCGGATCGCCGTCGGCGACGGCGCGCGCCGCGTCCACGTGCCGGCGCACCGACGCGTCGTCCACCCGGTCCGGCATCAGCGCCAGCTCGCCCCGGGCGACGAGCAGTTCCTCCGTCACGTCGGCGAGCTGGGCGAACATCGCGTTGGCCGAACTGGCCAGCAGCGTCCGGTGGAAGGCGGCGTCGGCGGCGATGAACCGCTTGAGGTCACCCTCCCCGGCAGCGTCGGCCATGTCCCGCGCGTGCCCGAGCAGTCGCTCGCGCAGCGCGCCGTCGCTGCGCAGGGCACCCAGGGACGCGGCGGCCGGCTCCACCGCCGCCCGCAGCTCCGCCAGTTCCCGCAACTGCTCCCGCCGCTGCGAGGTGGCCAGCCGCCACCGGATGACCTGGGGGTCGTACAGGTTCCACTCCGGCAGCGGGCGGACGGTGATGCCCACGCGGGGGCGGCTGTGCACGACCCGCTTGGACTCCAGCACCCGTATGGCCTCCCGCGCGACGGTGCGCGAGACGCCGTACTCGGCCTGGACGTCCTCCAGCCGCAGCACCCGCCCCGCGCGCCGCTCGTCGTCGGCGAGGGACGCGCCGATGCGGTCGACGACCTGCCCGTGCAGCCCCTGCAGTTCCACCGCTGTCCTGCCCTTCGCCTTCATGGTCGTACGGGAGCGCCGGACGGTCAGCGCGCGCGGGCGAGCCGGTCCAGCAGCGCGGCGACCCGTTCGCCTGCCGCCGCGGCCCCTCCCGAGGTGAGCGCCGAGCCCATGCCGCAGGCGACGGCCCCGGCCGCGATCCACTCCGGTGCGTCCTCGATTGTCACACCCCCGGTGGGGATCACGGGGGCCTGGGGCAGCGCGGCCCGTATGTCGGACAGCCACGACGGGCCGACCGCGGACGCCGGGAAGAGCTTCAGCGCGTCGGCGCCCTCCTCCAGCGCCCGCACCATCTCGGTGGGGGTGCTCACCCCGGGGAACACCGGCACGCCGTAGCGGTGCCCGGTGCGGATCACCTCCGGGTGCAGGCTGGGCGACACCAGGAACCGCGCCCCCGCCTCGACGGCCGCGCGGGCGGCGGCCCCGTCCAGCACCGTCCCGGCGCCGAGCAGCGCCTCGGGGCGGTCGGCGCGCACCCGGGCGAGGGCCGTCAGCGCCCCCGGGGTGGTGAGGGCGACCTCCACGGCGCGCAGTCCGGCGTCGAGCACCGCCCGGGCCCCCGTGGCGGCCTCCTCCGCGGACCCGCTGCGCACGATGCCGAACACGCGCTGGGCGGTGACGGCCCGCACGATCTCCCATCGGTACATGTCACTCCGTTCTGAGCCGAGTAGTGCTGAGTCGTGTCGTGCGGGAGCGGTGCCGCGTCAGCGGTGGACCGTCTCCCGGTCGCCCTCGAACCCCGCGAGGGCACGGTCGAGGCCCGTCCGGTCGGGCAGCCCGTCCACGTCGGTCACGCACTGCACCGCCAGGGCCGCCACGGCGGCACCCTCGGCCAGCGCCCGCGCGGGCGGGATCCCGCGCAGCCGCCCGGACAGGAAGCCCGCTGCGAACGCGTCCCCGGCACCCACCGGGTCCACCAGGGGCACGGGGTAGGCCGGTTGGGGCCCCCACGTCCCGTCCGCAGTGGTGAACGTGGCCGACTTGTCGCGGTGCTTGACGACGACGCCGCTCACGCCCGAGGCCAGAAGCCGTCGCACCGCCCGGCCGGGGTCGCCGCCGCCGGTGTCGAGCACCTCCAGCTCGTCCTCCCCGGCCAGCACCAGGTCGGCGCGGTGCAGCAGCGGTCCGACCACGGCCCGCCAGCGCTCGGCGGGCGCCAGCCGCAGGCGCACGTTGGGGTCGACGCACACCGCGGCGCCCGCCGCGCGGGCCAGTTCCATGAGCCGTACGGTGGCCCGCAGCGCGCTCTCGGAGAGCATCGCCGTGATGCCGCTGACGTGCACCAGGCGCGCGCCCGCCACCATCTCGGGACGCAGCGCCTGAGGCGTCAGCCGCGAGGCCGCCGACCCGGCGCGGTGGTACTGCACGTCGATCGCGCGGACGGGGTGGCTGTCCCGCAACAGCAGCCCGGTCGGCGCCCCGGGGTCGACCTCCGCGTACGCCACGTCGACGCCGTCCGCGCGCAACTGGGCCAGCACGGCGCGCCCCGCCGGGTCGTCGCCCACGCGGCCGATCCAGCGGGCCCGGTGCCCCAGCCGGGCGAGCCCGGCCGCCACGTTGCTCTCCGCGCCGGCGACGGACCGGCGGAAGGCCACGGCCCGCTCCAGCGGCACGCCCGGCTCGGCGACCATGAGCAGCATCGCCTCCCCGCACAGGACCACCTCGGGGGCCATTGCGTTCACTGTCGTGTCGGTCATGCGGTACTCCTGCCTTGGCCCGCGCTCAGAACGCCTGCCGCGGCGGTGTCGAATCCGTCGAACCCACCAGGAAATCCAGATCGGCGCCGGTGTCCGCCTGGGTGACGTGCTCGGTGTACAGCCGCGTCCAGCCGCGCCCGGCGACCGGGGCGGGCGGTCGCCAGGCCGCCCGGCGCCGCGCCAGTTCCTCCTCGCCGACCAGCACGTCCAGCGTCCGCGCCGGCACGTCGAGGCGCACCGGGTCGCCGGTGCGCACCAGCGCCAGCGGGCCGCCGACCGCGGCCTCCGGCGCCACGTGCAGCACGCAGGCGCCGAACGCCGTACCGGACATCCGGGCGTCCGACACGCGCACCATGTCGCGTACGCCAGCGTCCAGCAGCTTCTTCGGAAGCGGCAGGTTGCCCACCTCCGGCATGCCCGGATACCCCTTCGGGCCGGTGTTGCGCACGATCAGCACGGTGTCCGCGGTGATGTCGAGGTCCGGGTCCTCGGCGACGGCCAGGTAGTCCTCCAGCGCGTCGAAGACCAGCGCCGGGCCCGTGTGGCGCAGCAGGCGCGGCTCGGCCGCGGACTGTTTGATCACCGCGCCGTCGGGCGCCAGGTTGCCGCGGACGACGGCGGTGCCGGTGCCCGCCGGGAGGACCGGGTCGGTGAGCGGCCGGATGACGGCCGGGTCGTGCACGCGGGCGCCGGCGCAGTTGTCGAGCAGCGTGCGGCCGGTGACGGTCACCGCGCCGGGGTCGAGGTGGTCGCGCACGCTGTCGATCAGCGCGGGCAGGCCGCCGGCGTAGGCGAACTCCTCCATCAGGAACCGGCCGGACGGCATCAGGTCGACCAGCAGCGGCAGTTCGGCGCCGAGCCGGTCGAAGTCGTCCAGCGTCAGCGGCACGCCGAGCCGGCCGGCGACCGCCAGCAGATGCACCACGGCGTTGGTGGAGCCGCCGATCGCCGCGTTGATCCGCACGGCGTTCTCGAAGGCGGCCCGGGTCATGATCCGGGCCGGTGTCAGCTCGGAGCCGGCCAGCTCCACCGCGCGCATGCCGGTCTCCTCGGCGAGCGTGCCGCGCCGGGCGTCCACGGCGGGCAGCCCGGAGGCGCCGGGCAGCATCATGCCGAGGGCCTCGGCCAGGCAGGCCATGGTCGAGGCGGTCCCCATGGTCATGCAGTGGCCGGCCGACCGGTTCAGCGAGCTCTCGAACTCGGTGAACTCCTCCTGCGTCACCGTGCCCGCGCGCAGCTCCTCCGTCATCCGCCAGATGTCCGTGCCGGAGCCCACCGCCCGCCCCCGGAACCGGCCGTTGAGCATCGGCCCGCCGGTGAACACGATCGCCGGCACCCCGGCGCTGGCCGCGCCCATCAGCGCGGCGGGCGTGGTCTTGTCGCAGCCGGTGAGCAGGACGACCGCGTCCAGCGGGTTGGCGCGGATCTGCTCCTCGATCTCCATGGCGGCGAGGTTGCGGTAGAGCATGGACGTCGGCCGCAGGAACGGCTCGCCCAGGGACATCGCCGGGAACTCCAAGGGGAAACCGCCGGCCTGCAGCACGCCCCGCTTGACGGCCTCCGCGATCGGCCGCAAGTGCCCGTTGCAGGGCGTGAGTTCGGAGAAGCTGTTGCAGATGCCGATCACGGGCAGGCCGTCGAAGTTGTGGCCGCCCCGGCCCATGGCGCGCAGATGGTGCCGGGCGATGAAGCCGTTCTTGCCGCCGTCGCCGAACCAGCTCCTGCTGCGCAGCGGCGGGCGTGGGGTTCCGGTCGTCAATGTCGTCCTTCCGGTGGCCGCGGGCGGGGGTCTTCACACGGGGCGCCGTGACCAACTCGTGTCCTGACGACCCCTTCAATGGTCATATCAAATCACGTTAGCGTCTGCGCTCGTCCGGCTGCACCACCCGTGCTGTACGAAGGAGAACCGCATGGAGGCCACGACGATGAAGGCGGTGACGTGGCGGCTGATGCCGTTCCTCGTCCTGCTGTACCTCGTCGCCTACGTCGACCGCTCGAACGTCGGCTTCGCCAAGCTGACGCTGCAGGAGGAACTGGGCCTGTCGCACACGGCGTTCACCCTCGGGCAGGTGGCGTTCTTCGTCGCGTACGCCTGCTGCGAGGTGCCCAGCAACGTCTGGCTGGAGCGCTTCGGCGCCCGCCGCTGGTTCACCAGGATCATGTTGGGCTGGGGACTGGTCACGGTGCTGACCGCCCTGGTCTCCACGTCCTGGCAGTTCTACCTGGCGCGGTTCCTGCTGGGCGCCGCCGAGGCGGGCTTCTACCCGGGCGTCCTGTACTACCTCACCAAGTGGTACCCGTACCGCTACCGGGCGCGCGTCATCGGCTGGTTCATGCTGTCCCAGCCCCTCGCCTTCCTGCTCGGCAACCCCGTCATGGGCGCCCTGGACGACCTGGACGGCACGCTCGGCCTCGCGGGCTGGCAGTGGATCTTCGTCGCGACCGGCGCGCCCGCCGTGCTGCTCGCCTTCGTCACCCTGCGGTTCCTGCCCGACGGCCCCGGCGAGGTGCGCTGGCTGGACGAGGGGCAGCGCGGCTGGCTGGCGGCTGAACTGGCCGAGGAGGCACGGCGGTCCGGCGGCGGCCACGGCAGCCCCCTGGCCGCGCTGCGGGACCGCCGGGTGGTCCTCCTCGCGCTGTTCTACCTCTGCTTCCCGCTCGGTGCCTACGGGCTGAGCTTCTGGCTGCCCACCATCGTCGACGACTTCGGCGGCCTCACCGGCACCCAGACCGGTCTCGTCACCGCCGTCCCGTACGTCTTCGTCGCCCTGGGCCTCTACGTCGTGCCGAAGCTCGCCGACCGTACCGGCGGCCGGTACCCGTGGATCGCCGGGACCGCGGCGACCGGGGCGGCAGGACTCGCGGCCAGCGTCCTGGTGGACGACCCCGTCCTGCGGATGGCCTTCCTCAGTGTCGCGGCGCTGGGCATCTACTCCGGCCAGCCGGTGCTGTGGTCCCTGCCGTCCCGGTTCCTCACCGGCGTCCAGGCCGCGTCGGGCATCGCCCTGATCAACGCGGTGGGCAACCTCGGCGGCGGCTTCGGCCCGATGGGTATCGGCGTGGTCGTGGACCGCACCGGCTCCGCCGCGGCCGGCCTGTGGGTCCTGGTCGCCGCGATGGCCGTGGCCGCGGTGGCGACCTACGGCGTCAAACGCGTCCTGTCCCGCCCCGCGCCGCACCCGCACCCGGCGGCCGACACCACCGGACGGGCGACGGCACGCGGCTGAATCCGACGGCACCCGCGGGGCGATACGCGACCCAGGCCCCCGGCCCGCCGGTCGGGCTGGGTCACCGGTCCCCTCCCGGCCCTCGGTCCGGTCGGGGCGCCGGTCCGGCAACGAGCTGCCTCCCCGACAGGTCGCTGGGGTAGGGCCGTGAGGGCTGCATGATGCCTGGGTATGCGGTGGCGGCCGATCTGAGCAGGGCGTGGGCGGGGGTGTTGGGTGCACCGGGGCGTGCGTTCTCGATCTCGGGTGAACCGGTAGGTTTCTAAATGAGACAGGAGCTTTGGTAAGGTACCCGGCGCATAACTGGTCTGCTGATTGCCGCAGAAGCCGTATTCCCGGCGGATCGCTTGGTTCGGCGCTCGCGCCCGGTCGCTGAAAATCGCTATGAACCGCCCGATAGGCGTGTCAAACGCTCACTTAGTCAACCGTTACCGCATCCGCACCGGCGCACGTTGGCTGTCCCCCGCGTTGTGCGGTCGGCTCCCCGGTACGTCAGTTGCCCGTAGTGGCGAGCTTTGCCGCGAACCCGAGGAAGAGGGCGCCGGCTCCGCTGGTCAGCCCCGCCGACAGTCGCCGCCGACGGCGGAACTGGGCCGAGAGGTACGTGCCGCCGAGGATCAGCAGAGTCACGTAGCTGATGCTGATCACCTGGTAGATCAGCGCGAGCAGTCCGAAGGACAGCGCCGGGTGCGGATAGGACGGGTCGACGAACTGCACGAAGAAGGAAATGAAGAACAGGATCGCCTTCGGGTTGAGCAGAGTGATCAGCAGCGACCGACGGAACGGCCGCTCGCCGTCCTGGGCGCCCTCCGGCCCCTCCTCCGGTGCTTCCACCTTGCGGGTGCGCCACATCTCCCATGCCCCGCGGATCATCCCGACCGCGATCCAGGCCAGATAACCGGCCCCCGCGTACTTGATGAGGGAGAAAACGAGTTCGTTGGCACGCAGCAGCGAAGAGAGCCCCGCGGCGGTGAGCAGCATCAGCAGGGCCTCGCCGATGAACACCCCCGCCGCGGCCCGGTACCCGGTCCGCACACCGCGCCGCGCCGCCACGGACAGCGTGTAGAGGGAACTGGGCCCCGGCAGCAGAATAATGAGGAGCGTCCCCAGGGCGTAGGTGGAAAGGTTGGACACTCCCAGCATCTGCTGCTCCCTCCGTGGCGGCTGCGGCTGCCCGGCGTCGTCGCCGGTAACTAGCCGACGTTGTTGCCGGTGCGTACGTTGTGCGACATGACCAACTGATCGACATCCGCGATCCGTTGAAGAGCGTAGTCCTCGGAGATGTGGGTGAAGTTCTCGGCCCATGCGGCCGCGAGTTCGTCGATGTCGAGCAGGTCCTGCTCGCCGAACCTCTTGTAGAGCTCCGATCGCTTCTCGGGGGTGATGACGATGTCGAGTTCGGCCAGGTACGCGTCGATCTCCGCGCTGGTCTTGAAGAACGACGGCTGCTCGTAGTCGACGAGCAGGTCCCACGCCGGACTGTTGGGCAGGGGGATGAACCGGGAGAACTCGACGGACGACAGCTCGACCTCGCCCAACATTTGCCGAATGCCCTCGATCGTCCGGTCCAGCGTCCGCGGACGTTCGCCCGGTGCCCCCGCGATGTATGAGGCGTGCACGGAGATCCCTGCCTTGTTGAGCAGTCGGATCGCCTCCAGGTTCGTCGCGTCGGTGGTCTTGTTCTTCCGCTGCGCCTCCAGCATCTCGGGGTCGGCGGCGTCGAGCCCGATGTTCGCCCGGGTCACGCCGAGGCGGCGGCACTTGTCCACGTTGTTGCGTTTGGTCAGACCCAGCGCTCGCGCGTACACCATGATCTCCAGCTCACCGTTGTCGATGCGGCGACGGAGGTGCGGGGGTGTGGCGTCGATGAGGGCGTCGACATAGCGTGGGCTGGCGGTGAAGCTGTCGTACACCTCGAAGAAGAGGTTGATACCGAATTCTCGGTTGTAGATGTCCACCGCCTTCCAGAATCCGCCCGGTTCGCCCGTGTTGACTGTGAGATCGGCAATGCTGCAATAGGTGCAGCGCTTGTATCCGTTCTCGCAGCCGCGGGCGTTGTTCACGGTGATGGGTATGACCGTGTGGTCATGCAGATGTCCGAACTGCTCCCGGTAGTTCCGGGCGTACACGTCGAGTTCGTCGCGTATGAATGCCAGATCCGGAATCGTGTTGCGCTCGGCGAGCGCGTATCGGGGCGCCGGGTTGGAGACGACCGTTTCACCCTGACGGTGGACGAGCGAGGAGACGCCCGTCAGCGGGGTGCCGGACAGTAGCGCGCCCACCAGCTCCACGAAAGGCGTCTCGCCCACGTCGTTGGCGACGATGTAGTCGATGGCGGGCCGGTTTACCAGGATGAGCTCGGGGAAGAAGCCAGCGTGGTCGTCGCCGAGAACCACCTTGGCGCCGATCCGCTTCGCGGTGTCGGCGATCTTGAGGGCCTCGCTGTAGGTGGGTGTCAGGGCGCTCACTCCGACGAGGTCCGGCCCGAAGTCCCGCACTTTTTTCTGCACTTCGACGGTGTTACTGATGCCTCCGTCGACCACACACACTTCCACCTGGTCGCGGAAGGCGTCGCGTATCGCCGTGGCCAGCTGGATGATGCCGATATGTGGATAGCAGGCGTAGTTGGACGCGTTTCCGTTCGCGGTGGGGTTCGGGGCATTCGCGAGCAGCACCTTGAGCGGCATTCATTTCCCTTCGCCACGAAGATCGGCCCTCGATCATGACGGTAGAGATGACTCGTGTCAGCCCGGTTGATGATTTTCGGCCACCCGAAGGGCCGATCCGATTCGGACACGCTCTGGGAACCTGAAGGGCGTTGGTGTGTGGCCCCTGCAGGCATTCCCCCTGGCGTGTGAGTGGATGCACACTGGTGGGAACCGTATGAGATCAGCCGGTCACGCACCGCTCTCCAGTAGGTCAAAATTCAACCACACTCGGCCGAAAGGGCGTCGTCTCTGTCAAACAGCAGCGGGGCTTGGAGAGCCTGACGGTCGGCTGAGTCGGACGGCGGGTCACCAGGGCGATGGCCGTCCAGGTGATCAGGGCTTCGCTTCGCTGCGCTGCGGGAGCCGTTCGTTGTGGCGGACCAGACGGCGGCGTGCATGATCCAGCTCTGCAGATACCAGTCGTCCGTGGCCAATGACCACGTCAGCGGAAGGCCCGGGTGTGGTCAGGAGGCTGCGGTGGCCTGCTGGCGGGCTTTGGTGTGGGCGAGGCGGTAGGAGTCACTGCCGGTCTCGATGATGTTGCCGCCGAAGGTGAGGCGGTCCACGATGGCCGCGCAGAGCCGGGGGTCGGTGAAAGTCTTGGTCCACGAGGAGAACGATTCGTTGGAGGCGATCGCCACGCTGTTCCTTTCCTCGCGCTCGGTCGGAACCTGGAACAGCAGTTCGGCGCCGCGCCGGTCAAGCTCCATGTAGCCCAGCTCGTCAATACAGAGAAGATCGACCCTTCCGTAACGGGCGATCGTCTTGGTCAGCAGTTTCTCGTCGGCGGCCTCGTGGAGGGCCTGGCGTCGCTGGTGGGCATGCTGCTGGTCTCCAAACGCCACCACAGCGACTCCTACGCCCGCCTCAGCCGTGTCAGTCCGATGTCGGTGTCCGCGGAGATGCAGTTGACGCTGATGCCACCCCCGGACGTTCGCGAAAAGCGGGTGCCCATCGCCGCGACGATGGAACCCGCCTACGCCACCGCCGGTGACGCCTTCGACTACGCCCTGGCCGGGCACACCGCTCACCTTGCGGTCTTCGACGCCATGGGCCACGACACCTCCGCCGGACTGACCGCGAACCTCGCCATGGCCACCTGCCGCAACCAGCGACGCCAAGGCTGCGGCCTCGCCGAAGCCAGGGACGCCATCGAAGCCACGCTGATTGAACAGTTCTCCCACACCCGTTACGCCACCGCAGTCCTGGCCGACCTCGACCTCAGCACCGGTGTCCTAACCTGGATCAACTGCGGCCACCACCCGCCCGTACTGATCCGCGGCCGACGCTGGACCACCCATCTGACCTGCACCCCCACCCACCCCGTCGGTACCGACCTCGGCCTTCCCACCACCCTGTGCCGCGAGCGGTTGGAGCCCGGCGACCAGCTGCTGCTCTACACCGACGGCATCATCGAAGCCCGTGACGCCAAAGGGCGCGAGTTCGGCCGCGACCGCTTCGTCGACTTCGTCATCCGCCGACGGTCTGGCGGCCCGAAACCCTGCGCCGTCTGGTGCGGGCCGTGCTCGAGCATCACAGCGGGCACCTCACCGACGACGCCACCGTCGTGCTGTGCGAATGTGACGGCGCCTCGGAAGCGGCCGCACCCCATCGTGGACCATGGCCCGCCCGGCTCGATGTCGCCGATGATCTGACTGATGAGCTGCGGGCTCGGGCAGCGAGCGGGGGACGACGGGCGCGGGTCGATGCCGCGGGCTTGGTCGGCGGCCAGGCGTCCGGCGCGGCCGCCCAGCAGACGCTGAACGGTGGCGGCCGGGTCATGCCGTGCTCCGGCGTCATGCCGCAGGGCTGACCGCTCAGCGGTCCGTACGGATACCCCGGAAACTCGGACCGAGCCCGCGACGCCTGGGCTCCGCCTCCGGCTCTTCCTGCGGCCCGCCCCCTTCCGCGATTCCGTCCACTCGCCTTTCAGTCCAGGCGCGCGCCGGTCAATCCTGCCCGGCCTGTCTTTGCACCTGTTCCAGGACCTGTTTCGCGGAGCTTGCCCCGTTGAAGAGATTGACCCCGTGCTGGTTGAGCAGTTCGTTGACCCGCTCCCAGTTTTTCGTAGTACGCAGGGGAATCGCCGTGGCGTTGGCGGCTTCGAGGACCTCTCGGGCACCGGCGATGCGGGCGTTCTCGTACCACGCGTGCTGTGCCGACTCACGTGACGGATAGGCACGTCCCACCTCGCCGAGCCACTCCAGCTGCTTCTTGGCGGTCATCAGCGTGATCGCCTTGAACGCCCGCTCCGGGTCCGGGCAGGACTTGGAAATGCCGAACCCGGAACCGGCCGAGTACGTCCTGGTGCCACCCGGGCAGGCGGGAATCGTGGTCAGGCCCACCTGGAAGCCGGCCTGGTTCTTCAGGTTCAGCAACGCCCAGGGACCGCTGGCACCCATGGCCACGTTGCCACTGAGGAACTGCTTCTCGGTGAACGCGGGATCGACCCCGGGCAAGCGGGGGGCGACCTTCTTCCTGGCCGCCAGGTCGGCGTACCACTGCACGCCCTTGATCATGGCGGGGGTGGTAAGCCGCAGTTTGCCCGCCCCGTCAGTGGGCTGAGCCCCGGTCTTGGTCAGCACCATGGGAAACATCCACACATCCTGAGGCGCCGCCACGAACCCGTATGTCCGGTCCCCGGTCAGCTTACGGGCGACCGACTCGAACTCGGCCAGGGTCCACCCCGGCTTGGGCTCCGGCACCCCCGCGTTCCGGAAGATGTCCTTGTTGTATGTGAGGATCACCGGGCCGACGTCGTACGGCAGCGCGTACTGCTTCCCGTCGGCACTCAGCCCCTCCATGACGGACTTGTCGAAGTCCGTCACATCGAACTTGTTCTTGGCGATCAGATCGTCGAGCGGCAGCATGCCCTGGGTGTAACCCGTATTGCGGAGCGACTGCATCGAGACGATGCAGGGCGCATCGCCGCTGCCGAAACGGGCGCCCAGCTTAACGAAGTAGTCATCAAAGGACGAGGTCTCGAGCTTGATCGTGAGCTGCGGATCTTCGCGGGACACACGGTCCGCGAGTTCATGCCAGACCCGCAGTTCCTCACCGCCGTCGGCCCACATCGACCAGGTCAACGTCCTCGAACCGCCACCGTCGGCTCCACACGCCATAACCAGCGTCCCGGCCAGCGCTGCGGCGACGGCTGCCCTCGCTGCGGTGCGCAGCCCTGTCATGACACGTCCATGGTTCCCTTTAGTGACAATATGTACGCATTATGACATAGGGAACATTGTGTGCCTGTCGCTCGTGGGATGTGCGGGGGCCGACATCGTCCTCACCGCCCCCGAGGTGCGGTTGCCGCTGTTGTTCCTCGAGGCCGACAACTGCACCGAGGCCGCGAAGACAGCGGCGAAGTTCGACAAGTACATGCGCCACTCCCACCGCAAGGCGAAGGACACCGACGGTCAGGACAAGCCGATGTGGCGCACCCGCTCGTCCACCCACGATCCCCGGTGGGGCGACGCGTCGCACCCGCCGGTCCTGCTCGTCTTCAACCCGATCGGCAAGCGGTCCGCGCTCAAGCAGATGGAGAAGGTCGTCGACCTCACCCCGAGCACTGGGCACGGCGACTGGAACGGTCTCGTCACAAGGCCGAAGGACGCGCCAGTCGTGCAACCGACGTGTGACGTCACCGAGCGGCCTCCTGCACAAGCGTGTTGACTCTGCGATCTTCCGCAGTCACCCGTGACACTTCTGACCCACAGTGCGCTGTACGAGGTGGCCCCACCGATGTGGGGCATGGGGCCCGTCCTCTGTGGAGGGGGTACGCGGGCTCCGACGTGCAGGGACAGGCTCGTTCCCCCCCCGTGACGGGACTGTCCCTGCATCAATGACCGTCAGCGTGCAGCGGCGGTAGGGCATCCCGCATCGGTCGGACACGAGTAGGTAGCGGAAGGCGGCCCGACAGCCTTCGCGGCTGGCGGTACGCGGCAATGCCGCGCGCCCGAGAGGGTGTCGGCGCTGCTTCGCGGAGAGAGCAGGACATGCAGTAGAGGGACAAATCGGCCACTCTGCAGTCACAACCTGTGGCGGCAATCGACATGAACGACCGTTGCTCCGGTGAGACACAAACGAAGTACTGCCCTACCTGATGACTACTCTGGTCCGATCCGCCGGTCCCCGACATGCCCGTCTCCCGGAGTACGGTCCGTCGCGGCGCATCTACTTACCCCGCCTCGCCGATGCCGCCGCATCGTCCATGGCCACGTACACCATCCCGCTGCTGGTGCTGGCCACCACCGACTCGACGTCGCTGACGGGGATCGCGTTCATGCTGGCCTGGGTGCCCCGGCTGAGCACGTTCGGTATGGCCGGCTCGGCCGTCGACCGCTTCGGCGCCGCGCGGGTCTTCCGGCTGGCCGCGACCGCCCGGGCCGGTGTTGTCGGCCTCTCCGCGCTGGTCCTGGCGTTCGCGCAGGACCACACCGCAACGGTCGTGGTGATGCTGCTCGCCGCGTGCACCGGCTTCCTGACCGAGTTCAGTTACATCGCGGCCGAAAGCGCCGGCGCGGAGGCCAGCCGAGAGGCCGCCGACGGGGCCCATCGCGTCCAGTCGGTCCTCCTCGGCATAGACCAGGGCGCCGCCCTCGCGGGACCCGCGGCGGGCGGCCTTCTCCTGCAGTGGACCGGTTCAACAGGGATGCTCGCCGCCATCGGCGGGTTGTCCCTGCTGGCGGCTGCCATCACCCCGCGGGTGCGCGGAGCCCGGCCGACTGCGGCCATGTCCCTCACCGACAGTCTGCGGACCGGGTGGTCGACTCTGCGCGCGCTGCCTGCGCTTAGGTGTCTGGTGGTGGGGCTGGCCCTGTCCAACCTGGCGCTCGCTGTGCTGGAGGCCGCCGTTCCGGTGATTCTGGTGAAACAGCACGGTCACACCAGCGCCTCGGTCGGCGTGGTGTGGTCCGCCGCAGCGGCGGCCTCCCTTGCGGCGATCGCGGTCTGCCGGTTCGCCATCGACCGATGGGGCCTGTCCTCAGTGGGACGCGTCGCCGCGTGCGTGGCGTCCCTGACCTGCTTCGCCCTCGCTCAAGCCGACGCCTATCCGACGTACCTTCTGCTGATCGCTGCCTTCATGGCGGGAGACGGCGTGCTCACCGTCGTCCTGCGGACCCTGCGCTCCCACCTCATACCCGCCGCGGTCTTCGGCAGCACCCTGTCCCTGACCGTCCTGCTCCTGCTTCTGCCCTACCCCCTCGCCGGCATCCTGGTCGCCACCACACCCCCGGCCGCCCTGGATCACGTCATTACGGCCTGCGCCGTCCTCCAAGCCCTCGGCCTCGCCATCGCCTTCACCGTCACCAAAGACCCGCGGACCCGCAGCGGCGGCCGGCACCGAAAGTCCCGCCCATGACACCTGCTCGGCCCTGTCGTCCCAGGCCGCCGGAAATCGACGAGGCTGGCAAGTGCGCGGAGGCGCGGTACGAGCAGGGCAGCGGCGGCGTGCACACGCCGACATGGGCCGCCAGCGCGCAGGCGTGGAGTACCTCAGCCCTGCCCGTGTATTACAGGAAGCGGCGAATGGGGGCGACGCCCGCCTCCCGCTGTCGCCGCGTGGCGGAGCGGCGTCCAGCGGCCCTTCTCCATGGACGCCAGCCGGGCCCTGCACAGGTGCCCGACCGGGGGCCGGAAAAGGGCGCAAAACCGCCTGCTGCTCGGGCTGCGCCGACAACCTGCGGCGGTGGCGACCCTTACTGTAGGGAGCAACGGGTATTGGCCCGCCCCGTGATCAGGAGCGGGCCGGATTGGAGGCGGCGGAGTCGAGAGCTACGGCGGTGTCGGCTCGCGGCACTGAACGGTCGGCCCGGTGTACCTCGCCCCACCAGCCGACCCCCGTCAGCACCAGGGTGAGGCCAACTCCGGCCAGGATGGCTGTGGACGGTGCCACCACCTTGAGGAGGGCACCGGCGAGCGACCCTGTCGCTGCGTACCCCGCACCCGCCGCTGCGTACATCACCGAGTAACCCGCGGCCAGAGCGCCCGGCGGAAGTGCCTCGCACAGGGACAGGTTGCGGGTGAGCATCGCGCACGACTGGAGCGTTCCCCCACGACCAGCGCGACAGCGATCCCGGCTGGCTGAGGCGTCAGCGCCGCGAGGGCAACGCAGGCCGATGTCCCGGCCATCAGCACCACGCTGCGGGTGCGCAGCCGCCCGGGCCAGGACCGAAGACCGTGGACGAAAGCACCGAGGCCCCCGCCCACCGCCATCCCGGTCAGTAGCGGACCTGACCAGCCGACGCCGACGCCACGTTGTTCGAGCAGGGCTGGCAGCACGAGTTCAGCCAGACCAAGCAGGGCCAGGCTGGCCGCGCCCATTACATACACCGGCCAGGCGCCGCTCAGGAGTCGCAACAGCGACGCGCTCGCCCGCTCCTCGCCGCCCGTGTCGTCCGTGCCCCAGCCGGCCGGAAGCAGCCACAGGCCCGCGACCGACGACGCCATCAGGGCACCGCCAAGGAACAGCGGGACGGGCGGTGCGACACCGAGGGCCAGGCCAGCAACCGCGGCCGGGGAAACGGCCCAGATGCCGGCCGTCAGTATCGACTCGACGGACAGCGCCTGCGCTGTCGCACGCTCCGGGACGAGCACGGTGAGCAGCGTGCGCAGGCCCCCGGTGGCAGAGGCCGGGGCGGCACCGGCGAGAGACGCAAACCCGGCGAGGACCGCCGGATGCGCGTCGCGGAACACCCCGAGGCACGCGAAGGTGGCGGCTCCGACTGCGAGCCCGACGGCCAGGTGAGCGCGAGCGCGGTCGGGGCGCAGGCGCATCCCGAGGACGGGGGCGCCGGCTATCTCGCCGATAACGTAGGCCGCCGCGAGAATCGCGCCCAGGGAGTAGCCGCCGGAGCGTTCACGTACCAGGAAGACCATTGCCAACGGGGCCATGGCCACCGGCATGCGGGCGCCGACGGTGGTGCAGGACCAAATCAGGACCTGCTTCGAGGCGACATCGCGGTAACTCATGGGACGACGCTAGAGGTCGGCACCGACAACACCCCAGGGGATTTTCGGCGCCTGTGGAAGCGAGCCTACGAGAACTCCTGAGCACCCCACGTATGGCACAGCGGACTCGAGACTTCAGTCGCTGGCGAGACGATCGCCAGCACCGTCGAAGGAGTTCCGCGAGGACGTCGTGCGGGTCGCGCGCAACCGTGAGCCCGGCGTCACGCTGGAACAGATCGCCGCCGACTTCGGGGTCCACCCGATCACGTTGTCGAAGTGGTTGCGTCGCGCCGAGACCGATGAGGGCGCCAGGCCCGCAACGACGTCGGGTGAGTCGGCCGAGCTGCGCGAGGCCCGCAAACGGATCCGGCTGCTGGAGCAGGAGAACGAGGTGCTCAGGAGGGCTGCGGCGTATCTGTCGCAGGCGAACCTGCCGGCAAAATGATGTACCCGCTCGTCCGTGAGCTGGCCGCCGCCGATGCCCCTCACCGGGTGCCGGTGGCGGTGACGTGCCGGGTGCTCGGGCCGGCCCGCCAGCCCTACTACCGGTGGCTGGCCCGGCCTGCCACCGACGCCGAACTTACCCAGGCATACCGGGCCAACGCCCTGTTCGATGCGCACCGCGACGATCCCGAGTCCGGGCACCGCTTCCTTCTCGACGAGGCCCGCGCTGCCGGTGAGGCGATGGCCGAGCGGACCGCCTGGCGGATCTGCCGGGACAACGGCTGGTGGAGCGCCTTCGGCAAACGCAGGGGCCGCGGGAAGAATGCCAAAGCCGGGCCACCGGTCCACGATGACCGTCTGCGGCGGAACTTCACCGCAGACGGGCCGAACCGGTTGTGGCTCACGGACATCACCGAGCACGCGACCGGCGAGGGCAAGCTGTATCTGTGCGCGGTCAAGGATGTGTACTCCGGCCGCATCGTGGGCTGTTCCATCGACGCCCGGATGAAGTCCCGCCTCGCGGTGGCCGCGCTGGAGTCCGCCGTTGCCCGCCGTGGCCCCGCTGCGGGATGCATCGTGCACTCCGACCGCGGATCGCAATTCCGGTCCCGCAAGGTCGCCGCCGTCCTCACCCGGCACGGCTTGGTCGGCTCAATGGGCCGGGTCGGGGCCGCCGGCGACAACGCCGCAATGGAGAGCTTCTTCGCGCTGCTGCAGAAGAACGTCCTCGACCGCCGCGTCCGGGCCACCCGTCAGGAGTTGCGGATCGCGATCGTCACCTGGATCGAGCGGACCTACCACCGGCGCCGGCGGCAACGAAGCCTGGGCCGATTGGCCCCCGTCGAGTGCGAGACCATCATGACCCCACCCGCAGCTCTGGCTGCATAAACCCCGCTGTCACCCGATCATGCAGCAGTCCCCTCGGTGGCTGGGCCCTCTCCCAGTCGCCGGCAGGCCATCCGGCTGGCGTGTTCTCAACACGGTGTTACCGATGTTCTGCATGTGTTCCACGACCACACTGAACCTTCCCCTTGATCGTGGACACCTGGAGACTGGGACGTGAGTTCCAGAGGAAGTAGTGCCAGGTGGGAAGTAAAAGCAACCGCAGCAGGCGGTACACGGAGGAGTTCAAACGGGACGCGGTCGCTCTCGTGCGTTCCTCCGGGAAGACCGTCACCGAGGTGGCCCGGCAGCTCGGGGTCAGTGCCGAGGGCCTGCGGAACTGGGTCAAGCAGGATGAGATCGACCGCGGGCAGGGGGCGCCGGGAGAGCTGACGACGGCCGAGCGTGAAGAGCTGCGCCGGCTGCGGAGGCTGGCCGCCGAGCAGGCGGAGACGATCGAGGTGCTGCGAAAAGCGGCGGTCTTCTTCGCGAAGGAGAGCGATCGATGAGCGAGGTGTACGCGTTCATCGAGGCGGAGAAGACCACCCACCATGTTGCTCTGCTGTGCCGGCTGCTGAAGGTGGCCCGCTCCTCCTTCTACGCATGGCTGGCCGGTGAGAAGACCAGGCGGGCGAAGCAGGCCGCGGACGATGTCCTGGCGCACGAGATCACCGTGCTGCACCTCGCCTCCCGCAGTTCCTACGGAGTGCCGCGCATCCACGCCGGTCTGACCCGTCCGGCCAAAAGGGCGGTGCCCGCCCCGGACCTGATCGCCCGCGACTTCACCGCACCGGCGCCGGGGATGAAGCTCGTCGGAGACATCACCTACATCCCCACCGATGAGGACTGGTTGTATCTGGCGACCTGGCTGGACCCTGCAACCCGCGAGATCGTCGGCTACTCGATGGCTGACCACCACCGCGCATCCCTGGTCGTGGATGCGCTGGGCATGGCTGAAGTTTCCCCGTGATCTTGGACACTCGTCGGTTATGCCGCGAGGGCGTGTTGGTGCCGCTGTCTGGTCTCGGCCGGGGTGAGGTAGCCGAAGGTCTTGTGCTTGCGCAGGCGGCGGCGGTTGTAGAAGGTCTCGATGAAGGTGAAGACCTCGGCGCGGGCGGTGGCCCGGTCGGGCCAGATGCGGGTTCCGGTCTCTTCCTTGAGCAGGGCCCAGAAACTCTCCGCGGCCGCGTTGTCGAAGCAAGATCCGGTGCGTCCGCAGCTGTTCTGCAGTCCCAACTCCCTTATTCGGTCGCAGAATTGAGTCGAGGTGTATTCGCTGCCGCGGTCACTGTGGATCACGCAGCCGGGCTCCAGGTTCCCTCGGCCGTAGGCCATGTCGAGGGCGTCCACGACGAGTTCTGCGCGGTGGTGATCAGCCATGGCATAACCGACGACCTCGCGGGTGGCCAGGTCCAGCCAGCAGGCGAGGTAGAGCCAGCCCTCGGCAGTGGGCAGGTAGGTGATGTCGCCGACCAGCTTGATCCCGGGCCGCTCGGCGTGGAAGTCGCGGCCGATCAGGTCAGGGGCCGGCTTCGCCTTCTTGTCGGGCCGGGTCAACGAGCGGCGCTTGCGGCGGGTGACGCCTCGGATGTCGCGCTCGCGCATCACGCGGGCGATGCGCTTGCGGTTCACCCGCCGCCCCAGACGCCGCAGTTCGGCGTGGATGCGCGGGACACCGTAGGTGCGGCGGGAGGCGATGTGGAGCACGATGATCTCGTGGGCGAGCGCGTCGTCGGCGGCCTGCCGGGCATGGCGGGCGGCCCCGCCCTCGCGCCACGCGTAGTAGGAGGAGCGGGTCACGTGCAGCACCCGGCACAGCAGCACGATCGGGTAGTTCGCCTTCTCCGCGTGGATCAACCGGTACAACGTGGTCACCGGTCGTTCTCCTTCACGAAGAAGGCGGTCGCTTTTTTCAGGATCTCGATCGCCTGCTGCTGTTCGCGGTTCTCTCTGCGCAGCCGGCGCAGTTCCTCACGCTCCGCGCTGGTCAGCTCGCCCGGGGAGCCCTCGCCCTGGTCGGCCTTCGCCTTGCGGTACCAGCCGCGCAGGGACTCGGAGCTGATGCCGAGTTCCCGGGCGACGGCCGTGACCGTCTTGCCCGAGGAGTCGACGAGCGCGATCGCGTCCCGCTTGAACTCTTCGGTGTACCGCTTCGTGTACTTGCTTCCCACCTGGTGCTACTTCCTCTGGAACCTCAGGTCCCAGTCTCCAGGTGTCCACGATCAAGGGGAAGCTTCAGTCCACGATCAAGGGGAAGCTTCAGACTGGCGTGCAAGGCTTCAACGTCACAGCCTTGGCTGGGTCTGCGCCTGGGAAGATGATCGGTTGGTCGGCTTCGTTAACGTCGCCTGGGACGGCGGCGTCCATGCGTTCGTCCTGGACACGGTCGTAGCTCAGCGCAATCGTTCGAACGGGGTGGGAGTCGCGTTGGTCAGGACAGCTGCTGAGGGATGCCGTGCTGCGGGGCGTGAGTGGTTGCATGTCGACTTCGAAGAGCACTTGCGATCGTTCTACTTCGATGCCTGCGGCTTCAGAGAGACGGCGGCAGGACTGATCGCCCTGTGACCTTGGGCCTCCCGGCCTCGGGGGGGCCGAGATACGCGCCAAAGGGGCAACGGGATGATCGTGAAGCCCTGAGCGCCGAGCCCGTCCCGTATTTCAGAGGGACACCTGCGCTGTTCTGCCAGCGGCAGAACAGCGGCCGGGCCGGGCTCGACGATCACTACAGTCCAGTCTCATGACGGCGATTACGACGCGTACGGTCGAGTACCCGGCGGACGGTTTGACGATGATCGGGCACCTCGCGCTCCCGGCCGGTGTCGACCGCCGGCCCGCGGTGCTGCTCGGACCAGAGGGCATGGGGCTCAGCGACGTCGAGCGCCGCCGGGCCGATGCTCTCGCCGAGCTGGGATACGTAGCGCTGGCCTTCGACCTTCACGGCGGGCGCTATTTGGGCGACCCCGAGGAGATGCTGGCCCGTTGCATGCCGCTGCTCTCTGATCCCGACCGGATGCGGGGCATCGGCCATGCGGCGCTCGACGTGTTGCGCACCGAATCGCGGGCCGACCCCGACCGGATCGCCGCCATCGGCTACGGCACCGGAGGCGCCGTCGGGCTGGAACTCGGGCGCGACGGCGTCAACCTGCGCGTGATCGGGACAGTCAACGCACTGACCACGGGCCGACCGGGCGAGGCAGCGCGCGTTCGCTGCCCGGTGTGGGCAGGCGTCGGGTCGGAAGACCCGATCATGCCGCCCGCACAACGGAACGCGTTCACCGCCGAGATGCAGACCGCAGGCGTCGACTGGCGCCTCGCGGTCTACGGCGGCGCCTTGCACGCCTTCCACCACCCGCCGGTCGACCACCCCACGGTCCCCGGCGTCGGCTACCACCCACAGCACGCGCAGCGAGCCTGGCGCGACGTCGTCGACCTGCTCGCCGAGTGCCTTCCCGTGACGGCGGATCTGGGTGCTTGACCCAGGCAAACAGCCTATCGCCAGGCCTGGTCCGCGTCGTGCACTGACAGTCCCCTCCACTCAAGTCCGCACAGCCCTCAGCCCGAACCTGCAACCAGTGCCTCGCCGAGCGGGGTGCGGCGGTAGAGCACGGACCGTCCGGACCGGGCGCGGACGAGCAGTCCCGCGCCTCGCAGGATGGCGAGGTGGTCTCCTACCGCGCCGGGTGCCATGGCGAGGCTTCGGGCGAGGTGGCTGGTACTGGCCGGGGCGTCCAGCGCCAACAGCAGCCGGGCTCGGGCCCGGCCGACCAGAGCGGTCAGGGCATCCGGTCTGGGGACGCTCTCCTGTTCGCCCCACAGGGCGGCGGTGCCGCGGGCACGGTAGATCAAGGTCCTGGGCCAGGGGTCTTCCAGGTGGGCGGCGATATTCGCGACGAAGACCGAAGGGATCAGCAGGAGCCCGTCGCCGGCGAGGCGGACTGTTCCGACTTGGGGGAAGTGGCCGATCTCGATACCGCCGGCTTGCCAGGCGATGCTCGGGTGCAGGCTCTCGATGGTCGTGACCCATCCGTGTTCGCCGATCACACCCACCCGGTGCACGACATCGCGCTCACAGAGCGCGCGCAGTTGCGGCCAGTCTGTGGCGAGCAGCTCGTGCCACGCCTGGTCCATCGCCTCGGCGATCCTGGAGACGGCGTCCGTCGAGTCCAGCACTGCGCGTACGCGGGGATCACGGGCGGACGGGCCGGTCGCGTTGGTGGCGATTTCGTGGCGGGCCGCTTCCAGCGGTGTGGCCCGGATAATGGCCAGGTCGTCTGCCCAGGTCTGGTTGAGGCCGCGCGGGGGCGGGGCGACGAAGTTCGGTCCGGATTGCGGGGTGTGCAGGGCGAGGGCGGCGTTCAGATCGCTCTCGCGGCGAAGCCGTTCAAAGGCCGGCAGGAGCCGGGTGGCCCAGGCTCGCGGCAGCGGCCTGTCTTGGCCGGCGAGCGAGCGTAGCAGGAAGCACAGGTCCATCGCGGGCGACAGTGCGAAGCGGCTGCGCAGCAGGTCCTCGACGGAGACTTCGAAGCGCAGCACCCAGCCATGCTACCGCGGGACATCTGCTCCGATTCGTCCAGCGACGAATCATTGGTGAGTAGCGTGGGCGCACGGCGAGGCTGCGCGTCATCACCCCAACCGCCGAACCCGCGCAGGGCAACCACCGTGCCACCTACCGGGAGGTGCTGGCCGAGCCACGATTCCGGCTGCTCTTCTCAACCCGCACCGTCGCAATCACTGCGGACGCGCTGCGGATCACCACGTTCTCGGTGCTGGTCTTCTCGGCCACCGGCTCCGCGCTGCTGAGCGCACTGGCCTTCGGCATCGGCTTCATCCCGCAGCTGTTCGGCTCGCTGCTGCTGGGCTCACTGGCCGACCGACTGCCGCCCCGCGCGCTCATCACCGGCGGCTACGCCTTGACGTGCGCCTCCGCCCTGCTGCTCGCCCTGGTGCGGATGCCGGTCGCGGCAAGCCTCGGTGTCGTGGCGCTGGTCGCCCTCACCACACCGGTGTTTCACGGCGCGTCGAGTCGGCTGGTCGCGCAGTCGATGGAGGGCGACGCCTATGTACTGGGCCGTTCACTGAACAACATCGCTGCCTCCGGCGCGCAATTGTTCGGTCTGGCACTGGGAGGTGCGGCCGTCGCGGTACTCGGCCCGCGCCGGGCGCTCGCGGTCAGCGCCGCCCTCTACCTCGGCTGCGCGCTCGCTATCCACATCCGGCTACCCCGGCTGCAGCCAGGAGAGTTCGGCGGCACACCTGGCAGCGCTCGGGGCGATGGCGGGGCCGTCCGGGCAAGCCTGCACGGTGCCGGCCTGCTGCTGCGCAAACACACGGTGCGACGACTGATGCTGGCCCAGTGGCTACCCGTCGCGTTCGTAGCGGGCGCGGAAGGCCTGATCGTCGCCTACGCGGGAGGACGCCACTTCGCGCCCGGCTGGTACGCGGTGCTGATGGGCTGTCTGCCGGTCGGCATGCTGGTCGGTGATCTGCTGGTGGGCCGATTGCTACGGCCGCCCACCCGGGAGCGACTGGTAGTCCCTTTGATTGCGCTGATGGGACTGCCGCTGGTCGGCTTCGCTGCCGAGCCCGGAGTGGGCGTCTCGTCCTGTCTGCTGCTGCTCTGCGGCTTCGGATTCGCCTACGGTCTCGGCCTCCAACGGCCGTTCCTGGACGCCCTACCGCAGGATGGCCAAGGCCAGGCCTTCGGTCTGCTCGGCTCCGGCAGCATGACGCTACAGGGCGTCGGACCTGCCTGCTTCGGCGCGGTGGCCGCAGGCATCGGAACAGGCGGTGCAATCGCCCTGGCAGGCGGCGCGGCGGCGCTTACCGCCGGCTGGATTCTCACCTGGCACCCACCTACCTCCCCGGTCCCCGTCCCGAACTGCTCAACGGGATCAGAGAACGGCACCGAGCAGCATGCGTGTAGGTCTCCTGCGCAGTAACGTTCGGGACTGCCGATCAGGCTTGGGTGGGCTCTGGCCCGAATCGATGGGGGTGGGCTGCTCTGACGTACTTCAATGCGGTCGTGTCGGAGATCCCGAAGACGCGCATCAGGTGCACGGGGTCGGCAGTTTCGTGTGCCTCATCGAGCAGCCGGTCGATGCGGAGCCTCCGGGGCTGGATACCGAGCTTTCTGAACACCAACCGCAGCCCGTCCTTGGACACCGGAGGGCCGTTGGGGTCGACCGCGGTGACCTGCGTGACGATCAGGTGCGGATTGGTGCTGCGGGGCCAGCGCTCAGCCCGTGCGCGAAGCCAGTCGCTCAGGAGCTTCATGGTGAAGTTTCCCCGTGATGCTGGACACTCGATGCTTACGCCGTGAGGGCGTGTCCTTGTTCGTGTCGCTGTCTTATCTCCAGCGGGGTGAGGTAGTCCCAGCCCGGATGTTTCCGCAGTCGCCGCCGGTTGTAGAAGGTCTCGATGAAGGCGAAGACCTCCGCTCGGGCACTCAGCCGGTCCGGCCAGCAGCGGGTGCCGATCTCTTCCTTCAAGAGCGCGAAGAAGGTGCAGTCGTCGACCCATTCGCTGCTCTTGTGGGCGTCGAACGCGGGAGCTTCTCCTGGCGCGACTACCGCGACCTGCTGATCACAGCCCACCAGCAGCTCGGCGGCCCGACCGTGCTCGTCTGGGACAACCTCAACGTCCATAAAGCCGCCGACCTGCGGGAATGGGCGGAAGCCAGGGACTGGCTGACCATCTACTACCTGCCGCCCTACGCACCCGACCTCAACCCCGTCGAAGGGATCTGGTCCCTCCTGCGACGCGGCTGGCTCTCCAACGTCGCCTTCAGCACCCCCGAACACCTCGTCCAGCGCATCAGACGCGGCCTACGGCACATCCAGTACCGCAGCCACCTCATAGACGGCTGCCTCGCCGAAACCGGACTGTCCATCAGACCCGCCTGACCAACAGCCACGACATCACGAGTTCAACCTCAGTAATCGGGGACGACAGGTTGACCCCAGCCAAGGCAGCCGCGGTCTACTACAGCGATGTCGTGGGCTCTCTGCCGCCCAACGCGCGCGTCCTCGACTGCGCGTGTGGAACCGGCCAGCTCGCCGTCGGTCTCGCGAGTCTTGGCCTTGACGTGGTCGCCGCAGACGCCAGTGATGGGATGGTTCGCCGGACCGAGAAGGTCGCCGACGAGCAGGGTGTCTCGCTTCGAGCCCTCCGCGCGAGTTGGGACGAGCTGCCCGACCACCTGGAGGACTCCACGTTCGATCTGGTGTTCTGCGTCGGCAATTCGCTCGGGCACGCTGAGGGCGCAGCCGGGCGCCTGACCGCACTGGAAGCGATGTCGCGGCTGCTGAATCCGGGCGGACGCCTTGTGCTCCACTCACGCAACTGGGAGCTCGTGCGCTCCGCCGGCTCACGGGTAGACGTCCGCGATCGACTCATCCGCCGCAACGACCGCGATGCGGTCATCAGCTACTACTGGCAGATCGAGCAGCGCTGGGAGCAGGAACACTTCCTCGAGATCGTGGTCGCCCAGATCGAGCCGGATGGGGCAGTGCGAGCCTGCTCGGAGCGGTTGTCCATCTGGCCCTACCGGTACGAGGACCTCGTGGCGCAGTTGCGGAGCGTCGGACTCACGGTGCAGTCCACCACCTTCGACCCCGAGAGCGATGGATACCTGGTGGTGGCCAGCCGCGACCAGGCGCGAGGCACGTCTGAGCCGGCGCGCTGATCCGCCTTTCGTCGTTGTCGTTGCCGACCTGCCGGCTCGCGACCGCCTGCAGCCCGTCCTCACCTTGCATCTGACCTGCTCAAGCGTAGGTTGGAAACAGCTCACGGACTGTCTCGCCGTCAGCTCACATCAGTAGCTGGGGAATTACCTGAACTTCCGCCTGGGGAATTTCGCGATCGTCCACACCCTTGACATCGGCTGTTTCGGCTGGCGATCAGGTCGCGGTCAAGGGGGTGTGTGATAGGGGAGCCCACCCGGCCGTGGCGCGCGCCCGGTGCGGTGCGGCGATGCCGATGGAGCGCACCACGATGGGCGGTGCGGTGCGGCGCGCGGTGGTGGTGCGGGCCCGATGCGCGCCGCACCGCACCACCGTCGTCCCGGTGCGCCTACACGACGGTCAGGTGCACCGGGTGCGAGCCGGCCGGTGCGGGATGCGCATCGAGGGCCTGGCCTACACCGACGGCCTCCAACTGGCGCAGGGTGTCGGCGACATCCTCGTGGTCCTCGGTGAGGAACTGCGCGGCGAAGTCGATGACCGCGCGGGCGATGCCCTCCGCCGCGTCCGGCCCGGCCTGCGCCCAGATCCGCAGCGAGGTCACGAAGACGCGCCCCAGGGCCTCCAGGGCGAAGGTGTCCTCGCACGGCTCGCCCGCGTCCGCGCTGGGCAGCGCGGTGACCGGGACGACGACCCGCGTCGCGACGTCGACGAGCAGCTCGGGCATCCGCGGCTCCGCGCCGGCGAACTCGCGGGCGGCGTCGACGTCCTCGGCCTGGACGGCCCGGAGGTAGTTGAAGGCACTGATGGCCGCGTGCGGGGTCATCGGAGTGAGCGGCGTGGTGTCGGGCATGTCGGCTCCTCACGTACGGGCCGCCCCGCCGATCGCGGCGGCCTCAGAAGCGATCTTCGGAGCGGGCGCCTGTGGACAGAGTCCGCGCACCGACGGTGAGCGGACTCGCCCGGTCGGCGTTCGCGTTGCCCCTTGTCCAGTTCCGCTACCTGCGACATTCCGCCCATTTAGGCGGGGGAGGAATCTCCGTCCCGCCACGCTGTGCGACGCCCCGGCGGCCGGGCTACGGACTCCGCTCGCCGTCTCGCTCGGGTCGACGGCCGCCTTGTCCGCGCGCTGCTCCCGACACCCCTGCTGAACCGCGGTCTTCTCAACTCGAAGCTGCAGACCTCTACCTGTAGCCGGCGCCGGGGAGCTGCCGCGCGCGGCAGGACGCCGCATCTCCCCGGCGCCCAGGTCAGCACGAAGAGACGGACGTGTGGACCAGGTGGAGCAGCTCGCGGACCAGCCCGCCGGCCAAAGTGGCGGAAGCGGCGTAGAACGCCGCCTGCCCGAGGCCCTGGACAAGACGATGGCGGGCACGTCGCCGCTTCGGGACGGGGCGGTGCGTACGGTGGGACATGACGGTCTCCGTTCAGGGGATGAGTCGGCTGCCCCCGCACCGCGTGTTCCTGGCAGGGATACGGTGCGGGGCGCAGTTTCTGCTGGCCCCAAGCCTTATGGCTGACGTGCGCTGAATGCAGCTCCCGAGGCTCGAATCTCGATGTAAGTTCGGCGCCATGAACGGGAATCGGGCCACCAAGTGGGTCGAGGGAACTTCGGCGGATCTGGTTGCCGACGCACACGCTCTGGGCGTGATGAAAGCCAGTCCCAGGATGGTGACCTCCTGGGTCGAGGACGGGATGCTCGCCAACCCCGAGCCGCGCAAGACCAGCGCGCACGGCAGCGATCCGCGAGTCTTCCCCCCGGAGCAACGCGAGTTGTTCACCAGACTTCTCGAAGCTCGAGAGCGTTCCCCGCTGGGGCGCATCCCGCAACGGTCGCTGATCCGTGTCGTGCTGTACCTGTGGCTGATCGACGACACGATCGTGCTCACCCCGCAGGCGCGCCGAGCCTGGCGTACCCACGCACGCGCCACCGGCCAGACGACCGCCGTCCGGCGCCGCGAGAACGTCCGCGCCATCGTTGAGCAACTCGCCCATCCCTCAGCCACCCTAAAGCAACGGCGCGCCGCCCAGCTCGTCCTCGAGGAAGGCGAGCGGACCGGGCGGATCGACCTCAACAGACTGACCGCGGTCCTCACGGAGCTGTACTCACCCTGGCCAGTCCAGCCTGGCATGCCGAGGGTCGAACGAGCCCTTCCCGGCCCGTACGGGCCCGTCCCCGTCCAGCAGCACATCGCCATGTGGAAGGCCCGCCAGCAGACGATCAGCCTCCTCAAGCAGGAGCAGGTTGACGAGGCCGAGCTCGACCGGGTGCGCGCCGCCTACAGACCGATGTGGGCCGACTACCAGGCCCGTCGGCCCGCAATGGCGACCATCGGCGCCGGAGAGTTCGCGGCGTACTTCGCCGAACCCGAGACCATGGAGGGCCGCGCCATCGAGGCCGTCGATGCGTTCGTCTCGACGCTCGCCGGCGAACTCGGGCTGATCGAAGCCGCCTCCCATGCAGCAGAGACGGCACGCCTCAGACTGACGCGCTGACGGCCCCTGGTTTCGTGAGTGGGAGCGGGCAACGTTTGTCGACGGTTCTTGGGAGCACTTAGCGATCAGACGGCTCGGAAATGTCGATGAGAATTGACAACGGTTGCCTTCTCTCATTCCCCGAGCCTGGGGGACGGCGCCGTGATGCGGTGCTGGGTCGGGGTGATGCCGCGAAGGCGCTTGAAGGCAACGCTCAGCGCGAAGGTGTTGGCGTAGCCGACTCGCCGGGCGATCGAGCCGACCGTGGCGTCCGTCTCGCGCAGCAGGTCGGCCGCCAAGTCGATGCGCCACGAGGCGAGGTAGGTCATCGGTGGCTCGCCGACTTGTGCGGTGAAGCGACGGGCTAGCGCAGCACGGGACACCCCCGACTTGGCTGCCAGGCTCGCCACAGTCCACGGGTGGGCCGGATCTTCATGGAGAAGTCGCAGAGCATGGCCTACTACTGGGTCTTCCCATGCGCGATACCACGGCGGCGCGTTGGCCTCGGACTGGTCGAACCAGGTCCGCAGGGTGGAGAGGAGCATCAGATCCAGCAGCCGGTCGCGCATCACCTGCTGCCCGGGTCTGTCCGCGACGATCTCCTCGACCACAAGATCAAGCAGCGGGCAGCGGCCGTCGGCGGCGGGGATCACCAGTACCTCGGGCAGTGCGTGGAGCAGTCGCTCGCTGATCTCGCCGCGGCCGGTGTAGGCACCGCTGAGCAGCAGGGCTGAGCCGTCCGAGCTGTCGCCGGTGTCACCTTTGTCGGCGCGCGTACAGTAATCGACGCTGTTGATCATCACCTGTGGCGGAGTGGCCGGATCATCCGCGACCGTATACGGCGCCCGGCCGCGGATGATCGCGGTGTCTCCGATGCTGACCGGCACCGGTTCGCCCTCGGCTGGAACGATCCACGCCCGGCCGCGCAGCATCGTGGCCAGTGTCAGCGGTGAGCCGCTGGCGAATCGCATGGACCACGGCCCGCTCATGGTCGTCTGCCGGAACAGGGCACCCCGCGCTCTGACTCCGTCCAGCAGTTCGGAGAGCACATCCACACCTCCACAGTAGACGTGCAGACATCGAAGTGAGCTTGGTAGCCATGGATCGTCTCGCGAGGAGGGTCTTGGCTTGCCTCATGACCAAACATCCGATTCTGGTAACTGGCGGCACGGGCAAGTCGGGCAGCCGGGTCGTGTCCCGGCTACGGGCACAGGGGGCCCCAGTCCGCGTGGCATCACGCTCCGGTGAGCCGGCCTTCGACTGGCACGACCGCACCACGTGGGACACCGCGCTGGAGGGCGTGAAGGCGGTATATCTCGTGCCGCTCGACGGGCAGCTCCTCACGCGTTCCTTCGTCGAGCGCGCCGCGCAGCTGGGTGTCGAGCGCGTCGTGCTGCTGTCGGGGCGCGGTGTGGATGTGCCGGGCTACTCCGGCGAAGCCAACATCGCCGGAGCCACACACGTGGACGGAGAGAGCGCGGTGCGCGAGAGCGGGATCGCGTGGACGATCCTGCGGCCCGCCTGGTTCGCACAGAACTTCAGCGAGGGAATCTTCCGGGACGCGATCCTTGCCGGTGAACTGAGACTGCCGGCCGGGGACGGCGCAGCCTCCTTCGTCGATGCCGAGGACATCGCCGCGGTCGCGGTCGCAGCGCTCACCGAGGACGGCCACGCCGCGCAGACGTACGAACTCTCCGGGCCCCGGGCTCTGACCATCGCCGAGGCCGTCACCGAAATCTCCGAGGCGACCGGCCGCCGCATCCGCTATGTCCCGCTCTCCCCCGGTGAGTTCGTCACCGAACTCACCGGCCAGGGATGGCCGGCTGCCGAGGCGGAAGACTATGCGGAGGCTGTGAGCCCGATCCGGCGCGGAATGGACAGCCATATCTCCGACGGCGTATGGCGCGCACTCGGTCGACAGCCGCGCGAGTTCACCGACTACGTCAAAGCGGCCGTGAATGCCTGGCACGCCTGAAGACACGCCTCGTCGCCATCCACAGAAAAATCCCCTGAGCGTCACAGGCGGCAAGTTTCGCCACCTGTGGTCTGCGCGGGCTGGGGCATGGTCACTACGTCGAGCGGTCGTGGCATCCAACCCGGCCCCGGCCCAGTCGCCGACGTGGGGACCGGGACCCACCGACCGTGGATGATCACCGTCGTAACGACGATGTGTGGGTCAACCCGCGGCAGCGTCCCGGGCTCGGGCGGCCCTGGTGCTGGCGAGCCGGTAGGAATCGGTGCCGGTCTCGATGATGTTCCCGCCGAAGGTGAGACGGTCGACGATGGCTGCGCAGAGCCGCGGCTCTGTGAACGTTTTCGTCCACCCGCCGAACGACTCGTTGGAGGCGATGGCGACGCTGTTCTTCTCTTCGCGTTCCGTCAGCACCTGGAACAGCAGCTCAGCGCCCCTGCGGTCCAGCTCCATGTAGCCGAGTTCATCAATGCAGAGCAGATCGACACGCCCGTAGCGGGCGATGGTCTTGGTCAGGATCTTCTCGTCCGCGGCCTCAACCAGCTCGTTGACCAGTTTGGTAGCGAGTGTGTAGCGGACCCGGAAGCCGGCCATCGCAGCCTCGGTCCCGAGTCCGATCAGCAGGTGCGACTTGCCGGTGCCCGAGTCGCCGATCAGGCAGAGCGGCAGGCCCTTCTTGACCCACTCGCAGGACGCCAAGGTGTGGATGACCGCAGCGTCGACGTTCCCGTTGGCCTCGAAGTCGAAGGCCCGCAGCGACTTCTCCCGCGGGAACTGCGCCGCCTTGATGCGTCGTTCGGAGCGTCGGCGGGCCCGATCGTCACACTCGGCCATCAGCAGCTCGGCGAGGAACCCGCGATACGACATCTGGTCGCGGGCGGCAGCTTCGGCCAGGTCGGGGAACTGGGCCCGGATGGTGGGCAGCCGGAGCATGCGGCATGCCTGGTCGACAGCAGCTTCGGCCGCTTGTTCGGTCAGCCCGCGGTGGCGTTTGAGGGTCACGGCATCTCTCCCTGGATGGCGGGGCGATCGGCCCGCTGCCGTGCTCGCAGCAGCTGGTCGTAGGCCGCGACCGAGGGCAGCGGCCGGGTGTCGGGCGGCAGCTGGGCCAGCCGCCGTTCGGTCAGCGAGGTCACGTTCGTCCGGTCCGGCTTGGCCGGGACAAGATCCGCGACCTCGTCGGCTTCGGCCGCCTTCCGTGCCTCCAAGGCGACGGCGTCCGCGGTCAGGGCGCCGGCCCTGAGCGCGGAGACAAGCCCGGCGACCAGGTGTTCGTGGGAAACGTGGCGGCCCATCAGCAGGACCTCGATCAGGGCCCGGGTGCCGTCCCGTTCGCCGTGGGCAGCCTTCGCCGCCTGCCACCACGCGTCATGGACGGGCGTGAACTTCCCTGCGGAACGGGCCTGTTCAAGGGCGGTGGCCCCGGGAAACGCTCCAGGCTTGCGGACCAGGGCTTCCAGGTAGTGGTCCAGATCCAGCCGGGTCTGCCCCTTGGCGATCAGCCGTTCATGACGGGCGACCTCCAGCTGACCGTCGTAAACCACCAGCTCAGAGGCGTGAAGCATGGCCCGAACAGTCCGCCCGATCAGCCGCACCGGCACCGAGTAGCGATTAGTGCGGACGCTGATCTGACTGAAGCGGTCCACCCGCAGGCTGAACAGCCTCCCCGTCTCGAAAGGGTCGTCCGGTAACGGTTGCAGCAGCGGCCGTTCGACGGCGAAGTACTCGCTCACCGGCCGTGGCCGGGAGCCGATCCGGCGCCGTTCATCCTCCTCATCCCACCGCTCGATCATCGCGTTGAGCTCGGCGAGGGAGGCGACCTCGGGGACAGGGACCATGTGATTGCGGCGGAACCAGCCGATCTGCCCCTCCACCCCGCCCTTCTCGTGGGCGCCCTCGATGCCGGGCAGGCAATACGCAGCATCGATGCCGAAGTGCGACCGGAACGCGGTCCACCTCTCGTTCTCCACGCGGGACCGCGAGCTCAGCACCCGGGAGACCGCGGAGCGAAGGTTGTCGTAACGGACCTTGCCGGTCGGCACTCCTCTGATATGCGGGTCTCGATGTCAAGCCCTGAAGCTGGCAACACGCTCTCGTTGTGGCCTGGCCGAGCGCGGCGGTGCGGTCAGGGCGTGAGGAATCGGCCGTGGATCTTCAGTCTCAACGGGGCCGGGAACGGTTCGGCAGGGATTCTGCAATGGCGATGGAGGACGGTGCGAGCGCAGTCTCGCCATCCGTGATGTCCCACAGGGCGTTCTGCAGCAGCCGGCCCCGGGTCCAGCCCGCCGCCCGCCCACGGTCCAGGCCGAGAACCTCGGTGAGCATGTCAAAGCGGCGTCACACCACGCGCGAAGGGTCACCTTTCGCGACGACGTCGTCCCACCGGCTGTCCAGGGCTGGCCACAAGTCGAAGCCGGGATCTCCGGCTAGCGGCTCAGGATCAATGGCGAGCCACGGCTCGCGCTCCGCGGCGAGGACGTTGTCGTAGTGCAGGTCCCAGTGGAGGATCCGGTCGCCGGGTTCGCTGACCAGTTCGGCCACGGCCGACGCCCAGCCACGCACGAGTTGCTGGTCGGCAGAGTCGGCCAGAGCCGTGACCGCATGCGGAACCTGCTGCAGCATCTCGGTGGCGATGTCACTGAGGGTTCGCAGTTCCTGCGGAGCGGGGACGGAGACCAACCGCGCCTGGAGCTGGGCGAGGATGGTCATCGCGACGTCGTCGTCCTCGATCGAGGCCAGGGTGCGGGCACCGTCCAGCCACTCCAGCAGCATGGTGCTGCTCTCGGGATCGTGGTCGAGCAGCCGCACCATCCCTTCACCGTTCCAGGTGCGCAGCCCGATGAGTGCGGCGGTGGTCTCCTCCCTGGGCATCTGGAATTTGAGGACTGCGCGCGTGCCGTCTTTGCGCAGCACCGGCAGCACCAGCGAGGCTTCCCCGGCTCTGGTCTCGCCGTCCCGTTTCAGTTCCTAGCGGTCCAGGAAGTCAGCAGCCAGCGCGGGGAGTGCGGCGATCCAGGCCCTGCCTTCCGCGCCGAAGCCTCTGGCGTATGACTCCGCCAGAGGCTTTGGGACCTCGACCGCTGTCGGCGTGCTCATTTCGAATCTCCTTGGCGAGTGGAATCACGTCACGCCGTGGAGCATGGCAGCCGACCTGTGGGAGCATCCAGCGAGTTGATTGCGTTTTGGACGGCCCTGACGCGGGGCATGGTCATCCAGCTTCTCCGTCGAGACGGGTCAGCAAGCTGTCGAAGATCTGCTCGCGTGTGACCTGTCCCTTGGTGGCCGCGTCGTCTCGCTGGCGTTCGAGAGTGGGCCGGAACTCGATCGTGGTGACGAAGAACGTGCAGGACTCGCAGATCGACTCGAAGTGGCAGTCCATCTCGACGGGGCGAGCGCAGTAGCCGTTGCCGAGCATGCGGCGGTGCATCTCCCGGCGGAGCTTGGCCATCTCCGAGCCCTCCGCGTCCGCCGGCAGCTGGCGCGGGGCGTCGTAGAGGGACTCCACCTTCTCCGAGACCGCGAAGTACTCGTCGGCCACGGTCCGGTCGGCGATCCGCGCGTAAACACGTGTCATGGACAGTGACCGGTGGCCAAGGAGTGCTGCGATGGCCTCCAGGGACATGCCCCGGTTGATCGCCTGGGTGGCCAGAGTATGTCTGAGCTGGTGCGGCGTGACCCGGCCCAGGCCGGCCCGCTCGGCGGCCTTGCGGACGGCGGCCTCGATGCGGGAGGCGTTGACGGGGCGGCCGTGGTCGGTGAACAGCAGGTTGGAGCGTAGTCCTTCGGGCCGGTGCAGCAGCCAGTCGTCCAGCAGCGTCATCAGCTGCGGGTGCAGGGGAACGTAGCGGTCGGTGTGCATTTTGCCGACCGGGACGCGGAGCCAGTAGGCGGAGCCGATCTGCACGACCGCGTCGACGGTGAGACCGAGCATCTCGCTGCGGCGCATCCCGGTGCGGGCCAGGATCTCGATGGCCAACCGGGCGAACGGATCAGGATCCTTACGGGCGGCGGCCAGCAGCTTGGCGGCCGCCGCGTCGTCGAGGAAACGCGGCAGCGGTTCGTCCGCGATCGGGAAGTCGCTGTCGAACACCAGCTGACGGGGCGGCCGGTCGGCGGCATCCCACTCATCCAGGCGACTGAAGAACCCGCGGAGTTTGCTCAGCCGGTCGCGGACGGTGTGTCGGTGCAGCGGACCGCCGCGGGCAGCCGGCCGCTCCAGCAGCCACTGCCGATAGCGTTCGACGTGCCTCCGTTTGAGCTGGGCGACGCAGGTCACGGCCGTGTCTTCGGTAGCGACCAGCAGGGCGAACTCCCGCAGTGTCAGCTCGGCGTTCTTCACGGTGCCCGGCCGCAGGGTGCCGGCGATCTGCCGCAGGTAGTGCTGCATCGTGTCGGTCATCCCGGGCGGGACCTGGGCCCACTCCATGGCCCGGGTGTCGGCCCGGTCCGGGGAACGGCGGCGTGGGAGCTGGTCGGTCAACTCGCAGTGAAACAGCGTCGCTTCAAGGTTGAACAGGGCGGTGGACAGGGCCTTGACGCCGCGGTTGGGGATGCGGCGGGCTGCCTCCAGCAGCAGGCGGCGCCCCTTGTCCCAGTCTCTCTGCTGCAGCTGGTCCGGCGGTTTGCCGAACAGCGCGATGAAGTGGCCCAGCAGGTTGAACTGGGTCATCGCCACGGCGTCGCGGAAGCTGAGTGTGCGGGCGGTCTCCATGAACCGCAGGTGCAGTTCCGGCTCCGTTCGCGCGAGCACGATGCCCAGTCGCGGACGGCGGGCGACCAGGTAGTCGGCGCCCGGCTGCATCCTGCCGGTCACCGCCAGCCAGCTGATGAAGCGGTGGGTCTCGTGGTTGAAGGCGAGCTGCTGGTCCAGCGGCAGGCGACAGAAGTCGGTCAGGTCGGGCACTGCGGCGAGCAGGGCGCGGGCGCCCCAGCGGACCTTGTGGTCGGTGTTCATGCCCTGCGCGGCCCGGTGGGCGAGGTAGGACTCGACGAGGTCGGGGCGCACGATCGGCAGGGCCGCGGCGCGGGCCCGGCGCATCAGCTGCCCGCCCGGTCGGCGTCGATGGCGGCGCTCGCCTGCAGGTACTGCTCGACGAGCCAGCTGTTCGCCAGGTGGATGTAGATGCGGGTCGATTCGATGGAGCGGTGTCCGGCCTGGGCCTGTACCGCCTCCAGGGCCATGCCCGCCTCACGCAGCCGGGTCAGGCAAGTGTGCCGGAGCTGGTGGCAGGTCAACTTCGCCAGTCCGGTCCGCTTCCGGACGCCGTCGAGGATCTCGTCCAAACCGTCGGCCGAGAGCGGCCGGCCGCGGGTCGGCCCGCGCAGGACGACGAACAACTGGTCATGGTCGACCGGCGGACGCTCCCAGTCCAGGTAGTCGCCGACCGCGGCGAAGAACTGCGCGGAGACGGGTATCAGACGCTGATGCCCGCCCTTGCCCTCGTTGATGAAGACCCGACGCTCACCCGGTGACAGGTCCCCCAGCTTCAGGCCGAGGACCTCGCAGCGGCGCAGTCCGCCCAGCAGCATCGCAAGGACCATGGCCCGATCCCGGGCGGTGTTCACCGCACCGAGCACCGCCTCGACCTCGCCCGGCCCGAGGACCCGCGGAAGAGTGCGGGGCGTGCGCAGCAGCGGCGCCCCTCGGTTGCCGCCGCGACGGCGGGTCGCCAGCCCCGTCGGCACCGGATTGCGGTCGATGGCGAGGTCATCGCGGGTCATCAGGTAGCCGAACAACCCCGAGATACTGGCGAGCCTGCGCTTGATCGTGCGGGCCGAGAGCCCTGCTTCACCGTCTTCGAGCCGGACGACCTTCGGTCCTCGCCGCGGCTTCTTCTGTGCGGTGATGAACGCGAAGATGTCCGCGGTGACGACGTCGGCCGGCTCCTGGGCACCACCGAGAAGAAGACCTTCAGATCGTAGGCGGTCGCCAGCAGGGTGTTCGGCCGGCAGCGTGCCGCCACGAACTCCAGATAGTCGTCGACCAGGGCATGTCCGAGCGATGCCGCGGGGTTCCCCGCGGCATCGACGCGTCGTACCAACTGCGGCTGCCAGGCCATACGCGCTCCTCGACGGGAGCGACCATCCTGACCGGCAACATGAGATCGCGGAAGAGCTGTCACCCACATAACCGCCCAGCACGCTGAGAGCGTGGACGTGGCCCTCGAGGAACGCTTCCTGGCCGCAGGAGGCGAAGACGCGGTGCACGGCCTTGCCCGCAGCGTGGCGGTCGAACTGTATGGCCGTGACCCGCTCGACGGCCTCCCGCCGGCGTTGCTGGCCGACTCGGTAATAGCCCTGTGTCGTGCTGAGCTGGCGGTGGTCCATCAACTCCTTGAGCACGTCGGGTGCGACGCCGGCGTCGGCGTGCCGCTGGGCGTAGCTGTGCCGGTAGGCGTAGAGGAAAACGCGCGCCTTGTCGAACGGGACCTGCCGTCTTGCCGACGCCGAGAACAAGCTCAAGCACCTTGATGCCCAGGTGTCCCCACAGCCCGGCGTGCCGTTCACCTCGGAATGCCCGGTTGACTCTCCCGTGGGGGGAGACGCCAAGCTGGGGGCATGGACAGCGGCACGCTCTATTCCATCGGAGGACTATCCCGCCGGACCGGTCTGACGGTAAAGACCATCCGGTACTACTCCGACCAGGGCATCGTCCCGCCGACCGACCGCAGCCCGGCGGGCTACCGGCTTTACGGCCTCGACGCACTCGCACGACTGCAACTGGCCCGCACGCTGCGCGATCTCGGGCTCGACCTGGCGACCGTGCGCAAGGTGCTGGACCGGGAGGCATCCATACCGGAAGTCGCCGAAGCACACGCCGACGCCCTGGACGTACAGATCCAGACCCTCCGCCTGCGCCGGGCAGTACTACGAGCAGTTGCCAGACGCGGCCCGACCACCACCATGGAGATGGACCTCATGCATCGACTCGCGACGCTGTCCCAGTCCGAACAACGCCGGCTCGTAACCGACTTCATCGACGACACCTTCACAGGTCTTGACGCCAACCCCGAGTTCGTGACCCTGATGCGATCCGCACTGCCCGAGCTCCCCGACGATCCCACGCCTGAACAGGTCAGGGCCTGGGTGGAACTCGCCGAACTCTGCCAGAACCCAGACTTCCGTACCGCGGTACAGCGCATAGCTGAGGAGCAGGCGAAAGAGCCTGCCCAGCGGGACGTCAGCGCCCTGCACGACGACCTCGATCAAGCGATGCGTGAACGCATCGACGAAGCTGTATCCGCCGGCATCCTCCCCGCCTCCGCCAAAGCCGCACCCCCTGCTGAATCACTGGGCAGTCTCTACGGCCACGCGTTCGACCGCGCTGGCGACGGTGATCTGCGCCGCTGGCTCGTCGCCCGCCTGCAGATGACCGTTGACCCGCACGCCAAGCGCTATTGGCAGCTCCTGGCGACGATCAACGGATGGCCTGCATCCCCCACACTCGCTCCCGTCTACACGTGGTTCACCACCGTTCTTCGCGGTGCTTCCGCCACGGCAGCGACCTCTTGAACTCCGAAGGGAATCACGTGAAGTACGACGTCTTACAGGTCCTCGGTGTGGCTCTCCTCGTCCTTGGGGGGCAGGGAGCGATCCGCCAGCTTGTCGACCACAGCGACGCTGGCCTACTCGGCTGGCTGCCAGGCGGATTCGCGGCGAGCATCACCGCCTACCTCGTCGCCGTCGCCATCGGCACGGTTGTCGCGGGCTGGGCACGCGGCCGAGCGAAGGCAGTCGGACGCAGGAGCTGACGGGGCGACGGGAGGGCACTCGGTAGTCATGCGTGCATCAGTGGAGAGCCTCCCGCGCGGCGCGGGGACCAAGCCTTAGTTCAGAGAAGCTTGCGTTCGATGTTCGCTCCTCCGGCCCGAGCCGTCCCAGCGAGACCGTCTGACCGAGATCCGCGACAACCTGCTCGACCGGATCGCCGAAGCTCAGCGGGAGGGCTGGCTCGGCGAGGTCGAGGGCCTGGAGATCAGCCTGGCCGGCGCCGAGGACAAGTTGACCCAGCTCGATGCCGCTCTCAAGCCCTCAGTCATCCACCTGGGCCTGCCAACCTTCGGCGAGATCGCCGCACGGACCACCTGATCGGCTCCGCCACGCGACAGGCGGAGCCGCTCACGGTTGACGACGCGCGAGGGTGATCCCTCCCAGCTTGCTCTCGGCAGAGGTGAGAGTCTTGTGCGCCTCGACGGCGAAGCCGGCTTCGTTAAGCCACTCAATCGTCTGATGGTGCTGCCGGCGATGGACATAGACCTTCATCGGGTGCCCGCCATAGCCCTCAGTCTTCAACCGCGATGCATCGCCGACATGGAAGCTGACCTGCGCGACAAGCCGCTCGAGCTTCACGGCCTGGTCGTGTCCCTGCTGCGCCGGCCTACGACGAAGTTGGCGGAGTCCGTGCTCGCGGAGCTCGAGCAGCTGGAGGGGCTGCCGATCCTCGGCACGGTGCCGCTGGGTGTCGTCGTCACCGAGGCGTGGCGCTCGGGGCGGACCGTGATCGACTACGCCCCCGACTCCGAGCACGCCCAGGCGTACCGGGCACTGGCCAAAGCCCTGGGGGGTGGGAAGTGAGCCGCGGCAAGCAGCTGCCGCCCCCGTCCAGCGGGGGCCAGGACCTCACCGCACTGCTGCGGTCCCGTCACGCCCGTACAGACGACGGAGACGCCCCCGCACCGCAGGCGCCCGCCCCGGCCTCTCCTGCGCCCGTACAGCGGCCCGCACGGGCCAAGGGGCCGACGATGGACCGCCGCTCCTGGTACATGCCGAAGGAGTCCGCGGACGCGCTCGCCGAGGCCCTCGAAGAACTCCACTTCGCCACCCGGCAGCCGAAGCACGTCATCATGGCCGCCCTGGTGGCCGTCGCCCTGGAGCAGTTGCCCGTCGTAGAGCAGCGGATCAAGGGCAAGTAGGCGCACCTGTCGCACCTCTCGCACCAGTGCGAGCCAAGGGACACCGCGCCGCGCCCGGCCGTCTCACAGCCCCACCCCAACCACGACGAAGGGCCCACCAGCCACCACGGCCAGCGGGCCCTTCGGTCAGGAGAGCTACCCGGGCGTCAGTCGACGTCCAGGAGGACGGCGGTCACGAACGCTTCCGCCTGCTCCTCCGACCACTTCCCATACGGCACGCTGCCCTGCGTCAGCGAGTGCCGCAGACAGAGCGCTGCTTCCTTCAGGGGCACGGGCTGCTTGTCGCCCTCGTCGGCTGCGTCCTGCAGAGCGCGCCGGGCGACGTATACGGCCGTCGCCGGGTCCACCGAGTGAACCCACTTCAGTGCCGTGATCACGTCCACGTACAAGTCAGTCCAGCGCAGATTGTCCAAGCCGAACTGCTGGCCGTGGTGGCGCAGGTTGAACGCCAGGGCGTGGCCGATGGCGCCTGTAACGCCCGCAGGTAAGTCGCTCACGAAGACTCCTCAGACTCGATCGGGTGTCAATCATGACCACACCCCGGCCGGGTGGTCATGAGGGCGTCCCTGACGATCCCCCCTCGGAGTCGCACCTCTCGCACATGTGCGACGAAACCAGTCGCCTCGGCCCTGTACTCCCGAAGCTGCGGCGAAGTGACAAGTAGCTGAGAGTGAGGCTCTAGGCGCCGGGATGGGCCCTCGGACGCCGTTTAGCGCCCTCGCCCGGGGCGGACCGCTCCCAGCTACGGTAGACGCCCATGAACGCTTACGACCGGGCCGTGCAACGCGCCCTCGCCACCACCGGCCACACCCACCTCACCACCGGTCAGCTTGCCGAGCTCCTCGACCGCACCGAGCAAGCCACCCCGCACGCACAACACCTTCAACGTCTCCACCCCGGACACGCCACCACCCGCAACCGCCTGCGCGCCGCCGGCATGACCTGCGCACAGATCGGCCTCCACGACGACGGCGACCCGGAGTTCCTTGACGCGCTACTGCAGGAGCTCGCCCACACATAAGCCCCGGGCCCACTCGAACGTACGTCACCAAGAGTGCAGGCCGGATAACCAGCTGTTTCACTTCGACGAGGGGGGTGCCCGGCGCCCTTCCTCGGCGAAAGTGAGAAAACCCAGCATGAAGATCGTAAGCAGTACCCTGAAGCGAGCGGTCGGTCCGGCCCTGGCCGCCGGTCTCTTCGTCACCGCGCTCGCCACCCCGGCCTCGGGCCAGGGCTTCGGCTCCAAGGCGGTCCGCCTCAACGCCTACGTCACCCTCTACGCGAATGCCGGCGTGGAGAACCAGATGTCGGCGACCATCTCCAACGACCGTCTGATCCTCGATGACACCACGGGCGTGGCCACCAATACGTGTTTCCATAGGCCCGGCGGCACCAGCGTGGATTGCGGCAGAGCCAGCACGGTCTTGCTGCTCGAAATCCACATGTTTGACCGTAACGACAGTTACCAGGGGAAGATCGCGCTTCCTACCAGGGTCGACGCCGGCCTTGGTGCCGACACCGTGACGACCGGCAGCCGCGACGACACGATCCTTGTGCGCGACGGCGTCGGCAACGACACCGTGTCCTGCGGCGGCGGCTCCGACGTGGTGGTCGGCGACGTCGGTGACACCATCGCCGCGGACTGCGAAGTGCGGAACCTCGTTTGAGAGCCCCTTCTGGGCTCGGTACTTCCGAAGCTGCGGCCAGGCGCCAATTGGCACCTGGCCGCAGCTTCGGGAGTACCGAGCCGCCTCCCCCGGCCGCCGTGCTCCGGTACGTCATCGCCGCCCCCTGTACGTCTCCCAGATCACGTACACCGACGAGCACCAGGAGCACGGCGCCGAACGGTCGGACACCTCTGGCACTTTTGCGCCCGGGGCGGCGTGACACCTCTTGCAACTCGGTCCGGCGGAACGCCGGCGCCTTAGTACTCCAGTCGCGTTTCTCCATTTGTGCTGGTCAGCGCCTGGGTTTCGAGTCTATTTGACTGACGCACCATCAGGGGGGTGGTGGTTCGTGACTCACCCGATCGAGGTGCGTTGAGCCGGTCATGGAGTCGGATGTTGAAGCGGGTCTGTGGGCCAGTGAGTTGGAGTCCCTGCTGCTGCGGGTGGGCAAGCGATTCGGGCGGGTAGAGCCGCGGCAACGGATGCGGGATTACGTGCGCGGCCTGCTTGGCCCGGTCGGCCGGAAGAACAGCTGGCAGCTCGCCGAGCACGTGGGCCATGCCACTCCGTACGGCCTGCAGCGACTGCTGTCGTGGTGCCAGTGGGATCCGGACGAGATCCGCGACGACTTGCGGGACTACGTGGCCGAGCGGCTCGGACAGCCGGACGGCGTGCTGATCGTCGACGACACCGGCTTCATTAAGAAAGGCTCCGTTTCGGCAGGGGTGCAGCGCCAATATTCGGGGACCGCCGGCCGCACCGAGAACTGCCAGATCGGCGTGTTCGCCGCCTACGCCTCGGCCAAGGGGCGGGCCCTGGTGGACCGGGAGCTGTATCTACCCAAGTCCTGGACCGACGACCAGGACCGGTGTCGGGCAGCGAGAATCCCCGAGGACAGGCCCTTCGCGACCAAGCCCGAACTGGCGCGCGCGATGGTGCTGCGCGCGCTCGACTCAGCGCTGCCGGTCGCCTGGGTGACGCTGATGCGGCCTACGGGCAGGAACGGGGCTTTCGGCGGGTGCTGGAGGGTGCCGGTGTGGGGTATGTGCTGGCCGTCCCCAAGTCGCAGCAGGTCAAGACACCTGCGGGAAGCTGGCGCATCGACCATGTCCTGACCGGCGCGCCAGACGACGCCTGGGAGCGGATCTCGTGCGGGAACGGAGCGAAGGGGCCACGGGTCTACGACTGGGCCGCAGCCAGGCTCCCCGCTGTCGACGACGAGAACGGCGAGGCACTCATGCACCACCGCTGGGTGCTGGCACGCCGCAGTCTGGCCCGCCCCGCGGAGATCGCCTACTACCTCGCCTTCGCACCACACGGGACGACCGTCGCCGGGTTGGTCCGCGTGGCCGGCTCACGCTGGGCCATCGAGGAGTGCTTCCAGGCCGCGAAGAACGAGTGCGGCCTGGATGAGTACGAGGTTTGCCGCTACGTCGGCTGGTATCGGCACATCACGCTGGCCATGCTTGCGCACTGCTTCCTCGCGGCGATGGCCGCCCACGCCTTCGAAAAGGGGGTCGCAGAAACGGTCCAGGCAGCCTCGTTCCCCTCACCGTGGCAGAAGTGCGACGGCTCCTGGATCTTGCCCATGTCCCGACAGGCAGACCGCAACTACCCCAGCGCCGGCTCCACTGGTCGCATTGGCGCCGACGACACCAAGCCGCCGCTCGACACTGCCACTACCGGCGCCGCACGCACTTCGATCGGGTGAGTCACGAACCACCGCCCCCCTGATGGTGCGTCAGTCAAATAGACTCGAAACCCAGGCGCTGACCAGCACAAATGGAGAAACGCGACTGGAGTATTAGTACTGCAACGGTGCTTGCCGTGACTGATGGCCAGGTCTGGGGCTGTGTCCGCGTCGTTTGTAGTGGCTGGTGCGGGCCTGGTGTTGTCGTCTTCGGCGCCAGGCCGACCAGTGCAGGATGTGCTCGACGGGGGCGGGTCGGCGGTCGGTGAGGCGGGTGATCAGCCGTCGTATCTCGGCGAGGCTGAGGTGGATGAGCTGGGAGGATCCGTTTCTGCTTTCCCGGCATCCAGCTCGCGGGCTCGCAGGACGGTCAGGCAGGCGTGGGCGGCCATGGCCAGGGTCATGTGTCGGTGCCAGCCGGGGTAGCGGCGGACTTGGTAGTCGTCCAGGCCGCATTCCTGTTTCGCGCTCTGGAAGCACTCCTCGATGGCCCACCTGCTGCCCGCGATGCGGATCAGGTCGTCAAGTGTTGTCTCGGCCGGGCAGTAGGCGATGTAGAAGAGATCTCCCCGGGTCGGCTCACGCTGCGGCGGGCGATGACCCAGTGGCGGCGGTCGGGCCGGTGCCAGGGCCGGAGCTCGACGCGTGCCCAGTCGTAGATCCGCAGGCCGTGAGCCCCGCTGCCGCAGGAACGACGCTTCCATTTCTGCCGGGCAAGACCGTTGAACAAGTCGTGGACGGGATGGTCGATCGCCCAGCGGGTGACCACGGTGTCGTGGCGGGTGGTGGCCATGACGTGGAAGACGTCCGCCCGCTCCAGTTCCGACCGCCAGCCTTTGCTGAACCCGTAGGCGGCATCCGCGGTCACCCACCGAAACGGCATCTTGTCCGCCATGGCGCGGCGGACCATCGCCTTCGCCATGGCCACCTTGGTCTCAAAGGCGACCTCGTCATCGACGCCGGCCCGGCGGCACCTTTCGCGGTCGTCGGTCCAGGAGGTGGGCAGATACAGACGCCGGTCGATCAGTGTCCGCCCGCGGTCGGTTGCATATGCGAGGAAGACGCCGACCTGGCAGTTCTCCGTCCGCCCAGCGGTGCCGGAGTACTGCCGCTGCACCCCGGCCGACCGCGTCCCCTTCTTCAGGAAGCCCGTGTCGTCCACGACCAGGACGGCGTCCTGGTCGTGGAGGTTTTCGACCACGTACTGACGCACGTCGTCGAGCACCTCATCCGCGTCCCACTCGATCCGGTTCAGCATCCGGTGGATACGGTCCGGGCCTGCGTGGCCGGCTTCCTCCGCCAGCGTCCAGCCGTTCTTCCGCTGCAGCGGAGCGATCAGGCCCCGCATATAAGCCAGTGCCGACTCCCGCGGCTCCGACCTGCTGAAACGGTGCACGAACCGCTCATGCACAGCGTCCAGTTCACCCGCCCACAACCTGACATCAGCAAGGTCCCCACCCATGAACACACCAACGACCAACCTGGCCATCAGTCACGGCAAGCACCGTTGCAGTACTAGCCAAGGAGCGGAACACCCCCGCGTCGGCGGGGAGGACTCGGTCGGCACCTTCACTCAAGCGTTCCTCGACGGAACACCCCCGCGTCGGCGGGGAGGACTCTTTCTGACCTGCGGCTTAGGAGGGGCTTTGCCATTCCCTTGCACGGGAGAGGGGGCGATGCCGTGAGGGGTGGGGCTGCATGGGGCCACTGTATCGAGGGCCGGGCGGCGGGGCTGTTGTCGGTGGGTGGTGGTTGAATGCAGGCTCTTCTGGCTGGTCGGCAGTGCCAAGGGGGCGGGGTTGGTGGGGGAGTGGGGGGCGCCGGATGAGTCGGTGTGGGGGAAGTCGAGGGGGTTGGATCCGGGGCTGGCGCCGTATCCGCTGATCCGGCATCTTTTGGATGCTGCCGCGATGGCGCTGCACTTGTGGGATGCCTACCTGTCGGAGAGCCAGCGTGTGCGGATCGCTGAGGGGATGGGGCTGGCAGGCGAGGTGGACCGTGCCAGGACGGTCGTCGGGCTGTGTGCCGGTCTGCATGACGTCGGCAAGGTGTCAGGCTTTCAGTTCTGTTCTAGGCGCGGTAGCCAGTACCTCAGTGCGGAGCTGGGCGGTGACCGGGTGAAGATGTCCGCGGAGCGGTTCGGGCATGACGTGGCCGGCGCGCAGAGCGTGAGAGAGGTGCTGGCAGGTCTGGGTTTTGCCGGTGACGAGGAGCTGAAGGTCGCGGAGCGGCTGGCCGAGGTTGTCGGTGGTCATCACGGACGTTTTCACCGCCTTGAGGACGGTATCGCTGCGTCGTTTTTGGGTGGGGCGGCCTGGGCGCGGCAGCGGATGGCGCACGCGGCCGCGGTGCACGGGTTGCTGGGGACACCGCAGGCGCCGGGGGTGTTGAAGGCGCCGGCCGCGGTGCTGGTGACGGGGCTGGTCATTCTTGCCGACTGGCTGGTCAGCCAGGAGGACTACCTCCAAAAGCGGCAGCGGGGGCTGGAGCCGGTGCTGGCGGATCATTTCCAGCGTTCCAAGCGCGATGCTCCTGGTCTGCTGGCTGAGGCTGGGCTGGCCCGCGTGCGGTTGCAGCGCAAGGAGTTCGCACAGGCCTACGGCATTCAGGGTGAGCCCAATCCGTTGCAGCGCTCGGTGATGGACGAGCTGCGCCAGGCGGTCGGCGAGGGGCGTCGTGGCGGCATCTTTCTCGTCACCGCGGCGCCGGGGGACGGCAAGAGCGAGACGGCTCTGGAGGCCGAGCGGATCTTGTCCGAGGCGTTCGGTACGCAGGGGTATGCGTTCTTGCTGCCGACGATGGCCACCAGCGATCAGATGCACGGGCGGGTCGCGCAGGCGTTGCTGCGTCAGTCCGGCGAGGAGGCCGGGCTGACGCTGGTGCACAGTATGGCCTGGCTGAACAGCGCTTACGCCGACGAGGACCTGGTGGCGCAGAGCGTGTTGACGTGTGACGGGGACGAGGTGGGCCAGGGCAGCGGTCGGGCGGAGGCGGACATGCGGCCGCAGCGGTGGCTGCGCGGGTCCAAGCGGCCGCTGCTCGCACAGTTCGCGGTGGGCACGATCGACCAGGCCCTGATGGCGGTGCTGCCGGTGCGGCACAACGCGCTGCGGTTGCTGGCCCTGTCGGGCAAGACGTTCATCGTCGATGAGGCCCACGCCTACGACCCCTACATGCAGGTGTTGCTGGGCCGCTTGTTGAATTGGCTCGGGGCGTACGGCGTTCCGGTCGTGCTGTTGTCGGCGACGTTGCCGGCGTTGGTCAGTGACCGGCTGATCAAGGAGTACCTGAAGGGCGCCGGTCACAAGACGCGCGCCCTGAGCAAGCAGACGTTCCCGGCGCCCTATCCGGGGTGGCTGTACGTGGACGGGGAGAGCGGACGGGCTTCCCAGATCTCGCCCGCCCGCCGGCAGGGGCAGGTGCGTGCGCGGGGCATGGAGCTGGATGTCGTGGTGGAGCCGGTCGTCCACGGCGGTGGAGGTGCCCGGGCCCGGCTGGCGGTGATCGAACGGCTCCTGAAACCGATCGAGAAGGAGGGCGGCACCGCCCTGGTGGTGTGCAACACCGTCGGGGACGCGCAGAACACCTACCTGAAGCTCCGTGAACGCTTCGACGAGCGCTCCCACGCACAGGGCGGAAGCGTGCAGCTGCTGCACGCCCGTTTCCCCGGCGACGTGCGTGAAGCCCGCACAAGGGAGGTCACGCAAGGGCTGGGCCGCAACGGTCCGCGTCCGCGGCGCCGGATCGTGGTGGCCACCCAGGTCGTCGAGCAGTCGCTTGATCTTGATGCCGACATCGTCATCAGCGATCTCGCTCCGCTGTCCCTGCTGCTGCAGCGGGCCGGGCGGTGCTGGCGGCACGAGAACCACTGGTCCCGGCACGGCTACCCCGACGGCCGCGGCCGCCCGGCCTGGGCGAGCGGGCCGCGTCTGGTGGTGCTCGACCCGATCGCGGGCGACGGGAAGACGCCCCCGCAGTGGGGCGAGGTGTACTCCGAGCACCTCCTTTCCACCACCTCCCGCACTCTCGCCCGGATCAAGGGCGGGACCGTCTCCATCCCGGGCGACGTACAGGACCTGGTCGAAGCCGTCCACGGGGACAACGAGGACTTCGACTGGAACACCCCGGGCGCCAGCGAGACCAAAGCTTGGGCGGCCCACAAGGGCAAGGACATCGCGGAACGCAGCATGGCCGGCCTCCTCGCCGTCCCGCGCGCGCGGAGCGTCTCGGCGCTGCACGACCTGCATCATCTGCCCGGCGAAGAGGACGAGTGGGAGATCTCCACCCGACTCGGCGCCGACTCGGTGCGACTGCTGTGCGCCTACGTGCACCAGGACGGCCGCGTAACCCTGGACCTGGAGGGTGAGCACCTGCTTCCCCAGGCCGGCGCGTCCGCCGCGGACGGCACGATGCCGGTCTCGTCCGTGCGGGAGGTGATGCGCCGCACCATCCCGGTCCGCGCCGACTGGCTCAGGGACGCCGATCCCGACAGCATCGCCCCACCGAAGTCGTGGACGCGGCACCCGATGCTCGCAGACCTGCGTGTGCTGTACCAGCCCGTGCAGGGCGGAAGCGCCCAGGCGGTGAAGGTCGGCGGCAAGACACTGCGGCTGGACAAGGACTGCGGTCTGGTGCGCCGCTGATACCAGTCACTGCCCGCCTTTGATCCGAAAACCTCCAGGTCCGGGCCCGTTGTCAGTGGCGGCTGCTTGAATGCCCAGACGGCGCCAGAGCAGGGCTCTGGGGGGCTTTGCCCTGCCCGTGTCTGGGTTGAGGGTGTTGGAGGGGATGACGGTGAGTGGGGGATTCGACCTGCGGATCGAGCCGTGGATTCCGGTGCGTCTGCTGACCGGAGGGTCGGCGTGCGTGGGCTTGTGCGAGTTGTTCAAGCGGGCGCATGAGATCGAGGATGTGGAGATCCCGGTGCCGCCGGCGGCGGCGGGCTTGATGCGGATTCTGGCGCCGATCGCGGCGAGGATCGCCGCCGATGGCGGGGACCGGCTGGATGATCCGGACGTCGCGGAAGACATCGACGACTGGTTCGATCTGCGGGAGCGTGTCCTGAAGGCTGGCCGGTTCGATTCGCGGGCGGTGGACGCCTACTTCGGCCGCACGGATTTGGTGGGCCGGTTCGACCTGTTCCATCCCGAGCGGCCGTTCCTGCAGGATCCCCGCCTGATGGCGGAGTGTGTGGATGCGAAGGGGTCGCCGAACCCGTCCGGGGTGAACAAGCTGGTGATGGGACGGCCCACGGGCATCAACGGGGCGGTGTTGTTCGGGCATTTCACCGACACCGCGCCCGTGCCGGTACCGGCCGCCGAGGCGGCTTGGCATCTGATCGCGCAGTTGTACTACGGCCCGTCCGGGCAGTGCACGCCCCGCCGGATCACGGGTGAGCGTGCGGGCAGCGGTGATGCGGCCCCGCTGCGCAAGTCCGTCTCCTACTTTCCGTGGGGGCCGGAGCTGTTCACCACGCTGGTGCTGGCCGTGCCGAGCCCCCAGGTTGAGGTCGACTGGGAGGCGGAGGACGCGTGCCCGTGGGAGGAGGATCTCCGCGCCCCTCTGGAGGCTTTGCCGCCGGTGACGTGGCCGGGCCGGATGCTGACGGGCCGGTTCCGTCATGCCGCGCTGCTCGTGTCGTCCGAGGGCGGCCGGTCGGTGACGGATGCCTACCTCACCTGGTCGACGCACGAGCTGCCGCAGAAGGTGCAGGACCCATACCAGATCCTCGATCGGCGCAAGGACGGCGACTTCCAGCCGCGGGAGGCCGACGGGGCGCGGGCCTTGTGGCGGGATCTGGACTCGCTGCTGCTGAAGGACAGCCGTCAGGACGCCCGGCGCCCTCCGGCTCTGGAGCACCTGCCCAGGTGGCTGCTGCCGCGGCTGCGGGTGCGCGCCTACGGCTTCGACCAGGACGGGCAGCAAAAGGACAGTGTCTGGTTCCGGGCGACGAGTCCGCAGGTCCTGCAGTGGCAGGAGGAGAACGATCCGGAGATGGCCTATTACGTCAAGCGCTGTCACAGTGCTGCGGAGCAGGCCGGTGACCGGCTGGACTTCGCTGCGAGGATCGCCTGGAAGATCGCCACCGACAGCAGTGTCGACCCATCACCGAAGGCCAAGATCAAGCTGGATGCCCGCAAGCCCGGCCCGTGGGCTTGTGCCGCGCTGACGCGGTACTGGCCGGCCGCGGAGACACAGTTCTGGCGGCTCACCGAGCCCGGCCGCACCACAGGCCGGGTGGACAGGCCGTTCGTCGACGCAGCCCTTGCCGCTCTGGATGAGGCCATCGGCCAGGCCAGCCGTGCGGACATCCGGGTGGCGCGCGCCCGTCACCGCGCCCGCGGCCTCCTTCTGGCACTGCTGCAGCCGTCCGTATCCGACTGAACCCGCCCGACCGCGTCCGTGCGGCACGGCCGGCGCTTTGTCACCCCACCCTTTCCCCGCATCAGGGATGTCTCATGACCGATTCTGCGCCGGCGGCTCCTGCTCCGCCGACCTCCTCAAGTGCCCGTCCCTCGGACCGGTTCGTCGCCTACGTGCACCGCGTGTGCGCCTCCACGCAGACTCGTGCCGCCCTGCGGCGCGGGCTCGGGCTGCCGGTGGAGCGGTGCAACTACGTGCACCGCTATCTGGTGCCGTGGCTGCGTGACCACGACGACCAGCACCATGTTGATGTCCGGCGGGCGTACTACGCGGTGGCCTCACTGATTGCCGCACGTCCCCGCTCGGCCCGCGACACCACGCCCGACGACAGCGCGTCCGTCTCCTGGTACGAGCGTTCCAACCTGGGTGCCTCGCTCGGCCAGGCCGTCGCCAAGGGCGTGATGAAGGCGAACTCCGCCGAAAGCGCTCTTCACCTGATGGCCCGCCAGAGCAGCGACGCCATCCACCCGGGCCTGCCCGCCCTTGTCCGCCAGCTCCAGTCCGGCGGCATCACCCTCGACTGGGCGGTCCTCCTGGAGGACCTCGCCTGGTGGAACCGCAGCCGCGACCGCATCGCCACCCGCTGGCTCGAAAGCTACTTCCGCACCGCCGCCGGCACGAGCGACCCCGCCCCCTTCGATTCCGTTATGGAGAACGACCGATGACTCTCTACCTGGACCTGAGTGCCCTGCAGTCGGTGCCCGCGGCCAACCTCAACCGTGACGACCTCGGCTCCCCCAAGCAGGTCCGCTACGGCAACGCCTCCCGCATCCGGGTCTCCAGCCAGTCCTGGAAGCGGGCCATCCGGCTCGGCGTCGAGCAGGACCTCGGGGAGAAGGCCGCCCGCACCCGCCTGGTTCCGGCGAAGGTGCAGCACGCCCTTCAGAACGCCGACTGGCCCGCCGAGCTGGCCGCGTTCGCCGGAGCGCAGGTCGCTGCGAGCGCCGGGAAGAAGGGCATCGGCACGGAAGCGGCCGGCCACACCTCGGTGCTGCTGTTCCTGCCGGAGGCGGCCATCGACGAACTGGCCGCCGTGTGCGCCGAGCACCGCCAGGCCCTGGAAGTGGCCCAGGGCAAGAAGAAGCCCGGCCAGGTCCTGCCGCCCCACCTGATCGAGCAGATCCTCAAGCGGCGCACCGCCTCCATCAGCCTGCTGGGCCGCATGCTCGCCGAGCTCCCGGACGCCAACGTGGACGGGGCGGCCCAGGTCGCCCACGCGTTCACCACGCACGCCGCCGAACCGCAGCGTGACTACTTCACCGCCGTCGACGACTGGCTGGGCGAGGCCGAAACCGGCAGCGGCCACCTCGACACCGCCGAGTTCAGCGCCGGCGTCTTCTACCGGTACGCGACCGTCAACGTCGCCGACCTGCTGAAGAACCTCGAAGGCGACGTCAAGGCCGTCCGCACCGTCCTCAGCTCCTTCGCCGAGCACTTCCTGCTCTCCCTTCCCCAGGCCAAGAAGAACAGCACCGCCCCGCACACCGTCCCGGACCTGGCCTACCTCGCCGTGCGCGAACACCGACCGCTCTCCCTGGCCGCAGCCTTCGAGACCCCCGTCACCGGCGACCCGCAAGGCGGCTTCTCCCAGCCCTCCCGCCAAGCCCTCGACACCTACGCCGGCAACATCAACCGCCTCACCGGCAACCGCAACCGCCGCTTCCACGGCCACACCGTCATCAACCCCGCCGAGACCTACACCGGGCTCGGCACCGCCCACGATTCCTTCGACCAGCTGATCGACGCCGCCGTCGAGGCCGCCGTGCCCGCCGGGCAGGACCAGCAGTGAGCGGGCTTCTGCTGCGCCTGGCCGGCCCCCTGCAGTCCTGGGGTGAACGCTCCGCGTTCACCCCCGTGCGGGACACCGCGCCCTTCCCGACCCGCTCCGCACTCATCGGCATGTTCGCCGCGGCCGAGGGAATCGGCCGCGGCCAGAGCTTGGACCGCTACCAGGAGCTGCGGCTCACCGTGCGCGTGGACCGGCCGGGCGTCCGGCTCGTCGACTACCACACCGCCGGCGGCGGATTCCCCAAGGACCGCACCGCCGCTACCAGCGGAGGCAGCAACAAAGGCGCCGCCGTCATCACCCGACGCCACTACCTGTCCGACGCGGTGTTCGTCGTCGCCGTCACCGCAGCCGACGAGACCGTCGAGCGCCTCGCCGGTGCCCTGAGCCGCCCGCACTGGGCGCCCTACCTGGGCCGCCGCTCCTGCGTCCCCGACGAGCCGTTCCTCCTGCGCCGCCACGTCGACGACCCCGAGGAAGAACTCCGCACCCGGGTGCCGCTCAGCCGCACCGCACCACCAGCCAAGGACGGCGACGGGCCGGAAGCCGGGACGATCCCCGTGGAATTCCTCCTCGAACAGCCACCACCCCCCAGCAGTCCGGGAGAACCTGCGCCGGTCGACGTCATCGACGTCAACGACGCACCGGTGAGCTTCGCCCAGCACGGCCGCAGCCACACCGGCCGCCGCCTGCACCGCACCCGGCTACCGGTGCCCCGCTCCCTGGCAGGCCCCCCACAGACCCTGATGCAGCGCCTGATCGACTACGCCCACCTCGAGGAAAGCGCATGAACGACCACCCGGTGATCGCACGCATCCGCCTCAACCCGCACAGCCGCGACGTGCAGCGGGACCTGCGCGACGCCACCCAGATGCACCGCACCGTCATGCGGATGGTCCCCGACAACCTCGGCAACGCCCCCCGACAGCAGGCCGGGCTGCTGTACCGCCTGGAGGAGACCGACACCTCCAGCACCCTCCTCGTCCAGGCCGCCACACTCGACCCGGCACGCCTGCCCACCGGATACGGCCAGGCCGACGTCAAGAGCCTCGCCCCGATGTTCACCGCACTGCGCAAAGGGCTCGGCGTCCGCTACCGCATCGTCCTCAACCCCGCCAAACGGGAGCGGCTCTCCCTGGAAGAGAAGGGCAAGCGGGGACGGATCGTGCCGCTCTGTGGCGCCGACGCCGACCAGTGGTGGCTCCGCCGAGCCGCCGAAACCGGCCTCGACCTCCACGTCCTGACCTCCACCAGCATGGAGCCGGCCCGCCCCCGCACCCCAAACGCCTCCGGCATGCGGCATAGCCTGCTCCGCTACGACGGCACCGCCACCGTCACCGACCCCGACGCCCTTGAAGACGCCGTCATCCACGGCATCGGACGGTGCAAACCGTACGGCGCGGGACTGCTCAGCCTCGCCCCCGCAACAACCGCGTGAGCCCGCCACGAAAGGGCGGTGAGGCGCGCAGACGCCTCGCCGCACCCACCCTGGCCATGCTCCCCCGCGTCGCGGACTCCCTGTCCTTCCTCTACTTGGACATGGTCCGGGTGGTACAGGACGACACCGGAGTGTGCGCGCAGATCCAGATCGACGCACACCGCACCGACCTCGTCTACATCCCCACCGCTGCCCTGTCCTGCCTGCTCCTGGGCCCCGGCGTGTCCATCACCACCCCGGCCCTGGCCACCCTCGCCCGCCACGGCACCAGCGTCGTCTGCGTGGGAGCGGGCGGCGTCCGCGCCTACGCGGGCATCCTCCCCGACTCCCTCACCACCCACTGGCTCGAACAACAGGTCGCAACATGGGCCGACCCAGCACGCCGCCTCGAAGTCGCCGTCCGCATGTACCGAATGCGCTTCAAGGACGCCGACCTACCCGAATCCATCACCCTGGACCAGCTCCGCGGCATGGAAGGCCAGCGCATGAAAGCCTTCTACAAGATCCTCGCGCAGCAGCACGGCATCGGACGCTTCCGCCGCAACTACCGGCCCGACCAATGGGACACCCAGGACCCCGTCAACCTCGCCCTGTCCGCAGCCAACACCTGCCTGTACGGCGTCGTCCACGCCACCCTGCTCGCCCTCGGACTCTCCCCAGCCCTCGGCTACGTCCACACCGGCACCCAGCACGCCTTCGTCTACGACATTGCCGACCTCTACAAAGCCGACATCACACTCCCCCTCGCCTTCGCCCTCCACAACTCCGACAACCCCGAACAAGAAGCCCGCCGCCGCTTCCGCGAAAACCTCCGACTCCTACGCCTCCTGCCCCGCATCGTCCAGGACGTCCAGTCCCTACTGACCCCGCCCCATACCCAGGCGACCACAGCCGGCGACGACACCGACGAGGAACGCTCCGAACGGCATGACGTGCAGATGGTCCACCTCTGGGACCCCAAAACCGGAGTCCTCCCAGCAGGCGTCAACTACGCCAACGGAGGCACCTGATGCCCTCCATGGTCGTCATCGCCACAACCGCAGTCCCCGACCACCTACGCGGCGCCCTCAGCCGATGGATTAGCGACGTAGTGCCCGGCATCTTCGTCGGCAGCGTCTCGGCCCGCGTCCGCGATGAACTCTGGCACGCCGTCACCGAAGTCGTGGGCAACGGCGCCGCCATCCTCGTCCACCCCGCCGCCACAGAACAGGGCTACGCCATCCGCACCGCAGGAACCCGCCGCCGGATCCCCGTCGACTTCGACGGCCTTACCCTGATCCGCATGACCGCTGCTCCAAAGGTAAAGGAAATGCAAAGCCCCTCCTAAAGTGCAGGTCAGGAAGGGTCCTCCCCGCCGACGCGGGGGTGTTCCGCCCGCCACCGAGTCGACCCGGGCGAAGACAGCGTCCTCCCCGCCGATGCGGGGGTGTTCCGTCGTCGGACTGCTTGGCCTGCATGGCCTGCCGGTCCTCCCCGCCGGCCCGGCCGCGTTCCGCGTGAAGTTCCGGAAGATGGCGGCCTCGGCCTTCGCGTTCTACCGGGGCACGGCGTGCCTCTTCTACCACGATCTGGATCAAGAAAAGCGGGGCGGGCCGTTCCTGGACGAGCGCACCTCGCGCGTGTGGATCCACGGCGACCTGCACGCGGAGAACTTCGGCACGTACATGGACGCCAACGGCCGCCTGATCTTCAACGTCAACGACTTCGACGAGGCCTACGTCGGCCCCTTTACCTGGGACCTGAAGCGCTTCGCCTGGCGCCCCCGGAGACGTGCTGCAGGTGCCCCAGTCCTCGCCCACTACTGCGGTTGTCTGATCGGGCCGTGCGGCGTCGGCAACCCCACGCCACACGGTCCCGCGCTCTGCTGTCCGGTGCGCCCGGGGTCACCTACGACGGCGGGCTCAGCGGCACTTTCTGTACAGCACTACTCAGCGCTGGGCTCAACGTCCTCGACGGGAGGACCGGAGAGGACCGTAATCCCGTTGTAGGTGTACGCGATTTGCGAGGCCGGGTACGAGCCATCGCCGTCAGCAGTCGAGGGGTCCGCAGGGATATGCAATGGCTTGTATCCACCGTATTTATTCTTGAGCTGCTGCAGCCTGGCAATGGCTTGGTCAACGGTCAAAGCGTCCCAGTCATCACTCATGTTCGGCTGCCTTCCCTGCGGTCATTGGTCATGAGTCACCTTCTGCAGAGGGCACCGGCCACCGCACGGTGGGTGCACCGTTTGGGTGGCGCTACGGCGACCTTGAGCAGCCTGAGCAGGGGCCGGAGCGGCAGGCTCCCCAGCCATCCGCACAGCGCGGGCAGTTCGCCGCGCGAGACCCGGCCCTGACCTGCGCCGCGACAAGCGACAAGCGGCGCTACTGTCCCCCGGTCGCCGAGTAGTCGGCGCCGGGAGACCGGTCCCTGCGGGCAGAAGCCGGGCGCCGGCCCCGCCCGGCCTCATACCGCGCGGGCAAGGCCGCGTACCGCGCAGGGGGGCCGTGCCGGCTGCGTCCGGCACGGCCCCTGATGCAGCCTTCCACACGGCTACACCGCCGCCCACTCCAACCCGAGCTCCGCCAGCTGCTGGAGTTTGTCGGGGGTGAGCTTGGCGCGCCTGCTCTTGCTGTTACTCAGGAACACCCCTAGTCGGACCTCTGTGCCATCGGGCAGGACTTCGATGTGGGAGCGGCTGATGGGCCCTACGGAGCCCGTGCGGGCTTTGTACTGGGCGAGGGCTGCGATGCTTCGTTCGAAGGTGCCAGAGGCCGTCTTGGGGGCCTTGGCGGGTGTGTCCTGCTCCGGTGGCAGCGGGGTGATGCCGAGTTGCTCGAGGCGCTCGCGTTGCTCGTCCGTGAGCCCGGTCCACACCGTGTGCTGACGGTTCCTCTGGACAAACCGTCCGACGTCCATCCCGTGGACGGTGACGCCGGGTAGGACGTCGGCCTGGTCCTCGTCGCGCAGTAGCTCCCGCAGCGCGGCGTAGTTGCGCTGCCAGTCCGCCGGCCACGCCGGGTTCCAGTCCGGGTCGAGCTCCTTGAGCGCCTGCTCCCACTCCGGGTGACCGTCCAGAGCACCGGGCCGCCGAAGGTTGGACAGCCATTGCCCCACCGGCCTGTCCAGCGCTGTCGCCGACCTCGGTGCGCACAGGGTCCAGTGCATCTCGTAGTAGGCGCGGGCCGCTTCCAGGTTCTCCTGGAACCGCTCATCCGCCAGGCTCCACACCATGCCGAGTTTCTCCAGCCGTCGGGCGCGTTGGCCGGTCATCTGCCCGGTCCCGTAGGCCCTTCGCTGTTCGGCGACCCATTGCCCAAGGGGGTGCGGGCCGGGGGGCTCCTTGTGGCCGTAGGGGACGCGGGCGTGGCCCTCGCGTTCGGTGAACCGCTTGAGCGCGGCCCAGCCGCGTGCCCAGTCCTGGCGTTCGGTGTCGATCACGTTGAACGACACCCAGTTTGCGACCATCACCGGGTCACGGGGAGCGGCGAAGCGGAGCAGCAGGCGGGATTCTTCCTCGCCTTCCTCTGGCTCCGGGCCGATGAAGGCGGACGGCTGCACCACGTCCTTCTGCGGCTCCTGCGGAATAGCGAGCAATTCCACCGCCTCTTCATCATGAGCCCGCAGACCCTCCAATACCTTCACCAAATTCCGATACGATCCCGAGGTGAACATTTCCTCGGGCTGTTCTCCGGGCTGGAGAAATACCGGCACGATCAGAGAAGCGAGCTTTCCCTGTCCGGGCTTTTGCCGCAGCGCCCGGCCGATGGCCTGGACGATGTCGTGCGGCGCGCCCTTGGGGTCCAGCAGGGCCACACAGTCCACGGCCCGGATGTCGACGCCCTCGCCCAGGACGCGACAGTTGGAGAGCACGGCCCGCTGCGCGGTGGACCCGAACGAGCCCAACACCTCCCGCCGGCGCTCCGGGGCGTGCTCGCCGCACAGCCAGTTGGCCCAGATCCGCTTCGGGTACTTCTCCGGCTGGTCAGCGTGCAGCTTGGCAGCCACCCGCTGAAGCCCCTCCGCGTATGCCTGCGCCTCGATCGTCCGGTGGTGGAAGGTGATGCACGTCTGGAGCCCGTGCTGCGCCATCGTGTGCAGGAGCGCGGCCTGGAGGGCCCCGAGTCGTTGCCCGCGGACTTCCTCGGTGTACCGGTCCTCGCCATAGAGCCGCTCGGGCGTGAGGACCGGGTCCTGGAGCTCCAGGACGATGATCTGGTACCGAGCCAGAAGACCACGCGAGACGGCCGATGCCAGCGACAGCTTGTAGAGCACGGGCCCGAAGATCTTCTCGTCGTCCATGGAAGCCGCCATCTCCCGCGGCAGCGGGTCACGTACCCCCTCGGCAACCTCCCGGTTGGGCCGCTCCTCCCAGATCCGCGGCGTGGCCGTCAGGTACAGCCGCCGGTATGCCGGGATGACGGTCTGGTCGTGGATGTCCGCCCACGCCTTCCCCATCGACCCACTTGTCCTGTGGGCCTCGTCCACGCACGCGAGGTCCACCGGGGAAAGCTTCTGGCCGTAGGCGCCCTCGAAGGCCTCCGCCAGGACGGGCAGGGACGCGTACGTGGCGTAGATGGTCACGGGTCCCGTGCCGTGCCACAGGGCCAGCTGCACGGGGTTGGTGGTGGAGCGCACCTTGAGGTTCCACAGCTCGGGGTCGTCCTGGAGCGAACACACCGCCACGGCCGGCCCTTTGTGCCCGGCCTCGTGCCACGCCTTCACCGTCTGCGCCAGCAGGTCCAGCGTCGGCACCAGCACAAGAATGCGCCCCTTGGGCACAAGCCGTTTTGCCGACGCGGCAGCAATGATGGTTTTTCCCGTGCCGCATGCGGCGTGTACCTGTCCGCGGAGGCCGTTGAAGGGAATGCCGCCGGGCGGGATGTCGAGTCCGCG